>DATIOD010000062.1:0-53479 GCA_035473635.1 Gaiellaceae bacterium | reverse complement strand
GACCGATTTCGATCATGGGTTTTGGCCTAACGGCACTTTCTTCACTGATTCGGCCACCCAGGCGGCGCCGCCGCGGGTTACGTTCATCGCCGACTCGGTCGCGGACGTCCTGCTCTTCAACCCGGGGCCGTTCCAGACGCTCGGGCAGGGGCTCGACCTTCAGATCCTCGCGCAGCCGTGCCGGAAGCTGATCGATCCGGGCTGCCCGGCGGAGAACAGCGACCACCCCCCGAGTGCGCTCGCGACGATCCAGCAGGTCGGCGCGGCGCTCGGACCCGAGGTGGTGCTCGAGGTCGGCTACAACGACTTCTACGACTCGTACGTAGCCGGGCTCGACCAGGTGATGAACGCGCTGGTCGCGGCAGGGGTGCAGCACGTCGTCTGGGTCACGCTCGTCGAGAACCAGGGCACCTGGGCCCAGATCAACGAGCTGATCAGGGCGGCGCCGGCCCGCTGGCCCCAGGTTACGGTCGCCGACTGGGCGCCCGTCGCCGCCGGCCAGACGTCCTGGTTCGTCGACGCCGCGCACATGAACTACCAGGGCGCCGTCGCGTTCGCCGACTTCCTGCACCCGTACCTGATCGCCGCGTGCGGCACGCCGTGTGCGCCGCCCCCGCCTCCTCCGCCGCCGACGGTGCCCGCGCCGCAGTTCTGCGGTCTCGCCCGCACCGTCAACGGGTTCGACCCGGTCAGGGTCGTCAAGGGCGTCTCGTGCCCGCGGGCGCGCGCCGCCGTCGTCGGGATCGAGCACGGCCGCCCCAGCCCATGGGTGTGCTCGCGCGCCGTCCATGCGGATTACGAGCTCGACTGCCGGACGTCGGCGGCCGAGCTGCAGGTCCTGGAGCGCTCGCCGGTCGCGGCGGTGCGGCACGGAGGCGTGGTCACGCTCGCGAACTGGTCGTTCCGGCTCGAGCGTGCGGCGCTCCAGGGACGGACCGCCGAGGGCCGCTGGCAGACGCTGATCGCGAAGGCGCCGTACTGCGTCCCGGCCGCCCCGCGCGAGGCGCTCGTCGCGCTCCGCCTGCGCCCGAAGACGCCGAACGGCGGCTGTTTCGCGCCGAGGTAGGAGCTACCATCCCGACAACTGGGGCGTTAGCTCAGCTGGGAGAGCGTCGGCTTTGCAAGCCGAAGGTCACCGGTTCGATCCCGGTACGCTCCACTCCCTGGGTAGAGCCGATCTCAGGCGTAACGCCTGCAAATCGGCGCGCTATTGAGGGCCAAGCGCGTCGAGATAACGCTCGGTCGCCGAGATCATCGATCGAAGTTCGACGGGGAAGCTGTTGCTGACGAACGAGGCGGCGTACTCGTTGTCGTCGATGATCGTGAGCAGGATCCGAGAGACCGCGAGGAGACGCACTGCGTCGCCGTGCTCGAGGGATGTCAGATCAACGGTTCTAGCTCGCCGTCCGGAACGTGGGCGAGCAGCGATCCGGCAGGCATCATCGGATCGAAGCGGTGCAGGTGCAGGCTGATCGTGCGGTCACAGTTCGGCTCGCTGCACTCGCAGAAGAAGCTGAACAGCTCGTTCTCGAGCTGATATCGAGACCCGAGCTCGAAGATCCGGAGGTTGACGTCACGCATGACCAGCTGGACAGGGGTCGGCCCGCCAACGGCGGAGTCGCAAGACTGAAGCATCGGTGTCCTTCCGCGAACTGCCCGACCACCGCTGCACGGGGCCGAGAACGAGTCGTCTTGGGCCGCTGGCCTACAGCAGGGCGGCGGAAGGCGTTAGGCGATCGACAATACACGAAAAACGGGACGCCATTTGACGGCCACCACAAAGCCCGTTCGAACGATCAGGCCGGCGCCGGAACGGCCGGACTGAACCAGCGGCGTTCGAAGAAGACCGCCATCCAGATGGATGCCTCGAAGAGGATGGCGAGCGGGATCGTTTCAACCAGAGTCGTGACGGGGTCGACGCCGGGGAGCGCGACGCCGATCGCGGCAACGATCAGGTAGCCGAGTCGGCGGTTCTTGCGGAGGAGAGCGCTTTGACGCGGACGAGCCCGAGTACCGCGATCGGAAGTTCGAAGGCGACGCCGCATGCTGTGAGCACGAGCAGCGTGAACGAGATGTAGTCGGCCGCGCGGATCTGGACGTCGTAGATCGAGTTGTCGTAGTTCGTCAAGACCTTGAGCGCCGCCGGGGAGCGCGACGCGGTCGCCGAAGATCACCCCCGCGGCCATCAGCGCACCTGCGAAGAAGAGACGAAACCGGAGATCGACCGCTGGGTTCCCGGGTCGAGCGCGGGCGCGAAGAACGCCCAGTGCACCGTCCGCGGTACTGGTTCGCCCAGCGCTGCCGGTCGGTTCGGTCCGAATCGCTGACCGCGCCGGTGAACCGCCGCCCGACCGACTCCCGCTTCGTCACAATCCCGCGGTTCATTCCACAAAGGGGGAACTCGCATGAACGGTCTACGCGGGATACGCGGACGGCTGCTTGCCTGCCTCGGCGCAGTCGTCTTCCTGTTCATCTCCGGGGCCACGGCATCCGCCGGCGGCGGGCCGGCGCCTTCGCCCGGGCTCCATTTCAAGAAGTGCGGCTTGACGCCGCAGGCAGCGACGACCGAGTGCGCCACCGCCGATCTGCCGCTCGACTACAACACCCCGCGCACCGGGCAGGTGCACATCGCGATCGCACGCGTGCCGGCGGTCGACAAGGCTCACCGCATCGGCGTGCTCTTCTTCAACTTCGGCGGGCCGGGCGGGACCGCCGTCGACTACCTCCAGAACCGCGGGGCGAGCACGCTCTGGAAGGCGCTCAACCAGCGGTTCGACATCGTCGGGTTCGACCCGCGCGGCGTCGGTCAGAGCACTCCGTCGATCGACTGCAAGGTCGACCAGGAGAAGCTGGGAATTTACTCGCAGCCGTTCACGACGCCGTTCAACCTCGACCGGGACGCGCTGGTCGCCAAGGTTCAGGCGTACATCCACGCGTGCGAGCAGCAGAACGGCAACATCCTCTCGCACGTCTCGACCGCCAACGTCGCCCGCGACATGGACGCCATCCGCGGTCTGCTCGGCGAGAGCAAGCTGAACTACTTCGGCTACTCGTACGGCTCGTTCCTCGGGGCGACCTACGCGAGCCTGTTCCCCGACCGCTATCGGGCGATGGTGCTCGACGGACCGGTCGACGCAACGGCGTACATCAACGAGCCGTGGACAGACCTCGCCGAGCAGTCGGCGGGCTTCGAGCGTGCGTTCGGCAGGTTCTTCCAGGCGTGCGCGGCCAACCAGGACGCTTGCTCGAACTTCGGCGGCAGCGATCCGTGGGACGCGTACGACCAGCTGGTGGAGAGCGCAAACAAGAACCCGATCCCGGCGACGGCGGACGACACCGATCCACGGCCGGTGGACGGCGACGACATCAACTTCGCCGTCACGGGCGATCTCTACGCGAAGGAGTTCTGGCCGGAGATCGGCCAGGCGCTCTCGATGGCCGAGAACGGGGACGGCTCGCTGATCCGCGAGCTCGTCGACCTGTCGTACGGCCGCAACGACGACGGGACGTTCGGGCCGGGCCTCGATCTCTACTTCACGATCGGCGCCACCGAGCAGCGCTACCCGCGCGACGTCGACTTCTACCTCGACCGAGGCAACGAGTCGTGGGGCCTGAACGACCACGTCTACTGGAACAACGGCTACGCCGAGCTCAACTACGGGCTCTGGAACAACCGGGACAAGGACGCCTTCGCGGGACCGTTCCGCGTCCCGCGCTCGTCGCCGACGCCGCTGGTCGTGGCGACGACCTACGACCCGGCGACGCCGTATCGCGGGGCGCTCCGCCTCGTGCGCGATCTCGGCAACGCACGGCTGATCACGATGCGCGGTGACGGCCACACCGCCTACGGCGGCGAGTCGGCGTGCATCGACTCGGCGGTCGAGACGTACCTGAACACGAAGACGCTGCCTCCGGACGGTACGGTCTGCACGCAGGACACGACGTTCGGCGCGGCGGCCGCCGTGCAGCCGCTCGCGAAGACGGCGGCGGCAGCAGCGGCCCAGAACCGGCGCGTGACCGCAACGCGCGTGCCGGGGTAGCGGCCTGACGACAACGGTTCCGCCGCGGCGCCCTCGCGCCGCGGCGGAACCGTCTAAGGCTCGAGCGCTGCCTTCAGCCCGTCGAGATCGGTGGAACCGAAGACGAGTCGGTTGTTGGTCGCGACATAGACGAGGTCGAGGTCGACCCCGGAATCGGCGACCTTGCGCGTGAGATCGGCCAGGACACCCGGCCGGTCCTCGACGTCGACGACGACCACCTCGCGCTCCCGCGTCACGGCGAGCTGGGAGAGCGCGAGCGCGTGCCTGGCGGCCTCGGCGTGCGGGACGAGGACGTGCAGCTCGACGTGATCCGCCGTTCCCATGCACGTTGCCGCCGCGAGGTTCACGCCGGCGTCGCTGATCGCGGTCGCGACGCGTGCGAGCGCTCCGGGCTCGTTCGGAATCTCGATGACCAGGTCGAACGGAATCGACGGCTCCTTCGGCGGCGCGTTCGTCGGGGACTCTGTCAGATCGCGCCCGAGGCGGGGTCAGGCCCGCGTCCCGGAGAGCCCGCCGTCCACCGGGAGCCCGCTGCCGAGCACGAAGCGCGACTCGTCGGAGGCGAGGTAGAGGATGGCGTTCGCCACGTCCTCCGGTTTCCCGAGCTCACCGGTCAGCTGGCGCGACCTGATCGAGCGCAGCCCTTCCTCCGGGTCTGCGTAGGACGCCTCCAGGTAGCGGTCGACGAACGGCGTGTGGATCGTCCCCGGGAGGACGGCGTTCACGCGCACGCCGTGCGGGGCGCAGTCGACCTGCATCGACCGCGTGAGCGCGAGCACGGCGCCCTTCGACGCCGCGTAGGAGACCCGCCGCCCGAGGCCCGTCTCTGCGATCGCCGACGCGACGTTCACCACGACGCCGGAGCGTCGCTCCTGCATCCTCGGCACGACCGCCCGGCTCACGAGGAACACACTGCGAACGTTCACCCGCATCACCCGGTCCCACTGCTCAGGGGTCGTCTCGGAGAGATCTCCGACGCCGCTGATCCCCGCGTTGTTGACGAGAATGTCGATGCGGCCGAATCTCGCGAGCACCTCTGCGACGACCCGCTCGACGTCTGCTTCATCCGCGACGTCGCCGGTCAGGGAGAGCTCGGCGTCGTCCGACCGCTCGAGGTCGACGACGGCAACCGTCGCGCCTTCCTGCGCGAACAGCGTGGTCGTTGCGGCCCCGATGCCGGACGCGCCGCCGGTGACGAGGCAGTGCCGCCCGACGAGGCGGCCGGACCGGGCGCTCATGGCGCCGGAACCTACCAAGCCTCAAGTCGCTGCTGCGGTCGCCTGACCGGATTGTCCGGGGCCGGCGCCGCTGCCGGCGCCGGCCTTCGGACCTGAGCCGCACTCAGATGCCGCGAACGCCTGCGCGGTCGTCGGGCCGTACGGCGGAGACCTTGACAGCCACCTTCGCGTGCTGGTTCGACGTGACGAGGATCCACTGACCCTCGTGGTAGCTGTACTGCTTCGCCGTCGCCTTCGTGACCGGGTGGTAGCGCTGCTGCAAGATCCACTGCCCCTCGTGGTAGCGGTACTGGGTGCTCGCGTTGGCGGTCGCCGACTGCGCGGCCACCGCGGCGAACACCAGCGCGACCAGCCCGGCGAGCGACCGCTTCGGTGCACGAATGTCGTTCATTTCCTGCTCCCTCCCTCGTTCCGGTGGGCACTCGGGCCCACATCGGGGAGAGCGGGATCGCCGTCCGGAAATACCGAGAGCTACCGGTCATGTCTCGTCGACCAGCGCGCCGCCCAGCTGCTCGAGCGCCGCGAGCGCCGACGCCTTGCTGTCGTGCGCCGGGCTGGTCGCGATCACGGTGCCGTCGGTCGCGAGCACGTCGAAGTAGAACCCCTCGCGGACGTTCCGCTTCAGCACGACCGTCACGCGCGCGCCCAACGCGACGTCTCTCACGGCCGCCGCCGCGCGCATCTCGCTCCTCGCCGCCATGCCGCGCTGCGCCGCCGCGGCGAGATTTTGGTCGCGCACGAGGTCGCCGATCGTCAAGTGCTTCGCGCTCGCGGTCCGTGTGCCGCCGGGATCGTCGAGCTCGATGTTCGCCGAACGCGAGTTTCGCCGGTTCATGTGCCGCCACGACAGCCATGCTGCGAGCCCGAACCCCACGAGCAACACCAGCGCCGCGCACGCGAAGATGTAGACGAGCGCGTTCGTCACGCACCGCCCGCATGCAGGAGCCTGAGCGCGACCGGGTACTCCTCGGCCAGCCGGCGCAGCCCGGTGAGGATGAACCCCGCCCACGCGAGCAGGAGCACGGCGAACACCGACGCCGCCCAGAACCAGCCGCCGCCGGCCGAGTTGCCCTGCGCCCCGTCGACGAGCAGCGTCGTGACCACTCCGACGGCGGCCGCGCCAAGTCCTTTCGCGAGGGTGAACAGCCGCTCCCGCTCCCAGTCGTAGAGCTGCTTCACCGCCTCGTCGGCATTCGCCATCCCGATCAGATCCCAGATCGCGGCGACCGAGACGGTGGGCACGAACAGCGAGCGGATGCGCGCCCACGTCCGCTCTTCGCCGTCCCCGAACAGCTGATCCAACATCCCCGTCATGGCACCACGATCGTGCCGTCCGGCTTGAACCGAGCGCCCGACGCCCCGAAGTCCTCGCGGGAGAGCTGCGCGACGAGCCTCGTGCTCGCACCGCTCGAATCGACGACCGGGACGCCGGGCGTGACGAGCGCGAGCGGCGTCCACTTCGCGGCGGTGACGCGCCCGTCCCCGCGGAGCGTCACCGTGACGATGCCCGACTCCGACAGCGTGCCGCCCATCCCGAACGTCCGCCAGCCGATCAGCTTGCCGCGGTACCACTGAACACCGCGGATCACGTGCGGCCCCGACCCGACGACGAGATCCGCGCCCGCATCGATCACCGCGTGCGTGAACGCGCGGCTGTTCCCGCGGTTCTCGCCGAGGAAGTACTCGGTGCCGGACGGAACGTGGACGGCGTCCGAGCCCTCGGCGCCGGCGTGCATCGCGACGACGACCACGTCGGCCTGCGCGGCCGCGCGCTTCACGAGCGCGACCGCCGCCGGGATGTGGTCGAGCCTCGACGCCCACTGGTACGGCGCGAAGCCGAGAAACGCGACGCGGACGCCGTTGACCGTCAGCACCTCGATCTGGCCCGGCTTGCCGTCCCAGGCGACGTGCGCCGCCCGGAGCGCCGCCAGCGTCGATGCCTGCCCGGACGCGCCGTAATCGTCGGCGTGGTTGTTGGCGAGGTTGACGATCCGGATGCCGGAGGCAGGCAGTGTGCTCGCGAAGCTCATCGGCGCGCCGAACGCGAAGCATGCGCCGGAGGTCGACCCTGCGCACTTCGACGACGTCCCGTCCGACAGCGCCTCCTCGAGGTTGACCCAGCCGACGTCCGCGGCGCGGAAGATCGGCGCGACGTGCGCGAGCATCGTCCTGCCGCGCGCCGGCGGCAGCCCGTAGTCCGAGCCGAGCACCGTGTCGCCTCCCCACGCGAGCGTCACGGACGCGTTCGGGTCGACGCGCTTCGACACCGGCGCCGTGTGCGGCACCGCGCGCGGTCGCTGGACAACATCAACAGCGGGCGCGGCGTGGCTGCGCGATACGCCGATCGCGGGCAGTGCGCCGAGCAGCGCGAGCGTCCCGCACACGACGAGACCGCAGACGACGAGCGCCGTGGTCCGGCGGCGCCGCACCGCCCGGCGCCGCGCGGCGCGCCGGCGCGCGGAGGGCGAGCTGCCGCTAGACACCGTGGCGGCCCTCGCCGGCGGCAAAGCGCTCGGCGCCCCGCCGCGCCTCGTCGAGCACGCCCACCCCGCGTTCGAGCTCCTGGCGCAGCGCGTCCGCCCCCGGCAGGCCGAGGCCCCCGTACACCGAGAGTCGATCGGCGCGCAGCGCTCCCTGCGGAAATGCCGCGATCGACCGTGCGAGCTCTTCGGCGGCGGCGCGCGCCGCGCCGACCGGTACGACGCGATCGGCGAGCCCGATGCGGAGCGCCTCCTCGGCCCCGACCAGGCGGCCGGTCAGGATCAGGTCGAGCGCGCGGCCGAGGCCGACGAGCTGCGGCAGGCGGCTCGTGCCGCCGTCGATCAGCGGCACGCCGAAGCGGCGGCTCGAGACGCCGAGCACGGCGGTCTCCTCGACGACACGAAGGTCGCACCAGCAGGCGAGCTCGAGGCCGCCCGCCACGGCGTAGCCCGCGACGGCGGCGATCACCGGTTTCGAGAGCTCGAGCCGCGAAGGCCCCATCGGCCCGTCGCCGTCCGCCTCGATGCGGTTCGAGAACGCCTTCAGGTCGGCTCCCGCGCAGAACGTCCCGCCGGCGCCGGCGAGCACCGCGACCGAGGCCGACGCGTCGGCGTCGAAGGCGCGAAACGCCGCCGCCAGCGCCTCGGCCGTGTCGCGATCGACCGCATTTCGCACGTCTGGCCGGTCGAGGACGACGGTCGTCACCGGCCCGTCACGCTCCGACCGGACGGCGCTCACGCCGCGACTGTAGCCCTCAGCGCCGGGTGACAGCGATCGTCCGGCTGATGCCGCCCAGGTAGCCGGCGCCTGCCTGGTTGACGCTCATCGCCATCCGCAGCACCGAGCGGCCGCGCGGCAGCACCGCCTTGAACTCGGCGCGCGAGCGGACGCCGAGGCGCACGCGCTTGAGCGTCACCCACTTGCCGGTCGCCGAGCGCCGCTGCAGCTGGACGAGGCGGTTCGCAAATCCGTGCCCGCCGCTGACGCGCGTTGTGCAGTGCCCCGAGCGCAGGCGCGTGAACGCGACCGCCGGATGGACGCCGACGGCGACGGCCGGGCTCATCCCGCCCTGCCAGACGGCGCGGTACGAGGTGCCGATCCGCGGCTTCGCGAGGTACGCCCAACTGCCGCCGGCGCCCGACAGGACGACCGCGATCGACTGGAAGGACGCCGCGCCGTACGGTTGCGCGAACACGGTGACTGCCTCGCCGGCGGCGTGCGTCGGCACCATCCCGGAGAGCGTGATGCGGGCGCCGTAGACGAGGTCGCGGCGCGGCAGCGTCAACGTGACGCCGGTCGTCTGGAAGGTGCCGTCGGAGGCGACGCTCGTGCCGGCGTCGCTCTTCGCCACGAGGCGGAAGTGGTAGACGGTCGAGGCCGCGAGCCCCTTGATCGCGGCGCTGATCGACTTCGCGCCCGAGCTGGATCCGGCGCTTTGCGCCTGAGTCTTCGTCCCGTAGCCGGTCGTCGTGCCGTACTCGAACCACCAGGTGGTGGAGCGCCCGCGCGGGTCGACGGAGCCCGTGAGCGTCGCCGTGCCGACCGCGACGCTCTGCGCCGCGCCCGTCTGGACGCCGGGGGGCAGCGAGGTCGAGAACGCCCGGTCGGCCCCGCGCGTCGTGCCCGCGCTGTTGGACGCGACGATCCGGTAGTGGTAGGTCGTTGCCGTCTTCAGGTTCGTGACGGAGACCGATTCCTTCACGGCGGAAGGGCCGGAGCCCGCGCTCTTCGACGACGTCTTCGTGCCGTACGACGTCGTCGTCCCGTACTCGATGTACCAGGTCGTCGACAGGCCGTTCGGCGTGACGGTGCCGTTCAGCTTCGCCGTGGTCGGCGTGATCGAGCTCGGCGCGTCGGTTGACGCAGACGGGGCGCCGCTCGTCCTGAAGGTCGCGTCCGACCCGGTCGTGCTGCCGCCGTCCGACGTCGCGACCAGGCGGAAGTGGTAGGTGCGCCCGGCCTGTAGGCCGCCGATCGACGCCGAGACCGGCGCCGCATTGGCGCCCGAGGCGCTCTTGGACGCGGTCTTCGAGCCGTAGCTCGTCGAGATGCCGTACTCGAAGTACCAGGTCGTCGGGCGGCCGTTCGCATCGACCGATCCGTTCAGGGTCGCGCCGGTGGCCGAGATCGAGGAGGCGGCGCCGGTGACGACGCCCGGCGGCGCGAGGGTGGTGAACAGCCCGTCCGAGCCGTGGGCGTTGCCCGCGCTCGACGTGGCGACGACGCGGTAGTGGTAATCGGTGCCCGGCTGGAGGCCGCTGATCGAGCCCGAGACGGGAACGGCGCTCGTCCCGTTCCCGGCGCTGACGGATGACGTCTTCGACCCGTAGCTCGTCGACGTCCCGTACTCGACGTACCACGTTGTCGCGACCCCGCCCGGGTTGACCGAGCCGGTCGCGGTCGCGCTCGTCGGGCCGACGGAGGTGACCGGGCCCGTCGTCGCGGTCGGGGCGGCCCTCGAGGCCGCGCCCGCGGGAAACGCCGGCAGCAAGGCCAGCGCCAGGAAGGCTCCGAACAGCGCCGATCCGCGCGGAATCGTCATTGCACCCGAGACGATCTCGTCAAACCGTGGGGCTTTTGGGGCCTCAACGTAAAACAGGAGTAAATCGGCGCTGCCGGACGGGCCCGCGGCCCGTCATCCCGGCGGCCGACGCGAATCATCCTCCGGGCCGATGTATCAGTCCGGGCCCCCTCGTACTCTCACCAGCATGAAACGTCGGCTGATCTTCATCCTTCTCGTGACCGGGCTGATCCTTCTGGCGCTCGGTGGCTGGACGATCAAGGGCCTGCGCTGGGCCGTGGCCGGCGGACGCTCGGGCACCGTGCCGCAGCCGGCCTGAACAGCCGCCCGAGCTCACCTCTTAACCTGGTTAACGATCGCCTGGTAGCTTGCCGTGGTGAGCGGCCCTCACCTCTCAGTCGATCCGCCTGACCTCGGCACCGTCGCCACCGCGAAGGGCCTCGCCCGCCTCTGGCGCGAGCAGGCCCGCCTCGTGATCGTGGGGCTCGTCTGCGCCTTGATCTACACGGGCCTCTCGCTCGCCATCCCGATCGTCGTGCGGCACGCGATCGACAACTCGATCGCCCCCACGAACGGGCACGGCGACCCGCTGTGGCCCTACCTCGTCGCGATCGTCCTGCTCGCCGTGATCCGCTTCGGGATCAACTTCACGCGCCGCTACGCGACCTCGCGGACCGGCATCCGCGTCGAGTGGCGCATGCGCGAGCTGCTCTACCAGGCCTACCTCCGCTATCCGCGCGCCTTCTACGACCGCCACGCGACGGGGCAGGTCGTCTCGCGCGCGACCAACGACCTGTATCCGATCCGCTACTTCATCGGCTGGGGCATGACCCAGGGGATCCAGTCGGTGATGATGATCGTCGGGATCGCGGTCGTCCTGTTCGTGGTCAACCCGAAGCTCGCCGCGATCGCGCTCATCTCGATGCCGCTCGTCTTCGTGCTCGCGTTCATGTTCGCGCGGCGCGTGATGCCGATCTCCCGCCACGTGCAGCAGCTCAAGGCCGACGTCACCGAGGCGGCCGACGAGGCCGTGGTCGGGATCGAGATGGTGCAGGCGTTCGGCCGCGAGGACGATGTCCAGGCGCGCTTCACGACCAAGGCCGAGGCGGTTCGCGACGGCGTGCTCCGCCAGGCGCGCGTCGAGGCGAACTTCCTGCCGGGGCTGCTCTTCCTCCCGACGATCTCGATCGCCGCGGTCGTGCTGTTCGGCGGGCGCGACGTGATCGGCGGCACGCTCACGTACGGCGAGTTCTTCCTCTTCTACCAGCTGCTCCTGCAGCTGGTCTGGCCGCTCGAGGCGCTCGGCTGGATCCTCTCGCTCGCGCAGCGCGCGACCGCCTCGGCGTCGCGCAGCTTCGCCTGGCTGCGGGGCATCGAGCCGATCCCCGAGCCGGCGCAACCGCACTCGCTGCCGACGGGGCCGCTCGGCGTGCGCTTCGAGAGCGTCCACTTCTCGTACGGGACCGGCAGCGAGGTGCTCTCGGGCATCGACCTCGACCTGCAGCCGGGCGAGATCGTCGCGGTCTGCGGGCCGACAGGCGCCGGGAAGTCGTCGCTGCTGAACCTCGTGCCGCGGTTCTACGACCCCACCGCCGGCCGCGTGCTGCTCGGCGGCGTCGACCTGCGCGAGCTCGAGCTCGCGGAGCTGCGCTCGGCGGTCGCGCTCGTCACGCAGCGACCGATCCTGTTCTCGATCCCGCTCCGCGACAACCTGACGGCGGCAAGGCCGGACGCGCCCTGGGACGAGGTCGTCGCCGCTTGCGAGGCCGCGGGCGTCGCGCACTTCGCGGCCGAGCTGCCCGACGGCTACGACACGCTGATCGGCGAGCGCGGCGTCAACCTCTCGGGTGGGCAGCGGCAGCGGGTCGCACTGGCGCGCGCGCTCGTCGCAGGCGCGCGCGCCGTCGTGCTCGACGACCCGATGTCGGCGGTCGACACGCACACCGAGCGGCATCTCGTCACCAACCTCCGCCCCGCGCTCGCCGGGCGCACCGTGCTGATCGCCACCCAGCGGCTCAGCACCGTGATGATCGCCGACCGCGCGGTCGTGATCGACGACGGCGTGATCCTCGAGCAGGGCGCACCGCTCGAGCTGCTCGACCGCGGCAACGCGTTCACGCAGCTGTTCGGCGAGGAGGTGCTGGCCGCGTGAGCAGAAAGCCGCGCGTCGGCCTCACCCGGCTCGGCCGGTACCTGAACGGGCGCTGGGGGCGGGTCTCCGCGCTCGGGGCGGTCGGCGTGTTGAGCGCGGCGGCGCCGGTCGCGGCGCTGCTCGTCGTCCAGGATGCGATCGACGAGGGGATGCTCGCCCACGACGAGAGCCGGCTCGCGCGCGACGTCGTGATCTACCTCGCGATCAACGCGGTCGCGTGGATCCTCGGGACGACGCTCGTGCGCGGGCTCGCGGGCGTCGGCCAGACGGTGGTGCTCGGGCTGCGCCGCGACCTCTTCGACCACCTGACGAAGCTCTCGCTCCGCTACTTCAGCGGCCAGAAGGCGGGTTGGATCATCGCGCGCCTGACCTCCGACGTGGACGCCCTCTCCGACGTGCTCTCGCAGGGCCTGACCACGCTGGTCGTCAACTCGCTGACCGTCCTCGCCGCGATCGTCGGCCTGTTCATCCTCGACTGGCGGCTCGGGCTCGTCGCGCTCGTGATCCTCCCACCGACGCTCGTCCTGACGCGCTGGTTCCAGGTGCGCTCGCACGCCGCCTTCCTGCGGGTGCGCGAGACGATCGCCGCGATGACCGCGCAGATCGCGGAGTCGGTCTCGGGCATGGCGGTCATCCAGGCGTTCAACCGCGAGCGCGCCTTCCTCGCCGAGTTCGACCGCTCGAACGCCGCCAACCGCGAGACGAACACGCACGCGCAGTACCTCAACTCGCTGTTCTTCCCGGGCATCGAGCTGCTCGGCGCGATCGCGATGGCGTCAATCCTCTGGGTCGGCGGCCGGATGATCGCCGACGACGCGCTCCAGATCGGCACGCTCGTCTCCTCGGTCTTCCTGCTCAACCTCATCTTCCAGCCGCTGCAGGAGCTGTCCGACCTCTACGGCCAGGTGCAGTCGGCCGGCGCCGCGATGGAGAAGATCACGACCGTCCTCGACACCGAGCCCGAGATCCGCGACGTGCCGGGTGCGAAGCACGTGGAGATCGAGGGCGACCTGAGGCTCGACCACGTCACGTTCGCGTACGGGGCGGAGCCGGTGCTGCACGCGATCGACATCCACGTGCCGGCCGGCGGCTGCCTCGCGCTCGTCGGCGAGTCGGGCGGGGGCAAGTCGACGACCGCGAAACTCGTCGGCCGCTTCTACGACCCGGACGACGGCGCGATCCGCGTGGACGGAAACGACCTGCGCGAGCTCGAGCTCCGCTCCTATCGGCGCCAGCTCGGCGTCGTGCTGCAGGACCCGTTCCTGTTCGCCGGCACGATCGCCGACAACATCCGCTTCGCGCATCCGGAGGCGACCGACGACGAGGTCGAGGACGTCGCGCGTTCGGTCGGCATCGAGCGGATCGCGCGGCGCTTCGACGACGGCCTCCAGCACGTCGTGCGCGAGGGCGGCGCCGGGCTGTCAGCGGGCGAGCGGCAGCTGATCTCGATCGCCCGCGCGCTCCTCGCCGACCCGCGCATCCTGATCTTCGACGAGGCGACCTCGAACATCGACCGGCCGACCGAGATCCTGATCGAGCGCGCGCTCGACCGGCTCCTGCACGGGCGAACGTCGATCATCATCGCCCACCGGCTCGCGACCGTCCGGCGCGCGGACGAGATCCTCGTGATCGAGCACGGCCGGATCGCGCAGCGCGGACGGTTCGACGGGCTGCTGGCCGCCGACGGGCCGTTCCGCCGGCTCGCCCGCGACCTCGAGGGCGCGGCCTACTCGCCGCAGTCGGTCGACGCCGAGCCCGCGAGCGGCAGCCGCGAGAGCAGCTGGGCGAGCGTCTCGAGCTCCGACGCCGAGTAGCGGCTCGCGAACAGCGCCTCGACGCCGCGCACGTGCGTGGCCGCGGCCTCGCGCAGCCGGTCGTGCCCCGTTTCGGTGAGCTTGGCGTACGAGACGCGGCCGTCGGACTGGCACGTCGCCTTCTCGACGAGGCCCGCGCGCTCGAGCCCCTCGAGCAGCCGGGTGATCCCGGACGCGCTCAGGAGGACGCTCTTCGAGAGGTCGACGCGGCGCATCATCCCGCCGTCGGCGCGCGCGAGGTGGAGCAGCACCTCGTAGTCGTGGAGCGTCAGGCCGTGCTCGCGCTGTAGCTCGGCCGAGAGCTCGCGGGTGATCGCCGCGTGCGCGCGCAGGAAGGTCACCCACCCCGTCAGCTCAGCCGTGCTCGTCGTCCTCGTCGCCGTCATAGTTGCGCACTCAAGTGTAGCGCCCGCCCGGGCGGCGGCCACGCGCGCCGATAGGTTTTTCGATATGTCGGCGAGAGACCAGGGCATCGTCGTCGAGGGCCTCGCGCGGGCGTTCAAGGAGATCCGCGCGGTCGAGGGCATCGACCTCGAGATCTCGCCGGGCGAGATCTACGGCTTCCTCGGGCCGAACGGCGCTGGGAAATCGACGACCGTGCACATGCTGACGACGCTGCTGCCGCCGACCGGCGGGCGCGCGACCGTCGCCGGCTTCGACGTCGTCGCGGACGGCCCGAAGGTGCGCGCGCGCATCGGCGCAGCCCTCCAGGAGACGGCGCTCGACCCCTTCCTGAGCGGCCGCGAGCACCTGCGCCTGCAGGCGTCGCTGCACGGGATCCGCGGCGCCGAGCGCCAGCGGCTGCAGGACGAGCTGCTCGGCCGGGTCGGTCTCACGCAGGCCGCCGACCGCAAGGTGCGCACGTACTCGGGCGGGATGAAGCGCCGCCTCGACCTCGCGCTGTCGCTCATCCACGGCCCGTCGATCCTGTTCCTCGACGAGCCGACGACCGGGCTCGACCCGCAGAGCCGCGCAGCGCTGTGGCAGGAGGTCGGGCGGCTCGCCCGCGAGGAGGGTGTGACCGTGTTCCTGACGACGCAGTACCTGGAGGAGGCAGACGTGCTCGCCGACCGCGTCGGGATCATCGACCACGGCCGCATCGTCGCCGAGGGCACGCCCGCCGAGCTGAAGGCCGAGGTCGGCAAGTCGACGGTCGAGATCGTGCCCGAGCAGTTCGCCGACGAGCCGCGCCTCGCCGAGATCCTCGCCCGCTTCGGCACCGAGACCGCCGCCAGGCCCGGCGCCGCCGCCGTGCGCCTCGACGGGCGCGGCGGACTGGCCGACGTCGTCCGCGCGCTCGACCAGGAGAACCTGCGCGCCGCCGAGATCAACCTCCATTCCCCCTCGCTCGACGACGTCTTCCTCGCGAAGACCGGCCGGAAGCTCGAGGGCGCCGAGGAGGAAGACGACGAATGACGGACACCGCGCACCAGGTGCTCCTGATCGCGCGGCGGTCGCTCGTCCGCACGGCGCGCCAGCCCGGGACGTGGATCCCGCCGCTCGCCTTCCCGCTGATCCTGATGGCCGTCAACTCGAACGGGCTGCGCGCGGCGACGCATCTGCCCGGCTTCCCGACGAAGTCGTTCCTCGCGTTCTTCGTGCCGTTCTCGTTCATGCAGGGCGCGCTCTTCGCCTCCGGCATCGCGGGCACCGACCTGGCGCGCGACATCGACAGCGGCTTCCTGAATCGCCTCGCGCTGACGCCCGTCCGCGGCAGCGCGCTCCTGCTCGGGCAGATCGGGGGCGTGCTCGGCCTCGGCGCGGTGCAGGCGGTCATCTACCTGAGCGTCGCGCTCGCCTTCGGCGTGCACATCGACGCCGGCGCCGGTGGTGCGATCCTGATCCTCGTGCTCGCGCTCGGCGCGGCCGCCGGCTTCGGGACGCTCGGGCTCTGGATCGCGCTCCGCACCGGATCGGCCGAGGGCGTGCAGTCGATGTTCCCGCTGCTCTTCTTCCTGCTGCTCGTCTCGAGCATGAACCTGCCGCGGAACCTGATCGAGGTCGCGTGGTTCCGCGACATCGCGACCGCGAACCCGGTGAGCTACATGATCGAGGCTCTCCGATCGCTCGTGATCGAGGGCTGGAACCTCGAGGCACTTGCGCTCGGCTTCGGCGTCACGATCGGCCTGACCGGCGTGTCGCTGCTGCTCGCCTCGCGACAGCTCCGTGTGAGGATGGCGCGGACGTGAGGTCGCGGCTCGACGTCGCGCTCGGGCTCGCGTACCGGCAGTCCACGATCCTGCTGACGAACCCGTCGCTGCTCCTGCCGCCGATGCTGTTCCCGCTGGCGAACTTCGTCGCGTTCGCCGGCGGCCTCTCGCGCCTCCGGCACGTGCCCGGGTTCGACTTCCGCGGCGGGTACACCGGCTTCCAGTTCGTGTTCGTGCTCCTGCAGTCGGCCGTGTTCGGCGGCGTGTTCACCGGCTTCGGCATCGCGCGGGACTTCGAGCGCGGGTTCGCGAAGAGGCTGCTCGTGTCGGCACCGCAGCGAAGCGGGCTGATCATCGGCTACGGCCTCGCGGCGCTGTTCAGGTGGTCGCTGATCGCGATCCTGCTGACCACCGTCGCGCTAATCGCGGGCATGCAGGTGGGCGGCAGCGACGTCGATCTCTTCGGCCTCTACGCGCTGGCCGTGATCTTCAACCAGGTCGGGCTGCTCTGGGCCTGCGGCGTGGCGATGCGGTTCCGCACGAGCCAAGCGGCGCCGCTGATGCAGACGCCGGTCTTCCTCACGCTCTTCCTGGCGCCGGTGTACGTCCCGCTCCACCTGTTGCAGGGGTGGATTCACGGTGTCGCGCGGCTGAACCCCTACACGCGGCTCCTCGAGGCCGGGCGCGGGCTGCTCGAGGGGCAGCCCACCGAGATCGCATCGGCCTTCCTGACCGCGGCGCTGCTCCTCGTCGTGTTCGCCCTCTGGGCGCGCACCGGGCTCACCCGCGCCGAGCGCGCCGGCTGACGCCCTCAGAGGCGGCCGAACGTCGACACCTGCGCGACGCGGCGATGCCGGCGCATCACCTCGCCGCCGTTCGTGTCGTTGCCGATCCCGGTGTTGCCCTCGACGGTGTCGAGCGCACCGCCGCTCCTGACGGCGATCACGATGCCGACGTGGTCGGAGAGCCCGCCGTCCCAGTCGTAGACGGCGAGGTCGCCCGGTTCGGGCGGCGAGCCCGCCGGGACGCGCCGCCCGGTCGCGCGCAGCCACGCCTCGAGCGTCGGCACATAGGCCACGCCGCGCGCGTTCACGCCGGCGCCGTGCCAGCCCCGGCAAAGCGTCACGCCGGCGCCGACCGAGAAGCAGTACGACGCGAAGATCGCGCACCACGGAACGCCGTTCACGCCGAACCAGCGCCCGAACATCGTCCGATTCGAGCCCGGAGGGCTTTCCTGCACACCCACGTGGCGTAGCGCCTCCGCCAGCGCCTGCCGGCCCACCCTCGACGCCGCAGCAACGTCGGTCGCGCTCACGGCGCACCTCCTCGTCGCTCGCTCGGGCGAAATCTACAGCGAGCCGCTCGTGTCGCAGCCGGTCGGCTCGCCGCGCTGGTACCCGCGCAGGAACCATTGCTGGCGCTCGGCCGACGAGCCGTGCGTCCACGTCTCCGGGTTGACCCTGCCCTGCGCGCGCTGCTGGATCCGGTCGTCGCCGACCGATGCCGCTGCGTCGAGGCCGTCGTCGATGTCCTGCTGCGTCAAGTCGACGATGTACCCGGTGGCGACCGCGTGCCGCGCCCACACGCCGGCGTAGCAGTCGGCCTGCAACTCGGTCCGCACCGACTGGCTGCTCGCGCCCTGCGAGCCGCCCGGCTTCAGCGCGCCATCAGGTCCTGCGCGTGGTGGCCGTACTCGTGCGCGATCACGTATGCCTCCGCGAACGGCCCTCCGCGCGCGCCGAAGTCGTCGTGGAGCTGCTGGTAGAAGCCGAGGTCGATGTAGACCTTCTTGTCGACCGGGCAGTAGAACGGCCCGACGTCGGTGGTCGCGGGGCCGCAGCCGGTGTCGGTCTGCCCGGTGAAGAAGACCGTGTCCGAGAGCCGGTAGGGACGGCCGTGCGCCTGGAACCAGCCCTTCCAGTACGCCTGCACCGAGTTCACGTCGGCGACGATCCGGCAGTCCTGCCGGGTGTTCGCGTCGGCACCGGTCGTGCAGTCCGTGCCGAGCGAGCTCGAGGGCGACTGCGAGGGAGACGCGACCGTGAGGCCGTCCAGCTGGCCGTAGGCGCCGTTTCCGCCGCCGCCCGAGAGCAGCGCGAAGAGGACGAAGACGACCACGCCGACGAGCCCGAGCCCGCCGCCGCCGAGCGCGATCGGGCTCCCGAGCCCGCCCCCGAAGCCGCCGGAGCCGCGCCGGTCCTCGATCTGGCTCGTATCGAGCGTCTGGTTGGAGCGGAACCGCACCGCCCGCGAACGATAGTGGTGCACGCTTGTGGGTGCAGTTCCTTATTTGACGAATCAGCGTTCGTTATGTATTTCTTCACCATGTCAATGAACAAAACAGGGAAGAAACTCGTCCTCGCCGCGGTGCTCGCGGCCTCGCTCGTGCTTGCCGCCGGGGCCGCGGCGCGCACCAGCGACACGACGCTCTCGCTCGTCGCGTACTCGACCCCGAAGACGGTGATGGGGAAGATCATCCAGGCCTGGCAGAAGACGCCGGACGGCGGCGGCGTCTCGTTCAATCAGAGCTACGGCGCCTCCACCGACCAGGCCCGCGCCGTCGCGCAGGGCCTGAAGGCCGATGCCGTCTTCCTCTCCACCGGCGACGACGTCAACCTACTGGTCGACGCCGGCCTCGTGAACTCGAACTGGAACCGGCAGAGCTACGACGGCATCGCGGCAGACACGCTCGTTGTGTTCGCGGTGCGGCCGGGGAACCCGAAGCGCATCAAGTCGTGGCAGGACCTCGTCCGGCCGGGCGTGCAGGTCGTGACTCCGAACCCGTTCAGCTCCGGCTCGGCGAAGTGGAACATCCTCGCAGCGTACGGCGCGGCCCGCCGGCTCGGGAAGACCGACAAGCAGGCGACGGCCTACGTGCAGCAGCTGTTCCAGCACGTCGTCTCGCAGGACTCGTCCGGGCGCAACGCGACGAACACGTTCCTCGCCGGCAAGGGTGACGTGCTGATCACGTACGAGAGCGAGGCGATCAACTCGCGGCTGAACGGCCAGGACATCCAGTACGTGATCCCACGGCAGTCGATGCTGATCGAGCTGCCGATCGCAGCGATCAAATCGAGCTCCAACCTGGACAAGGTGAACCAGTTCATCCGGTTCGTGAAGAGCGACCCGGCGCAGGACCTGCTCGCGCAGTACGGCTTCCGCCCGGTCGACAAGAAGATCGCCTCGAAGTACGCGGACAAGTACCCCACGCGTCCGGGCATCTTCAAGGTCGACGACAAGTACATCGGCGGCTGGCGGAACGCCGACAAGGTCTGGTTCGACCCGAACAACGGTCGCATGGCCAAGATCGAGCGGGCCATCGGGGGGCCCACCGCTGGCTAGCACCGCACACGCTGCACGCTTCGTGCGGCGGTCGTCCAGACGTCCGAGCGAGGGGGCCCAAGCGGCCCTCTCGCTCGGTTTCACGACCGCCTACCTGTCCGCGATCGTGATCCTCCCGATCGCGGCGCTCGTGTGGGCGTCGCGGGCAGACGGCGTCGGCTCGTTCTGGGAAGTCGCCTCCTCGCCGGAGGCCGTCGCTGCGCTCAAGCTCAGCCTCGGCGCCGCACTCGTGGTCGCGGCTGTCAACGCGCTCCTCGGAACGATCACGGCCTGGGTGCTCGTCCGCGACGAGTTCCACGGAAAGCAGTTCGTGAACGCGCTCATCGACTTGCCGTTCGCGCTCCCGACGATCGTCGCCGGGCTCACGCTGCTCGCCCTCTACGGCCCGAGCTCACCCGTCGGCATCAGTATCGCGTTCACGCGCACGGCGATTGTTGCGGCGCTGCTGTTCGTGACGCTCCCGTTCGTGGTACGCACGGTGCAGCCGGTCCTCCTCGAGCTCGACCGCGAGACGGAGGAGGCGGCGCGCTCGCTCGGCGCCGGCGAGCTGCGCGTCTTCCGAAGCATCATCCTCCCGAACATCCTCCCGGGGATCCTTTCCGGGGTCGCGCTCGCGTTCGCGCGCGCGGTCGGCGAGATCGGCGCGCTGGTGCTCATCTCGGGGAACCTGCCCTTCAAGACGGAGGTCGCCTCGGTCTTCGTCTTCAACCACATCCAGAGCGGCGACCAGGCCGGCGCGGCGGCCGTGGCCGTCGTGATGCTGCTGATCTCGTTCGGCATCCTGCTCGCGATCGGCGGCGTGCGGTTCCTCGCGACGAGGCACGAGCGTGCCTAGGAGCGCATCTCGGTATGGGCTGCGCTTCGTCGCGCTCGGTTACCTGCTCGTCGTGCTCATCGCGCCGCTTGCGATGGTCTTCTGGCGGGCCTTCGACAAGGGCGGCGACCACCTCTGGCAATCGCTGAGCGACCCGAACACGGTGCACGCGTTCAAGCTCACGCTGATCATCGCCGCCATCGCCGTCCCGTTGAACACGATCTTCGGGATCATCTGCGGGCTCGCGATCGTGCGTCAGCGCTTCCCCGGCGCCGGGATCGTCAACGCGATCGTCGACCTCCCGCTCGCCATCTCCCCCGTCGTCGTCGGCCTCTCGCTCTTTCTCCTGTTCGGGAGAACCGGGTGGTTCGGCCCGTGGTTCCAGCACCACGGGATCCAGATGCTGTTCGCGCTCCCATCCATGGTGATCGCGACGATCTTCGTATCGCTGCCGTTCGTCGCACGGGAGGTCGTACCGACCCTGCGCGAGATCGGCGACGAACAGGAGCAGGCCGCGCGCACGCTCGGAGCGGGCGCGTGGACGACGTTCTGGCGCATCACGCTGCCTGCCATTCGCTGGGCCGTGATCTACGGCGTTGTGCTCACGACTGCGCGCTGCCTCGGCGAGTACGGCGCCGTCGCGGTCGTCTCCGGGCACATCGAGGGTCAGACCGAGACCGCGACGCTGCGCGTGCAGGACGCCTACGAGAACTTCGATCTTCCCGGCGCCTACGGGATCTCGCTCGTGCTCGCCGTGATATCGGTTCTCGTCCTCGTCGCAATGACCCTCTTGAAGCCGAAGGAGTCGTCCCCGTGAGCATCCAGGTCCGCAACATCTCCAAGCGCTTCGGGGACTTCCAAGCGCTCGACGACGTGTCGGTCGAGGTGGAGGGCGGGTCGCTCACCGCGCTGCTCGGCCCATCCGGGTCGGGCAAGTCGACGCTGCTCCGGATCATCGCCGGGCTCGAATGGCCGGACGGCGGCGACATCCTGCTCGCCGGCGAGGACGCGACAACGGTCGCTCCGCAGCAGCGAGGCGTGGGGTTCGTGTTCCAGCACTACGCCGCGTTCAAGCACATGACTGTTCGCGACAACATCGCGTTCGGGCTGAAGGTTCGCAAGCGACCGCGCGACGAGATCCGCGCGCGCGTCGCCGAACTGCTTGCGCTCGTGCAGCTCGAAGGGTTCGGCGACCGCTATCCGGCTCAGCTGTCAGGCGGTCAGCGGCAGCGAATGGCGCTGGCGCGTGCGCTCGCGCCCGAGCCGAAGGTGTTGCTGCTAGACGAGCCGTTTGGCGCTCTCGACGCACGCGTCCGCGCTGAGCTCCGCCGCTGGCTGCGGCGACTGCACGACGAGACGCACACGACGACGGTCTTCGTCACGCACGATCAGGAGGAGGCGATGGAGGTCGCCGACAACGTGGTCGTCATGAACCGCGGGCGGGTCGAGCAGGCGGCGACCCCGGCGGATCTCTACGACGCCCCTGCCAACGAGTTCGTGATGTCGTTCGTCGGGCACGCAACGCGCCTCGGAGGCTCCTGGGTGCGCCCGCACGATCTCGAGGTCGTGCTCGACGCCGACGAGTCGACACGCGAAGCGCTCGTCGAGCGCGTCGTCAACCTCGGGTTCGAGGTCCGAGCCGAGCTGGTCTCGGGCGAGGACGAGCGCTTCAACGTCCAGCTCAGCCGTGACGAGGCGGATCGGCTCGAGCTCGAGCGCGGCCAGATCGTGTTCGTCCGGCTCGTTCGCGAGACGGTGTTCGGGTAGTCCCTTAGTGCTGCGCCCACGCGTCGGGGTCGGCGGCGAGCGCCTCGACCGACGCGGGCAGCTCGCCGCGCGCGAGCTCGCCGACCGTCACCTGCTCGAGGACGGCGCGCAGGCTCGCGCGCACGGCGACCCAGACGTCGCGTAGGCGCGCCGCGCTGCCCTCGTACGACACCTGCTCGGAGCGCAGGCCGCGCACGTTCGCGAGCGGCCCGTCGACCGCGCGGATCACATCCGCGAGCGTGATCTCGTCGGCAGCCCGCGCCAGCCAGTAGCCGCCGTCGGCGCCGCGCTTGCTCACGACCAGCCCGGCGTTCCGCAGGTCGGCGAGGATGTTCTCGAGGAAGTTCGGCGGGATCGACTGCGCCTGCGCGATCCGCTCGCCCTTGACCGGCCCGGGGCCGGCCGCCGCAAGCTCGACGACCGCCCGGATCGCGTAGTCGGCCTTGGCGGAGACCCTCATGTTACGACCCCGAGTAGAGGCTCGAGCGCCAGGCGCGGCGGTAGATCGACTTCAGGTGCTCCACGCGCTTCACGTACGCGCGCGTCTCGGCGAACTGGATGCCCTCCCCGCGCGCCTGCCAGCGGTCGACGTTGCCCTGGCCGGCGTTGTACGCCGCGAGCACGAGCTTCTCGCTCCCGTATTTCTTGAAGAGGTTGTCGAGGTACCACGCGCCGTAACGGATGTTGATCTCGGGGTTGTACAGGTCGTCGGTACGGAATGCGTTGCCGCCGGTGCGGATCGCGATGCCGCGGGCGGTCGACGGCGTCAGCTGCATCAACCCGATCGCGCCCGACGGCGACACGACGCCCGGACGGAACCGGGACTCCTGATAGATGACCGCTGCGAGGAGCGCCGGGTCGAGGCGGTGCTCGTCGGCGTGGACGCGAACGAACTCCGAGTAGCGAAGCGGATAGCGCACGCGCTCGTACCACGTCGGGCTCGTTCGGTCGACGTAGAGGACGACGGCGCCGGCGGCGAGCACGAGCCCGACCACCGAGAGCAGTGCGGCGCGTCTCACGCGTCCTGGAGGTCGCGCATCACCGAGGCGACGAACTCGTCCAGCTCGTCGAGTGAGCCGAGGTTCTTGTACGCGTAGTCGGCGCGCTTCACCTTCTCGGCGTCCGGGATGAAGCGCGTGTCGCGCTCGTCGATCGCGATCTGCGAGCGCGCGCGCCGCAGCTTCGTCGGCGCCGTGATCACCACGACCTTGTCGAATCGGGCGTCACCGCCCACCTCGTAGAGGAGCGGCACCTCCGTCACACACACGCGCGGAGGCGTTTCCAACCCGGCGAGATCCTCGCGCCACTCGAGGTATTCAGCCGACACCAGCGGATGGAGCAGCTCCTCGAGCCACGCGAGGGCCTTCCTGTCGTTGAACACGGTCGTCGCGAGCGCCCCGCGGTCGATCTCGCCGTCCGGGCCGAGGACGCCGTTCCCCATGCGCTCGACGACCTGACGCCTGACCTCGTCGCGGCGCAGCAGGTGGTGGACGATCTCGTCGCTCGAGACGACGGCGGCGCCGTGGCGCGCGAACGCGCGCAGCGCCTCGCTCTTCCCGCTCCCGATGCCGCCCGTGATCGCGACGGCGACCGGGCGGGTCACTCCTCGACGACGGCCTCGGCCTCGGGGGCAGCGGCCTCGGTCTCGGAGGCAGCCTCGACGTCCGGCTCGGCGTCCGCCGCCGGGTCGGGCACCTCCTCGATCTCCACTGCGTCGTCCACGACCTCGGAGTCATCCGCAAGCTCGGCGACCTCGGCCTCGTCGGCAACGTCGGCCACCTCGGCCTCGTCGGCCACTTCGGCCTCGCCGGCGGTTTCGGTCACGGCCTCGGCGTCGGCGTCGGGTGCGTCGGCGAAGACGTCCTCGGAGAGGTCGAGGCTCGGCCGGGTGTGCACCGACTCGGCGCCGTCGGCGCGAGGCTGCACGGGATCCGAGTCCTCGACGCGCTTGAGCGAGAGGGAGAGCCGGCGGCGGTCGCCGTCGACCTCGATGATCTTCACGTTCACCGGCTGACCCTGCGAGACGACCTCGCGCGGGTTCTCGACGTGGTGCTGCGCAAGCTCGGAGATGTGCACGAGGCCCTCGACGCCGGGAAGGATCTCGACGAAGGCGCCGAAGGTCACGACCTTCGTCACGCGGCCCTCGACGACGTCACCCTCGTCGTAGCTCGACAGCACCTGCTGCCACGGATCGCTCTGGGTCTGCTTGAGGCCGAGCGAGATGCGCTGGCGGTCGCGGTCGATGTCCAGCACCTTGACCTGCACGTTCTGGCCGATCTCGAGCACCTCCGACGGGTGGTTGACGTGCGACCACGACAGCTCGGAGATGTGGATCAGGCCGTCCATGCCGTCGAGGTCGACGAACGCGCCGAAGTCGACGATGTTCGAGATCTGCCCCTCGACGACGTCGCCCGGCTGCAGCTTGTCGAGGATCTGCTGCCGCTGCTCCTTGCGCTCCTCTTCGAGCACGGCGCGGCGCGAGAGCACGACGTTGTTGCGCGAGCGGTTGAGCTCGATCACCTTCGCGCGGAGCTCCTGGCCGAGGAACTCGTCGAGATCCTGCACGCGGCGGATGTCGACGAGCGACGCCGGCAGGAAGCCGCGCACGCCGAGGTCGAGGATCAGGCCGCCCTTGACGACCTCGATCACGCGGCCGTTGACGGGCTCGCCCGACTCGGCAGCGCCCTCGATGTTCTTCCACGCGAGCTCGAACCGCGCGCGCTTCTTCGAAAGGATCAGACGCCCCTCGGCGTCCTCCTTCGTGAGCACGAGCGCGTCGATCTCGTCCCCCAGCGTCACCTCGTCGGACGGGTTGACGGAGCGCCGGATCGAGAGCTCGGCGACCGGGATGACGCCCTCCGACTTGTAGCCGATGTCCACCAGCACCTCGTCCTTGTCGACGCGGACGACGGTGCCGTGGACGACCTGCCCCTCGTTGATCTCGGGGAAGGTCGACTCGTAGTCGGGAATCAGCTCGCCGTCGGGGCCTTCGACCCAGACGCCCGGCTCTCGCTGCATGAGGTCGTGGCTTGCCAAAGCGGCCGCGAAGTATAGCCACGAACCACACTCAGGCCGCCCAGCGCCGGCCATGCACGAAACGGCCGTGTCCCGTCACCAGATGAGGGTGACAACGGTGTGACAGCCGATCCACACCCGCCTGGCTGCACGGTTTGCCGCGATGCGACGGACATGTCCAGTCGCCAGGTGTGGGTGACGGAACCGTGACGAACCGCCCACAGCCGTGGCCGGCGACGACGGCTCTCGCTACGGGAAGCGCAAGCCGCCGCGGTCGTCGATCGTCGCGTCCTTCGCCCACGCGACGTCCCAGACGTTCCCCTCGGGGTCGCGCCAGCTGAAGCCGCCGCCCCAGAATGCCTGCTGCGGCGCTCCGAGCAGCTCGACGCCGTCGATGCCTTCGAGCGCCGCGTGAACCGACTCGACCTCGGCGTACGAGCCGAGGTTCACGGCGATCGTCGTCCCGCGGAACTGCTCGGTCGGCGGACCGAAGTGCGGCTCGTAGTGCGACGCGGCGTACAGCCCGAAGACGACGCCGTTCTCGCACTGGAACGTGCGATGGTGCTCGTCGCTCTCCGGCGTCTCCGGCCAGCCCAGGTCGCGGAAGAGCTGCGCCATCCGCTCGACGTCACGGCACGCAAGCGTGATCAGGCCCACGCGGTTGGGAAGCTTCAGCGTCACGATTTAGCCTCGGCCCAGTTGTCGCCGACGCCGATGTCGACGCCGAGGTGCGGGTCGAGGTCGTACGCGCCGACCATCTCCGCGCGCACGAGCTCGCGCACCTTCGACAGCTCGGGCTCAGGCACCTCGAGCAGGAGCTCGTCGTGCACCTGCAGCACGAGCCGCGCGCCCCTCCCCTCCTCGGTGAGCCGCCGCGCGATCCTGATCATCGCCACCTTGATGATGTCCGCGTTCGATCCCTGCATGACGAAGTTGACCGCGACGCGCTCGCCGAAGCCGCGCGTCTGCCGGTTCGACGCGCGCAGCTCGGGCACCGGCCGCCGGCGGCCGAGCAGCGACGTCGCGTAGCCGTCCTGCCCCGCCTGCTCGATCGTCCGCGCGATGAAGTCCTGAACATGCGGGAAGCGCGCGAGGTATGCGTCGATGTACCGCTGCGCCTCGTCACGCGGAATCTCGAGGTTCTCCGAGAGCCCGAACGCAGAGATCCCGTAGACGATCCCGAAGTTGATCATCTTCGCGATCGAGCGCTGTCCCGGCGTAAGCTTCGCCGGCTCGACTCCGAGCACCTCGGCCGCCGTCGCGGTGTGGATGTCCTCGCCGCGCTCGAACGCCTCGCGGAGCTTCGGCTCGCCCGACACGTGCGCGAGGATGCGCAGCTCGATCTGCGAGTAGTCCGCCGACACCAGCCGCCGGCCGTCCTCGGCGATGAACGCAGAGCGAATCTCGCGCCCGAGCTCGGTGCGCACGGGGATCGACTGGAGGTTCGGGTCGGACGTCGACAGACGCCCGGTAGCGGCGACCGTCTGGTTGAAGTGCGTGTGCAGCCGTCCGTCCTCCTCCGAGATCAACGACGGCAACGGCCGCAGGTACGTGTTCAGCAGCTTCGTCAGCTCCCGCCACTCCTCGAGGACCGGCACGAGGGCGTGGTCGTCGCGGATCGCCCGCAGCACCTTCGCGTCGGTCGAGTAGCCGGTCTTCCCCTTCCGTCCAGCGGTCAGGCCGAGCTTCTCGAACAGGATCCGGCCGAGCTGCTGCGGCGAGCCGAGCACGAACTCCTCGCCCGCCAGCTCGTACGCGCTCGACTCGAGCTCCTCCACACGCTCCGCCAGGCGCGCCGTGATCTCGCCCATGCGATAGGTGTCGATCCTCACGCCGGTCGCCTCCATCTGCGCGAGCACGTCGGAGAGCGGCAGCTCGATCGTCCGGTAGAGGTCGGTGAGGCCGCGCTCGTCGAGACGCTCGAGCATCGGGGCGACGAGCCGCCGCGGCGTCTCCGCCGAGCGGACGAGCGCGGTCGTCTCCTCCTCGGCCTCCGGGCTCGGCAGCAGCTCGACGCCGTACTCGGCGGCGAGGTCGCCGAGCTCGTACGAGGCGCGGCCAGGATCGATCAGGTACGCAGCGAGCATCGTGTCGTCGCGCGCGCTGACGCCGTTCGCCTTCGCGTCGTGCACGACGAGCTGGGCGTCGCGGAGGTCGCCGGTGGGACGCGGGCCGACTACGACTTCGTCTCCCGTCGCGACGGCAGCGCGATCGCCGTCGGCCGCGTAGCCGACGACGCCGCGCAGGTCGAGCTCCCCCTCGCGCCACGGCACCTCGATGCCGGTCACCTCGAGCGGCGCGGACGGCACCGCGGCGTCGAGCTCGTCCACGCGATTGAGCAGCCCGCGGAACTCGAACCGGCGGAAGATCTCCTTCAGCTGGGAGCGGTCGGGCGGCGCGAGCACGAGCTGGGCCGGGTCGCAGTCGATGTCGAGGTCGCGGCGCATGGTCGCGAGCTCCTTCGACACGAGCGCCTGGTCGGCGTTCTCGGTGATGTTCTTGCGCCGTGCCGGCGAGAGCTCCTCGGCGTGCTCGATCACGCCCGCGACCGAGCCGTACTGTGCGATCAGCTGGCCCGCGGTCTTGTCGCCGATCCCGGGGACGCCGGGGATGTTGTCGCTCGTGTCGCCTTTGAGCCCGATGAAGTCCGGCACCTGCTCGGGCGTCACGCCGTACCTCGCCTCGACGCGCTCGGGCGTGTAGACGTTCACGTCGGCGACGCCGCGCGGCGTCATCATCAGGCAGACGTTCTCGCTGCACAGCTGGAACGCGTCGCGATCGGTGGAGACGACGCAGGTCTTGATCCCCTCGGTGTCGGCGCGCGTCGCGATCGTCGCGATCACGTCGTCGGCCTCCCAGCCCTCGAACTCGAGGTTGCGGTAGCCGAACGCGTCGACGATCGGACGGAAGTGCGGGAACTGCTCGCGCAGCAGGTCCGGCATCGGGCGCCGGCCCTCCTTGTAGACGACGTCCGCCGCCTCGGCGACCGCCGCGCGGTGCACGGGCCGCGAGTCCCAGGCGACCGCGACCCCCTTCGGCCGGTAGTCGGCGAGCAGCTTGAAGAGCATGTTCGTGAAGCCGAGAAGCGCGTTCGTCGGCTGCCCGTCGGTCGTCTGCAGCTCCTCGGGCAGCGCGAAGTACGCGCGATACGCGAGGTTGTTGCCGTCGACGAGGAAGAGGTCGCAGCCCCGCGCGGGCGCGTCGTCGAGCTGCAGCTCGGCCCCGGTGAGCGTCTTCGGCACGAGGGCAACGCTATCGTCACACGCCGTGCCGAAGCTCGAGATTCACGCGTTCAGCGAAGAGTTCCTCGACGAGGCGGGGAAGCTCCTCGCCGAGCGCCACCGGCGGCACCGGATCGCCGAGCCGCTCCTGCCTGCGGCGTACGAGGAGCCCGAGCAGGCGAGGGAGGCGATCGTCCACGCGCTCGGCCTCACTGACGCCGACGGCGTCGCCGCGACGCGCGGCGGGCGCCTCGTCGGATACCTCCTCGGGATGCGCAAGGGCGACGACTGGGGCCCGAACGCGTGGGTCGAGCCGGCCGGGCACGCGGCCGAGCGCGCCGAGGATGTCCGCGACCTTTACGCCGCCGCAGCCGCGGGCTGGGTCGACGACGGCCGCAAGGCGCATTACTCAGTCGTCCCGGCAACCGACCCGGAGCTCGTCGACGCGTGGTTCAGGCTCGGCTTCGGCCACCAGCACGCCTACGGGATCATGGAGCTCCCGAACGTCGAGTGGCCGGCCGGCGTTCGCGAGCTCGAGGAGCGCGACTTCGACGCCGTGATCGCGCTCGAGCCCCAGCTGCAGGATCACCAGCGCGCGACGCCCGTGTTCTCCGGCCTGCCGCATCCGGAGGAGCACCACGACGACGAGCTGCGCGCGGA
The DNA here is from genome assembly GCA_035473635.1 of Gaiellaceae bacterium. Classification (GTDB taxonomy): domain Bacteria; phylum Actinomycetota; class Thermoleophilia; order Gaiellales; family Gaiellaceae; genus PALSA-600. Next base: position 24,264 of record DATIOD010000062.1, on the reverse strand, counting down.
GCTGCGCGAGGAGGTCGCCACGCCGACGATCGGCTCGCTCGTCGTGGAGCAGGAGGGCCGCGTGGTCGGCAATCTCGTGGTCTGCCCGCTCGAGCGCTCGCAGAGCGTGCACTACGGGCTCGCGCGCCCCGAGCACATGTCGTTCCTCGCCTTCGCGTTGACCGACGAGAGCGTCCGCGGGAGCGGTGCCGGCCTCGCGCTCACGGAGGCCGGCTTCGCGTGGGCCCGCGCCCAGGGCTACGAGGCGATGGTGAGCGACTGGCGCGTCACGAACCTGCTGTCCTCGCGGTTCTGGACGGCGCGCGGCTTCCGCCCGACCTTCTTTCGGCTCCATCGTCTGATCGCGTGACACGCGTCCCGCTGCTGGCCGACACGCGGCTCGTCGTCGCCGACGCTGCGCCGGAGGACGTCGTCCTGCGCCCGCCGCGGCCGCCGGCGCCGCTGTCCGACGTGCCGGCGGCGACGCGCGAGGCGCTCGCGTTCCCGCTCGCCGGGCGGCCCCTCGCCGAGCTGGTGACGCGCGGCGGCTCGGCGACGATCGTGATCGAGCAGCCGGTGCTCCCGATCCCGGGCGCGCAGCACGAGCCGCGGCACGTCGCGATCGCCGCCGTGGCAGACGAGCTCGAGCGGCTCGGCGTCCGCCGGGTGACGATCCTCGTCGCCGGCGGCCTGCTTCGACGGACCACGCCGCGCGAGATCGGATCGCTCGTCACGCCGGAGTTCCGGCGCCGCTTCCGCGGGCGCGTGATCGTCCACGACGTCGAGGCCGACGACCTCGTCGACCTCGGGGACGCCGACGACGTCTGGCTGAGAGTCAACCCGGCGCTCGTCGAGACCGACCTCGTCGTCGCCGTCACCGCCGCCGAGACGGTGCTGCACGGCGGCCCCGCAGCGCTGCTCGCCGCCACCGGCCGCGAGTCCCTAATCGCGGCCGAGGCGATCTCGCTGCTCGAGCCGAGCACGTCGCGGGGCTGGCTGCTCGCGCGCGAGGTGGAACGGCGCCTGCTCGCGCGCGTCCCCGTCACGGGAGTCTCGCTGGTGCTCGACACGCCGCGGCTCACCGGCCCGGTCGCCGGGTACCCGTACGACCAGGAGGCAATCGAGCGGCTGGTCGGCTCGCGCCTGCGCCGGCTCTTCCAGCGCGCTCCCGGCGCGCTTCGCCTGCGCGGGCTCGAACGTCTTCCGCGCACGATCTCGACGGCGGCGGTCTTCGGCGGCACGCCGTCGGTCGCGCACGCCGAGGCACTCCTCCGCGGGACGCTGTTCAAGGGCGTCGAGCTGCGAGAGCCGCTCGACGCGATCGTGCTCGGCGTGCCTCCGACGACGCCGTTCCTGCCGCGCGAGCGGCCGAACCCGGTGAGCGCGGCGTACCTCGGGCTCGGACTTGCGCTGCGCCTGTGGCGCAACGCGCCCCCGGTCACCGCCGACGGGACGGTGATCATCGCCCACCCGCTCCCGCGCCGGTTCCCGCGGCCGACGCAGACGCCGTACCGGGCGCTTTTCTTCGACCCGCACTCGGCCGGCGACGGCGAGGGCGGCCTGCACGCCGCCGAGCGGCAGGCGGCCGGCGACGAGCGAATGGTCGGCGACTACCGCGCCGGACGGTCGTCGCACCCGCTGCAGCCGTTCGCCGAGTGGCGCGCGTGCATGACGACCAAGGCGCGGGTCGGGACGGTGCTGGTCGCGGGCTGCCGCGACGCCCAGACGGCGCGGCAGCTCGGGCTCGTCGGCGTGCAAAGCCTCGGCACCGCGGTCGCGATGGCGCACGGCCGCGGCGCCGAGCGCATCGGCTACCTGCTCTCTCCTCCCTACTTCCCGCTCGTCGGAGCCGGGTGACGCGCGGTTACGTTTCGCCGAGGTAGGTCTTGCGAACCTGCTCGTTCGTCTTCAGCAACTCGGCGTCGTCGGCCAGCACGATCCGACCCGTCTCGAGCACGTAGCCGCGGTTCGCCGCCTCGAGCGCCATCAACGCGTTCTGCTCGACGAGGAGGATCGACGTACCCTGGTCGTTGATCGTCTGGATGATCTCGAAGATCCGCTCGACGAAGATCGGTGCAAGCCCGAGCGACGGCTCGTCGAGCAGGAGCAGCTTCGGTCGCGCCATCAGTGCGCGGCCGATCGCGCACATCTGCTGCTCGCCGCCGGACATCGTCCCGGCCTTCTGATCGCGGCGCTCCTGAAGCCTCGGGAAGAGGTCGAAGACCCGGTCCATGTCCTCCCGGATGCCCGCCTTGTCGGAACGCTGGAACGCCCCGAGCTCGAGGTTCTCGGTCACGCTCATGCGCGGGAACAGCCGGCGCCCCTCGGGCGACTGCGCGATCCCGCGCTTCACGATGGCGTGGGCCGAGACCGTCGTGATGTTCTGGCCCTCGAAGCGGATCACGCCCTGCCGTGGTCGGTTGAGGCCGTTGATCGAGCGCAGCGTCGTCGTCTTCCCGGCGCCGTTCGCGCCGAGCAGCGTCACGACCTCGCCCTCGCGCACCTCGAGCGAGATGCCCTTGAGCGCGTGGATCGACCCGTAGTACGTGTGGATGTCCGAGACCTCGAGGATCGGCCCGCCGCCGTTCGAGCTCGTCACGCCAGTCCTCGCCGCTTCATGTCCTCCACCGCCGCCTTGCCCAGGTAGGCCTCGATCACGCGTTCGTTCTGCTGCACCTCGCGCGGCGAGCCCTCCGCGATCTTCTCGCCGTAGTCGAGCACGGAGACGCGGTCGGAGACGCCCATCACGACGCGCATGTCGTGCTCGATCATCAGCACAGTCAGCTTCTCCTCCTCGCGGAGGCGGCTGACGAACGCCGTGAACTCGGCCGACTCCTGCGGGTTCATGCCGGCGGTCGGCTCGTCGAGCAGCAGGAGCTGCGGGTCGGTCGCGAGAGCGCGCGCCACCTCGAGCCTGCGCTGGTCGCCGTACGGGAGGTTGCGCGCGACCTCGTCTCTCTTCCGCCCGAGCCCGGTGTACTCGAGGAGCTCTCGCGCACGATCGGTCGCCGCCTGTTCCTCCCTGCGAACGGACGGCGTGCGCAGGACCGAGTTGAAGAGGTTCGCCTTCATGCGCGCGTGCCGTCCGACCATGACGTTCTCGAGCGCGGTCATGTTCTGGAACAGCCGGATGTTCTGGAAGGTTCGCCCGACGCCGCGCTCGGTGATCGCGTGCGGCGGCTTTCCGGTGACGTCCTCGCCGAGAAACGTGACGATGCCCGACGTCGGCTTGTACACCCCCGTCAGCATGTTGAAGAACGTCGTCTTCCCGGCGCCGTTCGGGCCGATCAGCGAGACGATCTTGCCGCGGGGAACGGTGAAGTCGACGTCGTTGACGGCGACGAGGCCGCCGAACTCCTTCCGCACCTGCGACGCGACCAGGACGTCGGCTCCGGTTCCGTCGTCGGTCATACCTCCGCCCCCTGCGGGTCGAAGTGCGCCTGGTCGTGCGTGATGTCGTACAGCGGCTGGTCGTGAACGCCCTCGTGGAACTCGGCGGCTCTCCGTCGCGATGGGAGCAGGCCCTCCGGTCGGAAGAGCATCACGACGATGAGAATCACGCCGTAGATCCCCGACGCGTACAGGGGGACGTCGATGTTCGGATGCCAGCCCCCGACGTGGATGTTGGAATTGATCCACGCGCCGGTGTTCGCGAGGCCCTCCCGGTCGAGGTAGGCGAGGAACGCGGCGCCGACGATCACGCCGGGGACGTTGCCCATACCGCCGAGGATCACCATGCAGAGGATGAACACCGAGATGTTGAAGAAGAAGTCGCCCGGGAACGTCGCGCTCCTGAAGATGGCGTAGTAGGCGCCCGCGATACCGCCGAAGAAGGCGCCGCTCGCGTACGCCCACGTCTTCGTGCGCATCAGCGGCACGCCCATCGCGGCGGCGGCCGTCTCGTCCTCGCGGATCGCGATCCAGGCGCGCCCCAGGCGCGAGTACTGCAGGCGCAGCGAGCAGAAGACAGTGAACAGCAGCAGCAGGATCGCCGTCCAGAAGAAGACGTCCGTGGACTGGATCTGGTGGCCCAGCACCTTGGCGTTGCAGCACTGCAGGAAGTTCGCCGGCAGGAACCCGCCGGTGAGATTCGAGAGACGGTTCCCGAAGCCGGGCGAATCGAGCGGCGTGATCCCATTCGGGCCGTTGGTGAGGTTGAAGCCGAGGAAGTTGTCGCCGTTCCTCGCGATCTGCGGGAGGATCTCGCCGAAGCCAAGGGTGACGATCGCGAGATAGTCGCCGCGCAGCCGCAGCGTCGGGAGGCCGATCAGGATCCCGGCGATCGCAGCGATGGCACCGGCAATCGGCAGGATGAGCCAGACCGAGGCGTGGATGCCGGGCAGGTGCGGATCGATGCCGACGGAGCCGATGTGGAGCGTCGTGTGCGAGAACTGCAGCGAGGCGAACCAGGCCGCGGTATAGGCGCCCATCGCGTAGAAGGCGACGTAGCCCAGATCGAGCAGGCCCGCGTAGCCGACGACGATGTTGAGGCCGACGGCCATCATGATGAAGAGGATCATCACGACGCCGGTCGCAACGTCCGGCCAGGATCCGAACACGGGGATCGTGAACATCCTGTCCGCGTAGAAGGGGTAGATGACGGCGAGGAACACCGCTGTCACCGGGTAGACGATCTGGCGCGCGCGTCCTTCGGGCACCCAGGTCAGGGCGAACGCGATTGCGAAGACGATCGCGACCGTTCGCGGCCCCGCCGCCAGATACACGAGCACGAGCAGCGCCTGCGCGACGAGCTTGTGCGGGAACTGAGGAAGCTTGCGGATCCAGTAGAGGGCGGTGACCGTCAGCAGCGCATAGGCGAGCGCGTGGTCGACGAAGAAGAGGAGGATCGAGAAGGCGATCGCGACGCCGATCGAGATCGCTGCGCGCTCGAGCTCGGGCAGCGCCTGCCACCTCGCCCGCATCTGGTTGCGGAAGCCGATCTGGTCGGCGGCGGCCGCACCGGCCGTGCTCGTCGCCTCGGTCATCCGCCCTCTGGCGTCCGCTCCCCGAGCAGCCCTTCCGGCCTGAACACGAGGATCAGGATCAGGATCGAGAACACGATCGACTGCGTCCAGTCGGAGCCCGGTGCGTGCCAGTTGAGTCCCTCGTTGAACGCCTGGATGAGGCCGATGAGCAGTGCGCCCAGAACGGCGCCGGGCAGGTTGCCGATGCCGCCGAGGACGGCGGCGGTAAACGCGATCAACCCGAGCTGGAACCCCTGGTCGAAGCGGACCGTCGTCACGTAGAACGCGTAGAGGACGCCTGCGGCCCCGGCCAGCGCGCCGGCGATCAGGAACGTGAACGAGATCGTCCGGTTGACGTCGATGCCCATCATCGCGGCCGCGTCCATGTCCTGGGCGGTGGCGCGCATCGCCTTTCCCTGCCGCGTGCGCTGAACGAGGTAGAGCAGCACGAGCAGAACGGGCACCGTGAACAGCACGACGATCAGCTTGTTCCACGAGTAGGTGACGCCTCCGATCGAAAAGACGTCGGAGTGCGGGAAGATGTCGGGCGCGGTCACGTAGTTCGGCCCCTTCCAGGCCAGGCCGATGTCCTGCAGGATGAAGCTCGCGCCGATCGCGGTGATCAGCGGCGCAAGCCGCGGTGCATGCCGGAGCGGCCGGTACGCGACGCGCTCGATCGTCGCGTTGATCAGGCCGCACGAGGCCATCACGAGCACGAGGGTCGCGATGACGATCGGCACGATCACCCACCCCTGGCCCTCATGGAGCCCGAAGATCGAGGTCGAGTACGTGATCGCGAACATCCCGCCGAGCATGAAGACGTCGCCGTTCGCGAAGTTGATCAACTCGAGGATCCCGTACACGAGCGTGTAGCCGAGCGCGACGAGCGCGTACACGCAGCCGGTGGTGATGCCGATCAGGAACACCTCGATGAAGTCGCCCGGCGTCCTCACGAAGTTGACGGCGAGCCAGAACAGCAGCACTGCCACGAAGACGAGCCCGATCCATGACGACGCACTCAGCTTGGGAATGCGCGCGCCGAGCGACGGTGCGGAGGCGTCGGCTGCCACAGTGCGGGCGACTCTAACGACCTTCGGCGGAAAAGTCCCGCTCGAAGGCGAAAAGACCTCGTCCGGACGTGGCCGGGGCTACGATCGATGCGGACGCCGAAGTGGCGGAACTGGCAGACGCGCCGGACTCAAAATCCGGTGCCCTTCGGGGCGTGTGGGTTCGATTCCCACCTTCGGCATGAACCGCTCGTGCGGCCGGTCAGCCGGCGTCCTGCGACGGGAAGATCACGGTGGGGACCTCCACCTCGGTGGGCTCGACGCCACGGATGGCGACGTCCACGATCGTGGCGAGCAGCGAGGCGATCGGCACCGAGAGCAGCACGTAGAACCCGCCGAGCAGCACACCGACGACGGCCACCGACACGAGCGTGAGGAGCGGCGACAGGCCGACGGCGCCGCCGAGCACGCGCGGCGTCACCATGTAGTCCTCGAACAGCCTGATTGCGAGCAGCGCCCCGCCGGCCAGGAGCGCGGTGTGCCACGAGACGGTCAAGCCGGCCGCGACCGTCAGCGCGAGCGCGGCCATCGGCCCGACCACCGGGACGATCTCGAGGATGCCGACGGCGATCCCGATCAGCAGCCAGTACGGCTCGCCGACCAGCCAGAGCGCGATCGAGGCGAGCGTCGCCACGAACACGATCAGCACGAGCTCGCCGCGCACGAACGCACCGAGCTTCTGGTCGATCAGCGCCCACGTGTCGCGAACCTTCTTGCGGCGCGGCCGCGGCAGGAAACTCGTGACCAGGTCGACGGTCCGGTCGCGCTCGAAGATCCAGTAGGCGGCGACCGAGAACGTGAACAGGATCCCGACGAGCACCTTCACCGCCTGCTCGCCGACCGAGAGCGCCGGCCGGACGAGCTTGTCGGCGGACGGCAGATGGTTCAGCCGCCGTTGCAGAGCGTCCAGCACCTTCTCCTTGAGGCCGGTGTCGCTGCCCGCGCGGTGAACCTGCGCAGTATGGAGCGCAGCCTGGACCTGAGTGCTCATCGTGGGGACGACGAACGCGAGGAAGAGCGCCACGATTCCGAGGATCGCCGCGTAGTGGAGCAGCAGACCGAACGGGCGCGGGATGTGGAACGACGCCAGCCGGTCGATCCCGGGCCGCATCGCCGCCGCGACCGTCAGTCCGAGCAGGATCAGCGCGAGCACGACCTTCAGCTCCCACAGCGCCAGCGCGAGCACGACCGTCGCCACGCCCGCCGCGGTCGCGGCCGTGGCGTGGCGCGCGGTCACCGCAGGAGACCAGGCGGGTCCGAGTTCGGGTTCGGGTTCCGGTTCCATTCCGAACCCGCGGGTACCCCGCCCACCGGCGCCAAAACCAGCGGACGCACCGGGGAATGTGGCGGCGCGCGGGCGCCGCCGCCTCCGCTGCCGGCTCCAGCCGAGCGCAGCCGTCTGCTGAGCATGCGGCCGGGGAGCGGGCCGCGAGCGGCCCGCTCCCCGGCGGTGGTCACATGTTCGGGCAGTTCGAGCTCCCGCCCGAGCCGTTCGGCGTGGACGGCGTGGTCGTCGACGGCGTCGTCGTCGCGGCGGGCGTGCTCGAGGACGAGCTGCCGTTCGACGACGAGCCTGTCGCGGCGTCCGCGATCGCGACCACGCTTCCGGCAATCGCACCGGTCGCTAGCAGGCTCGCGAGCATGGTTCTCAACCTCATCGCTTCGCTCCTTTCGTCCGTTCTGCTTTGCTGGTCGATCCCATTGGACGGGCGCGGCCTATGAGTTGCATGTGAGCTCGTGCAGAGTTCGCTACGGATAGCGCTCGCGCTGCTCGTCGCCGTGCTCGCCGCCGGCTGTGGGACGAAGGCCCGTCCGAGCACCGTGGTCGCGATCGGCGCCGGGCTGCGCGGGCCGTCGGGCCTGCACGCGACGGTGTACGCGCGTGGGATCCCGCACGTGTCCGCGCTCGCATTCGACGCGAGCGGCCGACTGTGGGCGACGGGCTCGGGCGCGACCTCCCACGGCGCTGACGGTGTGTTTGTCGTGCGGCGCCCCGGAGCGCGGGCGACCCGCGTCGTCACCGGGCCGAAGGGGCCGCTCGGCCTCGTGTGGATCGGCCCGAGCCTCTACGTCAGTTCGCTCGGTGCCGTCATGCGCTTCTCCGGCCTCTCGAACGGCCGGTTCCGGCAGCGCCGCACGATCATGGAGGGGCCCGTGACCGGAGGCGAGAACAACAACGTCGTTCGCGCCCCGGACGGCCGCTTGCTGATGGGCGTGTCGTCGACGTGCGACCACTGCGTCCCCCGCTCCCCGTGGGCCGCGACGATCGTCTCGTTCCGCCCCGACGGCACGGGGCTCGCCGTGTTCGCGCGCGGGATCAGAGCGGCGTACGGCCTCGCCTTCTATCCGGGCACCGACGACCTGCTTGCCACCATGAACCAGCGCGACGACCTGGGCGCGCGGACACCCGGCGACTGGCTGGCGCTCGTGCGCCGCGGTGAGAACTGGCGCTTCCCGGCCTGCTACGGGCAGGGCGGCGCCGTCTGCCGCGGCGTTCCGGACCCGATCGCGGTGCTGGCGCCGCACGCCGCCGCCGGCGGGGTGACCGTGCTCACGAGCGAGCTCGGCGACCGCTTCTCGGGCTCGGCGCTCGTCGCCGCGTGGCAGACCGGCAAGGTGCTGCGGGTCGCGCTCACCCGGACCGCGAACGGGTACCGCAGCGCCGTGAGCACCTTCGTGACGGGGATCCGGAGCCCGCTGCCGCTGGCGACGACCGCGGACGGCGCCGTGCTCGTCGGCGACTGGTCGACCGGGACGGTCTACGCGATCCGCGATTAGATGGTTGATGCCACGGGATCGTCTGTTCCGGGGCGTGGACTGGGGGTGGTCGGGCGCGGCGGCGTGCCGGCAGCGATGGCAGCGCCATCGGTGCCGGTGCGACGGCGTGAAGCGGACGGCCTGCTCGGGGCGGCAAAGCCGCCACGAACAGGCCGGGAGCGGCCGGGTGCCCTCAGGCCGCGCAGCCGGACACGCGAGAACGCGGCATCAACCATTTAGGCTCGGGCGCGCTCGGCGAGCAGGCTTGCGAGCTTGCGCTCGGCCGACCCGACCGCCGCCGCCGCCGCGGCCGGCGCGGTCACCGTCAGGTCGATCTCGGTGCGGCCGCGGCCGACGAGGACGACGTCGGAGTAGACGGGCACCGTCGTTCCGCCTGCGCTCACGGCGATCTCTACCCGGTAGGCGGCGGTGTAGTCGGCAGCGGGCACCCGCGCAAACGCGAGCCGGTGGACGGAGACGACCTTCGCGTCGGCACTCGACTGCTTCTCCAGGAACGAGCGCAGACAGCCGACGAGCCCCGGCGCCACGGCCGTCCGCTGCCAGTCGAGCTGCACCATCTTCGCCGTGCGCAGTACCTGCGCGCCGCTGTCGATCTCGAGCCCTGGATGCTTGTAGTCGGCCTCGGCGGCGCCGGTCAGGACGAGGTCGGACTGCTTCGGCTGCCAGTTCGTGCACGGCGGCTTCGACGAGAGCGACGCCTTCTTCGGGCCGCCGGTCCACCCCGAGCCGAGATCGGCGAGCCGGAGCACGGCGGCGCGGGCTGCTGCCTGGTCGGTGGCGACGAGGTGCACCTGCTCCTTGCCGGGATCGGAGCCGGCCACGGCCGCGGCTGCCGAAACCACGAAGGCTCCGAGTACGAGGAGTGCGAGACGGCGCGGCACGGGCGGATCACTCCCCGGATCGGCAGGCCCGGCGCGGGCCTTGACGTTCAGCCCCTCGTTTGGGGTGACCGCGCTACGCGCCGCGCCGTGCGCGCGCCTGCTGCCAGACCAGGTTCAGGATCATCCCGCCGACCGCGACGACGAAGATCATCGTGCCGATCACGTTGATCTGCGGCGGCGTCGCGACGCGCGCCGCGCCCCAGACGAACAGCGGGAACGTCGTGGTCGCGCCCGCGTTGAAGTAGGTGATCACGAAGTCGTCGATCGAGAGCGCGAATGCCAGCAGCCCGGCGGCGACCACTCCGGGCGCGATCAGCGGGAGCGTCACGCGGCGGAACGTGACCAGCGGCGTCGCGCCCAGGTCCATCGCCGCCTCCTCGAGGTGGCGGTCAAAACCCGCGAGCCGCGCCTTCACCGTCACGACGACGTAGCTGATGTTGAACATGATGTGCGCGATCAGGATCGTGGTGAATCCGGTCGCGACGTTGCGGTTCAGGAACAGCGTCAGCAGCGACGAGCCCATCACGATCTCGGGAGTCGTCATCGGGATGAAGATCAGCGTGTTGACGGCGCCGCGGACGGCAAACCGGTAGCGGGCGAGCGCGAGTGCGATCAGGGTCCCGAGCGCGGTCGCGAAGAGGCTCGAGAGCAGCGCGATCTCGATGCTCACCTCGAGCGCGCTCTGGATGCCGGGGACGGCGAATGGGTGCAGCCAGTTCTGGAACGTGAAGCTGTTCCAGGTGTAGTTGAAGCGGCCGGCGGGGTTGTTGAAGCCGAACACGATCACGACCGCAACCGGTACGAACAGGTAGATCAGCGACAGCGACGCGAACACGGTCAGCACGTGCCGCCGCGCGAACGCGCCGAACCGCCGCCGCGGGACGGCGATCGGAGCCGCTGCCTCGGCCGCCGCCGTCATCCGGACAGCCGTTCCGTGCCGAGCAGGCGTGCGTAGACGAGGACGATCGCGAGGATCGTCGCCATCAGCAAGAAGGACAGAGCCGCCGCCTGTGGGTAGTCGGTCAGCTCGAGGAACTTCGACTGGATGACGTTGCCGATCATGTACTGGCTCGGCGTGCCGAGCAGCTGCGCATTGATGAAGTCGCCGACGGCCGGGATGAACGTGAGCAGCGTGCCGGCGAACACACCGGGCAGCGACATCGGCAGCGTCACGCGCAGGAACGACCACGTCCGGCTCGCGTACAGATCGTGCGCCGCGTCGAGCAGTCGCGTGTCGAACTGCTCGAGGCTCACGTAGATCGGAAGGACCATGAAGGGTAAGAAGTTGTAGGTGATGCCGCAGACCACGGCGACCGACGTCGCGAGGAGGCGCCCGTCGGGACCGAGCACGTGGATCGCCCGGAGGAAGCCGACCACCGGGCCGCTGTCGGCGAGGATCGTCTCCCAGGCGAGCGTCCTGATCAGGTAGGTGATGAAGAACGGCGCGATCACGAGCAGCAGGAACAGGTTCTTCCAGCGCCCGCCGCGGAAAGCGATCCAGTACGCGAGCGGATAGCTCACGAGCAGCGCGAGCACCGTGGCGATCCCGGCGTACTTGATCGAGCGGAAGAACTGCGTGTGGTACGTCGTGATCGCTTCGCGGTAGTTGTTCCACGCCCAGTTGAACGTGTAGCCGACCTCGAGCGACCCGGTCTGCAGCGACGTGATCGCCAGGTAGTACATCGGGACGAGGAAGAACAGGATCAGCCAGGCGATGCCCGGGGCGAGCAGCAGGTACGGCGCGAGTGACCGCCGGCGGATCGCGCCCACCCGGATCAGGCCCCGATCAGGTGCTGGAACTGCTGTTTGTACTTCTGGTTGTTGACCGACTTGGGATCGATCTCGTGCGTCTTCGCGAGCATCGCCTCGGTCGGGAAGATGAGCGGGTTCTTCGCGATCGCCGGATCGGACTTCAGCAGGATCTTGTCGGCGCCCGCGACCGGCGAGATGTAGTTGACGTAGTCCGCCACCTGCGCCGCGATCGACGGCTTGTAGAACCAGTTCATCAGCGTCGAGGCAGTGAACACGTCGCCGCCCTTCGGGATCAGCATGTTGTCGTTCCAGATCATCGCGCCCTCGTCGGGCACGACCCACTTCAGGTTCGGGTGGTCGATCCGCAGCTGCACCATGTCGCCCGACCACGCGAAGCACGCCCAGATGTCGCCCTTCGCGAGCAGCGGCGCGTAGTCGTTCCCGGTGAACTGCCGCACCTGTCCGGACTTGACCGCCGTCTGCAGCAGCTTCATCGCGCGGTCCCAGGTCGCGTCGGTGATGTGGCTCGGGTCGTCGCCGTTCGCGAGCATCGCGAGCCCCATCGTGTCGCCCTGCTCTGTGAGCAGCGTGATCTTCCCCTTCAGCTTCGGGTCGGTCAGCAGCTTCTTGATCGACGTGATGTCGCCGCCGACCTTCGTCGGGTCGTAGCCGATGCCGGTCATGCCGGACTGCCAGGGCAGGCTGTACTCGCGGTCCGGGTCCCACACGGGGTGCTGCTGGGCCGGCACGAGGTTCTTGATGTTCGGGATCGCCGACTTGTCGAGCTTCTCGAGCCAACCGAGCCCGATCATGCGCTGCGGGAACCCGGACTCGTCCGTCATCACGATCAGGTCGCGGTGGATCGACTGCCCGTGGGCGAGCGGCCCCTCGATCTTCCCGAAGAAGGTCGGGTTGTCGTTGATGTCCTCCGTGTAGTTGACCTTCACGCCGGTCGCCTTGGTGAACTGGTCGATCGACGGATGACGCTTCGTCTTCGGGTCGTAGTCGATGTAGAGCGGCCAGTTCGAGAAGTTGACGCTTTTCGCAAGCGTCTGGTTCACCGTGGTCGTCGCCGTCGTGCCGGCGGCGCCCTTGATCCCGCCGCCGCCGCCGCAGGCGGCGAGCAGGCCGGGGACGGTCAACAGCGCCGACCCGGCGACGCCTCGCCGGAGCAGCTCGCGCCGGTCGATGCGCTCACTCATTCCGAGGTCTCCGTTCTGTCGATGACAAACGTGCATTCGGGATCCCAGCTCAGCGTCACCGAGTCCCCCACCGCGAGCCCGGTGCCTCCCGGGCGGTCGTTCTGGACGTACAGCGCGACCGAGCCTGCGGGCGTGTCGACGAGGTACTGCGTCGACACGCCGATGTACGCGGTCTCCGTGATCGCGCCGGCGAGACGGTTCGCATGCTCGTCGCCGAGGCGGATCTTCTCCGGGCGGATGCCGATCGAGATCGGGCCGGTGCGCTCCGCGAGCGTCGCCGCCGGCACGCTCACTTCGGTGCCGTCGCCGAGACGGACGCGATCCGGTCCCGCGAGCACGCCGTCGAGGAGGTTCGAGACGCCGAGGAAGCCGGCGACGAACGCCGTCTTCGGCTGCTCGTAGAGCTCGTCCGGCGTCCCCGCCTGCTCGATCCGACCGGCATTCATGATCACGATCCGGTCCGCCATCGTCATCGCCTCTTCCTGGTCGTGCGTGACGTGGATGAACGTGATGCCGACCTCGTGCTGGATTCGCTTGAGCTCGAGCTGCATCTCCTTGCGCAGCTTGAGGTCGAGCGCTCCGAGCGGCTCGTCGAGCAGGAGCACGCGCGGGCGGTTGACGAGCGAGCGCGCGAGCGCGATGCGCTGCTGCTGTCCGCCCGAGAGCTGTCGCGGCTTGCGGTTCTCGACGCCGGCGAGGCCGACGAGCTCGAGCGCCTCGACCACGCGCGCCCGCAGCTCGTTCCCGCGCAGCTTCTTGCGGCGCAGGCCGAACGCGACGTTCTCGAAGATCGAGAGGTGGGGAAAGAGCGCGTACGACTGGAAGACCGTGTTCACGTCGCGCTTGTACGGCGGCAGGTTCACCACGTCTTTCCCGTCGAGGTAGATCCGGCCGGCGGTCGGCTCCTCGAAGCCGCCGATCATGCGCAGCGTCGTCGTCTTGCCGCAGCCCGACGGCCCCAGCAGCGCGAGGAAGCGCCCGTGCTCGACGTCGAGGTCGAGCTGGTCGACAGCGGCGACGTCGTCGAAGCGCTTCGTCAGCTGCTCGAGGCGGACGTCGACCGTTCCGGCGGCGACCTGGGGCTCCTGGGTGATCACGCCGGAGAAGGTAGCGCCCCCTGGCGACAGGTCAGTGGACGACGAAGGGGTGGGAGACGAGCACGCGCTGGCGCGCCGGAGCCACCGCCGCGCGCAGGTCGATCATGTATGCGTAGCGACCCGGGGACAGTCGTTTGAGCGGGAAGCGCACGAGCGGCGTCCACGCCGCTTTGGCGTAGCCGCGCGTGCTCAGCACCGGCTTCGCGGCGCGCGCCTGCCGCACCGACAAGACACCGCGCCCGGAGGCCGGAACGATCGAGGCGCGGTAGGTCGCGTCCTCGCCGACGCGGACGCCGAAGCTCCACACGCGCTGGCGCCACCAGTGCGATGTCTTCGTCGAGCCGAACAGCGCACGGGCGCCGATCACGCCGGTCGCGTGCGACCACCTGACCGGCCGTCCCGCGCAGCGCGGCCCGGACGCGAGCGCGTTCTCGACGGTGTCGTACGACGGCCGTTTCGTGCCGTCGGCGCGGACGAGGCCGCTCTGGAAGCCCTCGAGCTGCGACTCGTCGACGAACGGAGCGAACAGCACGGACGAGAGCGACGAGTCGCACGCCGCTGCGGCGATCAGCTGGCCGTACACGCGCGCCTGGGCGGCGTCGGTCGTGACCGGGACCGTCTCGGCGCCCGTGTAGGCGTCGCGTGCGGTCGCCGGGATCGACGTCTGCCAGCCCACCTCGTCGATCGAGATCCTGAGCCCGCTCTCGACGGTCGGCTGGGCGGTGCCGCCGAATGCGTCCCAGAGCGCCTGCTTGACGCGCGCGAGGTTCGCGAAGCCGGCGTCGGGCCAGTCGAAGCCGCGCGCAAGCGTGTCGCGGTTCGACCGCGGGTAGGCGTGGAAGCCGAACTCGTCCATCAGCGGCTTCGTGCGGTGACTCAGCCGGTAGGCAACCCCGAGGTCCTGGACGAAGCGCACCGGTGAGCGCGACGCGTTGCTCGTCGCCGATGGGTTGTCGTTTCCGCGGCTCGAGAGAACCCCGCCGACCACGGTGATGCTCGGGTCGACCGCCTTCAGTGCGTCGTACGACGCTGCGAGCAGGCGCTCGTAACCGAGGGCGGCCACCGCCTTGCCGCGGGTGAACTGCGGCTGCCAGAAGCGCGGCTGGTTGGGCTCGTTGCCGATCACGAAGGTGTGAACCTGGGGGTAGCGCGTCGCGACCGACGCGACGAACGTCGCGAACTCCCGGGCACGCAGGGCCGAGTTGCCGACGGCGCGCGCGGTCGCGGGCCGGACGGCGAGCCTCACCGAGATCCCCTGCTTGGCGGCCTCGACGATCGAGCGGTCGAGGAACGCACGGTCTGCGATCGCGGCCGGGTGCGCCGCGTCCCAGGTGACGGTCATCCGGTCGCTCTTCAGGCCGAGCGAAGCGACGTCGGCGAAGAAGGACGCGCCGCTGTCGTCGGCGTACTTGCCGGTGTCGTCGGCGACCCCGAACTGCACCGCGGGCTGCGCCGGCGCTCCCGCGGCCCCGGCCACGGCTCCGAGCCCGATGCACCCGCCCGCGCACAGGACCACGGCGACGATCGCCCGACGACGCATTGCGAAAGTCTTTCCGAGCAACCGGACGGCAGACACTGGGGTACGAAGGCATGTCCGGGGGGATAGGGGTACCCCGAACGAGGGAGAGCGTACCCACGATCGCCCGAAACGACACTTTTCGGCCGCTGCTCAGGTGCTGCGGGCGAGCAGGCCGGCCCCGCAGACCACCAGGCAGAAAGCGGCGAAACGAGTGGCGCCGGCGGCCCCGCCGGGCAGGGTCTCGTGGAAGAGCGCGAGCCCGGCGACGATCGGCAGAGCGTTGGTCGCGAGCGTGTTGAGACCCGCCGTCACGAGCGCCTTTCCGCGCTGGAAAGCGAGCTGGAGCGCCGCGAAGGCCGAGCCGTGGGCGGCCAGGACGGCCACGATCAGCACGGCGTGGCCCCCGACGGCGGCCTTGGTGGCGACGTCGCCGGCAGCGTAGAGCGTCCCCGCGGCGAGCCCCAGGCCCGCGCCGCCCGCGAGCGACCGCGCGACCGGCCCGGCGAGCACGGCCACCCCGACCGCGGAGGCCGCGAGCCAGACGAGGACGGCGCCGACGGTCACGGCGCGTCCGGCGGTCGCGCCGCCGGCGAGGGACGCGGCAAGCAGCACGAGCCCGGCGATCGAGAGGGCGACGGCCGAGGTCTCTCGCGCGCCGAGCCCCGCCTGGTGCCGCCGCCGGGCGGCCAGCGCGAGCAGCCCGATGCCGCCGGCCGACACGGCCTGGACGAGCGAGAGCGGCGCCAGCGCGAGCGCGGCGATGTAGACGGCCCAGCCGCCGAGGCCGGTGACGAACCCGGCCAGCCAGCGGGGGCTCCGAAGCAGCGCTTCGAGCCCCTGCCGCGGACGGCGCAGCGAGAGGCGCGGCAGCGACGCGACAGCGTCGTGCTGCACGAGCCAGCCGAGGTTGAGCGCCACCGTCGACGCGAGCGCCAGCGCGAGCCCGGCGGCGAGCGTCACCGTCGTCCCCCACCGAACGGCAGGTAGGCCTCGGCGGCGAGCGCGGCGATACCGACGCGCGGCAGGTCGCGGCGGTGCTCGTACACGACGAAGCGCCGCTCCCACTGCGGGAAGAATTTGCGGTTGAAGACGAGCAGGTTGTCGAGCTGGAAGTGGCCCTTGAGCGTGAGCAGCGCCCGCCGCTGGATCCCCTGCACCGGCGAGAGCACCGCCTCCGGCGCGAGCAGCTGCGCGAACGGCGAGAAGTTCAGCGAGACCCGCTCGTACCCGTGCGCGCCGGCCCAGGCGATCGTCTCGCAGATCAGCCACTCGTTGAAGCCGTTCGGGACGCCGGCACGTCTCGGCATCGACGACAGCGAGAGCGACCGGCTCGCCGTCGCCACCGCGAAGTGCAGGAAGCCGGCGGGCTCGCCGTCGCCGTCGAGGCCGACCGCGAACAACGCGTCGTCGTCGTCGAGCGAGAACAGCGCGTCGAGGGCCATCACGAAGCCGCGCTCCGGCTCGTCGCCGCGCCAGCGACCTGCGATCGCCTCGAGCTCGACTCGCAGGTCCGGATCGAGCTCACCGGGCCGCAGCACCCGCGCGGTGTAGCCGGCCGCGGAGAGACGGTGAACCGACTGGCGGACCTTGCGGATCGGCCGGCCCTCGAGCGAGAACGAGCTCGTATCGACGATCGCCTCGTCGCCGTGGTAGAGCGCGTGCAGCCCGTGCTGCCGGTAGAGGTCGAGCCGGGCCTCCGAGGCGCCGAGCACGGCGATGCGCCAGCCGCGCCGCCGCGCGTGCGCGACGAAGCCGGCGACCAGGGCGGCCTGGCTGTGCTCGGCGCCGATCGGGTCGCCCGAGATGATCGCAACGCCGTGGACGACGCGGTAGGCGAGGAAGGCGCGCGCGTCGTCGCCGAAGAAGTACGCCTTGTCGCGCCTGAGCACGAACGGCGCGAGCGTGTCGGTGCCGAACGCGCGCACGAGCTCCTGGGCGAGCACGCGCTCGCGCGCTTCCTGGAGGACACGGTGCCGCCACGGCGCGACGACGCCGGCGATCACCCAGATCACGCCGAAGCAGGCGAGCAGGGCCAACGCGAGCGGGTACCAGTCGCCGAACGCCCCGGCGAGATGCGGCGAGCCGCCGAGGTTGAGCCCGAGCGAGCCGGCGGCGATCTGGTCGAGGGCGAAGCGCATTGTGAAGGGCTGGTCGGCGACCATCCGGTTGAGCCACAGCGCGGCGGTGCCGAACGCCGCGATCGCGCCGAGCACGATGGCGGCGCGCTGCAGGGCGACGCGGGGCGTCTCCGGCGCTCCCGGACCGTCGAAGGTCTCGCGGCGCGCGACGAGCAGAACGAGCACAACCGTCGACGCGAGCGTCCCGTCGTTCAGGCCGTGCAGGACGTGCAGCGCGGCCGAGAGCGCGGCCAGCGCGGTCGCGACGCGCCACGCCGTGCGCCGCCGGCGCGCGAGGCCGCGGGCAGCCACGAGCAGCGCCAGGCCGACGAGCGCCGCCGCGGCTCGCGTCAGCGGGCCGACCGCGTCGGGAGTGAGCACGCGCACCAGGCCGTCGTTGTCGCCGGGCAGGATCGCGTGCGCGAGATCGAGCGCGCCGGCCAGCGACACGAGCGCTGCGATCAGGAGCGGCGCGATCGGAGTTTGCCGGTTCGGCCGCGCGAGCAGCGCGCCGCCGAGCGCCGCGATCGCGGCCGCCGCGTACACCGACGACGATCGCGCCGCCGCGTCGAGCGCCTGCTGCGCGGGAATCTGGCGGACGACGGCGATCGACGAGGCCAGCGCCGCGTACTGCCACGCACCGACGCCGACTGCGAGCAGCGCAGCGGCCAGGACTCGCCCGACGCGCGCCCACCGCACGATCGCGCCGAGCAGGCAGGCGGCGACGGCCCAGATCAGGGCAAAGGTCAGCAGCGGCACCGAGGAGTGCCGCGCGAGCTCGTCGAGCGGCAGCGCTTCGCCGACTCTCGGCGAGAGGTCGAACAGGCCCCGGCTCGCGTAGAGCCAGCCGGTCGCGGCGATCACGACGGCGAGCGAGAGCGGGACTGCGGCGGCCCTACGCACGCCCGGCTCCGAGGTGACGCGCGGCGGCGAGGTACGCGTCGGCGGCGTTGCCCCGCCACAGCGCCCAGTTGTGGCCGCCGCGGACGACACGGAACCGATGCGCGATGCCGGCGCGTGCGAGGGCGCTCGCGAAGGCGGCATTCTGCGGGCGGAAGCGGTCGTCGCTGCCCGAGTAGAACCACACGTAGACGTGACCGCGGCGCAGCGCACGCGCGGCTGTCGAGAGCGTGTCGAGCGGGCTGTTCGCGCGCAGGAGCTGCCGGCGGTGGCCGAAGATCGCGCCGAGGTCGTCGGCCCGCGCGTACCCGGACCAGCTTTCGAGCACACCGAACTCGCGCGAGTTGTGCAGCCCGATGTTGAGTGCGCCGTAGCCGCCCTCCGAGAGCCCCGCGAGCGCGCGCCAGCGCGCGGAGGGGACGGTGCGGAACCGCCGGTCGATCGCGCGCACGAGATCGCGCGAGACGAACGTCGCCCAGCCGGCGTTCCGGCCGATCCCGTTCGCCCACTCCTCGTCTGTGAACGAGCCGGTCGACCCGAACGGCATCACGAGGATCAACGGACGCGCACGACGGAGCGCAACGAGCTCGTCCTCGACGACGCCCATCCGCACGGTCTCGAGGAACGCGCCGGGCCTTCCCGGCACGCCGTGCAGCAGGTACATGACGCCGTAGCGCCGGTGCGGATGCGCGGCGTAACCCGGCGGCAGGTACACGTCGACGGGCTGCGTGCGGCCACCGAGCGCCACGCTCGAGACGTGCAGGCGCACCGTGCGCCCGCGCGCCGCGACCCACGCCGGATCGTGCGGCGGGGCGAAGCCGCGGTAGAGCCAGAAGTTGTCGGCGTACCGGTAGACCGCGACGCCGCCGAACGCGAGGAAGAACGCGAGCAGCGCCAGAATCGCCCACGACGCGCGCGGCCGAGGGAACGTGGGAGCGACCACGCGCACGTTCTATTCCGGACGAGGTTGCGTCGCGTAGAGGCTGTGTTACGCAGCGGTTACGACGTCGGTGCGCTCAGGTGGCGCAACGCGAGCCGCAGCCACGCGACCGCGCGGCGCTTCCAGAGCGCGGTCGTATGACCGCCGGGGTACACCTCGAACACGTGCGCGATGCGGGCGGACTCGAGCTCGCGATCGAGCTCGACGTTCTCGCGCTCGAACCGCGCGTCGCCGCGGCCGACGTAGAACGCGAAGAACGGGTGGCGCGCGCGGATGACGGCGGCGTGCGATCCGACGAGCACGTGCAGGCTCGCCCGGCCGTTCGCCGCCTGCGAACCGCGGTCGAGCTTGATGCGGCCGCTCGGGTCGGTGGGCTCGAAGTAGCCCGACCACGACTCGATGGCGCCGTAGCGGTCGAGGTGGTGGAAGCCGATCGCCGCGGCGCCGTAGCCGCCCGCCGACAGCCCGACGATCGCTCGGCCCCGCGCCGACGCGATCGTGCGGAAGCGCGCGTCGACCTGGTGCACGAGCTCGCTCGACACGTACGTCTCCCAGTTCCGCCCCGCGCCCCAGTCGAGGTACTCCGGATCGGTGTCGTCGTCGCGGGCGCCCTGCGGCGCCACGAGGATCGCCGGCCGGCCGGTGTCGGCGAGCGCGTCCGCGACCCAGCTCAGCTGCGAGTAGCTGATCGAGCTCGCGGGCAGTCCGTGCAGGAAGTAGACGACTGGGTAGCGGCGCGTGCCGTGGCCGTACCCGGCCGGGAGCACGACGCGCGCGTGCATGGTCGCGTCGAGGGCCTTCGAGTGGAACGCCAGGTCACGGGTGGCGTCGGGGGCGGACGCGTGCGCAGCGCCGAGCAGGATGGCGGCGGCGAGGGGCGCCGCGAGCACGGCTACCCTCGTGGCGTGCACGTGCTCGCCGCGGTCGTCACCGCGTTGATCCTTCCGGGCTTTTCGCAGGTGCAAACCGGTCCTCAGGGTGGTCGAGTGCTGAGCGGCGTGCTGCCGGGAGAGCTCCGCCCCGGGCTGGTGTACCTCCCGCCCGGCTTCTCCACGTCGCGCCGCTACCCGGTTGTGTACCTGTTGCACGGCATGCCGGGCTCGCCGAACGAGTATCCGTCGGGCGCCGGGCTGCTCGACTTCGCCGACCCGTCGATCTCGGACGGCACGGTTCGACCGTTCATCGCGGTCGCTCCGGCGGCCGGCCCCGACGACCGCTACAACGGCGAATGGGCCGGGGCCTGGGAAGACGGTCTCGTCGACCGTGTCGTCCCCTGGGTCGATGCCCACCTGCCGACGACGCCCGACCGGCGCGGGCGGGTGATCGCCGGCCTGTCGGCGGGAGGCTTCGGCGCGGTGAACATCGCCCTTCGCCACCCCACGCTGTTCGGCACCGTCGAGTCGTGGAGCGGCTACTTCGCGCCGCTGCGCGACGGCCCGTTCAAGAGCGCCTCGCGCGCGGTGCTCGCGGCGAACGACCCGACGCTGCTCGCACGCTCGCGGGCCGCGGTGCTCAAGAGCGACGGCGTCCGCTTCTTCCTCTCCACCGGGCCCGCCCACAGCCACTGGTTCCGGCCGTCCGAGACGCGCACGTTCGCGCGCGAACTGCGCGGCCTCGGCCTCGAGGTCTCCTACCACGCGTACGCGAGCAAGCAGCACGAGTACGCGACGCAGCTCGCCGTCGGCCTCGAATACGCGCTGGGCCTCTAGACGCAATGGCGGAGCTCGTCCTGGTCGACGCCCCCACGCTCGCGGTCGGCGTGCTCACGCTCAACCGGCCGGAGGTACGGAACGCGCTGTCGACGGAGCTCGCCCTCGCGCTCTCGAAGGCGCTGCGCGGGCTCTCGGCCAGCAGCGACATCCGCGCGATCGTGCTCACCGGAAGCGGCGACCGCGCCTTCTGCGCAGGCGCCGACCTGAAGGAGCGCGACGGGATGACCGACGAGGCGTGGGCGTCTCAGCACGTCGTCTTCGAGGAGACGTGCGCCGCGCTGCGCGACTGCAGCAGGCCGGTGATCGCGGCGGTCAACGGCGTCGCCGCAGGCGGCGGGCTCGAGCTCGCGATGAGCTGCGACTTCGTCGTCGCGTCGTCGGGCGCGTGCTTCGGGCAGCCGGAGGCTTCGCGCGGGATCATGCCGGGCCTCGGCGGGACGCAGCTGCTGCCGAGGCTGGTGCCCGCCGGGCTCGCCGCCGAGCTGCTCCTGACCGGGCGCCTCGTCGACGCCGACGAGGCGCTGCGTGCGGGCCTCGTCACGCATGTCTTCGCGCCGGACGAGCTGCTGCCGTCGGCGGTCGCGCTCGCGGAGTCGATCGCCGCGAGCTCGCCGCAGGCGGTTGCGCAGATCCGGCGCGCGCTGCGACTCGGGCGGGACGTGCCGCTCGCCGAGGCGCTCGAGCTGGAGCTCGACTGCTACCGCGAGACCGCGACGCACCCCGATCGAGTCGAAGGCATCCGCGCGTTCAACGAGCGCCGGCCACCGACGTTCGCCGACCCCGACTCGTAGACTCGACCGTTCATGCGCATCGGGGTCCTCACCGGCGGCGGCGACTGTCCCGGCCTGAACGCGGTCATCCGGGCGGTCGCACGACGCTCCTGGGAGCGCGGGCACGAGGTCGTCGGCGTGCGTGAAGGCTGGCGCGGGATGGTCGAGCAGCTGTTCCAGCCGCTCGGCCCGCCCGAGATCTCGGGGATCCTGCCGCGCGGCGGGACGATCGTCGGCACGAGCCGGACGAACCCGTACAAGATCGACGGCGGCGTGGAGCGCGTCCGCGGTGCGTTCGAGCAGCTCGACGCGCTCGTCGCGATCGGCGGCGAGGACACGCTCGGAGTCGCGGCGCGCGTGTACGAGGACTTCCGCGCGCCGGTCGTCGGCGTACCGAAGACGATCGACAACGACCTCTCGGGCACCGACTACACCTTCGGCTTCGACACGGCCGTGCACATCTGCACAGAGGCGATCGACCGGCTGCACACGACCGCGGAGTCGCACAACCGCGTGATGGTGGTCGAGGTGATGGGCCGGCACACCGGCTGGATCGCAGTGATGAGCGGCATCGCCGGCGGCGCCGACGTGATCCTGATCCCGGAGAAGCCGGTCGACCTCGACGAGGTGTGCGGCGAGATCAGGCGCCGCCATGCCCGCGGCAAGAACTTCTCGATCGTCGTGGTCAGCGAGGGCTGTGAGCTGCCGGGCGCGGAGGACAAGGGCGAGGTCGACCAGTTCGGGCACCGGCTGCTCGCGAAGCGCGGCGTCGGAGAGCGCCTCGGCGAGGAGATCGAGGCGCGCACGGGCTTCGAGACGCGGGTGACCGTGCTCGGGCACATCCAGCGCGGCGGCTCCCCCACCGCGCGCGATCGGGTTCTCGCGACGCGCTTCGGGCTGAAGGCGTCCGACCTCGTCGCCGAGGGCGCCTTCGGTCAGATGGCCGCGCTGCGAGGCGACGACGTGGTCTCGGTCCCGCTCGCGGAGGCGACCGCCGAGCTGAAGACCGTGCCGGACAACTGGTACGACGTCGCCCGCACGTTCTTCGGCTGACCAAGGTGCCAGGCAGATGTGCCTGGCACCGGAACTCAGAGCTCCGCCAGCGGGAAGCTGCGGTGCCGGCGCGGCGGCACCAGGTAGTTCTGGCGGTGGGTCGTCTGGAGGATCGAGTTGAAGCCCTGGTTGCGGTCGCGCGGCGGCAGCGGGATCTTGCCGTCCGGGAGCACGCCGTCCATCGCGAGGCGGTTGCGGCGGAAGTCGTCGCCGGTCGGGTTGAAGACCACGAAGTGCACGCCCGCCGCCGGGACGGCGCCGATCTCGTCGGGGCGGATCGACCACGCGAACGGATCGTCGAGCGTGTTGAAGTCGGCGCGCACGGGGATCGCAGCGCCCTTCAGGTAGCGGGTCCCGTCGGGGCCGACGACGTCGTGCTGCAGGCGCGAGGTCGTCTGGATCGAGGCGCTGTGGCCGAAGCGGCGCGAGCTCCGGTAGTCGCGGCGCACGTCGTCGGCCGTCGACACCTGGCGCGGGCCCTGGGGAACAGTCTGCGTGTCCTGCGGCACGTCGAGGTTGGGACGGAACGCGGTCGCAACGCGCTCGTCGAAGTCGAAGTTGAGGTACCACGACTCGACGTCCTCCTTGATGTGCGACAGGTGCATGTGCGTGCCCTGGCGGAAGTAGTCGCTGCCGCGGAAGTCGACGTAGCCGAGCGTCTCGAAGTTCGCGATCTTCCCCGGGCCCATCCCGGCGCGCTGCGTCGAGGTGAAGCCGAGGAAGAGCTCCGCCGTGTCGGGGATCAGCGCGGCGCCGGGAACGCCCGCAGCGACCGCGAGGCGCTTCGGCAGCGACACCTCGCCGTCGAAGCCGCCGCCGGCGAAGCCGCGCCGGATCGACGTCAGCTCGAAGAGCTTCGTGTCGCGCAGCCGCTTCGCGGCGTCGTCGATGTGGTCGCGCGTGTCGGCGCGCAGCAGGATCGCGACGTCATTCGACTCAAGCCGCGTGTCGGTCGGGTCGCTCGGGAAGCGGTGCGCGTCGAAGATCACGGGCTTGTCGGCCCGCACGTCGTGCGGCAGGTAGCGGCGCGCGGCGTCCGGCACGAGGCGCCGGAAGTACGGGAGCCCCCAGGCGACGGTCACGCCGAGGCCGGCCGGCGACGGCGCGTAGTCGCGCTCGAGACCGGCGAGCGTGTCGGCGAGCTCGCGTTGCGCATCCGGGAGATCCGACCGGTCGACCGTGAGCTTCGCGGTGTGGATCTCGTGGTGCAGCGGCGGCACCAGCACCTCGACGTTGTTCGACTCGACGATGCGGACGCCGTCGAGCAGGTGCTGTTCCGGCAGCGCGACCGTGCTCGTCGGGCGTGCCGGCGCCGATCCGCCGAGGCGCTCGACCAGCTCGTAGATGCCGGTCGCGCCGACGGCGCCGGCGGCCGCGCCGGCGAGCACCTGCCTCCGCGTGAGCTTCATCTACGTCGCTGCCGCGGAGGGGCGGACGAGGACGAGCGACCGCAGCTCCTTGTGGAGGTAGCGGATCACGTGGTCGTAGGTCAGCGGCGGCGCGACGTGCTCGGAGAGCGTGTAGAGGTTGCCG
>DATIOD010000061.1:0-193057 GCA_035473635.1 Gaiellaceae bacterium | reverse complement strand
GGATCGTCCGCGGCGAGCTCGAACCCGACCAGGCGCTCGTCGGTTTCTGCGGCGGGCCGTTCACGGTGGCCGGCTACCTCGTCGAGGGCCGGCCGTCGCGCGACTTCACGCGGGTGAAGTCGCTCATGTACGCCGAGCCCGACGTCTGGCGGGCGCTGCTCGACAAGCTGGCCGACTGCTTCGCCGGCTACCTCGCCGCCCAGCAGCAAGCGGGAGCCGACGTGCTGCAGCTGTTCGACTCGTGGGTCGGCGTGCTCGCGCCGGCCGACTACGACGAGTTCGTCGCGCCCTGGTCGTCGCGCGTCCTCGCCGCCGTCGATGCTCCCACGATCCACTTCGGCACCGGCACGGCCGGCCTGCTCGAGCGGCTCGCGGCGGCCGGCGGCGACGTGATCGGGCTCGACTGGCGTGTCCCGCTCGACGACGGCTGGGCGCGCGTCGGCGACCGCGGCGTTCAGGGGAACCTCGACCCCGCCGTGCTGCTCGGCCCGTGGGAGCGCGCCGCGGCGGGGGCGCGCGACGTCCTGCGCCGGGCGGGCGGCAGGGCCGGCCACATCTTCAACCTCGGGCACGGCGTCCTCCCTGGCACCGACGCGGACGTGGTCACCCGGCTCGCGGCCCTCGTCCGCGAGCACGCGAACCGATGACGGCGACGCTTCCGACCACTCGGCTACCGTCCGTTCCATGAGCGATCCCGCGGTCATCCTGATGGCGTACGGGTCGCCGGAGCGCCTCGCCGACGTTCCCGCCTACTACGCCGACATCCGCGGCGGGAGGCCGATCGCGCCCGAGCTGCTCGACGATCTCGTCGAGCGCTACCGCCGCCTCGGGATCGAGGACTCGAACCCGCTGAACGCGATCACGGAGCGCACGCGCGACGCGCTGCAGACGGAGCTCGGCATTCCGGTGCTCACGGGCATGAAGCACTGGACGCCGCGGATCGAAGACGCCGTCGACGGCGCGGTCGCAGGTGGAGCGGGGGTGCTGGTGGGCCTCGTGCTCGCACCGCACTACAGCCGGCTCTCGATCGGCGGCTACGAGCGGCTGCTCGCCGACGCGGTCGACGGCCGCGACGTCGAGGTCCGCTTCGTCACGAGCTGGCACGACGACCCCGGTCTCGTCTCCTTCCTGGCCGACCGGATCAGCGGCACCGAGGCGCATGTCGTCTTCACGGCGCACTCGCTGCCGGCGCGGATCCTCGCCGAAGGCGATCCGTACGCCGACCAGCTGCTCGAGACGTCGCGGCTCGTCGCCGAGGCGGCGGCCGTCGACGACTGGTCGTTCTCGTACCAGAGCGAGTCGCCGACCGGCGAGCCCTGGCTGCAGCCCGACATCGTCGACCACGTCACGGCGCTCCACGCGGCGGGAGTGCGGAGAGTGCTCCTCTGTCCCGTCGGGTTCGTGTCGGATCATCTGGAGATTCGCTTCGATCTCGACACCGAGGCCAAGGCGCGCGCCGAGGAGCTCGGCATGCAGCTCACCCGCATCGAGATGCCGAACGACGACCCTCGCTTCGTGCAGGCGCTCGCGCAGATCGTCCGTCGCGCGCTGCACCCGGTGGCGGCATGACGCGCGGGCGGATCGTCGTCGACCGCGTCTCGCGGACCTTCAGGGTCTACCCGAAGGCGCAGCGCACGCTCAAGGATCTGTTCGTCTCGCGCGGGCGCACCGGTGCGCGCGAGGTGCAGGCGCTCCGTGACGTCTCGCTCACGGTCGAGCCGGGAGAGGCTGTCGGCCTCGTCGGGCGAAACGGGTCGGGCAAGTCGACGCTCCTGCGCATCGTCTCGGGGATCATCAAGCCGACCTCGGGCCGCGCCGAGGCGAGTGGCCGCGTCGCCTCGCTGCTCGAGCTCGGCGCCGGGTTCCATCCGGAGTTCACGGGCCGCGAGAACGTCTACCTGAACGGCTCGATCCACGGGCTGTCGCGAGCCCGCGTGCGCGAGGCGATGGACGAGATCGTCTCGTTCGCGGAGCTCGAGCGCTTCATCGACCTGCCGGTGCGCACGTACTCGTCCGGGATGTTCATGCGGCTCGGCTTCTCGGTGGCCGCGCACATCGAGGCGGACGTGCTGCTCCTCGACGAGGTGTTCGCCGTCGGCGACGAGCAGTTCCAGCGCAAGTGCTTCGGCAAGATCGCCGAGTACAAGAACCGCGGCGGGACGATCATCTTCGTCTCGCACGACGCCCAGGCGGTCGAGCGACTCTGCGACCGCGCGGTGCTGCTGCGCCGGGGCGAGGTCGAGTTCGACGGCGAGTCGCGCGAGGCGATCGGCGCGTACCGTCGTCAGCTCGCCGCGGACGCGAACCCGGACGAGCTGCAGGCCGGTCTCCGCGAGTGGGGCAGCGGCGAGGCGCGGATCCTCTCGGCCGGGCTCGTCGACGACGACGGCGACCAGCGCCGCCAGTTCGCGGCGGGAGAGGCGGCCACCCTTCGCCTGGTCGTCGCCGCGGACCAGGGCGTCCCGCCGCCGCGGGTCTCGCTCGAGCTCCGCGACGACGGCGGCCTCGTGCTCGGAGGCACCTCCCAGGCGACCCGCGAGCTCGGGTGGGACGCCGGCCCCGGCCCGCGCGAGCTGCGGTTCCGGATCGCCCGCCTTCCGCTCGCCGACGGCCGGTTCCACCTGCGCGTTGCGCTGGTCGATGAGTCGGGTGGTCGATTGCTGCACACGCTCGACGACGCGCTGCGCTTCTTCGTCTTCCCGGCGGGCGACGAGTCGGGCGCGGTGCTCCTCGACGGC
This sequence comes from Gaiellaceae bacterium, assembly GCA_035473635.1. Lineage (GTDB taxonomy): Bacteria > Actinomycetota > Thermoleophilia > Gaiellales > Gaiellaceae > PALSA-600. Next base: position 190,319 of record DATIOD010000061.1, on the reverse strand, counting down.
GACTGGACCTTGCAGGAGACCGACGAGCGCGCGCCAACTGTCCCGGCGTGAGCTCCAGAGCGTGTCCCGACTGGCCCGCGCTCATGGAGCTGGCTCCGGAGCTGACCTTCCGCCACTACACGCTCGGCGAGGTGCACCTGCCGGCCGAGGCGTTCGTGCAGATCGAGGGGATCGCGTTCGACGCGGTCGCCGTCTGCTGCGATCTCGACTCCCACGTCTTCAACCCCGGGCACACCGATCCGCGCATCGTCGCGGCGCTGCACGGGACGCACTGGATCGACGTCCGCGAGCTCGCGGGACGCAGCGGGCCGTAGCAGGCGCTCCGGTAGGCCGAGGGCTCCTCGGTAGTGTCCGCTGACGATGGCGACCGTCGTCGTCCCCTTTCGCAACCGTGATCCCAAGCGCAGGCTCGAACCGCTCGGCGAAGCCGCGCGGGACCGGCTCGCCGCGGCGATGCTCGCCGACGTGATCGATTCGGCACAGCCGGTGGGTCGGGTGATCGTGGTGACGTCGGAACCGCTCGAGGAAGCGCCGCCCGGTGTGCGCGTGGTTCCCGACCCGCGGCGCGGGCAGGGGGCCGCCGTCCAGGCCGGCCTCGACGGCGCCGTCGAGCACGGCCTCCCGGCGCCGTTTCTCGTCGTCAACGCCGATCTCCCGTGCGCGACCGCGCGCGACCTGCTCGCGCTGGCGGGCGCGGTTCCCGAGCACGGCCTCGCCCTGGTCGCAGCGGCCGACGGCACGACGAACGCGCTGGCGCTGTCGGAGGCGCGGCTGTTCGAGCCCGTCTACGGCCCCGGGAGCGCGGCGCGCTTCGCGGCGCTCGCGCCGTCGCGGATGTTCGAGGCGCCGAACCTCCGCGATGACGTCGACACGGTCGCCGACCTTGCGCGCGTTGCGTCGCGGCTCGGTCCGCACACGCGCCGGCTGTACCGGTCGCTCAGGCTCGGGAGAGCAGCGTGAACGTGGCGGTTCTCTCCGGCGGCGTGGGCGGCGCCCGGTTCCTCCGCGGGGTCCTGGGTGTTGTCGATCCAGTCAACGTTTCCATCGTAGGCAACGTGGCGGACGACATCGAGGTGCTCGGCCTCCATGTCTCTCCCGACCTCGACAGCATCCTGTACACGCTCACGGGGCTCGGCGACGACGAACGCGGCTGGGGGCGTTCCGGCGAGACGTGGAACGCCCTCGAGGTGGTCGGGTCGCTCGGCGGCGAGTCGTGGTTCTCGCTCGGCGATCGCGACCTCGGGCTGCACCTCGTGCGCACGCAGCTGCTGCGCGAAGGCCGGAGCCTCTCGGACGTGACCGAGCAGATCGGGCACGCGCTCGGGCTCGAGGCGGTTCTGCTCCCGGCGACCGACCATCCGGTGCGGACGTTCGTCGAGACGCCGGCCGGGACGTTCCCGTTCCAGACGTGGTTCGTCGCGCGGCGGCACCGGGACGAGGTCGACGCCGTGCACTATGCGGGGGCACCGGACGCGGTTCCGGCGCCGGGTGTCATCGCGGCACTCGAAGGCGCGGACGTGATCGTGATCGCACCGAGCAACCCGTACGTGTCGATCGGCCCGATCCTCGCCGTCGCCGAGATTCGCCGGGCGCTCGAACAGCGCACCGTGCCGTGCATCGCGGTCAGCCCGCTCATCGGCGGGAGGGCTGTAAAAGGGCCGGCCGACCGGATGCTCGCGCGGCTCGCGGGCGGCACAACGCCCGCGCACGTCGCCTCCTGCTACCAGGGGCTGATCGACGCGCTCGTCGTCGACGAGGCGGACGGCGACGAGCTCGTCTCCGACTCGCCGAGGACGGTCGTGACGCACACGTTGATGAGGGACGCCGAAGCCGCGCGCCGTCTGGCCGTCGCGGTGCTCGACGCCGCCGGAGCACCTGCGTGAGGGTCGCCGTGCTGGGCGGGACCGGCAGCTTCGGCCGGGCGCTCGCCGTGCGGCTCTTGGCGGACGGCGAGGACGACGTCGTGATCGGATCCCGGGAGGCGGCGCGCGCCGCCTCGGCCGCGGCGGAGATCGCCGGCGGTACGACCGGCGCGGCGAACGAGGACGCTGTGCGCGGCACCGATCTCGTCGTGCTCGCCGTGAAGGCGGACGGCGCGCTCGAGACCGCGCGCGCGATCGCCGAGCCGCTCGGCTCGACGCCGCTCCTCTGCGTCGCGAGCGCGATCGCCATGCGCAAGGGGATCGGCGCGCTGCCGGATCCCGATCCGCGCTCGCTCGCCGAGCGGGTCCAGGACGTCGTCGAGGCTCCCGTCTGCGCCGGGCTCCACTCGATCGCGGCGTCGTCGCTCGGCGCGGCCCGCCCCGACGAGGACGCGCTCGTGTGCGGCGACGACCAGGAGGCGAAGGAGCTCGTGCTGTCGCTCGCCGCTCGGCTCGTGGCCGGCCGGGCGCTCGACGCGGGCCCGCTGCAGAGCGCCCGTGCGCTCGAGGGGCTCACGGCGGTGATCGTGAACCTCAACCGGCGCTACCGGGCGCACGCCGGCATCAGGGTCACGGGCGTCGACTGAGCCGCGCGAGCCGATGATCGAGCTGATCCCCGTTCGCGGCCTGCCCGAGATCCGCCGGGGCGACGATCTCGCCGGCCTCGTCCTCGAGCGGTTCGCGCCGGCCGACGGGGACGTCGTCGTCGTCGCGCAGAAGGCGGTGTCGAAGGTCGAGGGGCGGGTGATCCGCATCGACGAGCTCGAGCCGTCGGCGAAGGCGATCGAGCTCGCCGGCGATGAGCGCGATCCCCGCGAGGTCGAGGCCGTGCTGCGCGAGGCGAAGCGAATCGTGCGCGAGCGCGGGCCGCTCGTGATCGCCGAGACGCACCACGGCTTCATCTGCGCGTCCGCAGGTGTCGACCACTCGAACGCGCCGGAGCCCGGAACGCTCGTGCTCCTGCCGGTCGATCCCGACGCGAGCGCGCGGGCACTGCGCGCGCGCTTCGAGGAGCTCGCCGGCGTGAGCGTCGGCGTGGTGATCACGGACTCGTTCGGCCGCCCGTTCCGGCAGGGGACGACGGACGTCGCGATCGGGGTCGCCGGCCTGACGCCGCTGCTCGACCTGCGCGGCACGACCGACCGCATCGGCTACGAGCTCCGCTCGACCCGCGTCGCCGTCGCCGACGAGATCGCCGCCGCCGCCGACCTCGCGCGCGGTAAGGCGGAGGGCGTGCCGGTCGTCGTCGTGCGAGGCCTCTCGGTCTCGGGCGACGGCAGCGCGCAGGAGATCGTGATCGAGCCGGAGCTCGATCTCTTCAAGTAGCTCCTAACACCTTCCTAACAACCCGGCGCGTGCCGTTCGTCACTCGCTACCCTCGAGAGCGTTCGGCGGCTGCTGTCAGGGGTACGTCCCCGTCTGGCGGTCACCGGCACTTCTCACCGATCGAGCCCCACATTCTCGATGCCAAGGAGGAAGTCGTACGTGCACGTCCGGAAGCTCATTGCTCGATGGCACCAACCGGCGAGCCTCGTTGCGCTCGTCGTTCTGCTGGCGGCGGCCACGGTCGGCGTTGCCGGTGCCGCCCGCGCCCAGCGCCCGACCGACCCGGCGTCCGTGTCGACGCTTCGCGCGCTCGTCGGCCACTACCGCTCCGTGGCGTGGACGTTCGAGCGGGCCGCGAGCCGACCGCGTGAGCGGAGCTCTTTCACCGAGCGCCGCACGAAGGATCGCCGCTACCTACGCTTCGCGATCGACCTCTGGACGCGACGGGCATATGCGGCGCAGTCGTACGCCATCCGCGCGATCCACCGGCGCCTGGCGGTCGCGCTGCCGAAGCCTCCCGGCATGCGCGCTCCGCTCACTGCTCGTGTCCGCTACAGCCGCCGCCTCACGATCGCGCTTCGCACGATCTATCCCGGCAAGGCCGCCGCTGCGCGCCGGCTGGCCGGCGCCGTGTCGACGCCGCCCGCGTCTCAGCTCCGTCTGTGGCAGCGCCGGAGCGCGCTCGCCGCGCTCGACGTGTCCCGGCATGCGGTGCGCCACGCCCGGATCCCGGGGTCGCTCGAGCAGGCGTTCCTTTGTATCCACCGTTACGAGGCCTCCTGGGACGCGAACACGGGCAACGGCTACTACGGCGGCCTGCAGATGGACCTGCCGTTCCAGAGCCACTACGGGCCCGAGTACGTGGCGCAGTACGGGACGGCCGACCGGTGGCCGGTCTGGGTTCAGCTCGAGGTCGCGACCCGAGCCTACCGCGATGCCGGCGGGTTCTGGCCGTGGCCGAACACTGCCCGCGTCTGCGGTCTCCTCTAGCCCGCCGTGTTAGGCCATCCGGCCCTCAAGCCGGCCCCTTCGCGCGCCGATGAGCCGGGAAATGATCCGGCAGGCTCTGGCGGCCGGAACGCCCCTGATCAGGGCGGTTGAGTCGAACGGTGCCGGCCGTCCCGAGGCGCTCGTCGAGTCGTACCGCCGACTGGCCGAGGTGTTCCATGAGGTGCTCTCCGAGCAGGCGCTCGACGGGCTCCTCGAGCGCATCGCCGAGACGCTTGCCGACCTCATGCCCTACGAGGCGCTGCACATCTACGAGGCCGACGAGCGGCGCCGCGTGCTCGTTCCGATCCTGGCGCGCTCGGCGGAGTACGAAGAGGAGATCATGCGCGACCGTCCGGCTTACGGGGTCGGGCTGACCGGCTGGGCCGCCGAGCACCGTACGCCGATCTGGACGAATCAGGCGCATCTCGATCCACGCACGCACGTCATCCCCGGGACGCCGAACGACCCGGAGGCGATCATCGTCGTGCCACTGGTCGCGCGCGGGACGCTGAAGGGCGCACTCAACATCTACCGGATCGGGGAGGAGGCGGCGTTCGTCGAGCACGAGTTCGAGCTCGCGAAGTGGTTCGGCGACGCGGCGGCGCTCGCGCTCGACAACGCGCAGACGAAGGCGCACCTCGAGCACCTCGCGCAGACCGACTCGCTCACGGGGCTCTACAACCACCGCTACTTCCACGAGCGGCTCCGCGTCGAGTTGACGCAGGCGTCGCGCGCGCACGAATCGGTCGCGGTGCTGATGTTCGATCTCGACGACTTCAAGCGCGTCAACGACGTGTACGGCCACGGCGCCGGCGACCATTTGCTGAAGGAGGTCGGCGGCATCGTGCGCGACATCGTGCGCTCCACCGACGTCGTGTGCCGGATCGGCGGCGAGGAGTTCGCGGTGATCATGCCGTCGTGCGACGCCCGCGCCGCGCTCGGTCTCGCGCGCCGGCTCGCCGAGGGCTTCGCGAAGGAGGCGTTCGAGCCGACCGGTGCGATGACCGTCTCGATCGGGGTGGCGCTCGGCCCGCAGCACGCGATGAACCCGCGCGAGCTCGCGACCTGCGCCGAGGCCGGGATGATGACCGCGAAGGCGCGCGGCAAGAACCAGTTCGTTCTCTTCGACGAGGCCGAGACGGAGCGCCCCGACGCGTCCTCGACCTCGACGCCGCGCGACGTTCGCTCGCTCGCCCACATGAAGATGCTGCAGTCGCTCGCCGGCAGGCTGAACCGCCTGAACGACGTGCATCGGATCGGCGAGGCGATCGCCGAGGAGTTGCGGCTGCTGATCGACTACCACAACTGCCGCGTGGTGCTGCGCGACGGCGACGACCTGCGCCCGGTGGCCTTCCTCGGCGAGCACGGCGAGCCGTCGGGAACGACCGAGGCGTACACCGTCAAGGTCGGCGAGGGTGTCACCGGTGCGGCGGTCGAGCGCGGCGAGTCGCTGCTCGTGCCGAACGCGCTCGAGTGCGAGTTCGCCAAGCGCATTCCCGGGACGCCGGACATCGAGGAGTCGCTCGCCGTCGTCCCGCTCAAGCACGGCGGCGGCGTGACCGGTGCGATCGTGATCTCGAAGCTCGGCACCAACCAGTTCGACGAGGACGACGTGCGCCTGCTCGAGGTCCTCGCGGGGCACGCGTCGGTCGCCCTGGAGAACGCGCAGCTCTACGAGCGCCAGCGCCGGGAGGCGGAGAATGCGAAGGCGCTGCTCGCGTTCGCGGACGCGGCTTCGCACGCGCAGTCGTTCGACGACATCTGCACGCTGACGGTGGCGACTGCGGCCGCACTGTTCGAGACCGAGCGCGTCTCGCTGTGGCTCGAAGACGAGTGCGTGGCGAGCTCCGGCGAGCCGCTGGCCGAGGGCACCGAGGTGACGCTGGCCGAGGGCGACGGCGTCAGCGGACGGCTCGTGTTCGAGGTCGCCGACGACGGCGAGTCGCACCAACGCCTGCTCGCGACGTTCGCATCACAGGCCTCGGTCGCGCTCCGCAAGGCGCGGCTGTACCGGCGGCAGCTCGAGGCCGCCGAGATCGCGAACACGCTGCTCGATGCCAGCCGCGAGCTCGCGACCGCCGAGTCGCCGGAGGAGATCCTGACGCGCTGCGTCGAGGTGACCGCACGCGCGCTCGGCACGGAGCGCGCCTCGCTCTGGGTTCAGGAGGCCGGCATCTCGGGCGAGCTCGTCTCCCAGGCGTCGGTCGGCTACGACGTGCCGCTGCTGCGCTTCCCCGCCGAGCTCGCGCAGGAGTGGCTCGCGGGCTCCGACCCGTTCGTGCTCGAACGCGAGACGTTCATGGAGATCACCGGGATCCCGGAGGGTCAGGCGGGTCGCTTCGTGGTGGCGCCGCTCCACCTCGACGCGGGGCGGGTGGGAGCTCTCTCGACGCGGATCGACGACCGGCAGCTCGACCGTCGCCAGCTCCTCCTGTTCGCGGGGCTCGCCCACCAGGCGAAGCTCGCGATCGAGGGCGCCGAGCACTACGCCGAGCTCGAGCGGACGTTCGTCTCGACGATCGCGGCGCTCGCGAACGCGCTCGAGGCGAAGGACCACTACACGTCGACGCATGCGCGCTGGATCACCGACATGGCGCTGCTCGTCGGCCGCGAGCTCGCGCTCGACCGCGACGCGCTGAAGCGGCTCGAGCTCGGCGCGCTGTTCCACGACATCGGCAAGATCGGCGTGCCGTCCGCGATCCTGCAGAAGCCCGGCCCGCTCACCGACGAGGAGTTCGAGATCGTGAAGAGCCATCCCGAGCTGGGGGAGAAGATCCTCGCGCCGATCGACCGGCTCGCGGACGTGCGGCCGATCGTGCGCGCGTGCCACGAGCGCTGGGACGGGCTCGGCTATCCCGACGGCCTCGCGCGCGAGGCGATCCCGCCCGAGGCGCGCATCGTGCTCGTCTGCGACGCCTACCACGCGATGGTGAGCGATCGCCCCTACCGCGAGCGCATGGCGGGGGACGAGGCCGTGCGCCGGCTCCGCGACGGGTCGGGAACGCAGTTCGACCCCGCCGTCGTCGACGCGTTCCTCGGCCTGTACGAGCGCGGCGAGGTGCTCCCGCTCTAGACCCTGCTAGCCGCGGTCTTCGAGCCGGCGGATCTCGCACACCGGCTCGAATCCAATCCGCAGGAGGATCGGGTACGACGAGTCCGCCTGCGCGTGCGTCACGAGCGCGGGCGTCCCGCGGGCAACCGCGAAGTCCCAGCGCGCGCGCACGAGCGCGCGGTAGACGCCGCGGCCGCGCGCCCATGCCGCCGTCGCTCCGCCGATCAGGAACACGCCGCGCGGCGAGGGGATCGCGCCCGCGGTGCCGGCGATCCTTCCCTCGAGGAACGCGACGAACCAGGCGGGGACGCCGACCCGCTGGAATTCCTCGAAGTACGCGGCGAAGTGGCTGCGCTCGGTGTCGCGGCGCTCCTCCGGCAGGCCGAAGACGTCGAAGCGCAGCTCGGCCGACGCCGTGAAGTCCTCGAACGTCTCGACTCTGCGCGCATCGATGTCGGGCCCGAGCCCGGCGGGCTCGATTGCGGTTGCGAGCGCATGCACGAGCGGGACGCGGTCGAGCGGCTCGGCGAGCCCAAGCTGCTCGAGCTCCTCGACGATCCCGGCCGGCCGGGCCGACGGGCCGATCCACCAGCAGGGCTGCTTCTCGACCGGCGCGAGTGCGCGCACGTCGCGCAGGAGCTGTTCGACCTCGCCGTCGCCGACGCTCGGCGCGCAGACCGACGCGAACGTCGGGCCCTGCACGATGCAGATGCGTCCGTCGTCGTAGCGCGTGACGAGCCCGTTGCCGGCGATCTCCGAGAAGCGGTCGGGGCTCTCGGCGAACTCGCGCAGCTCGTCGGGCAGCGCCACGCGGGGCGCTACGCGGCGAACTCGTCGGCGACGGAGAGCGCGTCGTCGAGCGCCGCGAGCCCCTCGTCGAGCTCGTCGCGCGTGATCGTCAACGGCGGGCAGCACATGACGACGTTCCAGTGCGTCATCAGGTAGAGCCCGCGGTCGAGCGCACGCTTGGCGACCGCGCCGATCGGCTTGGCGGCCTCGCTGGCGGCGTTGAACGGCACGAGCGGCTCACGCGTTTCGCGGCTCTTCACGAGCTCGACGCCCCAGAAGCAGCCGAGTCCACGCACCTCGCCGACGGACGGGTGCTTCTCGGCGAGCTTCTGCAGCTCGGTGCGGAACACCTCGCCGTTCGCCGCGGCCTGCTCGACGATCCCCTCTTCCTGGAACGCCTCGATCGACGCGACCGCCGATGCGCACGCGAGCGGATGCCCGCTGTAGGTGAGACCGCCCGCGAACAGCTTGTCGCGCACCCAGTCCGCGATCGGCTCGCGCACGATCATCGCGCCGAGCGGCACGTAGCCCGAGTTGATGCCCTTGGCGACGGTCATGATGTCCGGGACGACGTCCCAGTTGTCGACGGCGAACCACTTGCCGGTGCGCCCGAAGCCGGCCATCACCTCGTCGCAGATCAGCAGGATCCCGTGGCGGTCGCACGCCTCGCGGATCGACTGCAGGTAGCCGTCGGGCGGGACGATCACGCCGTTCGTGCCCGTGATCGTCTCGAGGATGACGGCGGCGACCGTGTGCGCGCCCTCGTACTGGAGGATCTCCTCGAGGTGCGGCGCGCCGCTGCACACCGGGCACGGGTCGGGATGCCCGGCCGGGCAGCGGTAGGTGTAGGGATCGAGCATGCGCACGACCCCGGGCAGCCCGGGCTCCGCAGGCCACCGTCGCGGGTCGCCGGTCAGCGTGATCGCACCGCCGGTCGCGCCGTGGTAGCTGCGATAGCGCGCGATGATCTTGTGGCGTCCGGTGTACCAGCGCGCGAGCTTGATCGCGTTCTCGTTCGCCTCCGCGCCGCCGTTCGTGAAAAAGGACATTGTGAGGTCGCCCGGCGTCACCTCCGCGAGCAGCCTGCCGAGGCGCGAGCGCGACTCGCTTGCCATCGGCGGGCCGATCGTCGCGAGCTTCTCCGCCTGGTCCTTGATCGCCTGCACCACCTTCGGGTGCGAGTGCCCGATCGACACGTTCACGAGCTGCGATGCGAAGTCGAGGTAACGGTTGCCGTCGTAGTCCCAGAAGTACCGGCCCTCCGCGCGTTCGACTGCGATCGGGTTGATCTGGTCCTGGACGCTCCACGAGTAGAGGACGTAGCGCTTCGCGTCCTCGACGATCTGCTTGCCGAGTTGGGTGTTCGCCTCTGTCGTCGCCATGCTCGAAGCCTACAACCGGTCGACGAGCAGCTGGATCTCCTCGAGCGTGCGAAACCCGATCCGCTCGAGGATCGGGAGCGACATCGGTCCGGCCTGAACCACGAGCCGGGGCGTGCCGCGCGCGACCGCGTCCCGCCAGCGGGCGTGCACGAGCGCGAAGTAGACGCCCCGGCCGCGGAACGCAGGGCGTGTCGAGGCGCCGAGCAGGAGCGCCGCGCCGTCGAGGAAGAACACGCGCGCGTGGGCGACCGGCTCGCCGTCGCAATAGCCCAGGTAGTACACCGCCTCCTGCTCGAGGGATGCCTCCCAGAGCTCTTGCATCCTCGCCTCTCGGCGTGCGCGGACGGGCGCCGGTGTGTCGGTGCTCTCGAGGTCGATCGCCATCGCGATCCGAAAGTCCGCGAACGTCTCGACACGGCGCACCTCGGCTGTCGGCTCGCCGGCAGGCTCGCGGTCGAGCACGAGCGCCTTCAACACCGGCGCCTCCTCGTCGGGCTCGAGCCCGAGCGCGCGCAGCTGCTGCGGGAGTTCCTCAGGCGTGGCACGCGAGCCGCACCACCACGTGCACCGCTCGACGTCCTCGCCGCGCAGCCGCTCGCGGATTGCCAGACGGGTGCGGGCAACCTCGTCGCCGCCGAGCCGGATGCGGGCGACGGTTGCACCGGATGTGCCGCTCGTCAGCACGTACCCGGGTGTTACTTCGCGCACGAATCCTCGGCGCGGCGGCAGATAGAGGGTGAAGTCTTCTGCGAGCTCGAGCGGCGACGGCGTCATCGTTGCTCGACGTAGAGGCGCAGCTCGCAGCGGGGCTCGAAGCCGAGGCCGGCGAGGATCGGCGCCGACAGCTCGCCGGCCTGCACGACGAGACACGGCGTCCCGCGCTCGACCGCGTGCAGCCAGCGTGCGTGCACGAGCGCGCGATACACGCCGAGCCCGCGTGCTTCGGGAAGCACGACGCCTCCCATCAGCGCCACGCCGCCGTGCATGTCGACCGCACGCGCGCCTCCGACCGCTCGCCCCTCGATCACGGCGGCGTAATGACGCTCAACCGGGCTCGCCGGCAGCGGCGGGTTCGGCTCGCCGCCCCAGACGGCCTGCTCGAGCGCGGCGAGCTCCTCGGGCTCGGCCTCCCGTACCTCGATCTCGGACGGCGGTGGCTCGGAGGTGCACGTCATGCCCGTCAGTGACGGAGGCGACCCGGGCTCGATACCGCTGAGCCCCGGCGACGATGGGCCGAGCCACCATTCGATCCGCGTCGCGGCTCGCTCGCGCGCCTCCTCGCGCACCGCTTCGAGGTCGACGCGGCGCACGCGTGTGATCCACGCCGCCTTTGGCCCGGCGACGTAGACGTAGCCGTCGCGCTCGAGCGGCGTGAACATCGGCGACGGCAGGAGGTAGGCCATCGTGTCCTCTGCCAGCTCCTCCAGTGTGGGCACGGCGCTAGTCTCCATTGATCCGTACGAGGAGGAGATCGTGACCGACGTCGTCGACGCCCCAACCGCAGTCAAGCCGATCAACCACTGGATTTCAGGCGCACCGTACGCTGGGACATCCGACCGCACCGGCGCCGTCTACAACCCGGCGAGAGGCGAGCAGTCCGGGGTCGTCGACTTCGCGAGCGTCGAGGAGGTCGACCGGGCGGTGCAGGCCGCCAAGGCGGCGTTCCCGGCGTGGCGCGCGCTCTCGCTCGCGAGGCGCGCCGAGCTCTTCTTCGGGATCCGCGAGCTCGTGCACGAGCGCCGCGAGGAGATCGCGAAGATCCTCACCTCCGAGCACGGGAAGGTGCTGTCGGACGCGATGGGCGAGGTGACGCGCGGGCTCGAGGTGATCGAGTTCTGCTGCGGGCTCCCGCACCTTCTCAAGGGCGGGATGACCGAGCAGGCGTCGACCGGCGTCGACGTCTATTCGATCCGCCAGCCGCTCGGCGTCGTCGCCGGCATCACGCCGTTCAACTTCCCGGCGATGGTCCCGATGTGGATGTGGGCGCCGGCGCTCGCGTGCGGCAACACGTTCGTGCTCAAGCCGTCGGAGAAGGATCCGTCCGCCTCGATCTACACGGCGGAGCTGCTCAAGGAGGCCGGCGTCCCGGACGGCGTCTTCAACGTCGTCCACGGCGACAAGGTCGCGGTCGACGCGATCCTGCAGCACCCGGACATCGCGGCGATCTCGTTCGTGGGCTCCACGCCGATCGCGCGCTACGTCTACGAGACGGCGACCGCGAACGACAAGCGGTGCCAGGCACTCGGCGGTGCGAAGAACCACATGATCGTGCTGCCCGACGCCGACATCGACATGGCGGCCGACGCGGCCGTCTCCGCGGCGTACGGCTCGGCCGGTGAGCGTTGCATGGCGGTGTCGATGCTCGTCGCCGTCGGCGACGTCGCCGATCCGCTCGTCGCCGCGATCAAGCAGCGGATCCCGAACGTCAAGGTCGGTGACGGCATGGACGCCTCGAGCGAGATGGGGCCGCTGATCACCCGTGAGCACCGCGACAAGGTCGCGTCGTACATCGAGGACGGCGGCGGCAACGTCGTCGTCGACGGCCGCGACAGCTGTCCGGACCAGGGCTTCTTCCTCGGCGCGACGCTGATCGACGAGCTCGAGCCCGGGATGCGCGCGTACGACGACGAGATCTTCGGCCCGGTGCTCGGCATCACACGCGTCGACACGTACGACGCGGCCGTGCGCCTGATCAACGACAACCCGTACGGCAACGGCACGGCGATCTTCACGCGTGACGGCGGCGTGGCCCGCCAGTTCCAGTTCGAGGCGCAGGCGGGGATGGTCGGCGTCAACGTGCCGATTCCCGTGCCCGTCGCGTACTACAGCTTCGGCGGCTGGAAGTCGTCGCTGTTCGGCGACCGGCACATCTACGGCCCGGAAGGGATCGACTTCTACACGCGCACGAAGGTCGTCACCGAGCGCTGGCCCGACCCGGCGACGTCGAAGGTCGACCTGGGCTTTCCGCAGACGCGGTAGCCGCCTTGCGGATCCTGGTCGTCGGAGCGGGCGGCGTCGGCGCGGCCGCGGCTGCGGTCGCCGCGCGGCGTGGGTTCTTCGAGCGGCTCGTGCTCGGCGACATCGACGCGGACCGCGCGGAGCACGCGGCTGCCGTGCTCGGCGAACGCGGAGGCTCGGCTCGGCTCGACGCCTCCGACGCGGCCTCGATCGTCGCGCTCGCGCGCGCGGAACGGGCCGACGCGATCCTCAACGCGTGCGACCCGCGCTTCAACCCGCCGATCTTCGAGGCCGCGTTCGAGGCCGGCTGTACGTACCTCGACATGGCGATGACGCTGTCCAGGCCGCATCCCGAGCGCCCGTACTCGGAGGTCGGCGTGATGCTCGGCGACGAGCAATTCGCCGTCGCGTCGCGCTGGCAGGAGGCGGGGCGGCTCGCCCTCGTCGGCATCGGCGTCGAGCCGGGGCTCTCCGACGTCTTCGCGCGCCACGCCGCCGACGAGCTGTTCTCGGAGATCGACGAGGTCGGGATCCGCGACGGCGCCGACCTGGTCGTCGCCGGCTACGACTTCGCGCCGACGTTCTCGATCTGGACGACGATCGAGGAGTGCCTCAACCCGCCGCTCGTCTGGGAGCGCGAGCGCGGCTGGTTCACGACGGAGCCGTTCTCGGAGCCGGAGGTGTTCGAGTTCCCCGAGGGCATCGGCCCGGTCGAGTGCGTGAACGTGGAGCACGAGGAGGTCGCGCTCGTCCCGCGCTGGGTCGACTGCCGCCGTGTCACCTTCAAGTACGGGCTCGGCGAGGAGTTCATCCAGATCCTGAAGACGCTGCACAAGCTGCGCCTCGACTCGACCGAGCCGGTGAACGTGCGCGGCGTCGAGGTTGCGCCGCGCGACGTCCTCGCGGCAGCGCTGCCCGACCCGGCGACCCTCGGCGACCGCATGACCGGCAAGACCTGCGCGGGGACGTTCGTCACCGGAATCGGCAAGGACGGCGAGCCGCGCGCGACCTACCTCTACCACGTCGTCGACAACGAGCAGGCGATGCGCGACTACGGGCACCAGGCGGTCGTGCTGCAGACGGCGATCAACCCGATCGTCGCGCTCGAGCTGGTCGCGTCGGGCGCGTGGCGCGGCTCGGGCGTGCTCGGCCCGGAGGCCTTCCCGGCGGCGCCGTTCCTCGAGCTGCTCGCGGACTACGGGTCGCCGCACGGCAGCGAGGAGCGGCGATTGCCATCCTCCGTCGGCCCGCAGTAGGCTCGGCCGATCGCAGCCACCGAGAGGAGAGGCATGGAGGCCAACAAGGAAGCCTCACGTCGGATGATCGAGGAGGTCTTCGGCGCCGGGAAGGTCGACGTCGCGGACGAGCTCGTGCACGAGCAGGCGATCGGGCACGACCCGGCGCTGCCCGGGCCCGTCAACGGACGCGAGGGTGTGAAGGCGTCCGCGCTCGGCTACCGGAGCGCCTTCCCCGACCTCGCGATGAGCGTCGACCAGTTGATCGCGGAGGGCGACCTGGTCGCGACGCGCTGGACCGCGCGCGGCACCCACGAGGGCGAGCTGTTCGGGATTCCCGCGACCGGCAAGGAGGGGACGGTCACGGGCATCACGGTCGACCGCTACGAGGACGGCCTGATCGCGGAGTCGTGGACGAACTGGGACACGCTCGGGCTGCTGCAGCAACTCGGCGCCGTTCCGGTCGCGCTGCCGACCGCCTGACACGAACGGGTGGGGCGGGCGCGAGCCCGCCCTTCACCCGGACGCCTCGGATGCCGATAACGCCGATGTATCGGAACGCACGTTGCGTGCTCAGATCAGCGATGGCATTCACATTCCCGCAACCGACTCACATGCCGTGCCCGGACTGCGGCGCCTCCATCGCGGTCGGCGCACCGGCGGGAGCGCACGTTTGCGACGAGGAGCGGCGGGCGCAGTTCCGCTGCGTCGAGCAGCGGGCCGGCGTCGAGCGCTTCGACGACGACTTCGCCGCCTGGCTCGAGACGCCGCACGGGCGCTTCGCGCAGTGGCTCGCCGAGCGCGGCCGCTAGTTCGCCGCTCTCAGCGGGTCCCGAGGCGCATCCCGAGCGCGCGCGGCACCGCGGCCACGCTGCGGGCGACGAGCGGCGCCGGCCGGCCCGCCTCGTCGGCCTCCTCGCAGGCGAGGATCGCCTTGCGGATCGCTGCGCCGCCGAGGTAGCGGAACGGCTCGCGCGGCACCCGGTCGCCGCGACCGCGCACGAGCGGCAGAGTGCTCCACTTGTCGTCGCGCCCGGTCGCGAGCGAGCCGAGCGCCTGGCCCGCGAGGAACGACGGGCCGACGCCGTTGCCCGAGTACCCCGCTGCGAAGTGGATGCCGCCTCCCGCCGCCCCGACGAACGGCAGGTGGTCGGCCGAGACGTCGATCGGGCCGCCCCAGGAGCGCTCGACCCGCGCGTCGGCGAGCCCCGGCAGCAGCCGGCGGAGGCCGAGCTCGGCGCGGCCCCCGGTCGCCGCGTCGTGCGTGAAGCGCTCGTCGATCCGGTTGCCGTAGCCGATCGGGCCGGAGCCGCTTCCCATCAGCACGCGGCCGTCGTCGGTCGTGCGGAAGTAGTGCAGGAACATGCGCGCGTCGACGATCGCCTCACCGCCCGTCCACCCGATCTCCGTGAGCAGTTCCGGGACGGGCTCTGTCAGCACGACATAGCTGCCGAACACGGTCAGCCGCCCACGCACCGGCGGCCAGTCGGTCATCGCCGCGTTCGTCGCGACGACGATCTGCTCCGCGCGCACGACGCCGCGCGGCGCCGTGATGAGCCCATGGTCGACGGACGTCGCGGGCGTCCCCTCGTACAGCGAGACACCGCGCGCAAGCGCGGCGCGCCGGAGGGCGCGAACCAGCCGCGCCGGCTGGACCGTGCCGGTGTCGGGGAAGAGCACACCCCGCCTGAACCGGGGCGAGCGGCAGCGCGCCTCGACCTCGGCAGGGGACAGCTCGACCGCCTGCTCCGGGCGGCCGGCCGCGGCGGCCGCCGCCACCGCGTGATCGACCACGCGATCCTGCGCCTCGGTCGTCGCGACCATCATCATCCCGCCCTCGCGCAGCCACACGTCGTCGCCGAGCGCGCGCACGGCGGGGCGGATCGCCTCACCGGCGGTCGCGAGCTGCACGGCGCGCTCGGAGCCGAACAGGTCGCGGAGCTCCGCGAGCGCCGGCCAGTACCCCTCGATGAAGCCGCCGTTTCGCCCGCTCGGCCCGGCGCCGCAGAACTCCGCCTCGACGATCGCGACGCTGGCGGCCGGATCGCGGTCGAGCACGGCGAGCGCTGTCCAGAGCCCGGTGTACCCGCCGCCGACGATCGCCACGTCGGCCCTCACGTCGCCCTCGAGCGGCGGTGCGTCGACCCGCCCGCCCTCGGCGGCGAACGCCTCCTCGAGCCACCAGGGCTGGGCGCCTCCCGGCGCGACCGTCGGCTGCATGCGGGCGAGTCTAGGGCGGACGCGGCAGGAACCGGGCGCCGAGCGCGACCAGCGCGAGCAGCGCGTCCACCGCGCCGATCGCGACGAACAGCGCCGCGGCGAACGGCCCGCCGTCGTCGAAGCCGAAGAGCAGGCAGACGACGAACGCGATCACGATGATCCCGAAGCGCTCCGTGCGCGACCAGGTGTCGTAGCCGACGAGGAGGCGCGTCAGCTGCAGCCACCACGGGCCTCGGGCCAGGCCGGTGCCGGTGTCGGCTCGCGCTGCCGAGACGAGCGCCGGGATCCGGCGCACCGCGTCGCGGCCCTTGAAGAGGCCGATCACCGCGAGGTACGCGAAGAAGTGGACGAGGACGTCGCGGTGCTCACCGTGCTGGAGCGCGGCCCAGAGGAGCAGAGCCCCGATCGCGCAGTCGACGAGGCCGAGCGCGAGGACTTCGAGCGGACGCCGGGTCAGCGGCTACGCCCGTGCGAGCGCCGCCGGCTTCAGCTCTTCCCCGAACCGCGCGCGCTTGACGAACTGGCCGATGCCCGGCTTCGCGACGAGCGTGTCGCCCTCCACCAGCACGTTCCCACGAAGCAGAACGACCTCGGGCGATCCCCGCACCTCGGTGCCCTCGTAGAGGTTGTAGTCGATCTTCGAGTGGTGCGTCGACGCCGAGATCGTCACGGTCTTCTCGGGGTCGAAGACCACCACGTCGGCATCCGAGCCGACGGCGAGCGTTCCCTTCCGCGGGTACAGCCCGAACAGCTTCGCCGGGTTCGTCGCGAGCAGCTCGACCATCCGGTTCAGGCTGATGCGGCCGCCGCGCACGCCGAAGTGGTGGATCATCTGCAGCCGGTTCTCGAGGCCCGGGCCGCCGTTCGGGATCTTCGAGAAGTCGTCCTTGCCGAGCGACTTCTGCCCGTCCCAGTTGAAGGCGCAGTGGTCGGTCGAGATCGCCGAGAGCACGTCGGTGCGCACCGCGTTCCAGAGCACGTCCTGGTTCGCCTTGTCGCGCGGCGGCGGCGTGTAGACGTACTTCGCGCCCTCGAAGTTCGGGCGCTCGAGGAACGTGTAGTCGACGAACAGGTACTGCGTGCACGTCTCGCCGTACACGTTCCAGCCCTTCTCGCGCGCGAGTGCGATCGGCTCGACGGACTCCTGGCACGAGACGTGGACGACGTACAGCGCCGCGCCGGCGACGCGGGCGAGCTGGATCGCGCGGTTGGTCGCCTCGCCCTCCGTCTCGGGCGGCCGGGTGAGCGCGTGCCAGTGCGGCTCCGTGTGCCCCTCGGCGAGCGCCTTCTTCACGAGCACGTCGATCGCGTCGCCGTTCTCCGCGTGCACCATCACGAGCGCGCCGGTCTCGGCTGCGACCTCCATCGTCTTGAAGAGGGTCTCGTCGTCGACCATCAGCGCGCCCTTGTACGCCATGAAGAGCTTGTAGGAGGTGACGCCCTGGTCGGGCAGCGATGCGAGCTCTTCGAGCGTGCCGCCCTCGCGCAGGTCGGTGACGGCGATGTGGTAGCCCATGTCGATCAACTGCTTGCCCTCCGCCTTCGACCGCCACTCGGTCAGCGCGTCGCCGAAGGTCGAGCCTTGCGGCTGGATGCAGAAGTCGACGTGGCAGGTCGTGCCGCCGAAGGCGGCGGCGGTCTGGCCCGACTCGACGTCGTCGATCGTCACCGTCCCGCCGAACGGCATGTCGAGGTGCGTGTGCGGGTCGACGCAGCCCGGCAGCACGTACTTGCCGGTGGCGTCGATCGTCGTGTCGGCGGACATGTCGAGCGACTCGCCGATCAGGGAGATCCGCTCGCCGTCGATGAACACGTCGGCGACGTAGTCGTCCGCCGCCGTGATGATGCGGCCGTTCTTGATCAACACGGACATAGCGGATCTCCCTTCTCGGTTTCTTCTACTTCCCGCCCGGGGTGACGGTCACGGTCTGGGGCGTCCAGCTCGTGCCGCTCACGTCGACCCCTGCTGACTTCAGCTGCGCCAGCGCCTTCAGCGCGTACGTGTAGTTCGTCGCGCCGCTCGGCAGGCTCTTGATCACGCCGTATGTCTTCGCGATCTTCGCCGTCTGCTGGACAGCTGCGTTCGGCACGACGCCGATCCCGCTCTTGTTCGGCCAGACGAGCTTGTTGATCTCGTTCATCTGCCACGTCTGGTGGCCCTTGCCGAGGAGCGAGCCGTTCTTGAGCACGATGTTCACGCACGCCGACTGGTGGTCACGGCAGTAGATCCAGCCCTGGAACGACGCCTTCAGGAACGCCGTCGCAGTCTTTTGGTTCGCCGGGTCCTTCAACCAGTCACCGCGGACGAAGACGTTGTCCTCGAGCATGCCCGTCCCCACCGAGGGGCTCGCCATCTTGAAGACGTTCAGGTCGTTCAAGGTGTAGAGCTTCCCGGTCGCCGGGTTCTTCGTCTCGAGCACCTGTGCGAGCTCGTTGTACGTCATCGCCGCTGCGGCATCGACCTGCTTCTTGAGGAAGAGGTTCATGTCGAACGGCTGGTTGACGATCGTCACGTCGCTCGTCTTCGCCGGGTTGATTCCGTTCTTGGCGAGCGCCGCGAACAGCTCCGGCTGGTTGCCGCAGCACCACACGCCGACCTTCTTGCCCCGCATCTTCGCGATCGAGGTGATGCCGCTCGACTTCCAGGTCAGCTCGGTCATGCCGGAGCGCGCGAAGACCTGCGCGATCGAGACGATGTCGCCGCCCTTCTCACGGGTCGCGAAGAGATTCGGGAGCCAGTCGAGCCCGAAGTCGGCCTGCTTGCCGACCACGACGGTCTCGGGGGTGATGCTCGGCCCGCCGATCTTGATCTTCACGTCCAGCCCTGCGTTCTTGTAGTAGCCCTGCGCGAGCGCCGCGTAGTAGCCGGCGAACTGCGCCTGCGTCACCCACTTCAGCTGGAGCGTCACCTTCGTCAGCTTCTGCTGCTTCGGTGCGGCCGCGGCGGTTGCGCCCCAGATCGCCAGCCCCACGACTGCCAGCGCGAGGACGCCCAAC
Organism: Gaiellaceae bacterium; assembly: GCA_035473635.1. Lineage (GTDB taxonomy): Bacteria > Actinomycetota > Thermoleophilia > Gaiellales > Gaiellaceae > PALSA-600. The sequence goes on along the minus strand of DATIOD010000061.1, from coordinate 171,448 downwards.
ACCCCGTGCTTCCGCTTCATCCAGTCTCTCCTTTCGATGGGGTCTCGACCACTGGGCGGTCGTGTCGGCGCCATTCTGCTGATTTTCGTCACTCAGTGGAAATCGCCCGCGCCGACGGATGCCAGCCGGTCGTCCAGTGCTCGAGCGCCGCGACGGCGCCGTAGAGCGCGATTCCGAAGATGCTCGCGAGCAGGATCCCCGCCCAGGCGCGCGGGAAGTCGAAGAGCTGCGAGTCATTGAGGATGCTCACGCCGAGAGCGTTGGTCGGGCCGCCGAAGTACTCGCCGACGATCGCGCCGATCATGCACAGGACGGCCGCGATCTTCAGGCCGGTGAACATGTACGGCAGCGAGTTCGGGATGCGCACGCGCCGGAAGGTCGCGAGCTCGCCGCCGCCGTACGAGCGCATCAGCTCGATCGACGACGGGTGCACGGAGATCAACCCCCGCAGCGTGTTGATCATCGTCGGGAAGAAGCAGAGGACGGCGGCGATCGCCATCTTCGACACCGGGTTGAGCAGCCCGAACCAGTTGTTCGTGATCGGTGCGAACGCGATGATCGGGATCGCGTTCGCCGCGATCGCGATCGGCATCAGCGCCGCGCCGACGACGCGGAAGCGCGCGAGGAACAGCGCTGCGACGATCCCGAGCCCGGCGCCGATCGCGAAGCCGCCGAGCGCTTCCTTGAGCGTGTAGAGGCCCGAGTGCCAGAGCGGGCTCTTGTTGTCCCAGAACGACTGCCCGATGTCGGACGGCTTCGGCAGCAGGAAGGTCTGCACGTGGAAGGCCGTCGTCAACCCCTGCCACAGGAGGATCCCGATCGCGAAGACCACCAGCACCGGCAGCCACTCGCGGAGCCGACGGCTCAAAAGCGCTCCTCGAGCGACGCCGTCCGCTGCGCTGTCGACGCGGCGCTGTGCCCGGCCGCGAGCAGCTCGCGCACCGTCGTGATCAGCTCGAAGAAGCGCGGGTCCTCGCGCGTATCGATCGTCCGCGGCTGCTTCAGGTCGACGTCGACGATGCCGGCGATCCGGCCGGGCCGTGCCGACATCACGACCACGCGCGTCGACAGGAACACGGCCTCGGGGATCGAGTGGGTCACGAACACGACCGTGCTGCCCGCCTTCTCCCAGATCCGCAGCAGCTCCATGTTGAGGCGCTCGCGCGTCATCTCGTCGAGCGCGCCGAACGGCTCGTCCATCAGCAGCAGCGCCGGGTCGAAGGACAGCGCCCGCGCGATCGAGACGCGCTGCTGCATGCCGCCCGACAGTTGCCACGGCCTGCTCGACTCGAACCCGGTCAGCTCGACGAGCTCGAGCATCTCGGCGACGCGCGCGCGCCGGCGGGCGCGGTCCCAGCCGAGCATCTCCAGCGGCAGCGCGACGTTGCGCGACACGGTGCGCCAGTCGTAGAGCACCGAGTCCTGGAAGACGATCCCGTAGTCGTGGTCGAGCCGCGCCTGGTGCGCGCTCTTGCCGTTGACGACGATCGACCCGCTCGTCGGCTGGATCAGGTCGCCGATGATCCGGAGCAGCGTCGACTTGCCGCATCCCGACGGGCCGATCAGCGAGACGAACTCGCCGGCGCGGATGTCGAGCACGATGTCCTGCACAGCGGTGACGCCGGTGCGGAACGACTTCGTGACGCCGTCGATCTCGACGACGTTCGCGGGAGTGGACGTCACGCGAAGTTCTCCGGTGCGCTGCGAAGGACGAGCTTCTCGGTGCCGGCGACCGCGAGGTAGAAGAGGATCCCGAGGGCGGCGCACACGAGGTTCGTCGCCCAGAGGAATGTCGGCTCGAGCGAGTAGTACTGGTTGAAGTTGACGATCGCGCCGCCGAGGCCGTTTTGGATCGACGCAGGCGTCTCGCCGATGATCGCGCCGATCACGCTCGCGGTCGCCGAGATCTTGAGCGCCGTGAAGATGTACGGCACCGATGACGGGACGCGGAGCCGCCAGAGCACGCGCCAGCGTTTCGCGGCATACGACTCCATCAGCTCCACCGCCCGTGGGTCGACGGAGTGCAGGCCGCGGAGCGTGTTGATCGCGACCGGGAAGAACGTCAGGTACGCGGCGAGGATCGCGACCGCCTTCCAGCCGGCGATGCCCTTCGAGCCGAGGCCGACCACCACCATCGGCGCGATCGCGAGGATCGGGACGGTCTGCGACGCGACGATGTACGGCAGGATCCCGCGCTCGAGCAGGCGCGACTGCGAGAGCGCGACGGCGAGCAGGAACCCGACGGCGGCGCCGAGCAGGAAGCCGGCGATCGCCTCCTTCATCGTGAACCAGGCCGCGTCGAGCAGCGAGTGGATCAGCGGCGGCCCGCCCGTCGTTGTCGGCTGCCAGAACGCTGCGACGATGTCGTGCAGGTGCGGCATCGTCGTGTCGTCGACGGCGAACGGCCACGTCCAGCCCGTGGTCTGCCAGAGCCACTTGTAGCCCTCCCAGATGCCCCAGAGCGCTGCGACGACGATCACCGTCGTGGCCACGCGGCGGGCGAGCGACGGGCCGCGGCGTTCGATCGTGGCTGCGCCGGCCTCGGTCACGGGAGAGTGATTACCACACCCGAGGAGCGGTTGTATCCTCGCCGCGTGCCGCTCTCACCTTCACGCACCGTGGCCGAGCTCGAGGAGCTGCGCGAGCTCACCGGGAACGACGACGGGGCGCAGCGCGTGGCGTGGACGGACACGTGGGAGCGGGCGCGCGCGTGGCTGCGCGACAAGGTGCAGCCGACCGGCGCGGTCGAGGAGATCGATGCGGCCGGCAACCAGTGGTTCACGCTTTCGGGCGCTTCCGAGCGCGCGCTCCTGATCGGCGGTCACATGGACTCGGTGCCGAACGGCGGCTGGCTCGACGGCTGCCTGAACGTCGTCGCCGGCGTCGAGGTGCTCCGGCGGATCGCCGAGGAGGGCACGCCGCCGCTGACGGTGCGGCTCGTCAGCTGGGCCGACGAAGAGGGCGCGCGCTTCGGCCGCTCGTTGTTCGGCTCGTCGGCCGCGGCCGGCTCGATGCGCGACCAGGAGGAGCTGCGCAAGCTCGTCGACCGCGACGGCATCGCGCTGCCCGACGCACTGCGCGAGCACGCCGTCGATCTCGACGGTGCGCTCGAGGCGCGGACGCAGCTCGAGCGCGCCGAGGCCTATCTCGAGCTGCACATCGAGCAGGGGCCCGTGCTCGAGGCGCTCGGTCTCCCGCTCGGCGTCGTGCTCGGCACGTTCGGCGTGGAGCGCTCGCGGTTCACCTGGCGCGGTCAGGCTGCGCACGCGGGCTCGACGCCGATGGACGCGCGTCGCGACGCGCTCGCGGGCGCGGCGAAGCTCGCGCTCGCGATCCGCGACATCGCGCGTGAGGTCGGCGACGGCGCCGTGTGCACGTCGGGCGGCGTGGTCTGCCGGCCCGGGATCGTCACGTCGGTGGTCGAAACGGCGGAGCAGCTCCTCGACCAGCGTCATCTCGACGCGGCCAGGCTCGCGCGGCTGCTCGAGCTCGCACAGGAGGCGGCGGAGCGATTTGCCGCCGAGGAGAACATCTCGGTCGAGTGGGAGCGGATCTGGAACATCGAGCCGATCCTGTTCGACGAGCAGCTGATCGAGCTCGCCGACGAGTCGATTCGCGAGGTCGCGGGGAGCTCGCACCGCCTGCCGTCGGGGCCGCTCCACGACGCCGCCGAGGTGTCGCGGGCCGGCGTTCCGACCGTGATGGTGTTCGTCCAGAGCCTGCGCGGCCTCTCGCACACGAAGCTGGAGGACACGAAGCACGAGCACCTCGAGCTCGCCGTCCAGGCGCTCGACCGTCTGGCCTCGAAGACGCTCGCTGCCGGGTCGTAGCGCAGGCTCGCTCGTTCGGGGGAGGGGAGCAGGCCTCCCGCCGTCGATGCCACGGATGTGTCGCAGGCAGACCACCCGCTCGCGGATCTCTACGCGCGGCCCGACTCGCCGGGGCGCTTCGTCCTCGGCCCCGGTTACCAGTCGCCGGCCGGGCGCTCGCGCAAGGCGCGGTGGTTCATCGGGCTGTCGGTCGCGCTGAACATGCTCTCGATCCTGCTGCTGGGCCTGCAGCGCGCGCTGCTCGAGCAGGGGCCGATCTCGGCCTCCGCGTTGCGCACGAGCGTGGATCGCGTGAACGGGGCCGCGGACATCGAGCTCGTGCTGTTCGTGGTCGCGCTCGTCCTGTTCCTGCGGTGGGTGCACCTGTCGTACCGCAACCTGATCGCGCTCGGGACGCGCGACCTGCGCTTCACGCCGGGCTGGGCCGTCGGCTACTGGTTCGTCCCGGTGCTGAACATCTGGCGTCCCGCCGAGGTGCTCGGCGATCTCTGGCGCGCGACCGACCCGCGCGCCGACGACAACAGCTGGCGCTCGCTGCGCTCGACCCCGCTGATCGGCTGGTGGTGGGCGATCGGGCTCGTAGCCGGCCCGGTCGCGTGGGCCGCGCAGGCGATGCCGGCCGACACGATCTCCGAGCTGCACTCGAAGAACGCGGTGCTCATCCTCGTGCACGTGCTCGAGGTCGCCGCCGGCGCGTGCCTCTTCGCCGTGGTCGGGAAGCTGACCGCGCGGCAGGACGCGCGGGCGGCCCTTCGGGCGCGCGAGGCGTAGCCCCCGGGGTCAGACCCGGGTCTGACCCCAAACGTGCCGGAACCTGCCGGAACGTGCCGCGGACACCCGCGCCGTCGGTGCCATCGGCCCGGGGGCCGAGTCCGTCGGAGCGTGCGTCCGAGGGCCGCGGGGTCAGACCCGGGTCAGACCCGAAGTGCCGCGCGCAGCGACGCCGCGTACGGCGCGCGCTCGTCCGCCGAGGCCCAGCGGTACTCGGCGTCGCGGGCGTAGAGGCCGTCGCCGAGCGCACGCGGGAAGACGTGCACGTGGTAGTGCCACACGTCCTGGCCGGCGGCCGGCTCGTTGTGCTGGCGCGTTGAGGTCCCGGCACACCCGTACGCCGACCGCATCGCGATCGCGACGCGCTTCACCGTCGCATGCACCGCGCCGAGCAACGCGTCGTCGACCTCGTAGAGATTCTCGACGTGCGCGCAGGGGATCACGATCACGTGGCCGGCGTTCGCGGGCCACCAGCGCGGCGAGACGAACGCGACCGTCTCCGCGTCGCGCCAGACGACGTCGTCGAGCCGGTTGTGCTCCGTCTCCTCCCCTCGAACGACGCTGCAGAACGGGCACTCGTACCCGGCCGGTTCATACACCGTCTTCGCGCACGACCGGGCTTCGCAGCACGCCGATCCCCTCGACCTCCACCTCGACGACGTCGCCGGCCGTGAGCGAGACCTTCGGGTCGCGCGCCCAGCCGACGCCGGGCGGCGTCCCGGTCAGGATCAGGTCACCCGGCTCGAGCGTGAAGACGGCCGAGATGTAGCTGACGAGGAACGGCACGCCGAAGATGAGGTCGCTCGTCGAGCCGTCCTGCAGCACGTCGCCGTTCAGCCGTTGCACGACGCGCAGCCCCGAGCCGTCGCCGAGCTCCGACACCGGAACGAGACGGTCGCCGAGCGGGCAGAAGGTGTCGAAGCCCTTCGCGCGCGCCCACTGGCTCTCCGTGTACTGGATGTTCCGCGCGGAGACGTCGTTCGCACAGCGGTAGCCGCGCACGTGCGCGAGCGCGTCGGCCTCCGCGATCCGGTGGCCACCGACGCCGATCTCGACGGCGAGCTCTGCCTCGGCGTCGACGTGGGTCGCCTCGGGCGGCAGCACGATCGGCTCGTCCGGCCCCACGAGGGTGTTCTCGAACTTCCCGAACAGGAGCGGCGCGGTGGGCGGTTCGTCGCCGAGCTCCGCCGCGTGCTCCGCGTAGTTGCGTCCTACACAGATGATCTTCACCGGCCGATCTTGACGCAGTAGGCTGCCTGGCGGCGCGCTTGTCGACCACCAGGAGGCCACGGAATGGCTCTGAGCTTCGGCGTCACCGTCCTACCCGACCCCCCGTACTCGCGTTGGCTCGAGCTGATCCAGCTCGCCGAACGGCACGGGTTCGAGTACGCGTGGACCTACGACTCGCACGTGCTCTGGCAGGAGTCGATCCCGCTCTTCGGGTACGCGTCGCACGAGACGTCGAAGATCAAGCTCGGGCACTTCGTCACCAACCCGGGCACGCGCGACCCGACGGTGCTCGCTAGCGCGTACGCGACGCTCCAGGACCTGACCGACGGCCGGATGGTGATGGGCATCGGGCGCGGGGACTCGGCGCGCCGCTACATCGGCCAGCAGCCGGTCAAGGTCGCCGAGTTCGAGCGAGCCTGCGCGATGATCCGCGACTTCATGAACGGCCGCGAGGTCCAGTGGAACGACAAGGACCTCCAGCTCAAATGGGTGCGGCCGGAGCTGCCGCCGATTCCGATGTGGGTCGCAGGCTACGGGCCGAAGGCGCTCGCGGTCGCGGGCCGCGTCGCGGACGGCGTGATCATCCAGCTCGCCGACCCGGAGATCATCCAGTGGATCATGTCGACCGCCCGCCAGGCGGCGGAGGAGGCGGGTCGCGACCCGTCCGAGCTCAAGTGCATCGTGGGCGCCCCGAGCCACGTCACCGACGACCTCGCCGACGCGCGCGAGCAGGTGCGCTGGTTCCCGGCGATGGTCTCGAACCACGTCATGGACCTGATCGAGCGCTACGGCACCGACGGCAGCAAGGTGCCGAAGGCGCTCACCGACTACGTGCTCTCGCGCAAGTTTTACGACTACAACGAGCACTCGCGGGTCGGCGCGGCTCACGGCGACTTCGTGACGGACGAGATTTGCGACCGGTTCTGCGTCATCGGCAACGCCGAGCAGTGCGCGGCGAAGCTCCGTGAGCTCGAGTCGGTCGGCGTCGACCAGTTCAACATCTACCTGATGACCCACGGCCAGGAGGAGACCCTCCAGGCCTACGGGGACGAGATCATCCCGCAGTTCGGCGCGATTCACGCCTGACGCGACAGTCCCGGGTCGGATCTCGCTACGCTCGAAGCCGTGAGCGCGAACGGAGCTGTCGTCCAGGCAACGGATCTGAGCCGCCGCTACGGCGACGGCGAGGCGGCGGTCGACGCATTGCGCGGCGTCTCGCTCGCCGTGCAGCCGGGCGAGCTGGTTGCAGTGATGGGACCCTCGGGCTCGGGCAAATCCACGCTCATGCACCTGCTCGCGGCGCTCGACAAGCCCACCGGCGGGACCGTTGCGATCGCCGGCGAGGACGTCGGCTCGCTGAACGACCGCGAGGTCACGCTGCTGCGGCGGCGTCACATCGGCTTCGTCTTCCAGTTCTTCAACCTGCTCCCGATGCTCTCCGCCGAGGAGAACGTGAAGCTGCCGCTCTCGATCGCCGGCGAGAAGCCCGACTCGGAGTTCTTCGAGGACCTGCTGAAGCGCGTCGGTCTCACCGACCGGCGCAAGCACCGCCCGGCCGAGCTCTCCGGCGGCCAGCAGCAGCGCGTCGCGATTGCACGCGCGCTCGTCACGAAGCCGACGGTCGTGTTCGCCGACGAGCCGACGGGCAATCTCGACTCCCAGACGGGCGCCGACATCCTCGCGCTGCTCCGCGCGTCCGCCCAGGAGCTCAACCAGACGATGGTGATGGTGACGCACGACGCGCACGCCGCCGAGATCGCCGATCGCGTGCTGTTCCTCGCGGACGGAGCCATTGTCGAAGAGCTCCCGCGCAGCGGCGCGAACGAGATCCTCGCGGCGATGGCCCGCGCGGGCTCGTGACCAGGGTCGCGCTCGCCGGCCTCCTGGGGCGCAAGCTCCGGACCGCGCTCACAGCGATCGCGATCGTGCTCGGCGTCGCGATGGTCAGCGGCACGTTCGTCCTCACCGACTCGATCAACAAGGCGTTCAACTCGATCTTCACCGACGTCCGCAAGGGCTCCGACATCGTGGTGACCGGCAAGGCCGCAACGAGCACGAACAACGGCTCGACTGCGCCGACCATCCCCGAATCGGTGCTCGGGAAGGTGAGGGCGCTTTCGTCCGTGGAGGTTGCTGAGGGCGGCGTCGACGGCGAGGCGCACCTGATCGGCTCCGACGGCAAGGCGATCGTCTTCGGCGGCGCGCCCAACCTCGGGTTCTCGATCGCGAACGGCGCCTCGCGCTTCAACCCCCTGACGCTCGTCGACGGCGCGTGGCCGAAGGGCAACGAGGTGGTGATCGACAAGTCGACGGCCGGCAAGAAGCATTTCAAGGTCGGCGACGAGATCGGCGTGCAGTCGCAAGGACCGGTCGAGAAGCTGCGAATCTCCGGGCTGGTCAAGTTCGGCACCGTCTCGACGATCGGCGGCGCGACCCTCGCCGGGTTCGACATCCCGACTGCCCAGAAGCTGTTCGACAAGCCCGGCCAGCTCGACGAGATCGCGATCGCCACGAAGCCGGGTGTCTCGTCGAAGGAAGCGCTCGGCCAGATTCGCTCCGTCCTCCCGCCGAACGCCCAGGCGCGAACCGGCGAGCAGCAGGCAGAGAAGGACGCGAAGGACACGAACGCGTTCATCACGTTCCTCCGCGGCTTCCTGCTCGCGTTCGGCGGTGTCGCACTGTTCGTGGGCAGCTTCGTGATCGCGAACTCGTTGTCGATCACGATCGCTCAGCGCACCCGCGAGCTCGCGACGCTGCGCACGCTCGGGGCCAGCCGGCGGCAGGTGCTGCGGTCGATCATCATCGAGTCGCTCGTCGTCGGAACGCTCGCCTCGATCGTTGGGCTGTTCCTCGGCCTCCTGCTCGCGAAGGGGCTGTTCAAGCTCTTCGACGCCGTCGGCTTCACGCTGCCGAACAGCGGGCTCGTGTTCGCGTGGCGGACCGTGATCGTCGCGCTGCTCGTCGGCATCCTCGTCACCCTTGTCGCGAGCCTGAGGCCCGCGTTCCGGGCGACGCGCGTGCAGCCGATCGCAGCGGTCCGTGAGGGCGCGACGCTGCCCGAGAGCCGGTTCGCGCGCTTCCGCACGCTCGGCTCGCTGATCATCACGATCCTGGGCTTCGCGGCGATGATCTACGGGCTCTTCGGCAAGGGCCTCGGCACCGCCGGCGTGCTGATCTGGATGGGGCTCGGCGCCCTCCTCATCTTCATCGGCGTCTCGATGCTGTCGATGCGGATCGTCGGTCCTGCCGCGGAGACGCTCGCGCCGCCGATCCGCTGGCTTCTCACCGCGGCGTGGATCCTGTTCCTGATCACGCCGATCGGATGGATCTACATCGGCTACTACCGGATCCGGTACGGCGTCCTGCCGACGTTCGTCGACCGCTCGGCGTCGTCGGAGCTGGCGCGCGACAACGCACGGCGCAACCCCCAGCGAACGGCGTCGACGGCCGCCGCGCTGATGATCGGGCTCGCGCTGGTCACGTTCGTCGCGGTGCTCGCGTCGGGGATCACGTCGTCGTTCCGCGGCGCCGTCAACAAGATCTGGCACAACGCCGGCTACGCCATCACGGCGCAGAACAACTTCAATCCGATCCCGATCGCGGCGGCCGACGCGGTGCAGACGGTGCCCGGCGTCGAGGCCGTCGGCAACGTGCGCACCGGCGACGCAAAGGCATTCGGCCACAGCTTCTTCGCAACAGCGGTCAATCCGCCCGGTGCCAGCATGTTCAGGCTCGACTGGAAGGTCGGGTCGACCGCCACGATCGCGGCCCTCGGCGACAACGGCGCCTTCGTCGACACCGGGTACGCGAAGAAGCACCACCTGGTCGGCGGCTCGCCCGTCGTGATGACGTTCTCGAACGGCGCGAAGAAGACGTTCCTCATCCGCGGCATCTTCAAGCCGCCGCCCGGCGGGTCGCCCTTCGGCAGCGTCACGATCTCCCAGACGACCTGGGACAAGTTCAACGAGAACCCCGAGAACATCTACTCGTTCGTGCGCATGAGCGGCGGCGACACCGACGCGAATCTCAAAGCCCTGCAGGACCGCCTGAAGTCGTTCCCGAACGCGAAGGCGCAGACGCGCCAGCAGTTCATCGACAACCAGATCAGCGACCTGAACTCGATCCTGAACATCCTCTATGTCCTGCTCGCGCTGTCGGTGATCGTCAGCCTGTTCGGGATCGTCAACACGCTCGTCCTCACCGTCTTCGAGCGCACACGTGAGATCGGGATGCTGCGCGCGATCGGGATGACCCGCCGTCAGGTGCGGCGGATGATCCGCCACGAGAGCGTGATCACGGCGCTCATGGGCGGCGTCCTCGGGATCGTGCTCGGGGTCGTGCTCGGCGGCCTGCTCGTCTACCGCGTCGATTTCATCCAGTTCTCGCTGCCGATCGCGTCGCTGATCATCTTCGCCGTCGCGGCGATCGTCGTCGGCATCCTGGCCGCGATCTTCCCCGCCCGCCGCGCCGCGCGGCTCAACGTGCTCGAAGCGCTCCAGTACGAATGAGACGCGAGAGCGCCGTCGCCCTGCTGCTCCGCGAGTTCGTGTCGGGGGACGAGCGCGAGGAGGCCGATCGCTGCGCAATGCTCCGGCTCGCCGACGAGCTCGAGCAGCCGCTCTCCCGTCGCCAGGTGCGTGCGCACTTCACCGCGTCGGCGCTCGTCGTGGACGACGAGGGCAGGCAGATGTGCCTCGTCGCGCACGCGAAGCTCGGCCGGCTGCTGCAGCCCGGCGGCCACGTCGAGTCGACGGACAGCTGCCTCGAGGACGCCGCCCTGCGGGAGGCGCGCGAGGAGACCGGCCTCGAGCTCGACTTCCACCCACGCGCGCCGCGGCCGTTCGACCTCGACATCCATGCGATCCCGGCGACCCCCGACGAGGCCGCGCACTACCATCTCGACGTGCGCTACCTGCTCGTCGGACGCGGAGACCCGCGCGACGGCGCGACGTGGCACGCGCTCGGGACGGCCGGCGACGGGTCGGTCGAGCGGCTCTCCGCGAAGGCCGCGGCCTACGCCAGCTAGAAGCCCGGCCTGGAGCCGTCGACCGCGAGCGGGCTCGGCGGCAGCCCGGCGACCGGCGCCGTGACGTTGAAGCCCGCCGGGGCGACGTCGTTCGGCGCGTCGGGATGGAAGAGCGAGGCGAGCAGCTGGATCTGCATGCGGCCGGGCCCCAGCTCGAACTGCCCGCCCCCGTACAGGCCGATGCCGGCCTCCGCGCAGCGGTCGTAGAAGTCGAACAGCCGGCGCACCGAGCCGAACCGCGACGGCTTGCAGTTGAGCTGCCGGGGCGCGAAAGGCAGCGCCTCGACGTCGCTCCACTCGTGGATCGCCGCGTCCCACGTGATCCGGTCGCGCGCGTCGCTGAGCGCGGCGGACGTCTCGGCGGTGAGCGCCGGGTCCTCGAGCCACGCCTCGGGGAACGCGGCGGCGATCGTGCGGTACAGCGCCGCGTCGGGTGGGAAGCCGAAGTCGCCGCGGTAGACGCCCTTGAAGTCGAGCGTGTCGACGCGCCCGGTCGCCGCGAGCCGATCGATCAGCTCGTCGCCCCATTCCGAGTCGGGGTCGAGCTTGAAGCGAAGCTCCGGGTAGAGCTCGAGCCACGCGTCGACGTTCGCGCCGCGCATCGAGACGACATAGGTCAGCTGCTTCGCCTCGCGCCCGACCGCCTCGGCGAGGGAGAGCCCCGCCTGGCGCAGCGCGAGATCGAGCGCGGCCGACTCGAGCGCCCAGCGGCGGTAGTCGGTCTGTCCCGACTGCAGGACCGAGTACGAGTCGAGCGTGTGCGTCCCGACGAGCGGGAGCTCGGACTGCCGTGCCCGGAAGCGGTCGTGCGCATGCGGGTCGTAGTCGACTTCCTCGCCGCGGCCCTCGTGCCCGTCGCCGTGCAGCACGACCACGGTGCGCTTGAGCGTGAACCCGCGTGCGACCTCGCGCTCGAGCGGCTCGAGCGCGTACTCCTCCACCCGCAGCGGAAGCTCGCGCACGCCGTCGTAGAGGCTCATGTGGCGCGCCGCCGTTCGAGGTGGTTGGCGAGCGCTCCGAGGCGCTCGTCCCACTCGTGCCCGGCGACGGTGAGCTGATAGCGCGTCTCGCGCCCGCTGCGCTCCGACGAGACGAGGCCGGCGCCCGCGAGCGTGGCCAGGTGCTTCGAGACCGCCTGCCGCGTGATCGGCAGCTCGCCGGTCAGCTCGGTCGCCGTCGCGGTGCCGCGCTCGGCCAGGTAGTCCATCACGTGCCGGCGGCTCGGGTCGGCGAGCGCGCTGAACACCTGGCCCAGTGGGTCAGCCGTGGACATACGTGAGCGCGGAGGCTTGCAGGTCGAGCGCGGTCGTCCAGGCGGGGACCGTCTCGACGACGACCAGGCGGGTGCCGTCCACGTCGTCCGACAGCGTGAACTCGACCTCCCCCTCGTCGTCCCAGGCGAACGTGAGCTGCTCCTCCGGCGCCACCGTGATCACGGTGGCGTGACGCTCCTCGCCGTTCGACCAGCGAAAGCTCGCGGCGCCTCCCGGCCGCAGGTCCACCTCGACCTCGTTCGCGAACCAGTCCTCGAGCCGCTCGGGCTCGGTCAGCGCCTCCCACAGCTCCTCGCGCGGCACGGGGAAGACGATCTCCCGGCGAATCATGTGCAACCTCCTGGTTGCGCTAAAGTGGCAACTTCCAGGTTGCACGTTAACAGGAGGTGGCGGCGTGAACGTCGGTTCCGTGATCCCGATGGTGGTGGACTCGTCCGGGAGCGTCGAGCGCGCGTCGGACATCTACTCGCGGCTGCTCCGCGAGCGCATCGTGTTCCTCGGGCGCGAGGTCGACGACGACCTCGCCAACCTGGTCGCGGCGCAGCTGCTGTTCCTCGACGCCGAGGATCCCGGCAAGGACATCTCCCTCTACGTGAACTCACCCGGCGGCTCCGCCTACGCCGGAATGGCGATCTACGACGCCATCCAGTACGTCAGCTCGGACGTCTCGACCGTCTGCCTCGGGATGGGGATGAGCGCGGCGGCGATGATCCTGTGCGGCGGCGCCCCGGGCAAGCGCTTCGCCCTGCCGAACGCCAAGATCATGATCCACCAGGGCTCGGGCGGATTCCGGGGGACGCCGGCCGACATCCAGATCGCGGCCAAGGAGATCCTCGAGATGACCCGCCGGATGGCCGAGCTGATCGCCCGGCATTCGGGCCGGGACGTCGATCAGGTGATGCGCGACATCGACCGCGACCGGTTCATGACGCCCGAGGAGGCGGTCGGCTACGGCGTGGTCGACGCCATCATCGAGCGCCGTTCGTCGTCAAAAGAGGAGTAGCAAGAGCCCTTTGGGGGTAGGTAAATCCCCTTCTCATGCCGAAATGAGACCGGTAAGGGCTGGTCCTCGAACCGAACGACAGAGAAAGGGGAACTGGATTTGCAGGTCCGGACGCTTCTGGCGGCGACGGCGGTCGCCGCGGTGATGGCCTCGCTCGTCGCGGGAAGCGGCGGCGCGACCACCGGTCCCGCGCAGATCCGGATCACCGACCTGCAGGTCTCCCGCAAGCTCGTCCGACCGGCGCACGGCATCGCCGGCTCGGTCGAGATCGTTCGCCAGCGGCTCTACAACCCGACCATCACCGGCAAGCCGATCGGCCGCGCCGACCTCGTCTGCACCTACCTCGACGAGCGGGAACGCTCGTGCACGGGCACGTACTTCCTGCCGAAGGGCTCCCTGGTCGTCACCGGCGCGCTCGAGACCCGCCTCCTCTACGAGATCGCGATCGTCGGCGGCACCGGCCTCTTCGACAACGCCAGGGGCACGTTGACGGTCACGTCGACGCACCTGAGCCCGCGTCGCGAGGTTCTGCTATTCCGTCTGACCGGATGAACGGCGACTCGCCCGACGGCCGTCCCCGCGCGCTGATCGTCGAGGACGAGGACACGCTGCGCGAGTTGATCATCGTCACGCTGGGCGAGGCGTTCGCCTGCGAAGAGGCGATCGACGCGGAGTCCGCGCTTGCCAGCTTGCGCGCGGCGCCCCCGGACTTGATGCTGCTCGACATCGCCATGCCGGGCCGAAGCGGAATCGACGTCCTCCGGGAGATGCGGGCGGACCCGGACCTGCAGAGGGTGCCGGTATGCGTCGTCTCCGCGTGGCAGTCGCCGCGCGACGTGGCGGCGGCGCTCGAAGCCGGCGCCGACCGCTTCCTCGCCAAGCCGTTCCGCGTCGACGAGCTCGCATCGGTTGCGCGCTCGCTGGTGGAGCGCCGGCGGTGAGGCGCTTCTCGCTGGTCAGCCGCGTCGGCCTGCTGGCGTCGGTCGTCGCGCTCGTCGTCGGGGTGATCGTCGCCGCCGCCCTGCTCGCCATCCTCTCGCTCCGCCGTGCTGAGCAGCGCGAGGCGCGGGCCAAGGACGTGACGGTCTCGACCTTGCGGGTGCAGACGCTCGCCATCGAGATCCAGTCGTCGCTCCGCGGCTATGTGCTCTCGCGCAACCAGCGGTTCATCACGACCTACCACCAGGCGCGGGCGCAGCTGCCCGGCGCGCTCTCGCAGCTCGACCGGCTCGTCGTCGACGACCCGATTCAGCTGCGCCGCGCGCACTCCGCGGCCGCCGACCTCAACAGCTACATCAAGGACTACGTCGATCCGGTGATCGTGATCGCGAAGATCTCCCCCTCCGACGCGCGCGGCCAGGCATCGGGCGACGAGGACAAGCGGCGAACGCAGCAGATCCGCGCGACGCTGACGAACGTCCTTCAGACCGAGAACCTGCGCTCGCAGCGCCGCGCCGTGCACACGCGCGCCGTCGCGCGGACGGCCGTGATCATCGGAGTCGTCGGCCTCGCCGGCTCGGCCCTGCTCGTGCTGCTCTTCGGCGCCTGGGTCGCGAGCGGCGTGGCGGCCCCCCTCCGGCGCACCGCCGCGGCGGCGACCGACGTCGCGCGAGGCGACCTCTCCGTCCGCCTCGACGAGGGCGGCGCGGGCGAGGTGGGAACGCTGGTCAGCGCCTTCAACTCGATGGCGCGCTCGCTCGAGGTGAGCCGCCGCGAGCTCCTGCTCCAGAACGAGCGGCTGCGCGAGAGCGAACAGCACAAGCGCGACCTGATCAGCATGGTCTCGCACGAGCTCCGGACGCCGCTCTCTGCCGTGCTCGGCTTCACGTCGCTGCTGCTCGAGCGCGACTTCCCGCACGACGAGCAGCAGCGCTACCTGGAGATCGTCGACACGCAGGCGCGGCGGCTCGCATCGCTCGCCGGCGACTTCCTCGACGTGCAGCTGCTCGAGGGGGGCGGGTTCGAGCTCGACCGCGCGCCGTTCGACCTCGTCGAGCTCGCACGCGAGCAGACGCGGCTCTTCTTCTCGCACACCGAGCTGCACGAGCTAGAGCTCGACCTTCCCGACGAGCCGCTGATCGTCGACGGCGACCGCGACCGCCTCGCCCAGGTGGTCGGGAACCTGCTCTCGAATGCGATCAAGTACTCGCCGGAGGGCGGCGTCGTTCGCGTGCATGTGGGCACGCAGGGCGGCAGGGCCGTCTTCTCGGTCTCCGACTCCGGCCTCGGGATCCCGCCGGAGGACCGCGAGCGGGTCTTCGACAAGTTCTTCCGCGGCGCGGCGAAGGAGACGACCGTCGGCGGCACCGGCCTCGGGCTCGCCGTCGCGCGCGAGATCGTCGACACGCACGGCGGCTCGATCGCGGTCGACTCGAGTGTCGGCCACGGCTCGACGTTCACGTTCGAGTTGCCGCTTGCCCTGACGCCCGCCGTCAGCGCCTGACGGCGGCGCGCGCGAAGAACAGGAGGTTCGCAGGGCGCTCGCCGAGGCGTCGCATCAGGTACGGGTACCAGTCGGGCCCGAACGGCGTCGCAACGAGCACCTTGAAGCCGCGTCGCGCGAGATCGAGCTGCAGGTTCGCCCGGACGCCGTACAGCATCTGGAACTCGAAGCGCTCGCGCTCGATGCCGTGCTCCTCGGTGAACCGGATCGCGTGGTCGATGAGCTTGTCGTCGTGGGTCGCGATCGCCGTGTGCCCGCCGGCCGTGAGCATGCGCTCCATCAGCGCGACGTACGCGGCGTCGACCTCCGGCTTGTGCGGGTGCGCAACGTCGGCCGGCTCGAGGTAGGCGCCCTTCACGAGCCTGAGGTTCGGGGCGAGTGGCAGCAGCGACTCCAGGTCGTCGGGAGTTCGGTAGAGGTACGACTGCAGCACCGTCCCGACCCGTTCGAGCCCGGCTTCGCGCAGGCGCCGGTAGATGCGGAGCGTCGCGTCGACGTAGCTCGACTGCTCCATGTCGATGCGGATGAAGTTGTCGCGCTCGGTCGCGCGCTCGACGAGCGTCTTGAGGTTCTCGAAGGCGAGATCCTCGTCGACGTCGAGCCCGAGGTGCGTGAGCTTGAGCGCGACGTTGGCGCGGAGCTTCTCGTCGGCGAGCCTGTCGATGATCCCGCGGTATGCGTCGACGACGCCGCCGGTCTCGCCGGGCTCGAGCACGCCTTCGCCGAGCAGCGTGGTGTTCGCGTAGAGGCCCTGGTCGTTCAGCCTGCGCAGGACGACGACGCACTCGTCGATGGTCTCGCCTGCGACGAAGCGGGAAGCGCCGAGGCGCATGCCGTGGCTGCGCACGACGCGGCGTACCTGTCGGCTGTCGGCGGCGACCAGGATCCCCTTGCGGAGCGCGGCGTCGACCGCGCCGCTCAGCTCCATGCGAGCAGCCATTCGTGCACGTCGTGTCCGATCACCGCGCGGAGCTTACGCCTGCGTTGACGGTGACGAACGCCGCGACGTCGCGGATCTGCGCCGCGGTCAGCCGGCCCCTGAACGCGGGCATCGCCCCGCCGCCGTTCTCGACCTGCGCGCGCACCTGCTCGTAGCCGGGTCGCAAGGTGTCGAGATTCGGCCCGACCTGGCCGTGGCTGTTCGCCGCGGCGAGCGCGTGGCACGAGCCGCAGCCGGCCGTCCTGAAGACGACCGCGCCGGCCTTCGGGTCGGCCGCCGTGGGGACGGCGCGCGTGCCGGGGCTCGCGGCCGGGGCCGGCTGCCGGTACAGCCAGAAGGCGCTCGTGTACCAGACGCCGATCAGCGTCGCGAAGAGCAGACCGCCGGCGACGGGAAGGACCCGTTTCGGGAAGCGGTGCAGCCTGAGGATCGTCACCTTGGCCGCGAACGCGCCGTAGACCGCGCAGCCGAACAGCGAGTGCGCGAGCACGCGGGTGGTGGGGGCCTGGAAGCCGAGCTTGAAGATGCAGTGATAGGCGACCGGGAGCGTGCAGAGGAACGCCGCGCGCCCCGACCAGCGGTGCACCGGGTTGACCCAGGCCGGCTTCGACCAGGGGAGCTTCCGGAAGATCCACGCCGCCGTGAACAGCTGGAAGCACGCGAGCACCGCCGCGGCGGTCGCGAAGCCGGCCTTCAGGTGGATCGGGTCCTCGAAGAAGAGGCGGAAGTACCCTTTTGAGCGCGTGCCGTGGTCGGCGAGCAGACCGGCGGTCAGCGAGACGACCGCCCCGACGGCGGCCGGTACCAACACCCAGCGCCAGCTTCGGGTCTCGGTCGGCGCCGGCGACGCGCGAAGCTCCATCGCCTCGCGACTCTAGATCCCCGGGGGCGGCGTCACCCGCTCGAGGGAGCGACGTCCACGAGCTCGAGCCGCCCGAACGCACGCTTCGCGTGCCAGATGCTCCACGCGACGAGCGCGACCACCGCGGGAGTGCCGGTGAGGAGCGAGACGACGACGAACCCGCCGACTCCCGACTCGAGCAGCGCCCATAGCCGGAGCCCCGCGCGCACCAGGCAGAACGCGCCCCACACGAGCGATTGCATCGCGAACTCGCGGCGGTACGGCCGCGCGGCGCGGAACCAGGGCGGGAACGGGTACCAGATGTTCGCGAGCACGCCGACGAGCGGCCGGCCGATCGCCACCGAGCCCAGGTACGCCACGCCCCAGAGCGCGCTCAGCACGACCGGCTGGGCGAGGTAGACCGTCGCGCTGTGCGAGACGAGGCCGACGACCGCCTGGATCACGACGAAGGCCGCGCTGATCGCGATCAGCCCGGTGTCGCGGCCGAGCCGGAAGAGCCATCCGGCAAGCGCGAGGTACACCAGCGACGACGCGACGATCGCGACGGCGAGCCCGCCGAGCTTCCAAGCCGCGTAGAAGACGACCACGGGCAGCACCGCCTCGCTGCCGAACTGCGGCAGGCCGCGCCGGAGCATCGAGCCCCAGGTCGGCTCGGGCAGGTCGTTCAGGCTGCCGGTCGCAGGCGGCGTTCCTGTTGCTCGCACCAGTCGATGCCCCATTCGCAGTAGTCGAGCGCCCAGCGGTAGACGAGATCGACGAACGGCGGGTCGGGGCCCGTGCCGTCGTCGAGCGACCGGAGGTACTCGAGCATCGCGCGGTACCCCTCGCGCCGCGCCGCCAGCAACCCGAGTGCGTGGTCGCTCGGCAGCGTGTCGGCGAAGAAGAGGCGGAGCAGCGACTCGTCGCGCAGCTCGATTCTCGTCTCGCGGCCGCCGAGCCACGCACGCAGTCGCCGCCGGCCCTCGGCGGTGATCGTGTAGATGCGCCGCGACCGCCCGCCCCGCGAGCCGTCGGCGCCCTCGATCCAGCCGGCCTCCTCGAGGCGCCGGAGCTCCGGGTAGATCTGGCCGTAGCTCGCCGCCCAGAAGTGGCGGATTGTCCGGTCGACCGCCCGCTTGATGTCGTAGCCGGAGCGGGGGCGCTGGGCGAGCAGGCCCAGCACCGCCCAGGTGACCGCTGTTGGCTCCATCTATCGGAACGATATATCCGCACGCGGTATCCGTCAAACATGCGGCGCGACAGCCTCCACGCGATCATGCAGCGCGTGAAGAAGGGCAGGCTCATCGCGGGCGTCGTCTCGGTGGTGGTGATCGCCGGCGTCTTCCTGTTCGTCCTGCCGCGCATCGCCGACTACCGGGCGGTGTGGGACACGATCCAGCAGCTGACGTGGCAGCAGGTCCTCGTGCTCGCGATCGCCGAGATCGTCAACCTCGCGACGTTCGCGCCCCCGTACATGTCGGCGCTTCCCGGCCTCGGCTACTGGCGGGCGTCGGTGATCTCGCAGGCGTCGACCGCTTCCACGTACGTGGCGCCCGGCGGCGCCGCCGTCGGGATGGGGCTCGCCTTCGCGATGCTGCGCGGGTGGGGGTTCGCCGCAGGGGCGGTGACGCTCGCGGTCACGCTGACGGGCGTCTGGAACCAGCTCTTCATGCTCGGGGCGCCCGCGGTTGCGCTTGCGCTGCTCACGCACGCCGGCGGCTCGAACACGACGCTGAAGCTCGTCGCGCTGATCGGGCTCGTGGTCTTCGTTCTCGCCGTGGCCGCCTTCGTCGCGGCGCTCGCGAGCAACGACCTGGCCCGCTGGGTCGGCGACACGTCGGCGCGCCTCGCCGACTTCGGCCTCAAGCTGATCAAGCGAGGCCCGGTCGGCTGGAACGGCGAGTCGCTCGTGCGCTTCCGCGAGCAGACGGTTGGGCTGCTCCGGCGTCGCTGGCTGCCGCTGACCCTCGCAACGTGTGCCGGCCAGCTGAGCGTGTTCGCGGTGATGGTCGTTTGCCTGCGCACGCTCGGCGTCCACGAGAGCCAGGTGACGCTGACCGAGGCGTTCGCCGCGTGGACGTTCGTGCGCCTGCTCGGATCGCTGCCGATCACGCCCGGCGGCGTCGGGATCGTCGAGCTCGGGCTCACCGGCGCGCTCGTCGGCTTCGGCGGACCGAACGACGGCGTTGTTGCGGCGGTGCTGCTCTACCGCGTGATCACGGTCGTGCCGACGCTCGTGCTCGGGCTGGTCGCCGGCGCGCTCTGGAAGCGCCTGCGGCCCGAGCTGCACGCCGAGGCGGTGGCGGCCGCGCAGGCGGCGGCCGTCGAGCAGCCGTTGCGCAACGTCACCTAGCGCTCTCCGGTCGCGTTGCGCGGACGCTCTCGAACCACGCGCGCGCCTCGGCCACGGAGATATGCCCTCGCTCGAGCTTCGCCTCACCCGGCGCGGCTGCGCCCTCCGGGGCGGCCTGGACCTCGACGTGCGTCGGCGCCACGTCCGCCACGGGCTCGATCTCGGCCGGCTCGAGCGGGACGATCAGCTCCATCGGCGACCACCCCTCGACGTAGAAGATGACGAGTGTCATCGCGGCCGGCGTGACCGGCCCGTTCGACCACAGCTGGAACCAGCCGTCGCCGCGCTCGTCGTAGTCGCCGAACTCGTTTGTCGTGACGGGCGGCCGCATGGGGTGCAGGGACGCCTCGAGCCGCTGGTAGGCGCCGACCGGGCCGGAGCAGGTCACGCCCGTCTCGATCATCCCGTCGCTCTGGAAGCAGTCGACGTGGATGCTGAACGGCGTTCCCCAGGAGTTCGCGACGTAGAGCACCGTGGTTGTCGCCCAGTTCCTGACGTCGTGGTCGAACAAGCCCGGCGTGGTCTCCTGCGCGTGAAACCAGCGCCAGATCGGACAGACCCAGCTGTGGGTCGGTGCGAATGGCGGAGGCACCCGGACATCTTCCCCCATTTCGAGTGGTGAGGCCCTTTCAGGCCTCACCACTTCCGTAAGCCCTGCTTTCGCGGGTGGCCGCCTATTCGTCGATGTAGACGGTCTCGGCGTAGCTCGAGCCGATGTCGGCCCAGGGGCCGTTGTGCAGCTCCTGCGTCTGGATGTTGACGGTGACGCTGCGGATGTAGGCCCCGGTGTACGGCGACAGGTCGATGGTGTAGCTGTGCAGGTCGAAGTCGGTCGGGCACGCCGGGCCGCCGTACTTGTCGGCAAGAACACCCCCGTGCTCGTCCTTGTAGGTGAGGTGCATGCGCGCACAGGCGCCGTTGTCGACCCAGAGCGTCCCCATCAGCCGCGGCGTGTAGGCGGCGCCGTCGGCCCGGTTCCAGTACACGGTTCCCGAGCCGCTCGTTTCCGACGTGATGCTCGACCAGTACTTGTCGCCAAAGTCGACGTCGCTGGAGTGCAGACGAACCTTGTCGCTCGGCGGCTGTGGCGGAGAGTACGCGGAGTCGAGAATCGCCCAGTCGTGCGACGCGGTCTTGGTCTCGATCGAGACCTTGACGTTGTCGATGTCCTCGGTGGGGACGGTAGGGATGAGGACGCTCCACTCGTGCTTCTTGCCGTCCGGTGCGCAGACCTTCCCGCCGTAGTCGGTGTCGACGATCGGTCCCTGGTAGAGGGAGTCGACCCGCATCCGGGCGCAGGAGCCGGACGCGTTGTTCAGGACGAGCGTGCCCCTGAGCTCTGCCGCGAAAGAGCTGCCGAAGTACGACCAGTCGACAGAGCCGCCCTTGAACTGGAAGTCGTTCGTGCCGAGCGTCGGCACGTTGCTGTCGTCGATCTGTTCCGCCTGCGCCGCACCCGCCAACAGGGCCGCAGCGCCGAGGACGGCCACCGCGGCGAACGTGCTGAGAGAGATACGAGACATGGGTCGGTCCCCTTCCTCGGAGCGTCGGTCGGGCCGTCATCTCAAAGGCCCGGTCGGGATCTGGACGACCCGACAGGAAAGAAGGACTCCGCGACCCGCGACTTATTCCCAGGTGCTAGCGTCGGTGGTTCAATCGACCTGCTGCCTGGAGGTCCATGGAAGAGCTGTCTCCACCGGACACGATCGCAACCGGCTCGTTCTTCGAAAGAGCCGGATCACGTCGCGGGAGCAGCACCGACGAGCCGTTGGTTTGCTCCCGCAGCTTCGAAGCTGAAGACGAGGCGGAGGTTCCGGGCTGAGCGCAGATCCTTTCCGGAAGCGAGCGCGCGACAGCCTGTTCCGGCGTTCCACGCGGGCAGCGACAACCACGCCCGGGACCTCCGCGGCCGTCGTCCCCGCAACCCGAGAGAAGGTCGTGATGACTGACACGCTCAAGGGAGCTTGCTTGTGCGGTCGCGTGGAGTACGAGGTTCAAGATCCGGAATCGCTGGGCTACTGTCACTGCACTCGCTGCCAGCGATGGACGGGCTCGAGCCTCGCTGGTGTTGTCGTCCCCAGGGAGAACTTCAGGTTCACGAACGGGGAGGACCTGGTGACGCGCTACGAGAGCGAGTTCGCGCCGCGCCACTTCTGCAGCAACTGCGGATCCAGCCTCTACGACGATCTCGGCGAGAACTATTTCGTGGCCGCAGGGTTGATGCGCGAGCTTGCGCTCGAGCCGAGCTTCCACCTCCAGGTCGCCTACGAGGCGCCTTGGCACCAGATCGGCGACGACGCGACGCAGTACGCCGAGAGCGCCTAGCCGTCTGGAGCCCTCCTACAGATCGGGCCGCCCTCTCGGACGGCCCGATCCGCGACTCTCGGCACTGCTGGCTCGCTAGCCGCAGCCGGTGGACGTACCGCAGTCGCGACACGTGTAGCAGGTGCCCGCACGCACCATCCGGCCGCCGCAGCGGTTGCACTCGATCGCGTCCTCGAAGGAGTTGAAGAGCGCGGTCTGGCCCGGCGCCGGTGCGTCGGCGGGAGGCGTCTCCGAGCCGCCGTTCGCGTACCGCGCTGCGAGGTTCGCCCGCACCTCGGCGGAGAGGATCCCGGCCTCCTCCTGCTGATCGACGTCGAGGAACTTCTTGCCGAACCAGCGGAAGATGTAGTCGACGATCGACTTCGCGTTGCGGATGTCGGCGTCGTTGGTCGGCCCCGACGGCTCGAAGCGGAGGTGCGAGAGCTTCGAGACGTAGACCGCGGGCGGCACGCCGTACTGCAGGCCCATTGACACCGCGATCATCAGCGAGTTCATCAGGCCGGCCATCGTGGTGCCGTCCTTGGCGATGTCGACGAAGATGTCGCCGGGCGTCCCGTCGTCGAACACGCCGACGTGGATGTAGCCCTCGTGCTCGCCGACCCGGAACTTGCGGCCGATCTCGGTGCGGTCCTCCGGCAGCCGGCGCCGCTTCGGTGCGGCGGCGAAGCCGGCCGGCGTCAGCGTCTGCTGCGCGCCGCTTTCGCTCTTGCCGGAGAGCGGCTGCGCGACCTTGCAGTTGTCGCGGTAGATCGCGACCGCCTTCACGCCGAGCTTCCACGACTCGAGGTAAAGCTGCGACACGTCGTCGATCGTCGCCGACTCGGGCAGGTTCACGGTCTTCGAGATCGCGCCGGAGATGAATGGCTGAACCGCCCCCATCATCTTCACGTGGCCGCGGTAGTGGATCGCACGCTCGCCGACCGCGCAGTCGAACACCGGGTAGTGCTCGCTCTTCACGTACGGCGCGCCGACCACCGTGTTCCGCTCATCGACGAACGCGACGACCTCGTCGACCTCGCCCGGCGAGTAGCCGAGTTTCTCGAGCCCGGCCGCCACAGTCTTGTTGACGATCGTGATCTCGCCGCCGCCGACGAGCTTCTTCGACTTGACCAGCGAGAAGTCGGGCTCGACGCCGGTCGTGTCGCAATCCATCATGAAGCTGATCGTCCCCGTCGGTGCGAGCACGGTCGACTGCGCGTTCCGGTACCCGTGCACCTCGCCGAGGTCGAGCGCCTCGTCCCACGCCTTGCGGGCGGCGCCGAGCAGGTCGGCGGGAACCGTCTCCGAGGCGGCGATGTTGCCGACCGCTGCGCGGTGCTTCGAGATGACGCCGATCATCGCGCCGGCGTTCGGCCGGTAGCCGGCGAACGCGCCCATGCGCGAGGCGATCTGCGCCGACTTGCGATACGCACGGCCGGTCATGAGCGCCGTGATCGCGGCCGCGTACGCGCGGCCTTCGTCGGAGTCGTACGGCAGCCCGCGTGCCATCAGGAGCGCGCCGAGGTTCGCGTAGCCGAGGCCGAGCTGGCGGTACGCCTTCGCGTTCCGCTCGATCTCCGGCGTCGGGTAGCTCGAGTTGCCGACGAGGATCTCCTGCGCGAGGAAGACGACGTCGACCGCGTGCTCGAACGCCTCGACGTCGAGCTCGCCGTCGTCGCGCCGGAACTTCATCAGGTTCAGCGAGGCGAGGTTGCACGCCGAGTCGTCGATCGACATGTACTCGGAGCACGGGTTCGAGGCGTTGATGCGGCCGGTGTTCGGCAGCGTGTGCCACGAGTTGATCGTCGTGTCGTACTGCACGCCCGGGTCGGCGCAGCGCCAGGCGGCCTCCGAGATGTCGTGCAGCAGCTTGCGCGCCTTCATCGTCTCGACGACGGAGCCGTCGGTGCGCGCGGTGAGGTTCCAGTCGGCGTCGGCCTCGACGGCAGCCATGAACGCGTCGGAGACGCGCACCGAGTTGTTCGCGTTCTGGTACTGGATCGACGCCCAGTCCGGGCTGTCGAGCGACATGTCGTAGCCGGCTGCCTCGAGGACGCGGGCCTTCTCCTCCTCGTGCGCCTTGCACCAGATGAACTCGACGACATCGGGATGGTCGACGTCGAGCACGACCATCTTCGCGGCGCGCCGCGTCTTCCCGCCCGACTTGATCGTTCCGGCTGACGCGTCGGCGCCGCGCATGAACGACACCGGGCCGGAGGCGTAGCCGCCCTTCGAGAGCTGCTCCTTCGAGGAGCGGAGCTTCGAGAGGTTGACGCCCGAGCCCGAACCGCCGCGGAAGATGATGCCCTCGCGCCTGATCCAGTCGAGGATCGAGTCCATCGAGTCGTCGATCGAGAGGATGAAGCACGCCGAGCACTGCGGCCGCTCCTCGAAGCCGACGTTGAACCACACCGGCGAGTTGAAGGCTGCGAGCTGGTTGACGAGGATCGCCTTCAGCTCGTCCTCGAACGTCTGCGCCTCCTCCTCGGCCGCGAAGTAGCCGCCGTCGCGGCCCCAGGCGCCGATCGTGTCGACGATGCGGCCGATCATCTGCTTCACCGAGCGCTCGCGCTCCGGGCTCGCCATGCGGCCGCGGAAGTACTTCTGGGCGACGATGTTCGTGGCCGTCTGCGACCAGAACTTCGGGAACTCGACCTGCTTCTGCTCGAACGCCGGGCCGTTCTTGCCCGGGATGAACGCGTCGCGGACCTCCCACTCGATCTCGTCGAAGGGGTCGCGGCCGGCGATCGTGAAGCGGCGCCGGACCGCCAGGCTGGCGTCCTCGTCGGCGACGGCGTTCGCGAGGTCGTCGGGGTCGATCTGAAGTGTGCTTGCCTGCTCTAGGGACGCCATCTGCGGTTCCTTTCCGACCTTGAATTCTAGGTTCCCGAACCGTCCAGCCGCGGTGCGGCGAGCGGTCCCGTGGGGCGAGCTTCGGAACCATATGGAAGGGACCTGTCGGACTTCGGAAAGCGGGCCCGAGCAGGTCTTTCAGCTACCAGAGGTGCGGCCGTGCATGCGCTTCGCGATCAGCCCGGCCGCCCCCGCGGCGACGAGCAGCACGGCGAGGCCGCCGAGCACGATCAGCGGCACCGGGACCGACGACGGGCTCGAGGGGTTGAGCTGCTGGGCGACCCCGGAGAGACCCTTGTCCGTGTGCCGCCCGGGCGACCCGGTCGTGCTCGCGCCGCCCCCGGCGTCGGGCGCCTTCGGAGCGCTCCCGCCGCCGTTCCCGCCGCTCCCGCCGCTGCTCGGCGCGGCGGTCGTCGTCGTCGTACCGGTCTCGGGAGGCGCGGTCGTCGTCTGGGCGGGCACCGGCGTGTTCGGCGTCACCGACTCTTTCTTCTTCTTGAGTTGATCCTTCGCGCTCTGCAGCGCCCGCAGGATGTCGTCGCGCGCGCTCGAGTAGACGGAGACGTCGGGCGGCAGGTGCTTCAGCGTGTCCCGGTAGCAGTGGACGGGGTAGACGTTGTCGATCCGCCCGTCGTACCAGTCGTTCAGGAGCGTCTTCCAGCACGGCGTCGCGGCGGCGGCCGGCTGGGCCGACGCAACGAGCAGCAGTCCCGCGACCAGAGCGGCTCCGGCCAGCGCCTTGAGAGTCGACGTCATCCGTGGATCGAGAGCGAGGAGCCTGCGAGCCTATGCGCCTGCTGTAAGGCTTTCGTAAGCGGGCAACGGGAGGATGGTAGCTTCGCCGGCGATGCGGGCGATTCGGGATCTGCCCCTCGCCGCGTCGCTCGTCCTCGTCGCCTACGCCCTCTTCTTCGGCGGAGGTGCGGGCGACCGCTCACTGCTCTGGCTCGGCGCCGGCGCGCTCGTCGCGGTCGTCGCCTGCGCCGGCCTGATCGGCGCGCCCGCCGGGCTGCGCACGCTGATCCCGTTCGCCGCGCTGACGGCGTGGCTCGCGATCTCGATCGTCTGGTCGACGCTGCCAGACCGCTCGTGGGTGTACGCGAACCGTTCGTTCGTCTACCTGCTGCTCGCGCTGCTCGGCCTCTGGGTCGCTCCGCGCACACGCGCGCTTGCTCTCGGCCTCGCCGTGCTCCTCGCTGCGCTCGCGGTGTGGACGCTCCTCGGGAAGGTGGTGCCGGCGGTCTACGACTACGGCCCGCCGGACGTCGCGCGGCTGCGCGGCCCGGTCGGGCTGTGGAACCAGCTCGCGCTGCTCGGCGCGTTCGCGCTGCCGCTCGCGCTCTGGCGCCGGGGCCTGGACGGGACGCTGCTCGCCTATCTCTGGATCGTCACGCTCGCGCTCACCGGCTCGCGCGGCGGCGTCGCGGTGGCGGTGGTCGTCGTCGTGATCTGGTTCGTGTTCGGGGAGGAGCGGATCGCCGCCGGCGCGTCGCTTGTCTCCGCGGCATTGCCGGGGGCGGTGGTCGCGGGCATCGCATTCGCCCTGCCGGGCGTTACGAGCGACGGCCAGAGCTACCACACGCGTTGGCGCGACGGCCTCGTCTTCGGCGCGCTGCTCGTCGTCGGTGCGCTGGTCGCGCTCGCACTCTCGCGGATCAGGCCGCCGCAGTCGACGCCTGCGCTTCGTCGCGCGGCGATCGCGGTCGGCGTCGCCGCCGCGGTGGTCGTGGTCGTCGTCGGCGTGCTCGAGGCACGTCCCGCGTGGCGGTCGTTCACGAGCTCGGCACAGGTGGCGAACACGGGCGGCCGGTTCGGATCGGCGTCCTCGAACTACCGGTGGCTCTGGTGGAAGCAGGCGTGGCGAGGCTTCGACGGGCACCGGCTCGGCGGCACCGGCGGCGGCTCGTTCGGCCTCACGAACCTGCGCTACCGAACGAGCTACCTCGACCAGACGATCGAGCCGCACAACCTGCCGCTGCAGTTCCTCTCCGAGGCGGGCGTCGTCGGCTTCGTGCTCTTCGTCGCCACGGCCCTCGTCCTGCTCCTGCGGGGCCACGGACGGCGTGGGCCCGAGCTCGCCCTGGCGCTGTTCTTACCTGCCTTCCTGCTCCACTCGCTCGTCGACGTCGACTGGGACTTCGCCGCCGTCTCCGCGCCGGCGTTCGTCGCGGCGGGAGCGCTCGCGGGAGCGGCCGTCCCCGCGCGGCGCCTGTCGGGCTTCGCGGTGCTCGCCGCGGCCGGCGCCGCGCTCCTCGCCTTCTGCGTGCTCCTGCTGCCCTGGCTGGGCGACCGGTGGACGTCCGCCTCCGAAGTGGCCGACAATCCCTCGCGAGCGATCACGCTCGCGCGGCGCGCGCGCTCCGTCGATCCGTTGAGCGCCGAAGCGGTCTGGGCGCAGGCGCTCGCGACCAGCGGCTACCAGCGCGCGGTCGCCCTGTACGCGATCGCGACGCGAAAGGAGCCGGAGAACCCGCAGTGGTGGCTCCTGAAGGCGCGGTTCGAGCTGCAGAGCGGCTGCGCGCGCGCCGCGCTGATCGACTTCTACCGCTTCAACGATCTCGACAAGTACGCGAACCCGAGCCAGGGGCCCGACGACTACCGACGTGCGCTGGCGCTCGTCAACTCCGGCAAGCCGACGTGCTAGACGGTCAGCGAGCGCCGAGCACGACGACGAGCTGGCTGCCGTGCAGCGCCGAGGGCGCGATCCCGTCGAGCGGCCCGACCACCTTCACGTGTAGGTCGCGCGCGAGCCTGTTCGCCTCGCCAGCCCAGCCGCGCTTGAACATCACGACCGAGCTCGCGTAGTCCTGGCGCTTCGCGTTCGCGGTGCCTCGGACGCGGTAGCCGAGCCCGCCGAGCGACGCGGCCGCGTTGCCGGCGGCGCCGGAGCGGCCGTTCCCGTTCAGCACGAACACGCCCGTTTGCTCGCGCGTGTGGCGCGGGATCGCGAGCACGAACTTCTTCTTGTGCGGGACGACGGCCGGGGCCTTCGTCTTCGCGGGCGCGAGCGCGCGCGCCTCGGCGTGGCGCTGCACGCTGCGCGCGATCGGCTTCGCGAGCAGGGCGAACGCCAGCCCGATCAGCACGACGAGCTCGACCGCCGCGACGAGGCTCGCGACGAGCGTGGCCGTGCGCCAGGGGCGGACGAGGGCCTCGGGTGAGAACGGCGCGTCCAGGGCGCCTGTTTTCGGCGCAGCTAGGAGGCTTCCTGCCGCATCCAGGCCCAGGTGAGCCGGAGCCCCTCGTCGAGCGGCACCTTCGGACGCCATCCGAGCTGCCGTGCGGCGAGCGACACGTCGAGCACCGAGCGGTGGACGTCGCCGAGCCGCGCGCCGGCGTGCTCAGGAAGGTCCTCGACGCCCGCGACGCGCGCGCAGGCCGTGTGCAGCTCGCCGACGGTCGTCTCGACGCCGGTGCCGATGTTGTACGGGCCGCCGTCGCGGCCCGCGGCGGCGAGCAGCGCGTCGACCACGTCCCCGACGAAGACGAAGTCGCGCGCGTGACCGCCGTCACCGAAGACGATCGTCGGCGAGCCTGCGGCCATCCGCTCGAGGAAGATCGAGACGACGCCCCCCTCGAGCCCGGAGTCCTGCCGCGGGCCGTAGACGTTGGCGAAGCGCAGCGAGACGTGCGACGTGCCGTGGATCCGGTTCCAGCCGGCGAGGTACTCCTCGCCGCACTTCTTCGCGATGCCGTACGGGGAGAGCGGAAGGAACGGGAAGTCCTCCGCGACCGGCCCGGGGCACTCGCCGTACCCCGCGCCGCCCGACGATGCGAAGACGACCTGCGCGCCGGCCTCCTCCGCGGCGGAGAGCGTGTTCACGGTGCCGACGACGTTCACCGAGGCGTCGTAGCCCGGGCGCCGCATCGACGTCTGCACGTCGGCCTGCGCGGCGAGGTGGAAGACGACGTCGGCGTCGACCGGGAAGGGTGCGGCGATGTCGTGCTCGACGAGCTGCGCATCCGGATTCAGGAATTCGCGCCTTCCGGACGAGAAGTCGTCCACGACCGTCACCCGGTCGCCGCGCTCGACCAGCGCGTCGACCAGGTTCGACCCGATGAATCCTGCGCCACCCGTCACGACCGCCCGCATCGGCCCAATAGATTAGGCGGCGGATGTTCGTGACCCTTGAAGGTGTCGACTGGTCGGGCAAGAGCACCCAGGCCAAGCTGCTCGCCGGGTGGCTCGAGGAGCAGGGGCGGACGGTGCTCACGACCCGCGAGCCGGGCGGGACGCCGGTCGCCGAGCGCGTGCGCGAGCTCGTGCTCCACGGCGACGAGATGTCCCCGTGGGCGGAGGCGGCCCTCTACGCCGCCGCGCGGGCGGAGAACGTGGCGGCGGTGATCCGGCCCGCGCTCGAGCGCGGCGCGGACGTCGTCTGCGACCGCTACCTCGACTCGTCGGTCGCCTACCAGGGTGCAGGCCGCGGGCTCGGCGAGCAACGAGTGCGCGAGCTGAGCCTGCTCGTCACCGGCGCGCTCCTCCCCGACCGCACCTTCGTGGTCGAGCTCGACCCCGACGAGGCGCTCCACCGCGCCGGCAGCCACCACGACCGCATCGAGCGGACCGGCGCCGACTTCATGCGCCGGGTCGCCGACGGCTATCGAGCGCTCGCCGAGGCCGAGCCCGACCGCATCGTCGTCGTCGACGGCGACCGTCCCCGAACCGAGATCGCAGAGGAGATCCGTGAGCACGTTCGTCCGCTTCTCTGAGCACGCCGACGCGTCGCGGCTGCTCGAGGCCGCGCTTCGCGAAGGCCCGGTGCACGGCTACCTCTTCCACGGGCCGCCCGGCGTCGGGAAGCGCGAGGTCGCCCGCGCGTTCGCGCGCACGCTGCTCGAGACGACGCGCGAGTTCCATCCCGATCTGTACGAGCTCGATCCGCTCGGCGAGATGATCCGCATCGACGCGATCCGCGAGCTGCGGCGCGACCTCCACATGCGCCCGTTCGAGGCCGACCGGCGCGTCTACCTCGTTCATCGTGCGCACCTGCTCGGCGAGGACGCAGCCGATGCGCTGCTCAAGGATCTCGAGGAGCCGCCGTCCTACGCAGTCATCGTGCTGATCGCCGACGAGCTCGGGCCGATCCCGGAGACCATTCGCTCGCGCTGCCAGCTCGTGCCGTTCCGCCGCCTGTCGGAGCGCACGATCCGCGAGCTGGTCGCGGCGCGTGCACCCGAGCTCGACGAGGACGAGCGCGCCGCGGTGGCGCGCACGGCGGGCGGCCGGATCGATCGCGCCGACCGGCTGCTCGACGCAGCGTCCCGCGAACGGCGCGACGCCCTCATCGAGCAGGCGCGGCGCGTGTACCGCGATCCCGCGTTCGAGCCTGCCGAGGGAGCGGCGGCGCTGATCGCGAACGCGCAGGCGCGCGCCGGCGAGGCGCGGTCGGTCGAGGAGGCGCGCGTCGCCGGTCTGGAGCTGACGGCGCGCGACGCCGAGCAGCGGGTGCGGCGCGCGGCGCGGGGCGCCGAGCGCGAGGAGCTGCTCGCGCAGCTCGAGGAGCTCGCCGCCTGGTACCGCGATCTCGTCGCCGTCGCCGTAGGGGCCGAGCAGGCGGCGATCCATCTCGACAAGCTCGCCGAGCTGCGCGAGGACGCGACGATCGAGCGGCTCGCCGGCGCCGAGCGCGCGGCGGAGGAGGTGCGCGAGACGTGGCGGCAGCTCGAGGAGTTCCAGCTGTCGGCGCAGCTCGCGCTCGAGAGCCTGTTCGTGCGCATCGCGCGCGAGGTTGCGACGGTGAGCGCGAGGTAAGCTCGCGTCGCCGATGTCGGGACAGAGGGCGCGCCTCAAAGCGGCCGTGCTCGCGGCCCTGATCGCTCAGACGATCGCCGCGGGGACCCCGGGTGCCGCCGGCGGGCCGCTCGTCCAACGCCTGTTGCTGGTCGACGGCCGCGTTGCCGCACGTGCGGCTCCACGGGCGGACGCAGCCGTTGTCGGAGCGATTCCGGGACGGACGCCCTTGACCGGGGCGCGAACCGTCGTCCCCGTTCTCGCCTCGGCCGTCGGCCCGGCCGGCGGGCGGTGGCTTCGCGTCAGGTTGCCACTGCGCCCGAACGGGGGCACCGGGTGGGTCCCGGCTGCCGCGGGGACCGCTGCCGAGACCCCCTGGCGGATCGTCGTCCATCGCGCCGCGCGGCAAGCGGACGTGCTCGAGCAGGGGCGCGTGCGCGCAACGTTCCCGGTCGTCGTCGGGAAGCCGGCGACGCCCACGCCGCTCGGCAGCTTCTTCGTCGTGGAGAAGCTGCATCTCGCACCCGGCGTGACGGAAGGGCCGTGGGCTCTCGCGATCTCCGCGTACTCGAACGTCCTGCACGAGTTCGCCGGCGGTGTGGGCCAGGTCGGCCTGCACGGGACGGTGGGCCTCACGGATCCGCTCGGGACACAGGCGTCGCACGGCTGCGTGCGCTTCGGCGTCCGTGCGATCACGTGGATCGCGGCGCGCGTCGACGCGGGGACTCCCGTCGTCGTGGAGCGCTGAGACTCAGCCGGTCAGGGGCGGCGGCTTCGGCGCCGCAGTCGCCGCTGGCAGCCAGACCACGTTACCTCTCCGTCGCTTAGCGGAAGAGATACCCAGGCCGGGCCGCGGCTACACTGAGCGCGCCCCGCCGACGTAGCTCAGCTGGTAGAGCACTTCACTCGTAATGAAGGGGTCCGCGGTTCGAATCCGCGCGTCGGCTTCGAGGTTCGGCCTTCAGTGCGAACTTGCGGCGAGGACGTTTCCGCCCCGAGGCGCGTAGAGTCACGTCTCCTGTCAGCGGCGAAGAGGAGATGAGACTTGGCGATCGGTATCCGCATCAAGCTTCCCGGGGTCACGCGTGAGGAGTACGACGCCGCGCACGACCACATCAACCCTGATCGGACGCCGCCGAAGGGCCTGCTGTTTCATGCCTCCGGCCCGATCGAGGACGGTTGGGGCGTGATCGACTTCTGGGAGTCGCGAGCGGACTTCGACGCGTTCTCGACGCGGATCGGCGAAGGCGTCGCGGCTGCGGGCGTCCGGATGCAAGGCCCGCCGGATATCAAGGAGTTCCCGGTCCACGAGATGATCGGTGCCTAGCGCGTAGCGCCGCCACCGCGGCGACCCGCAGCCTGCCGGCCACGGGCGCCGGGCAGGCTCGCCGGGGCTCAGGTGAGCTCGGTGAAGCCTGGCGGGAACCCCCATCCTTCGTGCGCACCGCGCAGAACGGGCAACACCTCGTCCCAGCCTGCTGCGCCGAGACGTCGGGGCGGATCGAGCGTGATCTCTCCTCCTTCGAGCGCGAAGCCCCACTCGAACCCCAGCACGGCGTGAGCCTCGAGCCCGTTTCCGAGGTCGTCTGGAACGCAGAGGAAGCTCCTCGCGGTCCACTCGAGGTCGGCAAGAGTCGAGCGAGACGGCACGTCGAACAGGGTCGGGTTGAGGCCGAGCCAGCAAAACGGATGAGCCAGGTGCCCGAGGAAGGCAAGCGGATCCATCTCGAACAGCTCGCCGCCGCTCTGGTTGTCGTCCGAGCGGACGAGCTGAACCCATCCCATGAGCGAGTCGTAGCCGCGCAGCGGACGCTCGACCGTCGCCGAGCAGACAGGAAAGCCACGCGTCTCTGCCCGGCAGCCGACCGACTCCGGCTGCCGGTTGCGCTC
Source organism: Gaiellaceae bacterium (assembly GCA_035473635.1). Lineage (GTDB taxonomy): Bacteria > Actinomycetota > Thermoleophilia > Gaiellales > Gaiellaceae > PALSA-600. The sequence goes on along the minus strand of DATIOD010000061.1, from coordinate 138,956 downwards.
GTACGAGACGACGACGCGACCCGGCACTCCTCTGATCGCGAACGGAATCTCCATCGCATCTACGGCAAGCGCTCGCGGTGGAACCTCTCCTTGTCCTCCTCGCGCCACTGCGCCTCGTAGGCCTCGGCCTCGGAGAACTCCTGCTCCGTTTGCGCTCGCCTGTGCGCGTCCTCATTCGCGGGATGCTCGCCCGCGAGAGTTCTGCGACGCATCGCCGCGAAGCCGATGACGAGCAAGGGTACGGCGACCACGGCGAGGATGATCCACGGGACCACGCGGCCACCGTACCGTCTCACCCGCCTGGACGGACGTCAGAGGTCTCGTTCGCTGACGAGACCGCTATCCAGCGCGCGGCGGACGAGTGCGGTGCGCTTCTTGTTCTGCGGTAGGTCGGCGACGTCGAACTTGTCGAAGAGCGCGCGCAGGTGGAGCTTGACCGTGTCCACGGTGAGAAACAACTCCTCCGCGATCTGCTGGTTCGTCGCCGGCGTCGCGAAGCTCCTCCCTTCCTTGAACGGGCGGCAGAGCGCGATCAGCACCTTGCGCTGCTGGGCCGAGAGCGACGCCGCCGTGAGCACCTCGGGAGTGGCACGCGTCATGCCCCGCGTCCCGTTGGGATGACGGAACAGGACGACGGTGCGGCCGAACCGGAGCAGGTCGCCGTCGCTCAGGCGCCGCCGCCCGTGCACGCGTTCGCCGTTGGCGTAGGAGCCGTTCCGAGAGAGGCCGTCGTCGACGAGCACGTACTCGCCGGCCACGCAGTCGAGCTCGGCGTGCAACCGGGACACCTCTTCGTCCCACTCGAGGCAGACGTCGGCAGTGTCGTTTCGGCCGATCGTCAGCTCGCCTTCGCCGGACGGAAGCCGGAAGAGCTGCTGCGTGCCGGCTCCGTCGCGATAGACGAGAAACGGCAGACCGTTGGCCTCGGCGTTGAAGATCGCGCGGGACTCGTCGGTGTTCGCCGGCCGGGGGCCCTCCGGGACCTCTTCAGACCCGCTCACCTTTGCGCTCTTACCGCAAAGCGGTGCCGGCCGTCAAGGACGTCTCGGCGAGTGAGTCTCACCCCGAGGGTGAGCGGACTCTCACCCTGGGGTCACTTACCGGCGAGGCCGCCGAGACGGACGATGGAGCGCATCAGGTAATCGTCGAAAGGAGCACGAAATGTTCACCGCCACCGCCACCTCGATCGTTTCCTCTCCCCGCCGCCTCGTCGCCCTCGTGCTCGCTGCCGGCGCCCTGCTGGTCGCTCCCGCTGCGGCATACGCGCAGGACAACGGCCCGACCGATCCGGGCGTGCGCTGCGCAGCCAAGGTCGGCCCCGGGCAGTACGAGTTCTATCTGCCGGGCGAGCGGGCGACCGACGTCAACGGCAACAAGTGGGTCTGCGGCGCGGACGGCCAGTGGTTCCGCGACTACTCCGCCATCATCCGGACGCCGGTCACGCAGATCGTCTCCGCCACGACGACGGTCAAGTTCCACTGAGAGCTCCGGTGTCGCGGAGGCAAGGGAGCCTCCGAGGATTCGAGGAGGGAGGTCGCGGGTCGGGCCTCCCTCCTCTTATGACGCGCGGTCGCGGCTCGCTGGTCTCGCCCAGACGGTGAGGTCACCGACGCTGCGGAACCCGGCTCGGTGGGCGGCGTGCAGGGACGATCCCGAGTCATAGCCGACGACGGGCATCGATCCCCACCGGGCGCGGGCGGTCGCAGCGGCGCACCGCCAGGCAGACGTGAGGTCGCCGGTGGTGTCGAAGAGGTTGCTGATCCCGATCGCGGTAGGGCCTCGATTCGCGATCGCGCCTGCCCGGAGCCCACCGTCGCCGTCGTGGCCGAAGAACGCGATCGCCGGATCGAGGAGCAGCTCGGGCCGGAAGAAGCCGGGCTCGGCCGCCTCGCCCCAGGCGGCCTCCCAGGCCTCGAGCTGCGCGGTCGTCTCGATCGCCGACCATCGGTTCGGCTCGCCGCTCTCCGTCTCCGAGACGACCCACTCGGCACGGCTCATTGGGCGAAAGTCAAAGCTGTCCAGGGCGAGCGTGGCGAAGCTGTCTTTCACGGAGCAGCCACCGCCGGTGTCGATCCGTGCGAGGAGGTCGGCGGCCTCGACCTCGGGCGCAAGCGTCACCGCGTCTGGGTACAAGGGCGGTGTGCGCGTGCGGCTCCACCAACAATCACTGGAGAACTCACCGTCGATTCCGTGCGTCCGACAGAACGCATCGCACCACTCGGCGTTGTTCCGCGCAGCCTCCCGAACCGCCGCGAGCTCGTTCATCGACGCATGCTAGGACGTCGCCAGACGTTCTGCCCCCACCGCCGGATCGGAGTCCGGGGACGCGTGTGTGACGGCCACGAGCCCCGCGGCGGCCAGACCGAGCAAGCCGGCGACGGCATAGATCGCACGGGGTGACAGCACGACCGCGACGGCGCCTCCGAGCAGAAGCGACGCGCCCTGCGCGCCGCCGAAGACCGCATTGGCGGCGGCGGACACCCGGCCGCGTGCGTTGTCGGCGGTGCGTGCCATGAGCAGGGTCGACAGGCACGCTCCGGCATAGCCGTTCCCGATGCCGCCGAGCACCGAGAGCGGAACGAGCATCCACACGGCCGGAGCGGCGCCGAAAGCGGCCACGGACGCGCAGGCGATGGCTGCCCCGGCGATCGTGGCTCTTACCTGCTCACGTTCGGCTTTGACGCGGCCCGCCCCGAGCGCACCTGCAACCATGCCCGCCATCCAGGAGGCCTCGGCCACGCCGTACCAGACGCCGCCGGCGTGAAGCGTGTCGCGGACCAGGTACACGAGCACGACGTCGACCATGCCGACCAGCAGGACGACGAGGGCCACGCCGGCGAGCAGGGGAGCGAGGACCCGGTCGGCCCGGAGGATGGCGAATCCGCCCCCGAGCCGGCTCGAGCCGTCGACACTTCGCGTCCGCTCCGGCACCCGGCGGGTGCGGACGAGCGCGGCAGCGACGGTCACGACTGCGAACGTGACGACGTCGATCGCCACCGGCACGCCCGTGCCGAACGCCCCGGCGAGCAGCCCTCCGACGGCGGGGGCAGCGACGAGGACGAGCACGTTCAGGGACTGCTGCGCCGAGACCGCCTCGGCCAGGTGGTCCTCGCCGACCACCCGGGGAATGAGCGCCGACCAGGTGGCTCCGGTCGTCGATGCGGCTGCGCCGAGCACGGCGACCAGCGCCATGATCGGCACGACGGAGTGAACGACGACGAGTGGGATCGTGGCCGCCATCTCGACCAGGCCGCCCCCGACGAGCAGGCGCCGTGAGTCGTGGGTGTCCACCAGGCGCCCGATCGGGCGGGCGAGCAGGAGTTGCGGGATGACCCCGGCGGCCATCAGCAGACCCACCTCGTAGGGGTGAGCGCCGTCCGCCTGCAGGCGCAGCGTCACGGCCACGAGGGCCACTCCGTCGCCGAACGTCGACACCGTCCGCCCGAGAAGGGCGATGACCAGGTCACGGCGTCCCTGCCCGATGTTCAACATCTATTGAACAGTATTCGCTTAACATCTCGGCTGTCAAGTCCTATGCTTCGACTCGATGCCGGCCGATCGATCGTCCCGACGGAAGAAGTCGCCGGCGCGCCGGGCCGGGGCCCGTGCCGAGGACGCGCGGTATCTGCACGATCCCCGGGACATCCGGGCGCTCGCCCATCCGGCCCGGATGGCGATCATCGACGCGCTCGCGTCGGGGGACGAGCTGACGGCGACCGAGTGCGCCGAGCTCACCGGGTTGAGCCCGAGCGCGACGGCGTACCACCTCAAGCTGCTCGAGCGCTACGGCCTCGCGGAGCCTGCTCCCGCCCGGAGCGACGGACGCGAGCGACCGTGGCGGGCGACCGACCGCACCCCGCAATTCCATCTCGATGCGTCCACCCCGGCCGGGGCGGCCGCGGCGGCCGCCGTGGGCCTGGCGTTCCTGGACAGCAGCCGGGTCGTGGCGGAGGAGTTCATCGCGACCGAGCGCGAGGAGCCCGAGGAGTGGCGCGACGTCGCCGCTCTCGCCAACGCCGACCTCTGGCTGACCGCCGACGAGACCCGAAAGATCACCGCCGCCCTCGCCGCCGTCCTGGAGCCGTACCGGGGCCGAGCCCTGGCCGACCGCCCGGACGGCACCCGCCGCGTCAGGTTCATGAACATGGTCTCACCCCACCGGAGGCACTAGATGTCGTCAGCGGCTGCTCTGATGCGGCAGTGCAACTGCGGGGAGTCGTTCTGGTCGAGGGCTCGAGCGATCGCCGCGCCGTCGAGACGCTCGCGCGCCGTCGAGGCCGGAGTCTCGAGGCCGAAGGGGTCGCTGTCGTGCCGATGGGCGGCTTCGGGAACCTGCCGCGCCTCCTCGAGCAGTACCGGGGCGTCCGACTGGCCGGGCTCTACGACGTCGGCGAGGAGCGGCACTTCCTGCGCGCGCTTCGGTGCGACGATCGCGGCGAGCTCGAGCGCAACGGGTTCTACGCGTGCACGCGCGACCTCGAGGACGAGCTGACGCGTGCCGTCGGGGCCGACGGCATGCAGCGCGTGCTCGCGGAGCAGGGCGAGTTGCGCGCCTTCCGCACGTACCAGAAGCAGCCCGCGCATCGCAGTCGCCCGCTCGAGGAGCAGCTGCACGGGTTCATGTGGAACCGCAAGCAGCGGTACGCCGTCGTCCTGGTCGACGCGCTCGACCTGGAGCGGGTCCCGCGGCCGCTCGACCGCGTCCTCGCGCATGTCCAGCCGATCGAGCCCTGAGCGCGCACGTGCGACGATGGCCGGCCGATGCGGCTCTGGCGGCTCACACGGACCGGCCGGACGGCGCTCGACGGCGCCGGCGCGCTGCAGCACGGCGGCCGCTACTCGCCGCCGGGTGTGCCGGTCGTCAGCTTCGCGTCGGAAGCGGGGCTGGCCGTGCTGGTAGCCCTGCGCTACCTGCCGGCGGATCCGGCCGAGACGCCGGACGACTACGTGCTCGGCTGGACCGAGATCGACGCGATCCCGGACCGGGTGGGCGACGCCGGCGACGACGATGCGATCCGAGACTGGGTGACCATCTGGCTCGAGGAGCGCCGCAGCCTGCTCGCGTCCGTGCGTTCACGGGTGCTCCCGGAAGCGGACGTCGTGCTGATGAACCCGCGCCATCCCGATGCCGCGCTGGTGCGGCCGCTCGTCACACGGCCGTTCAGCTTCGCCGAGTGCCTCCATGCTCCGCCGATGCTGGCGCGCTACTCCGAAGGCTCTCGTCCTGGAATGCGCTGAGCTCGACGAAGCGCCGGTCCTTCGCGCTCTCGACCGCAGCCTCCGCCGCCTCGAGCACGTGCAGCGCGAGCTCCGCGCTCGCGCGATGCGGCCGTCCCTCGGCGACCGCGAGCGCGAGCTCCTCGATTCCGATCCCGCGCGTCTCCTGCGCGCCGCGCGACTCGTACGAGACGGTTTCGACGTCACCGCCGAGGCCGGCGAGGAGGACGTCGCCGGCGAACGCGTTCGCGTCGGGCAGCGTCAGGACGCCCTCGGTGCCGTACACGGTGAGCCCGCTCAGGTACTGCCCGCGCGTCTCGAAGCTGACGGTCAGCGTTGCGAGTGCCCGGTGCCGCATGCGCAGCACGACCGCGGCGTGCGTGGGCACCTCGACGCGGATCGTGTCGCCCGCACGCGCGCCGGCGCCGAGCGTTCGGTGCGGCGTCGGAGTCTCGGTGAACGCTGCGACCGCGTCGATCGGGCCGAGCAGCGACACGAGCGCGGTCAGGTAGTACGGCGCGAGGTCGAGCAGCGGCCCGCCGCCCTCGCGGTAGAACATCTCCGCGTTCGGGTGCCAGCCGTCGGGGCCGCCGACGAGTATGTGTGCGGCCGCGCCGACGGGCGTGCCGATCGCGCCTTCCGCGATCAGTCGCCGGCCCGTCTCGTACGGTGTCGACAGGAACGTGTCCGGCGCGCACCCGAGGCGAAGGCCGCGGCGTTCCGCCGCCGCGGCGAGCTCCCGCGCTGTCTCGGCGGTCGCTGCGAGCGGCTTCTCGGTGTAGACGTGCTTGCCCGCATCGAGCGCCGCGGCGACGAGCGCTGCGTGCGCCTTCGGCGGCGTCAGGTTGAGCACGAGGTCGACGTCGGAGTCGGCGATCAGCTCCTCGACGCCGAGCTCGCGCAGGTCGTGCTGCGCCGCGAGCGCGCGGGCCGCATCCGCGTCGAGGTCGGCGCACGCGACGGGATGCCAGTGCCGGAACGCGCCCGAGTCGCCGACGTAGCGCGCGGCGATCACCCCGCAGCCGACGACGCCCACGCGCAGCGCGCCGCTCACGCTGCGCTCACGATGCGGCGGACGGCGTCCACTGAGCGCTGCGTCGCGGCGAACGCATCGTCGCCGGCGTCGTCCTCCTCGACGATCAGCCACTCGACGCCGGCGGCGAGTGCCGCCGGCAGCACGCGGTCGTAGCCGACGACACCCTCGCCGACCGGCACGTCGTCGCGGCCGTCGCGGCTCCTGTAGTCCTTCGCGTGGACGAGCGGGCAGCGCCCGGCCGTCTTCTCCAGCTCGGCAACCGGGTCGACGCCGGCCTGCCAGACCCAGCCCAGATCGAGCTCGAGCCACAGCAGGTCGGGCGGCAGGCGCCGCAGGAGGTCGAGGAACGACTCGCCCCCGTCGCGCGCGACCGGCTCCGTCCAGTGGTTGTGGAACCCGAGCCGGATCCCGTGCTCGCGCGCCGCGCGCGCGCCCTCGGCGACCCGCTCGGCAACCTCGTCCGGCCGCTCGAGCTCTTCGGGATCGATCCAGGCGATCGCCGCACGATCGGTTCCGAGCACGCGCAGCTCCTCGGCGAGCTGCGGCAGCTCGCTCTCGAGTGCCTCGACCCGGACGTGGCGGCCCGCGGCGACGAGCTTCGCCGCGTCGAGCCATGCGCGCACCTGTTGCGCGTCGTGTCCGTGCAGCTGGAAGAGCTCTACCCCGTCGTAGCCCTGGGCAGCCACTGTCCGCAGCGCGCGTTCAAGGTCGCGGTCGCACTCCTCGCGGACCGTCCACAGCTGCAACCCGACGCGCGGCACGCGAGAAATCTACGAGACCTTGGTGCGGAAGCGCGCTTACCCGGTCAGCTTCAGGCGTCGTCCCAGGACTTCTGCGACTTGCGGTCGAAATAGCCCACGATCAACGCGATGATCGCGAACGCCGCGACCGTCGCGATGATCGCGCCCGTGGCGTTGTAGACCCAGATCACGACGAGGAAGAGGACCAGGCAGGCGAGCAGCCCTCCGACCATCATCGCCGCCGTGCGTCCCATCGTCCGAGTATTGCGCCTTCGGCGCGCTGCTCCAAATCAGGTCTGATGGGCGACCACGTCGGTGCCCGCGAGGTAGTCCTGGAGCGCGCGGCGCCGGTTGTCGAAGAAGACGGGGAGAAAGCCGGCGAAGAAAGGGATGACCGCGAGCGCGAGCCCGATCAGGCGGACGATCGACCGGCCGACCGACGGCGGCGACCCCGTGTGGTCGACGACACGGGATCCGGTCAGGCGCAAGCCGGGCGTCTGACCGAGGACACTCCAGAAGCCGACGAAGTACACCGCCACGATCACGAACCAGGCGATGCCGAGCACCGAGTCGACGAGCCAGCCGGAGTGGAGGCCGCCGAAGAGGGACGCGATCAGCGCGATGAAGATCGCCGGCACGAGCACGAGCAGGTGAACGAGCGCCGCGTCGGTCGCGAGCGCGATCATGCGCGTCGCGATGCCACCGTGACGACGGTGGCCCTCGTCCGCACTGCCTCGTGACGATCGGTCGTCGATGCGTCGTGCGACGTTTCGGAGCCGGTGGACGAGCTCGCCGCCGAAGCCCACCGTCTGCCGTGCGAGCGCGGCGCGCACCTCCGGGCTCGCGAGCAGGCGATCGGCGACCTCCGCGGCGAGGCGGCTCTCGGCCGCGGTCATCGCCATTTGCTTGACCGCCGGGCTCTCGAGCGCCCGCACGAACTGTTGCTGCGTGCGCTCGTCCTCGAGCGCTGCGGTCAGCGTCTCGTCGAGCGAGAGGCGCGGGAGCACGTCGGCGACGACGCGCTCGATCACGTGACGGCCAATCACGATCTGAGCGAGCTCCTCGGGCAGCGGGCTCGCGAGAGCGCGGTCGACGACGGCCTCGACGCCTGCACGCCCACGGGATGTCGCCGTGCGCCCTTCCGCCCCGACGCCGCCGGTGACGCGCTGCACGCGGCCGGTTGTCCCGGTGATGCGGCCCGCGGCGCGCAGCGGTGCGAGCGCCAGGCGGCCGGCGCGCCACCCGAAGCGGGCGCCGATCACCACCAGGCCGATCGCGACGTCCTCGGGCCGCCCGTCTCCCGACTGCGGGAGCACGACCGGCAGCTTGGGATCGCGCGTCTTCGAGGTGAGGTTGTCGGGCCGGGTGGCCACGGCCCCATCTTCTCAGACCCGGTGCCGGTTGAAGGATGCTGCTTGCGCGATCACCTCGCGGTCCACAAACTCGTTCCTGTGCCGGAGCTCGCCCAGATCAGCGCCGATCTCGAGATCGCGCTCAACCACGTCTCGATTCCCGCGTACGTGCTCGACACGGCCGGCGTCGTCCGCTGGCTGAACGAAGCGGCGATCCGCATCGTCGGCGACGTGCGCGGCCGCCAGTTCACGTCGCTCGTTGCGCCCGAGGAGGTGCGCCACGTGAGGGAGGCGTTCGCGCGCAAGATCGCCGGCCGGACGAAGGTCACCGACTTCGACTCGATCGTCTGCCCCGACACGGGAGAGCGGCTCGGCGTCCAGGTCAGCTCGGTCCCGCTGATCAGCGGTGACCGGGTGGTGGGCGTCTTCGGGCAGGTCGCGAGGATCGACTTCGAGCCGCCGCCGATCCCCTCGTTCGACGTCACGCCGCGGCAGATGGAGGTGCTCCGCCTCCTCGAGCGGGGACGCTCGACGGACGAGATCGCAGCGGAGCTGCACCTGAGCCGCCAGACCGTTCGCAACCACGTGCGCGGGCTGCTGCGGTCGCTCGGCGTGAAGTCGCGCCTGGAGGCGGTCGCGCTCGCGCACGGCGACCTCGTCCAGGCGACTCCCTAGTGAGTGACCAGGAGCCCGGCCTCGTCGCGCGCGTCAAGGGCAGGCTGCCGCAACCCGACGTGTGGCTCGCGAGGCTCGAGCGGGCGCGCCGGAGCATCCCGCTCCTCGACACCGCCGTCGAGACCGTCGAGCGCGACGCGGAGATCGGCGGAGGCATCCTCGCCGGCGCGCTCGCCTACCGGCTGTTCCTCTTCTTCCTGCCGTTCGCGTTCCTGCTCGTCTCGGTGCTCGGCCTCGTCTCGCAGACGACCGGGGCGACGCCGAGAGAGATCAGCAGGGACGTCGGGCTCGTCGCGCTCGTGACGAACGAGGTCGCGGCGACCGCCGACGGCCACTACAGCGTGTGGGTCTTCGTCGTCTCGCTGGTCGTGCTCGCGTACGCGACGCGCGTGCTGTTCCGGTCGGTGCTGATCGTGCACGCGCTCGCGTGGGAGCGCTCGGCCGCCGCCGCCAAGACGAGGTGGCGCCCCTTCAGGCTCTTCGGGCTCGCGCTGATGGTGGAGCTCGCGCTCGCGATCCTGCTCGGCGCCGTGCGCGGGCACTCGTTCGTGGACGACGTGCTCGCGCTCGCCGGGTTCGTCGTCCTGTCCGCGGCGAACTGGCTTTGCATCTCGTTGCTGCTGCCGCACGCGTCCGCGACGTGGACCGACCTGATCCCCGGCGCGGTCTTCTTCGGCGTCGGCCTGCTGATCGTGAACACGTTCAACCTCTACATCCTCGGCAGGCTGCAGGAGCAGCGGACGAGCACCTACGGAACGCTCGGCGCGGCCGCGGCCGTGCTGCTGAGCCTGCTCCTGATCGGCCGGCTGATCGTCGGCTCGGCGGTGGTGAACGCGACGTTGTTCGACCGCCGCGCCCGCGCCGACGCGGCCGAGGAGGCGATCGGGTGACGAGCACGAACGCGCCGAGGCTGCCCGACAGCCCGGTCGAGTCGGCGTTCGGGCTCGCTCGCGGTGTGCGCATCTTCTCGTCGCCGCCCGGCGCGCCCCGCTATCGCCGTGCGACCGACATCCTCCTGCTCGTTCCGTCGCTCCTCGGGCTCGTCCTCGTCGTCGCCGCGTACCCGCCGGGACGCTCGGAGCGCGCGCTCGCGGGCTGGCTCGACACCATCCCGTCGTGGATCGACCCCGCCGGGTCGTTCTTCTACGACCTCCTGCTCCTCGCGGCGATCGTGGCGGCCGGGACCACGCTGGTCGCACGCCGCTGGCTCGTGCTCGTGCAGGCGGCCGCATCGTGGGCGCTCGCGCTGATCGTCGCGCTCCTCTCGGCGCGCGCAGCGCTCGGCGGCTGGCCGAACCTCCTCGACGCGGCCGTCGGCGGCTCGCGCGCCCCGCGCTTCCCGGGCGTCAGGCTGGCGGAGGCGGCGGCCGTCCTGCTCGCCGTCAGCCCGCACCTCGTGCGGCCGCTCCAGCGGGCCGGTCGGTGGGTGCTCGCGCTGGGGCTCGCCGGCGCGCTGATGGTGGACGCCGTCCCGCCGAGCGGCTACGTCGCCGGCCTCCTCGCGGCGGTCGTGGCGGCGGCCGGCGTTCGGCTCGCGCTCGGTACGTCGGCAGGGCTCCCGGGCCTCGACGACGTCGCCGCGTCGCTCGCCGAGCTCCGGCTTCCCGTCGAGGGGCTCGAGCTCGCGCAGCGCGACCTCGCGGGCGTGGTCGTGTTGAGCGGCCGCGACGGCGACGGGCGCCCGCTCGTCGTGAAGGTGCACGGCCGCGACGCCTACGACAACCAGCTGGTCGAAAAGGTCTGGCGCACGCTCTGGTACCGCGACGGGGGGCCGAGCCTACGGCTAAGCCGGAGGGAGGCCGTCGAGCACGAGGCGTTCGTGACCCTGCTAGCGCGCAGCGCCGGCGTTCCGACCCACGACGTCGTCCGGGCGGGCTCGACGACCGGCGACGACGCGCTGCTCGTGCTGCGCGGCGACGCGATCGGCGTCGGCGCCCTTCCGCGCTCCACGGACGACGACGTGCTCGTCGACGGCGCCTGGCGCGCGCTGGCGCTGCTCCACCGCGCGAACGTGGCGCACCGGCGCATCGACCCGACCACCGTCACGCTGATCGACGGGGAGGTGGGGTTCGTCGAGCTCGGCGGCGCGACGACGACACCGACAGCCGACCACCTGACGACCGACCGGGCGCAGCTACTCGTCACGACGGCGACCCTGATCGGCGCCGACCCGGCGCTCGTCGCCGCGCAGAACGCACTCGGCCGGGAGGGGGTCGCAGACCTGCTCCCGTACCTGCAGGAGGCGGCCCTCCAGGATCGCCTTCGCCGCGCAACCGAGACCGCCGGCATCGACGTGGACGTCGTTCGCGCCGACGCGGCCGCCCTCACCGGCGAGCCCGAGCCGACGATCGCGCGTCTGCGGCGCGTCACGTGGCGCGCGCTCGTCCAGACGGCGCTGCTGCTGCTTGCGGCCCTCGCCATCCTCTCCTTCGCGACGGGCATCGACTACGACCAGTTCGCGGACGGTCTCGCCGACGCGGCGTGGTTCTGGATCGGGGTCGGCGTCGTCGCCGCGCAGCTGCCGCGGCTCACCCAGTCGGTGGCGACGCTCGGCTCGGTTGCGGCGGATCTGCGCTTCGGGCCCGTGTACGCGATGCAGCTCGCGTCGGGGTACATGAACCTCGCGCTTCCCTCGGTCGCCGCACGGCTCGCCGTCAGCATCCGCTTCTTCCAACGCCAGGGGATCACCGCGGCCGCCGCGGTCACCTCCGGCGCGATCGACTCGTTCGCGAGCACGGTCGTGCAGGTCGTGCTCCTCGGGCTGCTCCTGCTCTTCAGCGAGTCGACGCTGAGCTTCGACGTCCAGTCGCCGTCGGAGCGCACGATCATCGTGGCGCTCGTCGTGCTCGCGGTGGTCGTCACGGCCGTCGTCGTCACGGTGCTGTTGCGGCGGGCCCGTCGCGCGATCGTCGAGCGGGTGCGTGCATGGTGGCCTGAGGTCCGCGCCGCCCTCGGCGCGCTGCGGTCGTCGAACAAGCTTGCGCTGCTCCTGTTCGGGACGATCGCGACCGAGGTGCTGTTCGCCTTCGCACTCGGCCTGTTCGCGCTCGGCCTCGGTACCCGCATCAGCCTCACCGACCTGCTCGTGATCAACATCGGCGTCTCGCTGCTCTCGACCTTCATCCCGGTTCCCGGCGGCATCGGCGTGACCGAGCTGGGCCTGACCGTCGGCCTCGCGTCCGCGGGGATGTCCGAGGAGGCCGCGCTCGCGGCTGTGCTGCTCTACCGGATCTCGGTGTTCTACGTTCCACCCGTGTGGGGCTTCTTCGCGCTCCGCTGGCTGCAGGAGAAGCAGTACCTGTGACCGCGTTCGTATCCACGGGCGGCCTGCCGCCCGCCGACCGGGTGCGCTCGCTCGTCGTCGAGGCATACGAGCGGTTCGGCACGGAGCGGGACGGCGCGGTCTCGACCGTCTATCCGGCGCTCGCGCGAGTCGATCCGGCGCTGTTCGGCATCTGCGTCGTCAGCACGCGCGGTGAGATCTTCGGCGTCGGCGACGACGAGGTCGCGTTCACGATCATGAGCGTCGCGAAGCCGTTCGTGTTCGCGCTCGTGTGCGCCGCGATCGGCGCGGCCGACGTGCAGCGGCTCGTCGGCGTGAACGCCACCGGGCTGCCGTTCAACTCGCTCACCGCCGTCGAGCAGAGCGCCGACGGGCGCACGAACCCGATGGTCAATCCGGGCGCGATCGCCACGACGAGCCTGATGCCCGGCACGACCGCCGAGGAGCAGTGGCGGAGCATCAGCGACGGCCTCTCGCGCTTCGCGGGTCGGCCGCTCCCGGTCGACGAGGAGGTCTACGCGTCCGCGACGGCGACGAACCATCGCAACCGCGGCATCGCGCGGCTGCTCGAGGACCGGGGCTGCCTGCACGGAGACCCCGAAGAGGCGGTCGACCTCTACACCCGGCAGAGCTCGCTGAGCGTCACGGCCCACGACCTCGCCGTGATGGGCGCGACCCTCGCCGACGGGGGCGTGAACCCGGTGACGGGCGAGCAGGTAGTCGACGCGGTGAGCTGCCGGCACACGCTCGCGGTGATGGCGAGCGCCGGCCTCTACGAGACCTCGGGCGACTGGCTGTACGAGGTCGGGCTCCCCGGCAAGAGCGGCATCGGCGGCGGGATCGTCACCGTCTCGCCGGGGAAGGGCGGGCTCGGGACGTTCGCGCCGCGGCTCGACGCCGCGGGCAACAGCGTCAGGGGACAGCTGGTTGCGCGCCACCTCGCCGAGGAGCTCGGGCTGGACCTGTTCCTCTCCGCGCCGGTTGATCCTGTCCGGGGCGACCAACAAGATGCTGCGAGAACCACCTGACCACCGACTGCGCGAAAGGCGGGACCACGGGATGACCGACCTCGACATCGACTCCGACATCGTTCGCGGCTACGTCGCTGCCGCCAAGCTCTGGTGGCTGTTCCTGCTGATCGGCGCCGCCTGGCTCCTGTTCGCGATCGTCGTCTTCCGCTTCAGCTACACGAGCGTGTCGGCGATCTCGATCCTTTTCGGCGTCGTCGTGATGGTCGCCGGGATCGACGAGCTGTTCACCGCGTTCGCGGGCGGGGAGGGCGGCTGGATGAAGGTGGCCCGGCTGCTGCTCGCGCTCGCGCTGATCGTGATCGGCATCCTCGCGTTCGTCCATCCGGGCGACACGTTCAGGGCGCTCGCGGCGGTGATGAGCTTCTACTTCATCCTCAAGGGCATGTTCACGACCGTGGTCGCGTTCATGTCGCGCCACGTGATGCACCTGTGGTGGCTGTGGCTGCTACTGGGGCTCGCCGAGATCCTGATCGGCTTCTGGGCGGCCGGCGACTTCGGCAACCGGGCGATCCTGCTCGTGGTGTGGGTCGGCGTGCTCGCGCTGACGCGCGGGATCAGCGCGATCGTCTTTGCCTTCGAGGTCAGAAACCTCCGCCACGAGGTCGAGGCGGCGACGGCGTAGCCCTCGAGTGATCAGGCGCTGAGCGCGGCGCTCGAGTCGTCCTGCGGGGGGCCGCCGGCCGGCTCGGTGAGGATCGTGTCGAACGCCGACCAGGTGATGTTGCCCGCCTGGAGGATGTACGGCCTCGCGTCCAGCGAGAAGCGAATCGCGACCAGCTCCCGGTCGGCGACCCAGCCTTCGACGGTGCGCAGGAGCTGCCCGAGGTCGGGAACCTCGTGCAGCTCCACGCCCACGATCCAGATGTCGTCCCACCGCTCGGTCCACGCGACGCAGTGCTCGTCGAGGCGACGGGAGAGATCGTCCGCGTCGTCGGGGGAGGGGAGCTCGAAGAGCGCTGCGTCGGTTGCGAGCCAGGAGACGTCGTACATGACGGTTTCAGAGTCGCTGCACGCGGTGTAGGTTCGTCTGAGCCGAATGCGCCAATTCGGGCCCAGTCCGTGAGCGATCTGAAAAAACGCTGTTGAGTTCCGATGAAGCCGCCCCGAAGGAGCCCACGATGAGCGATGTCGAGACCTCGAGCACGACGGCGACCGCGGAGAAGGTTCATGCCCTGATGCCGCAGCTCCGAGCCGACCTCGCGCGGCTCGTCGCGATCCCGTCGATCTCCGCCGGCGGCTACCCGGAAGAGACGCACGCGTCTCTCCGCGAGGCGTACGAGGACGTCGTGGCGCTCTTCCGCGACGCGGGCGCGAACGTCCTCGACCCGCTCGAGCTGCCGAACACGGCTCCGGTCGTGCTGGCCGAGATTCCTGCTCCGGACGGTGCGCCGACGGTGTTGCTCTACAGCCATTACGACGTCGTGCCGGTCGGCGACGAGTCGAAGTGGGAGACGCCTCCGTTCGAGGCGACCGAGCGGGACGGTGCGATCTTCGGCCGCGGCGCCGCCGACACCAAGTCGAACATCCTCATGCACGTGGGCGCCCTGCGCGCGTGGGACGGTAAGCCGCCCGTCGGGATCAAGGTCGTGATCGAGGGCATGGAGGAGGTTGGCAGCGCCTTCAGCACGTTCCCGCCGTCGCAGCCCGAGCTGTTCGCCGCCGACGCAATGGTGATCGGCGACATGGGCAGCTTCCGTCCGGGCGTGCCCACGCTCACGGTGGCGCTGCGCGGGGTCGCGGTGCTGACGGTCGAGACCAGGACGCTTGCGGGGCCGAAGCACAGCGGCCAGTTCGGCGGGGCCGCGCCGGACGCGCTGATCGCACTGCTGCACGCCATCGCGTCGCTGCACGACGAGCACGGCGACGTCGCCGTCCCGGGCCTGCGGCGCGAGGAGTGGACCGGGGCCTCCTACAGCGACGACGAGTTCCGCGAGCTTGCGGAGGTCGAGGACGGTCTTCCGTTCTTCGGCACCGGCGGGCTCGGCGAGCGGATCTGGACCGGGCCGGCGATCACCGTCACGGGCATGGACGTGCTTCCCGTCGACCGCGCCGTCAACGCGGTCGTCCCCTATGCGCGCGCGAAGCTCAGCCTGCGCGTGCATCCCGAGCAGGACCCGCGGGAAGCGCAGGCGGCGCTCGCCTCCTACTTCGAGAACCTGCACCCGTTCGGCGTCAGCTTCACGGTGCACGTCTCCGAGACCGGCCAGGGCTTCGCCGCGACGACCTCCGGCCCGGCGTACGAGGCGGCGCGGGCCGCCCTCGCGGCAGCGTGGGGAGGCGAGACCGTGAGCTTCGCGTCGGGTGGGTCGATCCCGCTCGTGAGCGCGCTGCAGGCGGCCGTGCCGAACGCCGAGATGCTGCTGATGGGGACGACCGACGGGTTCGCGAACATCCACGCGCCGAACGAGCGCGTGCTGATCGACGAGTTCGAGAAGGCGGTCGTCGCCGAGGCGGACTTCTTCGGCCGCTACGCGACGATCGCGGGAGGGAAGGCGACGTGAGCGACGCGCCGGCGGCCGCCGTAGACGTGCCCGAGCACACCTTCCTCGAACGCGTGCTCGACAAGATCGAGCGCTTCGGCAACCGGATGCCCGACCCGGCGATCATCTTCCTGATCCTCTGCGGGATCGTGATCGTGGTCTCGCAGATCCTCTTCTGGTTCGACGTCAAGGCGACGTTCCAGGTCGTGAAGCCGCCGCCGGTCCCGACCGAGCAGGAGTACTACGGCGGGTCGATCGAGCCGGCCGACGTGGGCCCGACAGAGGCCGAGCCGGCGAAGGACTACCAGCTCGTGACGGAGACCGCGAAGGTGAAGGGCCTGCTCACCGGCGACGGTGTCCGGTACCTGTTCACGTCGTTCGTCGACAACTTCAGGAACTTCTCGGCCGTCACGATCATCCTCGTCGTGATGATCGGCGTGGGCCTGGCGGAGGCGGCCGGGCTGATAGGGGCGCTGATACGCAAGCTCGTCGGCGTCTCGTCGAGGAGCACGTTGACGCTGATCATCGTGCTGCTCGGTGTCATCTCGAGCATCGCCTCGGACGCCGGGTACCTCGTGCTGATACCCCTGGGCGCGGCGGCGTTCAAGAGCGTCGGGCGAAACCCGTTAGCCGGGATCGCCGCGGCCTTCGCGGGCGTCGCGGCGGGCTTCGGCGTGAACTTCCTGATCACGCCGCTCGACGGCGTGCTCACGGAGATCACCAACGACGCGGCGGGCGCCGGACAGCATCACATCGACCTCGCCGCCAATCTCTACTTCGGCATCGGCTCGACGATCTTCGTCACGATCGTGCTGACGCTGATCACGGCGAAGCTCGTCGAGGGACGTCTGGGCGAGTGGAACCCGGCCGACGCTGGCGAGGGCCCCCAGACCGCCGACGACGCGCCGGAGATCGCACCAGAAGACGAGGCGCGCGGCATGCGCTACGCGCTGTGGGCGACGCTCGCGGTGCTCGCGGCGATCGCGCTGCTCACGTTCATCCCCGGTGCGCCGCTCCGCAACCCGGAGACCGGCGACATCATCGGCGACTCGCCGTTCATGAACAGCCTTATCGTGATCATCATGCTCGTGTTCTTCGCCGCGGGCCTCGCGTTCGGGCGCGGTGCGAAGACGATCAGGACGAGCGCCGACGTGCTCGGGACGATCACGAAGTCGTGGGCGAGCCTGGCGAGCCTGCTCTTCCTGTTCCTGCTGATCGCGCAGTTCATCGCGTACTTCAACTTCAGCAACATCGCCGAGGTGCTCGCGGTGAAGCTGGGCGACGTCCTCGAGCGCATGAACATCGGCGCCATCTGGCTGCTGATCGGCCTGATCGTGATCACGTTCATCGTCGACCTGATCATCCCCGCCGCGATCGCGAAGTGGGCCCTCCTTGCCCCGATCTTCGTCCCGCTGTTCATCCGCCTGAACGTCGCACCGCAGACCGTGCTGGCCGCCTACCGCGTCGGCGACTCGCCGTTCAACGTGGTGACGCCGCTGATGGCCTACTTCCCGCTCATCGTCGTCTTCACGAAGCGCTACAAGAAGGACGCCGGGATCGGGACCGTCGTCTCGCTGATGCTGCCGTACGTGGTCGTGCTGTCGATCGCCTGGACCCTGTTCTTCGTCGCCTGGTACCTGATCGGGATCCCGCTCGGCCCGGGGTCGTCGGTGCACCTCCATTGACGGCCGAGGAGCCCGCCGGGGGCTGACGGGCGTGCCGTCGACGCCGGAGACGGCCGCGCGCGAGAGCACGAGCACTCACCGGCGCATCGTCGTCAGGGTGCTTGCGCTCTGCGTGACGGCGGTCTCGCTCTACCTCCTGCTGCCGAGCCTCCTGCAGGTGTTCTCCTCGTGGCGGCAGCTTCAGCGGCTGAGCCCGTACTGGATCGTCCCGGCGGTGCTCTGCGAGGCGGCGAGCTTCGTCTCGCTGTGGGCCCTCCAGCGGATCGCGCTGCGCACGAAGAGCTGGTTCGCGGTCGGCACCTCCCAGCTCTCCGCGAACGCGGCCGGCAGCGTGATCCCCGGCGGCGGAGCCGCCGCGGCGGCCGTCCAGTACGGGATCCTGCTCCAGGCGGGCATTCCGGCCGCCAGGATCGCGTCCGGGCTCACCGCGAGCCTGGCCGCGACCACGGGGGCCGTGTTCCTGATCCCGGTGGTGGGCGCGGTCGCCGCGCTCGGCGGCTCGCCCGCGCCGAAGACGTTCCGCGACGTCGTCTACCTGGGCGCAGGCGCGTTCGTCCTGATCGTGGTCGCTGCCGTGCTGGCGTTCGCGTGGGACGAGCCGCTCAAGCTCGTCGGGCGGCTCGGACGCACCGTCGCGGGCTGGTTCCGGCGCCGCGAGAAGTACCTCGACCTGCCGCTGCGACTGCTCCGTCAGCGCGACCAGATCGCCGCAGCGTTCACCGAGCATCCCGTGAGCGCGTTCCTCGCGACGATCGGAAAGTGGGCCTTCGATTACTTCGCGCTTCTCTGCATCCTCGAAGCGCTCGACGTCAGGCCCCAGCGGGCCCTCGTCCTGCTCGCCTACGGGGCCGCGCAGATCCTCAGCATGATCCCCGCCACGCCCGGCGGCCTCGGGTTCGTCGAGGCGGGCCTCGTCGGCCTGCTCGCGCTCGCCGGCGTCGACGCGGGGACGGCGGCCGTCGCCACGCTCGGGTACCGGCTGGTCAGCTACTGGCTGCCGCTGCCGGCCGGGCTCGTCGCCTACATCCTGGCTCGGCGTCGCCACTGGTCCGGGCCGCCGATCGCCGACGTGCCGGGCCCGGCCCGCACATGAGCGACAGCACCATCACGTTCCTCGTGCTCGCGGCGGTCGTCGTCGTGTTCGCGTGGGACCGGATCCCGGTCGCGATCGTCGCCGTCGGC
Organism: Gaiellaceae bacterium; assembly: GCA_035473635.1. Taxonomy (GTDB): domain Bacteria; phylum Actinomycetota; class Thermoleophilia; order Gaiellales; family Gaiellaceae; genus PALSA-600. The sequence continues at coordinate 120,275 of DATIOD010000061.1, read as the reverse complement.
GCCGCGCTCTCGCTCTGGGCGACGGGCGTGCTGAACCTCGACCAGGCGCTCTCCGGCTTCGGCGACCCGACGGTGCTCTTCATCGCCTCGCTGTTCGTGGTCAGCGAAGGGCTCGACGCCGCGGGGGTGACCGCCTGGCTCGGCCAGCAGTTGACCGACCGCGTCGGCGACAGCCGCACACGCCTGATCGTCTACACGCTGCTCCTGGTCGCCGGGCTGACCGCGCTGATCAACGTCAACGGCGCGGTGGCCGCGCTGCTCCCGGTGGTAGTCGTCACCGCGATCCGCGTCGGCCGCTCGCCGTCGCAGCTCCTCCTGCCGGCGGCGTTCGGCGCGCACGCCGGCTCGCTGCTCACGCTCACCGGAACGCCGGTGAACGTGATCGTCTCGAACGCCGCCCAGGACGCAGGTGTCGGCCGCTTCGGCTACTTCGAGTTCGCGCTCGTCGGAGTGCCGCTCGTCGCAGGCACGCTCGCGATCGTCCTCCTCTTCGGGGAGCGTCTCGTGCCGACCCGGAGCGCGCGAACGGGCTCGCAGAACTTCAGCTCCCACGCGCGCACGCTCGTCGGGCAGTACGAGCTCGACCAGGATCCCGACGAGCTGCTGACCCGCCGCTCGGGCGTCGCCGAGCTCGTGATCCCGCCGCGCTCGGAGCTGATCGGCGAGACCGTGTTCGTCGGGATGCTCTCCGACGGCGGCGATCTCGTCGTCCGCGCCGTGCAGCGGAGGGGCGAGGAGCAGGAGGGCGAAACCGTGCTCGCGGCCGGCGACACCCTGCTCCTACAGGGCCCGTGGGTCGCCCTCGAGGAGCGGCTCGACGAGCCCGACGTGCTCGCCGTCGACTCGCCGGCGCTCGTGCGGCGGCAGGCGGTGCCGCTCGGGCTCGGCGCCTGGCAGGCGATCGCCGTCCTCGCGGGGATGATCGTCCTGCTCGCCACCGGCGCCGTTCCCGCCGCGGTGGCGGGCCTGCTCGCCGCGGGCGCGATGGTGCTCCTGCGCGTGCTGACGATCGAGCAGGCCTACGACGGGATCTCGTGGACGACGGTGATCCTCGTCGGCGGGATGATCCCGCTCTCGACCGCGATGACGTCCTCCGGGGCCGCGGGGAAGCTCGCCGACTGGCTCGTCGACGCGATCGGCGACGCCGGCGGGTACGCGCTCCTGGTCGGGATCTTCCTGCTCACCGCCGTTCTCGGGCAGCTGATCTCGAACACGGCGACTGCGCTGATCGTGATCCCGGTCTCCGTCTCGGCGGCCGCCGACGTCGGCGTCTCGGCGAAGCCGGTCCTGATGTGCGTCGCCGTCGCGGCCGCCGCCTCCTTCCTCACGCCGGTCGCGACCCCGGCCAACCTGATGGTGATGGGCCCCGGCGGCTACCGCTTCGGCGACTACTGGAAGCTCGGCCTGCCGCTGCTGGCGCTGTTCGGGGTCGTGGCCGTGCTGCTCGTGCCGTTCATCTGGGGCTTTTGAGAGCTTCTTAGGAAGGGGCGCTATCGTGCCCGCGTGCGCGAGCGCGTGAGGTCGCGGATCCCGGCACCGTGGCGCAGGGCTCTGGAATGGGTGGTGACGATCGTCGTCGCAGGTGGCCTCGTGCTCGTGTTCGAGGCCGAGGTCGCCAAGCCGTACCGGATCCCGACCGAGTCGATGGAGCCGACCCTGCACTGCGCGCGGCCCGCGGTCGGCTGCGAGGCGCGGTTCTCGGACCGCGTGATTGCCTGCAAGCTCTGCTTCCGGGTCGGCGACCCGAGGCGCGGCCAGATCGTCGTCTTCGACGCGCCCAGTCAGGCCGCGCTCAAGTGCGGCGCCGCCGGCACCTACGTCAAGCGGCTGATCGGCCTCCCCGGCGAGACCGTGCACGAGGACTCGAACGGCCGCATCTGGATCGACGGCAAGGAGCTCGACGAGCCGTACGTCACTGCGGCGGCCCGGGCAGAGGACACGTCGACTCGCGACCGGACGTGGCACGTCCCCAAGGGGGCGTACTTCATGATGGGCGACAACCGCGGCAACTCCTGCGATTCCCGCGTCTGGGGCGCCGTGCCGCGCTCGAGCCTGATCGGGCCGGTCGTGCTCGATTACTGGCCGCCGACGCGGCTCAACGTCTGGAGTTTGTAGACCGAATCGCCGCCCGGGGCGGCCGGGCGTATCATCTCGGGGATGCTTCGCCGCAGGGGCGCAGTGACGTTTGCGCTGCTCGTCGTGGTCGCGGAGGTGGTCGGACGCAGCGTGACGACGCGCGTGGACCGCGCCCTGCACGTGCGCCCGCTCGCTCCGACCGGTACCGACTACTACCCCTTCCTGCTCGTCGGCCTGAAGGCGGTCGTCGCGCTCGCCCTGGCCGCACTGCTCGCACGGCTCGTCCGCGCGCGCGCAGCCGCGCAGGCGGCCGAGCGGGTCCTCGACGCAGTCGGTCACGGCCACCTCCACGCTTCACCGCGTCTACGTCCCGGGTTGTCCCCGCGCGTCTGGCTCTGCTCCTTCGTCGCCACGTCGCTGCTCTACCTGGTGCACTCCGACGCCGACAGTGCAGCGGCGGGCAAGTGGTCGGTGTTCGCGCCGTGGCTGCACAGCTACGCGCTGCCGGTCTTCGCCGCCGTCTCGGTGCTGGTCGCGGTTGCCTGGCGGTTCGCCCGCTGGCTCCACGAGGTCGAGGACTTTGCCTGCCTCGCGATCGCACGGGTCCGGCGGCTGCTGTTCGCTCCCGCCGCGCCGCCCGTGCGGCGTCCTCGGCCCGCGGTCGACGCCGAGCCGCGTCGTCGCTTCGGGCTCGCGTTCGAGTCACGACCGCCTCCCCTCGCCGCGTAGCCCGCGGGCGTGCAGCCCGCGGGGACGTGTCGTTCTCGAATCCGCGGAGGAGAAATGGAGACTTCGTACGCACATCACCTACGGGCCGAGCGTGCGCGGCGGCGCAGCCGCCGCGCGCAGACGATCTCGCTGCTCGGGCCGCTGACGGCGGCCGCCGGGTTGATCTGGGCGATCATCCAGCCGTACCGGGTGACGCTGCTGCACCCGCATGGGCAGGGCTTCTGGTGGCTCGTCGTGGAGCCGCCGCTGCTCGTCATGGTCGCGGGCGCCGTGTTCACGCTCGTCGTCGCGCGTCCGCTGCTCGCCGACCTGGAGGTACGCGATGCAGCCGCCCGCTGAGATGGTGCACTGGCTGTTCGCGACCGGAATCCTGCTGGTCGGACTGTGCCTGCTCGCCGAGGCGGTCGTCGGCAGCGAGGTCTGGCGCATGCGCCCGTGGCGCAGGTACCTGTGGCCCGGCATCGCGTTCTCGCTCGGCGTGCTGCTGTGGCCGGTGATGGCCCTGTACACCAACTCGGCGATCCACATGTACGCACACGGGTCGTGGGCGGAGGTGCTGATGCTTGCGGGCGGGGCGGAGCTCGCACTCGTGCACGGGCGGCTCTCCAGCCCGCTCTGGCGCCTCACGTGGCCGCTCGCGTTCGCGGTCACGGGCATCGCGTTCATCGTGCACGAGCAGAACCCGTGGTTCTTCGCCCGGTCGGCGTTCCTGCACCATCTGCTCGGCTGGACGTTCCTGATCGCCGCGCTCGTCCCGCTCGCGCTCGTCTCGCGTCCGCGCTCGACCGTGTTGAACACGTTCTTCGCCGCCTCGATTCTCGCGGTCTCGGTGATGTTGTTCTGCGACCGCGACGTCGCGCCCGTGTTCGGGCACCTCTCGCCGCTCGCCGGGGTCGAGCACCGATGAGACGTGCGCTGCTCGTCGCTGTCGCGGCGCTCGCGTTCCCGGCCGCCGCGTCGGCGCATGCGACGCTGCGCTCGACCTCGCCACACTTCGCTCGCGAGCTGCAGCGCGGTCCAGTTCAGATCCGCCTGCACTTCGACCAGCAGGTGCGGATCCTCCCCGGTGCGGTTAAGGTGCTCGACGGGCACGGCCGCAACTTCGCCACCGCGTCGAAGGCGGTCGGGACCAGCGTCGTCGCCTCGGTCCGGTCGCTGCCGGCAGGCGGCTACACGGTGCGCTGGCAGGCGATCTCGGCCGACTCGCATGTCGTCTCCGGCGTCTGGACGTTCGGCGTGCGCGTGCCGGCGCCGCCGGTCTCCGAGGCGTACGGGGCCGGGGGGCCGACGAGGAGCGAGGACATCGTCAGGTGGATCTGGTTCCTCGGGCTCGCGCTCACGGTCGGCGCGCTCGGCTTCCGGCTCATCTGCCTGCGCGGCGTCGCCGTGCCGCGGGCGCTCGACCGCAAGCTCGCGGTGGCTGCCGGCCTCGGCTGCGTCGTCAGCCTGCAGGCCGGCATCATCGCGTTCTCCCTGCGCGCGGAGGACGCGCTCCAGTTGCCGTTCGGGAAGTTTCTCTACGGCGACCTCTCGCCGATGGCGCAGACCCGGTTCGGAGAGGCGTTCGTGACGATGACGCTCGGCTTCGCGCTCGTGCTCGCGCTCGTCTACCTCGCGTGGCTGCTCGACCGCGTCGTCTTCCTCGTACCGGCGTTCGCGCTCTCGATCGTGTTCGTCGCCGGGCTGTCGTTCTCGGGCCACGACGCCGTCGACGCAGGCTCGTCGTGGAAGACCGAGATCGCCGACTGGGTGCACATCTCGGCCGCCTCGCTCTGGATCGGCGGGCTGGCGACGATGGCCGTGCTCGTGTGGCGGTCTTCGCCGGAGCTGCGGCGGCCCGCGTTCGCGAACTTCTCGCAGCTCGCGACCGTGCTGATCGCGCTCGTCCTGCTGGCCGGCATCTACCTCGGCATCGTGCGGCTGCCTCACCTGAACGACCTCTGGACGACGGGCTACGGCCGCGTGCTGATGGTGAAGGTCGCGCTCGTGTCGGTCGCGCTCCTGTGGGGCGCATTCCACAAGTTCGTGATCGGGCCGGCGCTCGAGCGTGCCGACACCGGCTTCCTCTCGCGGATCGGGCGGAGCCTGCTCGGCGAGAGCCTCGTCGGGGTCGCCGTCCTGCTCGTCGCGGCGGTGCTCGTCGACTCGAAGCCGCCGCCGCAGCCGGTCCCGCCGGCCTCGGCCCACTCGGCGGTGGTGCCCTGACGGTCGCGCAGTCGGAAGACCGCTGGGCGGCCTGGCTGCGCGGCCGCCGCGACGGCGGCTCGGAGCGTGAGCGCCGTGCGCTGCTCGAGCGGCTCGCTCCCGTTCGCGATCGCGTGCTCGACGGTGCCGCCGTTGAGCCCGGTGACGTCGTGCTCGACGTCGGCTGCGGCGACGGCCTGATCGGGCTCGGCGCGCTCGACCGCGGCGCGTCGGTGATCTTCAGCGACATCTCGCAGGACTGCCTCGACGACTGCCGCGCCGCCGCCGGGACCAAGGCGCGCTACGTCGTCGCGGACGCGACTGCGCTCGGCGACGTCGAGGCCGACGTCGTGACGGCTCGCTCGGTGCTCATCTACGTCGCCGACAAGGCGCGCGCGTTCGCCGAGTTCTTCCGCGTGCTGCGACCGGAAGGCAGGCTGTCGCTGTTCGAGCCGGTCAATCGCTTCGGGGCGGCCGAGCGGCGGCTGACGCTCGGCGGGTTCGACGTCTTGGGGATCGAGGAGCTGGTCGCGCGCATCGTCGCCGAGACCGAGCGCGCCGACCAGGCGGGCGGCGGGCTCGGCCCGATGCTCGACTTCGACGAGTACGACCTCTTCCGCGCGGCCGAGGCGGTGGGCTTCGAGACCGTCCGGCTCGAGACCGTGGTCGAGCTGACGCCCGAGCCGATGTTCCTCACGCGCGACTGGGAGACCATGCTGCGCATGTCGCCGAACCCGATCTCGCCGACCCTCGGCGAGGCGATCGAGCGCTCGCTGTCTCCGGCAGAGGCCGACCGCGTTGCGGCCGTCCTGCGGCCGCAGGTCGAGGCCGGCCGCGGCACGTCGCGCTTCGCGGTCGCGTACCTCGTGGCGCGCAAGCCGTGATCTGAGTTGCCGATCGGCGCGCTCCTCGCCCGGGGCGAGCCGCAACACTCCGGGCATGCGCGTTCTGCTCGCGACGGCCGTCGCCGCGCTCGCCGCCTCGCCGTCGACCACGGCGGTCGACGTCGGCGAGGCGAACTACGGGCTCGCCGCCGCCGGCGGCAGCGTGTGGGTCGGCGGCCTCGACCGTGGCGACGTCGTCCGCGTCGACCCGGAGACAGGCAAGGTGCTCGGGCGCGTGAGCGTCGGCGTGCGCGTGTTCAACCTCGCGACCGCGCCTGGCGCAGTGTGGGCGATCGCGAACTTCACGCAGACCGCGGCGCGCATCGACGCGCGAAGCGGCCGCATCACGGCGACCGTCCGGGTGGGCACCGCGCCGTATGACATCGAGTGGGGCTTCGGCTCGGCCTGGGTCTCGAACTCCGGCGACGGCTCGGTCTCGCGCATCACCGGCAACCGCGTCGTGAAGACGATCAAGGTCGGCGTCGAGCCGAACGGCCTCAGTGCGATCGGCAAGTTCCTCTGGGTGACCGATCACACCGCCGGGAAGCTCGTGCGGATCGACCCGGCCACGAATCGCGTCACCGGCTCGGTCGCGCTCGCCGGTGCCGACTGGGTGACCGCGGCCGCCGGCTCGCTCTGGGTGTCGCAGGAGACGAACACCGTCGCGCGCGTCGATCCGGTCACCTTGAAGGTGCTGGCACGCGTCCCGGTCAAACGCAACCCGCTCGGCTCCGCGGTTGTGCACGGGCAGCTCTGGGTGCCCTGCATCGACTCGGGCGTGGTCGTCGTGATCGACCCGCGGACCGCGAAGGTCGTGCGCAGCTTCCCCGCCGGGTCGGGCCCGATCGTCGTGCTGCCGAGCGGCGGGCACGTGTGGGTCTCGCACTCGACCGGCAGAACAGTCGCCAGGCTCTAGGCTCTTCGCGTGGAGCTGCTCGAGTACCGCGATCGCTTCCCGATCCTCGAGTCGACGACGTACCTGATCAACCACTCGCTCGGCGCGATGCCCGCCGACGTGCGACCGCAGCTCGAGCGCTACGCGACGGAGTGGGCGACCCGCGGCGCGCGCGCGTGGGGTGAGGGGTGGTGGCGCACGCCGCTGACGGTCGGCGACCTGCTCGGCACGATCATCGGCGCGCCGCCGGGAACGGTCGTGATGCACCAGAACGTCACCGTCGCCGAGGCGATCGTGCTCTCGTGCTACGACCTGAAGCCCCCGCGCAACCGGATCGTCTTCGAGGAGGGGCTCTTCCCGTCGGTGCGCTACGTGCAGCAGGCGTGGGCGCGGTTCGGCGCCGAGGTCGTCGTCTGCGAGGACGCCGAGGCGGTGATCGACGCGATCGACGAGCGCACGGCCCTCGTGCCGATCTCGCACGTGCTCTACAAGACGGGGGAGATCCAGCCGGTCGAGCGCATCATCGGCCGCGCACACGCCGTGGGCGCGCACGTGTGCCTCGACGCGTACCAGTCGGCCGGGACAGTGCCGCTCGACGTGACTGCGCTCGGCGTCGAGTTCTGCGTCGGCGGCTCGGTGAAGTGGCTGTGCGGCGGGCCGGGGGCGGGCTGGCTCTACGTGCGGCCGGACGTCGCCGAGCGGCTCGAGCCCGCGTTCGCCGGCTGGCAGGCCCACGCCGAGCCGTTCGCGTTCGAGACGGAGATGCGCTACGCCGACGGCGCCGCGCGGTTCCTCACCGGCACGCCGAACGTGCCCGGGCTGTATGCCGCGAGCGCCGGGTACGAGATCGTCGCCGAGATCGGCGTCGACCGGATCCGCGAGAACTCGATGCGGCAGACCGCGCTGCTCGTCGAGCTCGTCGACCGAGCCGGGTACGAGCTCTCGTCGCCGCGGGATCCCGCGGTTCGGGGCGGCTCGGTCGTCTTCGCGGTTCCGGACTTCAGCGCGGTGCACGCGGAGCTCGCCGCGCGCGACATCATCTGCGACTACCGGCCCGACGCCGGGCTCCGCTTCGGCCCGCACTTCTTCACGACCGACGACGAGCTCCGCTTCGCGGTCGACCAGGTGACGGAGATCCTCGAGTCCGGCGCGCACCTCGCGCGCGCGGGCGCCGCCGCGGGTTACTAGACGAGAAAGCCGAGAACGATCGCGACCGCGCCGCTCAGGAGCAAGACGGCGTTCGCGGTCAGCACTGGCCCTCTCGGCTCGCCGGTGTCCTTGACGCCGCTGCGCGATCCCCAGTAGCGGCCCATCACGCTCAGGTCGCGCTCGTAGTTCGTACCCGGCCCGACCGCGGCCATCATCATCAGCACTGCGCCCACGATGATCAGCGAGACCTGGAACGTGTGCACGCGATCGCCGCCGGCGACGAGTGTCCGGAGCTCCGCGATCACGATCGCGATCAGCACGGCGAGCGCGATCTTCTCGAGGAGGCGCGTGAGCTCGCGCAGCGCCCACATGGGCTCAGTCTAGGAACGAGCGAAGACGCTCGGCGTACGCGGGAGCCGTCGGCTCGTCCTCGTGGCGGAGGTACACGTAGGCCGGGTCGCGCACGCCTTCGGCCGCCGCGCGCAGCTCGTCGTCCGAGTACGGCGGTTCGCGCAGCCGGAGGTAGCGGAACGGCTCGGCGGCCGCGTCGCCGACGCGGACGAGGCCGTCGACGCCCGCCCAGCTCTCGTGTCGGAGGTCCCAGGCCAGCTCGACTCCCTCCGGCGTCGAGCCGGTGACGAACGAGACGAGCCCGTCGTCGCGGGCCGCCTCGACGACGACCCGGATCGGCCCGAGCCGGTCGCCGAGCGCCTGCACGCGCTCGAGGAACGGCGTCACGCGGTCGAGCCGCGTGAGCGGCAGCTTGACCGCGAAGCGGAAGCCGTCCGGCACCGCCTCGGCCCAGCGACGGAACTGATCCTCGCTCGGCAGCCGGTAACCGGTCGAGTTGAGCTCGACCGTGTCGAAGCGCCCGGCGTAGAAGGCGAGGAACTCCGCCGGCTGCATGCCCGCGGGATAGAAGCCCCCGCGCCACGACGGGTACGACCACCCGGACGTGCCGACCTTGATCACGCCGGCACTCTACGACTGGTGCCTGGCACCACGGTGCCAGGCACCATGGAGACGTCCGAGATGCGCATTAAGGTCCGCGGGCCTTGACGGTGACCGAGACGACTCCCGATCAGACGATCCGCCTGCTCGACCACGGGTTCGTCCGGCTCGACGGTTCTCTTGCCGACGACCTTTCGGTGGTGAACGGCGCGCGCGTCTCGTTCGCCCGCCGCAAGGAGGTGATGGACGAGTCGGACGAGGGGCTCATCCGTTTCCTCATGCGCGATCGCCACGGCTCACCGTTCGAGCACAACGCGTTTCGCTTCCACGTGCGCTGCCCGATCTTCGTCGCACGCGAGTGGTTCCGGCACCGCATCGGGTCCTTCAACGAGTTCAGCCTTCGGTACGCGAAGGCGACCGACGACTTCTACGTGCCGGAGGCCGAGGACGTGCGCACGCAGGTCGGCAAGCCGGGGGCCTACCGCTTCGAGCCGGTCGACCCGGAGCTCGCCGAGACGGCGCGCGAGGAGCTCCAGGCGGTCTACGACCAGGCCTACGAGACCTACACGCGCCTCGTCGAGCAAGGGGTCGCCCGCGAGCTCGCCCGCTCGGTGCTGCCGGTCGGGGCTTACACCCAGTTCTACTGGACGGTCAACGCGCGGGCGCTGATGAACTTCGTCTCGCTCCGGAACTCGGAGTTCGCGCAGCTCGAGATCCGCCGCTACGCCGAGGCGGTCGAGTCCTTCTTCGCCGAGCTGATGCCGGTGACCCACGCCTCCTTCCTGGCGAACGGCCGCATCGCCCCCTAGCCCGCCAGACAAACCGAACGCCGGGCGTCTCATCTGGCAGGCAGGCCTTTGCCCATGGGCCGCCGAAAGGAGCCTTAACGAGACCGGCGGCCGAAGCCTTACAGTCTTGTTACAAAGTGTCACTAATTTCTGGTCGCCAGGGGGAATAGCTCCTGGTACCACGCCGTTTTCATCTTCGACAGAGGCGCACAAACCCCGGAGTTGCGCCCGTCTTCCTCGAAGACAAAGAAGGAGCACGTTGACCGAACTCAGCATGACCACGGCTGTTGCCGAAGCCCTCGAGCAGCTTCTGAACCTCCGCGCCGAGCACGGGTCGCTGACCCCTGCCGAGGTCGCCGAGGCAGTGCTCGCCCACGATCTCGACGAGCAGGAGGCCGAGGCGCTCGACCACGAGCTCGAGATGCACGGCGCCGCTCCCGAGCCCGAGGAGGAGGAGTTCACGCTCGACCTCTCGATCGGCGAGACGCACTACACCACCGACTCGTTCCAGATGTTCCTCAACGAGGCCGGCCGCTACCCGCTGCTCACGGCGGCGGAGGAGGTCGAGCTCGCGAAGCGCATCGAGCGCGGCGACATGGCCGCGAAGGAGCGGATGATCAACTGCAACCTCCGCCTCGTGGTCTCGATCGCCAAGCGGTACCAGACGCAGGGCATCACCCTGGGCGACCTCGTCCAGGAGGGTGTGCTCGGCCTGATCCGCGCGACCGAGAAGTTCGACTGGCGCAAGGGCTTCAAGTTCTCCACGTACGCGACCTGGTGGATTCGCCAGGCCGTGCAGCGCGGTGTCGCGAACAAGTCGCGGACGATCCGCATCCCCGTGCACGTCGTCGAGCGCGAGCAGAAGGTCGCCCGCGCGCGGCGCGAGCTCGTGGCGGTGCTCGAGCGCGACCCGACGCCCGAGGAGATCTCGAAGCACTCGAAGCTGCCGATCACGCACGTCTACGAGGTGATGGCCGCGGCCCGCGCCGTGGCGTCGACCGACATGCCGGTGGGCGACGACGGCGACGCGTCGTTCGGCGATCTGATCGCCGGGACGGGCCCGTCGACGGAGGAGGAGGCCTCGGCCTCGCTCCGCGACCTCGCCGTCCGCCAGGCGGTCGCGAACCTCCCGGACCGCGAGCGCGCGGTCGTGGAGCTTCGCTTCGGCCTCGTGGGCGACGGCCCCGCCTCGCTCGAGGCCATCGGCAAGCAGCTCGGCCTGACGCGCGAGCGCGTCCGGCAGATCGAGACCGACGCCCTGCGGCGGCTCTCGCAGAACGAAGACCTCGCCGACGCGGCGTAGTCACTGAACGCTTCGCCGGGGTGGCGCCGATGCGGCGCCACCCCGTGCGAACCACGTCTCTACGGCAGCGACGCGCGACCGAGGTCGACGCGCACGATCTGCCCTGCGCCCGGCCCCGCGAACCCGAGGTTCGAGACGTACAGCGCCCCGTCGGGCCCCATCGTCATCCCCGTCGGGAAGGAGAGGCCGGTCGCGACGACGACCGGGAATCCGACGGGCGAGACCTTCAGAATCGTGCCCGTCCCGAGCTGGGCCGGCCCGGGGCCTCCCGGTGCGGTCATCGACTCGAGTACGTACAGGTTCCCGACCGGGTCGTAGACGAGCCCGAGGATCGTCGTGAACCCCCTCGAGATCACGTTGAGGCTCCCGTTCACGTTCACCCGCATCAGCTGCGAGCTGCCGGGCACGATCGGGAACGTGTTCAGGTTCCCGACCGTGAAGTTCCCGATCAGGTTGCGGAAGAGCCCGCCGCCGAAGAGGTTGTCGAAGAGGCTGAAGTGAGCGATCGCCGTCGGCACGATGTGGCCCTGGCTCGCCGAAACGTCGACCACCCGGGAGATCGCCCCGGAGTGCGGGTCGACCTGGACGACCTCGCCGTGATTCGGCTCGACCGCATACAGGTCGCCCTGGAACGGGGTCATGCTGTACCACGTCCCGTCCGGCTCGAAGTCGTCCTCCTCGGGATGCGCCACCGGATTGTTCAACGACCATGCGCTGAGGTTCGCTACCGGGACGGTGCTCCCGTTCGCGTTGACGCGGAGAATCTCGTTGCTGGTCCCGAGCAGGCCGTGCGAGCAGCCGGCGCCCGCTGTCATCGCGTAGAGCGTGCCGTCGAGGAACTTGACGTCCGCGACGCCGCTCGTAAACCCGAGCCCGGCCGTGCTCGAAGGAAGGCCCGTGACGAACGGCGTGACCGTACCGTTCAGGCCGACCTTTGCGATTCCCGACGTGAAGCCGCCGTGGTACGGCCCGATCGGCACGGGCACCTGCTGGCACTTCAGCGGGTCTGCCGTCTGCATGTTGCCGCCCCTCCCTCCCAGGGCGACGTAGAGCGTGCCGTTCGGCCCGAAGGTCAGGCCGCGCGGGTTGTCGAGCCCGGTCGCGACGACCCGGAGGTTCGATTCGGCCGCCGCGGCGGACGCCGCGACGAGCGCGACTGCTACTGCAAGGGCGATTGCGAGGACGACCGTCAGGCGTGCGTGACTCTTCATTCACTCCCCCTGTTCCGACCCCTGTGTGTCCAACACCCGAAGGTACGCCCGACCTCCGAGCTTTTCAAGCTCTACGTCGAGAGCACGACCGGGCCGGGGCCCTGGGCGCCGGGCTGCTGCTCGGTCACCACCCAGCCGTCGATGCCCCCGGCGCGCCAGGGGACGCTGAAGCGGAGCCTCGTCGTCTTGTCGTGCACCCTGAACTGGCCGCACGGCTCGACCGGCTTCCCGCCGCGCGTGAGCCAGAGCTCGTAGTAGGCGTCGCGGTCGTGCTGCTCCGGCAGCCCGGAGACCTCCATCTGCATCGGCCAGTTGCCGGCGGAATCGCGCGGGGCGATCCGGAGGATGGCGTTCGCCGCGTGACCGTGCATCGGGACGACCCCCTTCGGCGCGAAGGCCTCCGGCTGGCCCTTGGCGTGCCCGAACAGGTAGCCGCCGCCGAAGGCGATCGCGATCAGGGCGGCTGCGACCAGGGCGGCGAGCGCGAGCCGGCGCCGCGGCAGCAGCGGGAACTGCACGACGTCCGCCTCGACCGGTCCCTCCGGAGGCTCGAGCAGCGCCGGCGGGAGGTCCGGCGGCGGGCCGGCCATCTGCAGCAGGTCGTGGACACGACGGAGCCGCACCTCCTCGTCGGGCGAGAGGTCGCCCGGATCGATCAGCTCGCGGAAGTCGGTCACATGCCCTCCAGGTCGTCGCCCAGCAGATCGGCCAGTCGTGCGAGCGCCGCGCGGGTGCGGGTCTTGACCGTGCCGAGTGGGATACCAAGGTACTCCGCGACCTCGCTCTGTGAGAGGCCGCTCCAGTAGGCGAGCGCGATCACCTCGTGCTCGCGCTCCGGCAGCTCCTCGAGCGCACGGTGCACGCGCCAGGCGACCCAGCTCTGCTCGGCGCGCTCGGACGGCCCGGGGCCGTCGGCCGGCGTGTCCGGCACCTCGGCCGGCGTGTCGGTGCGCCCGCGGGTGCGGTCGACGATCGCGTTGCGGGCGACGGCGTAGAGCCACGGCGCGCCCGGGCCGCGCTCGGGCCGGTACGAGGAGGCCGAGCGCCAGACCGAGGCGAACGTCTCCTGGACGGCGTCCTCGGCGCGGCCGCGGTCGCCCAGCCGCCGCAGCGCGAGGCCGAAGACGGGGCGCGCGTACCGGCGGTAGAGGGTCTCGAACGCCGAGCGGTCACCTCCAGCCGCCCGCTGGATCAGCTCGCCGTCGGTGGTCACGATCGCCATCGTACGAAGTGTTAGTACGCACGCCATCATGACCGCTTACGGCAGGCGGGCGATGCCGGATTTGATCAGGGCCCCTCCGTCGACCACGAGCGACGTCCCGGTGACGAACGGGGCCCGCGCCAGGTAGAGCACCGCCTCGGCGACGTCGGCCGGCTCGCCGACCCGGCGCAGCAGCGTCTCGGCGGCGCGGCGCTCGGTCTGGGACGGCTCGACCGCGACCGGTCCCGGCGCCACGCCGCACACGCGAACCTCGGGGGCGAGCGCCTCGGCGAGCACGCGCGTGAGCATCGCCTGGGCGGCCTTGGCGGCGCAGTGGGGGGCGAAAACGGGCCACGGCCGGAAGGCGGCGACGTCCTCGACGATCACGAGCACGCCGCGCGACTCGCGGAGCGGCTCCGCCGCCGCCTGGGCGAGGAAGAACGTGCCCTTCGCGGTCACGTCCATCGCCGCGGCCCAGTCGTCCTCGCTCACCTCGGCGACCGGGCGCGGCACGAACCCGTCGCCGGCGCAGTGCACGACGAGGTCGAGCGAGCCGAGGCGGGCGAGCGCCGCGGCGAGGAGCGCCTGCGCTCCGTCGCGCGTCCGGAGGTCGCCGTCGGCCCGGCCGGCCGCGAACACCTGGTAGCCGGCAGCCTCGAGCCGCGCCGCGATCGCGGCTCCGATCCGGCCCGTTCCGCCCGCGACGAGCGCCCGGCTGTTCGGTGTCTGTAAGGACATGCCAACCCTGAGTAAAACACGCGCCCCGCCGCGCATTTTCGTGTTCTTCCCAGGCAACATCAGCGTGAGATGAGTAGCCCACGCACCTTCGAAAGGCAGGCAACGGTGATGCGCACGCTGAGCGTCGTGCTTGCCGCAGCGTCGGCGATGGTTGTCGCCGGCCCGGCGGCGGCCGCAACCAAGAACATCTCGATCTACGCCTCCGGGTTCAGCCCGAACAACGTGACGGTCACCGAAGGCGACACCGTCACCTGGGTGAACGCGGACAGCGCCGACCACCAGGTCCTCGCGACGAAGGGCCAGTTCGTGTCGGCGATCCTGAAGCGGGGGCAGAAGTTCTCGTTCACGTTCCGCTCGGGCGGGACCTATGCATACGAGGACGAGCTACACCCGAAGCTGACGGGCAAGGTCGTCGTGAAGGGCGCCCCGCCGACCCTGACGCTCGCGGCGTCGGCTCCGATCGTCGTCTACGGCACGAAGGTGACGCTCTCCGGCGTCGTCTCGAACCACGCGGCCGGCGAGCAGGTGACGATCTACTACCAGCCGTACCCGCAGCCGAACCTGATCCAGCGCACGACGGTGCTGACGGGCGCCGGCGGCACCTTCAGCTTCCTCGTCGAGCCGCAGGTGCTGACGACCTACCAGGCCGCGTGGAAGGGCGCCTACGCGACGCCGACCACGATCCAGGTGCAGCCGAAGCTCTCGCTCGGCCGCTCCGGCGCCTGGATCATCCACGTGAGCGGCGGCCGGTCGTTCGCCGGCCGCGAGGTGCAGTTCCAGCGGCTCAACGCGTCCACCGGTCAGTGGGTGACGCTGCGCAAGGTGCAGCTGAACGCCCACTCGGCGGCGCGCGTCGTCCAGACGATGCCGATCGGCATCAGCAAGCTTCGCCTGACGATGTCCGTGAACCAGGCGGGCGCCGGCTTCCTCGGCGTGGTCGGCCCGACGATCACCTGGCGTCGGATCTCCTAGAACGGTCGAAGCGGTGCCAGGCACCTGAGTGCCTGGCACCGCTTCGAATCAGCTCGCCGCGTCGAAGCGCCGGGCGACCTCGTCCCAGTTGACGACGTCCCACCAGGCCGCCAGGTAATCCGGGCGGCGGTTCTGGTAGTTGAGGTAGTAGGCGTGCTCCCACACGTCGATGCCGAGGATCGGGGTCGCGCCGTCCATCAGCGGGCTGTCCTGGTTCGGC
Source organism: Gaiellaceae bacterium (assembly GCA_035473635.1). Taxonomy (GTDB): domain Bacteria; phylum Actinomycetota; class Thermoleophilia; order Gaiellales; family Gaiellaceae; genus PALSA-600. Next base: position 104,974 of record DATIOD010000061.1, on the reverse strand, counting down.
GTGGATGTCACCTTCAGGGCGCCGCCGTCGACGACGAGCCACGCCCAGCCGGAGCCGAACCGCTTGACGCCCGCGTCGTTGAGCTGCGCCTTCAGCGCGTCCGGATCGCCGAACGCCTGCTCGACCGCGCTCGCGAGCGCGCCGGACGGATCGCCGCCCCCGCCGGGCTTCATGATCTGCCAGAAGAGCGAGTGGTTCGCGTGCCCGCCGCCGTTGTTCCGGGCCGCCGTCCGCCGGTCGTCCGGCAGCTTGTCGAGCTGCTGCACGAGCTCCTCGACGGGCAGCCCGTCGAGGTCGGTGCCCTCGACGGCCTTGTTGAGGTTGTCGACGTACGCCTGATGGTGCTTTCCGTGATGGATCCGCATCGTCTGCTCGTCGATCGTCGGCTGGAGCGCGGCGTAGTCGTAGGGCAGCGGCGGGAGCTCGTACGGCATCTAACTCTCCTTCGATTCGAGGCCTGCGACAAAGATATGCTCCGCGCCGCACCCGCGAGCCGGAGGAGAACCATGGCCCTTGCCTACAACCACGAGGAGATCGCGCCCCGCGAGCTGAAGCCCGCACTGCTCGAGCTGGAGGGCATCTCCCGCGAGACAGTCGAGGCCCACTACAAGCTCTACCAGGGGTACGTGAACAAGCGCAACGAGGTCTTGAGCAAGCTCGCCGACGTCGACCTCTCGAGCGCCAACCAGGTGTACTCCGAACTCCGGTCGCTGAAGGTCGACCTGACGTTCGCGCTCGGCGGGATCAAGAACCACGAGCTCTACTTCGAGCACCTCGGCGGCCCCGGCGGCGACCCGTCGGGCGTGTTCGCCGCCGTCGTGAAGCGCGACTTCGGCTCGATCGACGCGTGGCGCGCCGACCTGAAGGCAACCGGGCTCGCCGGCCGCGGCTGGGCGTGGACCGCCTACGACTGGGACGAGGCGCGGCTGTTCAACTACATCGGCGACGCGCAGAACACGTTCCCGGTCTGGAACGCCACGCCCCTCGTCGCGCTCGACGTCTACGAGCACGCGTACTTCATCGACTTCGGCACCGACCGCGGCGCGTACATCGACGCGTTCTTCAACAACCTCGACTACGACGTCGTCAACGACTGGGCGCAGCGCTACGGCATCAAGGCCTAAGTTTTCCTAGACAATCTGTCCACCGATCGAGCGGCGGCGGACGCTAGCCTGCGCCGGTGAACTTCGCGGCCCTCGTCCTCTTCGGGTACCTGCTCGGCTCCTGCCCGTGGGGCTACTGGCTCGTGCGGCTCGTCCGACACGAGGACATCAGGAAGACCGGGTCGGGCAACATCGGCGCGACGAATGTCTGGCGCACGTACGGGCCGCAGCTCGGCCTGCCGGTGCTGCTGCTCGACGTTCTCAAGGGCTTCGTCCCGGCCCTTCTCGGGATGCTGCTCGTCTCGCCGCCTCACCTGAGCGGGATCTGCGCGGGGGCGGCGGCGATGCTCGGGCACTGGCGGCCGCTCTTCCTGCGCTTCGCGAAGGGCGGCAAGATGGTCGCGACGTGCGGCGGCGTCTTCTTCGGCGTCGCGATCTGGGTCGCGCTGACGGCCGCGGCCGTGTGGCTGATCGCGTTCTTCACGCTCCGCTACGCGTCGGTCGCCTCGATCCTCGCCGGGCTCGCGCTTCCGATCGCCGCCGTCGCGTACGGGTACCCGGTGTCGGTGATCGTCTTCGCGGCGGCCGCCGCCGGGACGATCCTGTTCCTCCACCGCGCGAACCTGCGGCGCCTCCGGGCCGGGACCGAGAATCGCTTCAGCTTCGGGCGGGCGCGTCATGCGTAAGCTCGCCCTCGTCGTCGGCGTGCTCGCCGCCCTCTGGTTCGCGCCCGGCACCTTCGCAGCAGGCTGGTGCGGCACGGGAGAGACCGCAACCGATCTGCCGGACACGGTGACGGCGCGCCAGATCCACACGATCGTCGCCGTTCCCTCCGACGCGCCCGACCAGTTCGCGGCGCAGGCGAACCAGGTCGCCGACGACGTCACCTCGATGGTCGGCTGGTGGGCGGGCCAGGACCCGACGCGGATCCCGCGCTTCGACCAGGCGCTCTTCAACGGCTCGCAGTGCGTCGACATCTCCTTCGTCCGCCTGCCGAGCTCGACGGCCGCTTACGCCGGCACCGGTGCGAACGCCGACTTCAGGAACATCGAGCTGCAGCTGGTCGGCGACGGCTTCGACGGCATCTACAAGAAGTACCTCGTTTACTTCTTCGGCTCGACGGCCGACGACGGTGTGTGCGGCGTCGGCAGCGGCGACATCGATACCGGCCCCTCGTTCGCGGTCGTCATCTCGGCGGGCTGTTCCGTGGTGCCGAGCGACACGACCGCTACGCACGAGCTGCTGCACGCGCTCGGCGCGGTGCCGCCGGGCGATCCGCACTGCCCGGCCGACCCGGGTCATCCATGCGACTCGCCCACGGACGTGCTCTACCCGTACACGGGCGGCGAGCCGCTCTCGACGAAGGTGCTCGACTTCAACCACGACGACTACTACGGCCACTCGCAGAGCTGGCCCGACATCCAGGACTCGCTGTGGCTGCACCGGCTCGACGTGCCCCAGGTGGGGCTGACCATCGCGTTCTCCGGCGCCGGCTCGGTGACGAGCGACCTGCCGGGCGTCTCGTGCGCGGCCGCGTGCACCACGCAGTGGGACTCGGGCTCCGTCGTCCAGCTCGAGGCCGACCCGGCCGCGACCGATCGCTTCGTGCGCTGGACAGGCGCGTGCACCGGGCGCACGGACTGCTCGCTGACGCTCGCGGAGGCGGCGACGGTGTCGGCGGTGTTCGGCCCGCTGCGCATCCCGGTACGCCTCTCGACGACGGGTCAGGGGAAGGTCACGTGCACGCCCAAGTGCGCGAAGACCTTCACCGCCGGCAACACGCTCCGGCTGACCGCCGTCGCCGCCACGGGCTGGAAGTTCGCAGGCTGGGCGGGCGGCGCCTGCAAGGGCACGCGCTCGACCTGCACGCCGGCGACCGACTACGCCCTGACTGTCAAGGCCCGCTTCACCAGGAAGCGCTAAGAGAGCCAGTCGCGCAGCTCGGTGTGCCGCTGCGCGGGCGCGCCCGCGAGCTCCGCGCGCAGCTCGCCTGCGGTGCCGGAGCGCTCCGCCACCACGTCGTGGCGGTGGATCGTCTCGAGGTTGAGCTGCCGGGCGAAGACGAAGTCGTCGTCCGCGAGCTCGGCGTACTGCCCGAGCGTGGCCGCGAGCGCGTGACGCACCGCGTCCTCGACGAAGCGCGGCTGGAGATGCGCATGCTCGACGACGAACAGCTCGTCGGGCCGCTTGAGCAGCTCGTACACGGGTGAGCTCATCGAGCGCTCGACGATCTCGACGAGATGCTCTGCGTTGATGCGCGCCTCGGTGCCGACGAGGAGCGTCCCGCGGCCGCGCTGGTTGTGCGTCGCGAGCGGCACGAGCGCGAGGATGCGCTCGACGTCGCCGTCGGCGAAGCCGGCCTCGAGGAGCCGGTCGGTCGCGGCGCTGCGCACCAGCCCCTGCGCGCACGGGCACGCCATCATCCCCGACGCCTCGACGCCGACGACGCGCCGCACCTGCCGCGGCGACGCGCAGGCGATGCCGATCAGCGTCGCGATCTCCTGGGTTTGCAGGCCGCTGACGGGCGTTCGCCGCGCGAGCGGGTACTGCGCCTCGATTCGCACCTCGGCGCGCAGGGCGTCCTGGCGCTCGACGATGTGCCGCGCGATGTGCTCGGCCAGCGTCTCGACGAGGAACGCCTCGCCGATCACGACCTCGTCGATCGCCTCTCCGAACAGCTCGGGGAAGCGCGACATATGCACGCCTTTCTGCGCCGGGTCGAGATCGACGGTGCACGAGATCTCGGCGGCGAACGTCTTCTCGCGTCCCTCGTGGCGGATCCGGATTGCCTTCTGGACGCCCGTCACACCCGCACGCGTCAGGCCGAGCGAGACGTCGGGAGCCGATGCCTGCAGGTCGACGGTGGGTGCGTCGCGAATGTCCGCCATCGGGTATGAACCGTAGCGCGATGGAGGAAGCCGAACGCTTTCCGCGCCTCGTCTCGTTGGCCTGCCACGACCTGAGAACGCCGCTCGCGACGATCTACGGCTTCGCGCGCACGCTTACGCGCGCGGAGGGCTACGACGAGCGGACGATGCGGTTCCTCGGGATGATCGAGGCTGCCGCCGAGCAGATGACGGGGCTGCTCGACGATCTCGGCGTCGCCGCGCGCGTCAAGGGCGGCCGCTTCGACCCGCTGGTCCGCGAGACCGACACGCTCGAGCTGGCGAAGGGCGACGACCCAAGGGTCGAGGTGCGCGGCGAGGGCGTGCAGATCGAGACCGACGCCGAAACCGTCCAGACCGCACTCGGCGCGCTCGCGCTCGCGGCGATCCGGCACGGACCGGTCGAGCGCGTCACATGGACGGTCGACGGCCGCACGCTCACGCTCGCGCCCGTCACCGCCGCGGCTGCGCCGGTCGTCACGGGTGAAGAGCTCAAGGATCTCGGTTCGCTCGTCGCGCGCCTCGTCGTCGAGGCGCTCGGCGGCTCGCTCTCACTCGACGGGCAGGCGCTCCGCGTGGCGCTCTGACGAGCGGTCAGAGCTGCGGCAGCCAGCCTGCGCGATAGGCGCAGCGCTCGGCGCGCGGGAATCGCGCATACGCCTCGCCGACCTTGGCGGTCTGCTTCTCGACGCCCGCACCGCGGTGGCGAGCCGCCGGCTCGACGACGTAGTCGATCCCCTTCCGTCCCCCGCGGGCGCCGACCGCGAGCACGACGGCGGCGCCCTCGCCTGCGCCGACGATGGCGTGCGCCGTCCTGCCCGGGCAATGGAAGAAGTCCCACGCCCCGAGTGCTCGCTCTTCGCCTTCGACGATCAGCACGCACGCGCCCGCGAGCACCAGGAACCCCTCCTGGTGGTTCTCGCGGTGGTACATCGACATCGGCTCGCCCGGTTGAAGGACGTTGAGGCTGATCCCGAGTTGCCTGAAAGGTCGTTTGCCCTGGAAGTCGCAGGCCACGCCCAGCGGCCCGTAGTCGCGCCAGCGCGTCTCGGCGGCGTTGACCACAAACCATCCGTCGCCCTCGGGGACGAGGCCGAAGCGCGTCGAGCGAAGCGGTGCCTTGGGCACGGCCACCGCTCCTAAAGACCGGTCGCGGTCGGCGCGCCGCCGGTCTGCTGCATCTCCGCTCCGGCCGGCGGCGGTGCCGGAACTGCTCGGCGGCGGCGGTAGGCGAGAAACAGCGAGATCAGGACGGCCGTGATCGCGAGCCCGATCGTGTAGTGGAAGAGGCTCCGCACGGTGTCGGCAGCGTCCTTCTCCCACTCGCCGCGCGACAGCGAGCTCGAGGTCGTGTAGTCGGGCAGGAGGTCGGCGCCGTACGGGAAGCGGGCGGTGTGGTGCAGTTGCCAGCGGTCGAGCCGGACCGTCAGGAGCCAGCCGATGACGATCGCCGCGACGCACGTCAGGTAGAAGCCGTACCGGACGAACGAGAGCAGCCAGCCCGCGAGCACGAGCAGGAGCGGTGCGACCAGCGCCAGCAGCCAGATCCTCGCCTCCATCGACGACGTCGGCTCGTGGAAGATGCGCGCGATCTTGCCGCCGGGCCGCGACCACTCGACCACGCGCGGCTTCTCGATCGCCAGCGAGACCGCCATCAGCGACGCGAAGAAGATGGGGATCGCGAGGAACCCGGCCAGCGCGAGCGGCGCCCTCGTCGGCGGCCTCAGGCGCTTCACAGGCGGCCCGCCTCGATCACGCGCGCGAGGAACTCGCGCGTGCGCGTCTGCTCCGGCGCCGAGAAGATCTGTGCGGGCGGCCCCTCCTCGAGGATCACGCCGGCGTCGAGGAAGCAGACCTTGTCGGCGACCTCCCGCGCGAACGACATCTCGTGCGTGGCGAGGATCATCGTCATTCCGACCTCGGCGAGCTCGCGGACCAGGTTGAGGACGTCCGAGACGAGCTGCGGGTCGAGCGCGCTCGTGATCTCGTCGAGCAGCATCAGCTTCGGCCCCATCGCGAGCGCCCGCACGATCGCGACCCGCTGCTGCTGGCCTCCGGAGAGACGGTCCGGGAACTCGTCCGCCTTGTCGGTGAGCCCGATCCGCGCGAGCAGCTCCATCGCCTCGCCGCGGGCCTGCCGGGAGCCGAGCCGACCCGTCTTGACGGGCGCCAGCATCACGTTCTGGATCACGGTCATGTGCGGGAACAGGTTGTAAGCCTGGAAGACGATGCCGATCTTGCGGCGAAGGGCGTTCACGTCGACCTTGCCGTTGGTGATCGTCTGTCCGTCGACTGCGATCGTTCCGTCGTCCACCTCTTCGAGCAGGTTCAGGCAGCGCAGGAAGGTGGACTTGCCGGAGCCCGACGCTCCGATCAGGCAGACGACCTCGTGCTCGTCGACTTCGAGATCGACGCCGCGGAGCACGGTGTTCTCACCGAACCGCTTGGTGACGTTCCGCGCCTCGACGAAGCTCACGTCGCCGCGGCGCGCTCTCGCCGTTCGCGCGCCGCGATCAGGTGGTCGGTGAAGCGCGCGAGCGGGATCGTCAACAGCACGAACAGGACGGCGGCGACCGTGTACGACGTGAAGTTGGCGTACGTCTGGGAGTACCCCTGGGCCTGCAACGCGGCTTCGGCCACGCCGATCACCGACACGAGCGCGGTGTCCTTCTGCAGGCCGATGAAGTCGTTCAGGAGCGGCGGGACGACGCGGCGCACGGCCTGCGGCACGACGACGTAGCGCATCGACTGTGCATACGAGAGGCCGAGCGATCTCGCCGCCATCCGCTGCGAGGGATGAACCGACTCGATCCCGGCCCGGTAGACCTCGGTCACGTACGCCGTGTAGACGAGCGTCAGCGCGATCACGCCGTAGTCGAAGTTCGAGAGCCCGCTCAGCGCCCTCACGTTCAGCGCAGGCAGCCCGAACCCGATCACGAAAGCGACCAGGATCAGCGGCGTGCCGCGGAAGAAGTCGGTGTAGACGATCATCAGGGCGCGGAGCGGTTTCGCTCCGCGCCCTGGCAATCCGCGGATCAGGGCGACTGCGAGCGCCAGCACCAGCACCAGCGACTCGGCCACCACCATCAGCTTCAGGTTCACCTTGAATCCCGCCCAGACGGCCGGCAGCGACAGCCGGAAGTCGTGCGGCGAGAAGAAGGTGTGCAGAACCTGTTGCACGTGCTCGGGCGTCTACTTCAGGACGGGGATCTTCGAGAAGTCGACGTTGAACCACTTCTTCTGCAGCTTGCCGACCGTGCCGTTCGCCCAGAGCTTCTTGATCTGGGCGTCGACCATCGGGGTCAGCGCCGAGCTCTTCTGCAGCACGGCGCCGTACTGCTCGTGCGTGATGATCTGGCCGCCGACGCTGCCGTACCGCGACGGGCGCGCCTTCTTCTCGGAGGCCACGATCGGCGTGTCGAGGATGAGCGCGTCGCAGCGGCCGATCTGCACCGCCACGAACGCTGCCGCCGTCGCCTGGTAGATCAGCGGCGTCTTGTCGGGATGCAGCGTGTGCTGGAGATAGTCCAGCCCGGTCGTGTCGGTCTGCGCGCAGGTCTGCAGCTTCTTCAGGTCGGCGAGCGAGTGGGGGACAGCTGCCTTCTTCGAGAGCAGCACGCCCTGGTTCGCGTCGAAGTACGCCGATGTGAAGTCGACCGTCTTCTTGCGCTGGGCGGTGATCGTCGCCTCCTGGAAGGAGATGTCGAACGACTTGTGGCCCGGAGCGAACAGCTTGGCCCACGGCGTGTAGACGTACACCGGGGTCAGCCCGAGGCCCTTCGCGATCGCGGCTGCGAGGTCGACCTCGAACCCCTTCGGGTTCTGGTAGCTCGAGCCGCGGATCTTGCCGTTCGCGAAGTTGACCGCGGGGTCGCCGAACCCGACGGTTAGCTTGCCCGGGCTCATCGTCGGCGGCGACGAAGGCCGCGCCGCCGCGACCGCAGCGAGCATGACCGCCAGCGCCGCGGCGACGGCAAAAGCAACGAGACGCTTCAAGAGAGTCCTCCTCTGCATTTCGGTTCGGAAGCCGGGGGGTAGCGGAGTGTAGAGGCTTCCTCTGTCAGCCTGCGAGCCGGTTTGCGACCCAGCCCTGGAAGGCTGCGATCAGCGGCTCGGCGTTCAACAGCAGGCGGCCCTCCCCGAGGATCCCTGCGGCCATCCCGCGCTGGACGGACTCGACGAGCGCGGTGTCCTCCCGGCCGACCTGGTCGTCGAACGCGAAGAACTCGCGCAGCCAGCCCTGGTCGACGCCGGGCTCGAAGAAGTAGTCGAGGTAGCGCTCGGTGCGGCCGGGGGCGGTCGGCGCGATCGGGCCGATCGACAGGTTCGGCGTTCCGGGAAAGACGTTGATGCCCGTGTTCGGGTAGAGCAGGTGGAACTGTCCGTGTTCCCCGCCGGCGCGTGTCTCGCAGTGCTGCGACGAGAACGTCGCGTGCGGCTGGAGCACGTAGCGGTCCGGGTGCACGTCGACCACGGCCGCGAAGTCCGGGTGCGCGGTCGGGCAGTGGTAGCACTCGAGGAAGTTCTCGGTGACCACCTTCCAGTTCGCATTCGAGCCGAACTCGACGCGCGAGTGAAAGGTCACGGCGTCGAGATCGAGATCGCGGGCGAGGATCGCGGGCAGATCGCCGAGCCACTCCTCGAGCGGTTCTGCCTCCGGGTCCGGGTTTGCGAACAGGAACGGGCCCCACACCCCGGCGCTCGCGGGGACGAGCGACAGCACGTCCGGGTCGAAGCCGGGCTCGCGGTCGGACCGGGGCGCGGCGCGCAGGGAGCCGTCGAGCGCATAGGTCCATGCGTGGTAGTGGCACTGAATCGTCTCGCGGGTGCCGCAGCCTTCGGTCAGCACCGCGCCGCGGTGCCGGCAAACGTTGAGGAACGCGCGCAGCTCGCCCGCGCGGTCGCGGGTCACGAGCAGCGGGATGCCGCCGGCGTCGGTGGTGAGGAACGAGCCGGGCTCGGCGACCTGGGCCGCGCGTCCGGCGTACTGCCACGAGCGAGCGAAGATGAGGCGGCGCTCGCGGCGCAGGATCTCCTCGTCGCCGTACCAGGCGAACGGCAGCGTGCGCGCGTCGGAGGCCGTCGACATGCGGCGATGCTAGCCGCGGCGTAGCCTCGCGACTGATGGAGATCCGCATCGACGAAGCCTCCCAGGCGACCCTGGACGCGATCGCGACGTGGCGGTATCCCGCCCCGTACGACTTCTACGACGGCGACGCCGAGCCGGTCCTGAACCCGGAGCGTTTCTTCGGCGCCTGGGATGACGCCGGCGAGCTGGTCGGGTTCTACTACTTCGAGCCGAGGCCGCCGGATCTCGACTACGGGCTCGGGCTGCGCCCGGACCTGACCGGGCGGGGGCTCGGGCTCGACTTCTTCCGCGCCGGGCTCGCCTTCGCGCGCGAGCGCTACCGGCCTGTCCAGGTCATCCTCCACGTCGCGGCCTTCAACGAGCGCGCGCGCCGCGTCTACGAACGCGGCGGATTCCGCGTCGTTTCCACGCATGTGCGCTCGTTCGAGAAGTTCGGAGACGTCCTCTTCCTCACGATGGCCGAGACGGCCGGGTGACGACCGGCCTCGCGGCGAGACTATGCGCGTGGAGCGCGGTCGGCGCCTGCAGGAACACAGTCCGTTCAGGTGGCGCGACCACATGCGTCGCGCTGTCGCCTCGCGGCGTGTCTTCCCGTACCTCGCGCTGATGACCGTCGCGCTCGGGCTCCTCGCGGGCTTCGTCGTGACGCTCGTCGACCGCAAGGACTTCCCGACCTTCGGAACGGGTGTCTGGTGGGCGATCGTCACCCTCGCGACAGTCGGCTACGGAGACGTCGTACCGCACACCGCCTGGGGGCGCGTCCTCGGCGGCCTGGTGATCGTGATCGGTGTGACCTTCCTCGCCTTCCTCACCGCGACGGTCACCTCGTACTTCGTCGCGGCCGAGGACGAGGAGGCCCGGGCCACGAGCCACGACGAGATCGTCGGCGGCATCGCGGAGCTGGTCGAGGTGCTTGCGAGCATCGAGGGCCGGCTCGCCGCGATCGAGGCCAAGATCGGTGCCTAGGGCCTGGCCGGGTCGCGTACAGTTCCACCATGCTGGCCGGCGACGGCGATCGCGAGCGGGCTGCCAGGGCTCTCCGGGAGCACTACGCCAGCGGCCGCCTGACGCTCGACGAGCTCACGGCCCGCGTCGAGCGGGTGCTCACCGCGCGGTCGCGCCGCGAGCTCCGGGCTGCGTTTCGCGGGCTGCCGCTCGCGCTCGAGGGAGGCGGGCTCGCCGTCGAGGGCCGCTCGTTCGCCGAGGCCGCCGTCCGTGCTGCGGCGCTCGTGCTGGCGACGGCCGCGTACGCCGTCTTCAGCTTCGCGCTGCTCGTCGTGTTCGGGCTCACGATGCTGATCCACGGTGTCTCGACGGGTGCGTTCGTCGTGTTCCTCGTCGTCTGGCTCGTGCCGACGTTTCTGCTGTCCCGGCTGTGGCACCGGCGCCCGCCGCGCGGCGTGTTCTAGAGCTGCGTCGCCAACCTCCGGCCGTCGCCGGCGTCAAATCTCTTCGACGCCCATGACGCTGAAGTCCGGATCCAGGTACCGCGTGCTCGTCTCGGCCTCCTCCCGGACGCCGAGCTTCGACGGCCGCTACGTGGGGGCGGTCGAGCTGGCCGGCGCGGTTCGCGGCCACGAGTTCAGCGTCACGGGCGCGAGCGAGCGTGCGTGGCGCCCGATCCTGCTCGTCGACGAGATCCGCGAGGTCGAAGAGCTCGCGGACGCCGCCTGAGCGCCGCATAGGCTCTGCGGCCGTGGAGGCCGGCGACCGGCTGTCGCGCGTCTACGGCGAGGAGACGTGGCGCGTCTACGAGGTGCTCGACGAGAGCCTGTCGCCGCGCGGGCCGGACACGCTCTACGACCTGGCCGGCAGCCTCCTGGCTCCGGGCGCGCGGGTCCTCGATGCCGGCTGCCGCGACGCGGCGCACCTGATCGCGCTCGTCGAGCGCTTCGGCGTCACCGGCTCGGGCGTGGATGCGGTCGAAGTGCACGTCGAACGTGCGCGCGCGGCAGTCGACGCAGCCGGCGTTGCCGATCGCGTCGAGGTGCGTGTCGCCACCCTCGAGGAGCTTCCGTATCCCGACGCTCACTTCGACCTCGTCTGGTGCCGCGACGTCCTCGAGCAGGTCGACGATCTCGACCGCGTGCTCGCCGAGTCGTTTCGCGTGCTGCGCGAGGGTCGGCGCATGCTCGCGTACACGACGTTCGCGACCGACCGGCTCACCCTCCACGACGCGGCGCTGCTCGACCGTCATCTCGGGAACCTGGCCGAGAACCTCGACCGGGCAAGGGTCGAGGCCGCGTTCGCGCGCGCGGGGTTCACCGTCGAGCGCAGGGACGAGATCGGCACCGAGTGGCGCGAGCACGTCGAGGAGCGCGGCGGCACCGTCTCTCGTGCGCTCCTCCGCCTTTCACGGTTGCGACGGCAGCGACGCGCGATGATCGAGCGATTCGGGAACGACATCTACGACCACGTCGAGGCGAACCTGCACTGGGAGGTCTTCCAGTTCCTCGGCAAGCTCGCTCCCGTGGTCTACGTCCTCGCGCACGGCCCGGATAGCGGCAGCCGCGTGCGATACTCGCGGGCGATGCACCCCGACGACCTGCGTCTACTCGAGACCGTCGGGAGCGAGGCGAAGGTCGCTTCCGGCCGCGTGCTGATCGAGCCCGGGCAGCTCGGTTCCGGCCTCTACGTGATCCTCGAGGGAACAGTGCTCGTCGAGGCGCCCGAAGGCACGCGCGAGCTGGGCGCCGGAACGCTGGTCGGCGAGCGCGCGCTCCTGTCCGAGGACGGCAGGCGAACAGCGCGCGTCCGGGCGACGAGCGACGTCCGCGTGCTGGCAGTCGACCGCGTCGACGTCGAGCGCCTCTGCGCCGACAACGCGGACTTCGCGCGCCGGCTCGCCGACTACTGACCGACCGTTAGTCTCCGGCCCGTGCAGGAGCTGCAGCGCGGTCTGTGGTGGTGGGAAGCCGTGCATCCGGAGTGGACGCCGGAAGATGCGGAGACCCAGGACTGGGGGCCGGAGATCTCGTCCTACGCGATCGACGACGGCGAGTGGCTCCTGCTGATCGATCCGACGGACCCGCCGAGCCCCGTCGACGAGCTCGCCGCCGAGCGCGAGACCGTGATCGTGCTGACATGCCCGTGGCACGAGCGCGACACCCGGAAGCTCGTCGAGCGCTTCGGCGCGGCGGTGTTCGCGCCGCCGCCCGACGGCGACGACCCGCTCCCGGCGGAGGTCTTCGCCGCGGGCGATCGACTGGGCATCGGCGTCGAGGCGTTCCCCGGCCTCGAGCCGAACGACGTCGTGCTCTGGATCCCGAGCCGCAAGGCGATCGCCGCGGGCGACACGCTGATCGATCGCGGCAACGGCTTCGAGTTTCCGACCGACTGGGCCAACAAGGGCGTTCCGGCCGCGCAGATCCTCGAGTCGCTGCGACCGCTGCTCGACCTGCCGGTCGAGCTCGTGCTCCCCACACACGGTCCGCCGACCGACCGGTCGGGGCTCGAGCGCGCGCTCGCGTGACGATGGTCGGCGAAGCCCGCCTGGACGAGGTCGGGTCCGGGCTCGCGCCGGTGAGCCCCGGCTGGTTCGTCGTCAACGTCGGCGACGCGGCCTGGGTGCGAAACGACGCGTTTGGCGCGCGCTGCGTGTTCGAGAGCAGTCCGCGCGTGCTGGCTGAGCGCGACGACGCCGAGCCGCAGATGTTCACCGAGATCGGCTTCACGCTGGCCGTGCTCGAGCCGTGGAAGCCGACCGGCATGTACCACGCAGAATCCGCTCAGGAGGACTTCCTCGTCCTCAGTGGGACGTGCGTGCTGCTGATCGAGGAGGAGGAACGGCCGCTGCGCGCCTGGGACTTCGTGCACTGCCCGGCGGGCACGCGCCACACGTTCGTCGGCACCGGCGACGAGCCGTGCGTGATCTTCATGACCGGCGCGCGGCGCGAGGGCAAGACCATCCTGTACCCGAGGTCGGAGGCGGCACGCGCACGCCGCGCCGGTGTCGAGACGGAGACGCCCTCGCCCGCGGAGGCCTACGCGCCGTTCGCGCACTGGCGGCTCGGCCGGCCGGACGCGTGGGCCGGCCTTCCCTGGGCGTGAGCCCACGTCAGAGCCCGGACTGCAGCTCCCAGGCTCCGACCACTGCATCCTCGACGGCATCCGCATTGCCGTGCTCGAGGTCGGCGACGATCATCATGTGCTTGGCGTAGCGCTCCGGCACCGAGAACGTCTCGGGAAACGACTGCAGCAGCAGGTCCCTGAAACCGAACGACGCGCGGATGACGATGTGGCTGTCGTCGAGCTGCCGGGCAACCAGGCGCCCGTGGTAGCGCCAATCGAGCAGGCCGTCGCGGGTACGCTCCACCACGCCGTCGAGCTCGGTTGCGAGGCGGCTGACGTCGGCGAGCCTCACGGCCTCATGGTCGCAGGAAGGGGGACGATGGCGGGCGAGAGTGGAGCGGCAAGACCCTCGGCAGCCGCCTTCGTCGTGCTGCGCGAGTCGAGGAACGGAACCTGGAAGCTCCTCGGTGAAGTCCCGCGGAGGCGCGGACTGCCTGCGCGCGCCGCGCGGAGTCGGGCGATTCTCGATGCGACCGGCGGACGGGCGAAGCCGGGCGAGGTCTACGCGGCGGTCCTGCGGAGCGAGTGGCGCGTCGCGCAGGACTGGGCCCACCCAGGGAAGACGTAGTTGGACGTTCGCGTCGAGCACGAAGGCGACCGAGCGGCGGTGCGCGCCGTCCAGCTGGCGGCGTTCGGCGATCACGGCGAGGTGGTCGCGGACCTCGTCGACGACCTCCGCCGGCTCGTCGTGGACGACGACGGGCTCTCGCTCGTCGCCGAGCAGGAAGGCAGCGTCGTCGGTCACGCCATGTTCACGCCGAGCCTGCTCGACGCGCCGCGGCGCCTCGTCACGGTTCAGGTGCTGAGCCCGGTCGGTGTCCTGCCGGAGGCCCAGAGGCGCGGTATCGGCTCGGCGCTGATCCGCCGCGGCCTCGAGCTGCTGGAGGCGCGCGCCGTGCCGGTCGTCTTCCTCGAAGGCTCGCCGGAGTACTACCCGCGCTTCGGCTTCGAGCCGGGCGCGGATCACGGCTTCAGGAAGCCGTCGCTCCGCATCCCGGATCCCGCGTTCATGGCGCTCCGGCTCCCGGCGTACGAGCCGTGGATGACCGGCACGCTGGTCTACGCCGAGGCGTTCTGGCGACACGACTGCGTCGGGCTTCGCGACGCGAACGCGTGAGCACCGAGCGGCCGGTAACGTCCCTCGCGATGGTCGACGGTAGAGCACAGACGCGCCAGCGCATGCTGCGGCGCGCGGGCCTGGCCGCGATCGTGCTCGTGATCGTCGCGCTGCTGCTCCTGCTCGGCCACCACTGGATCCTGGGCGTCATCCTCGGGGTCGCCGCAGCCGTCGCGGTCTGGGTGTACCTGCAGATGCGCAGCGTTCGCTAGCCGCGGATCGCGATGCAGCGCGCGATCGTCGCGTTCGAGCAGGACGAGCAGGGGGCGTGGATCGTCGAGCTCGACTGCGGCCATCGGCGGCACGTGCGCCACGAGCCGCCGTTCCAGCTTCGGCCGTGGGTCCTCGATGCCGAGAGCCGGCAGAGACGAATCGGGACGCTGATCGACTGCGGCGTCTGCGCTGCAGGCGGCGAGCCGGCCTGCTTCGCGCACCTCGTCTGCCCCGAGTGCGGCGCCGTCCTCGACGGCGGCGGTCACCGGCCCGGTTGCCGGTCGGCGGCCTGAGGGCGCCCACCGCTTCCACGGAGGACGCCCGCGCCGAGGGCGACGATCGACACGAGGCACGCGACCAGGCAGAAGGAAGCAGTGAGCGACGTTGCCGCGGCGACACCGCCGATCACTCCCGGTGCGACGAGGCCGCTCGCATAGGCGACACCGGCGACACCGGCGATGCTGCGCGCGGGGCTCGGGCCGACCCGCCCGGCGGCGGCGAACACCAACGGGACGACGAGGGCGACGCCGATCCCGAGCAGCGCGAAGCCGATGAGCCCGGCTGCCAGCCCCGGCGCGAGGACGACCGCGACGGCTCCGGCCGTCGCGCACGCTCCCGAGAGCCTGGCCGTCCGGACCGGTCCCAACCTCCGGATGACGCGATCGCCCACGAGCCGCGCGACGGCCA
Source organism: Gaiellaceae bacterium (assembly GCA_035473635.1). Taxonomy (GTDB): domain Bacteria; phylum Actinomycetota; class Thermoleophilia; order Gaiellales; family Gaiellaceae; genus PALSA-600. The sequence continues at coordinate 89,809 of DATIOD010000061.1, read as the reverse complement.
TCGTCATCGCGAACGCCGAGACCGCGAACGCCGCCGTGCTCGCCGAGCCGCCGAGCTCGTCCCGGATGTAGAGCGCCGACCAGTCGGTACCCGCCTGCTCGCCGAAGACGGCGCACAGACCGACCAGGCCGATGAGCAAGACGGGCCGCGTCGGCAGCGCGAATGCCGGCGGCGCCTCCGTCTCGACGGTCGAGGGATCGTCGAGCAGGAACCGCGTTGCGGCTGCCGCGACGACGGCGAGTGCCGCTGCCTCGACGACGAACTGCAGCCGCGCGTCGACGCCACCGTGCGATGCACCTGCGGAAACGGCCGAGCCGACGAGCACGCCGACGCTCCAGAAGCCATGGAGGCTCGACATGACCGAGCGCCCGACGATCTTCTCGACGAGCGCTCCTTCCGCGTTCATCGCCATGTCGGCGAGCCCCGCCGCCGCGCCGAAGACGAACAACACCGCGCAGAGCGCCCCGAACGACGTCGGCAGCGCCGGCAGCACGAGCCCGGCGCACCACGCCAGGATCGTCACCGTGATCAGCGGACGGAGCGCGAACCGGTGGGCGAGACGGCCCGAGAACGGCATCGCCAGCATGCCGCCCAGCCCGGGCATGAGCAGCGCAAGACCGAGATGACCGAGGTCCACCCCGACGTGCGAGGCGATCCACGGGATCCGGGCCGCGAAGCTCCCGGTCACGCACCCGTGAATCGCGAACACGACCGCCGTCGCGCGGCGCGCCTGCGAGACCCCTCGAGTCGGCGCGGCGAAGCCCGGGGTCGTCGCCGCCGCGGTCACGAGTCGAGACTATCCGGGCATCGCGGGCGCGCCGGCTGCGTGCCCGACTACCGCGTGCTTTAGCTCAGCGCCTCCTCGAATCGCGGGTCGTTGCGCACGGCGTCGAGGTCGTCGTCGGTCCGAGCCTGGTCGCGGAACGGCGGGAAGAGCTCGACCGATCGGTGGAGATGGTCGAACGTCGCGTCGTCGGTCTCGCCGGCGAGCGTCGCGAAGCACGCGTAGTTGTAGTGGAAGCCCGCGTGATCGGGCGTGTGCTCGAGCCCGTCGCGAACCGAGGCGAGCGCGTCGGCGTAGCGCTGCTCGCCGTAGGCCGCCATCGACGCGCTGTGGTACTGCCACGCGTCACCCCAGTCGAGCCCCTGGTACGCCTCTCCGGCCTTCGCGCCGACGGCGAGGACCGTTCCGTCCCCGGTCGCCTTCCGCTTCGACTCCGGCGGAACGAACATGAACGTCCCGGCCGGCGCCTCGATCGTCTCGCCGTCGATCTCGAACGTCGCGTTGCCGTCGAGCACGATGTACAGCTCCTCCTGGCCCGACCCGGCCTCGTCGTGCTCGCCGACCAGCCTCCCGTCCTCGCCGGGTGTGTAGGCGTTGATTCCGAACGCGTGGATCCCGAGGTGCTCGCGAACCGGGATGCTCCTGCCGCGGCGCTCGATGTCGTCGAGGCGCGCGATTTTCCACTTCGGGTTGTCGTCCACCCGATCACCTCCATGTTCGCGGGTCGTTACAGGTCGTCGATCGTATCGAGGGCGCGCGAGCCGCTTGATCTCTGTTCGTCACGGCAGGGCCTCGTGCCTCACCACCGAGGCGAGCGGCTCCAGGAGCCGGCGCGTCCCGGCCTCTGTCTGGTCGACGAGAACGGACATGCCGCTCCACTCCGCACCGCACTCCTCGATCAGCCGTCGGGCCGCGAGCGCCTGGCTCGCCGTCTCGACCCAGTCGTCCACCAGCAGCACACGATCGCCGGCCGTCAGGGCCGCCCGTTGCAGCTCGAGCTCCGGCGTGTGACCGCGCCAGTCGGGCGCCGCTCGGACCACCGCCTTCGGCCCGGGGTGGACGGCGCCGCGCTTCCGGATCGGCACGAACCCGACCGAGAGATCGAGAGCGGCCGCCGTGCCGAGAACGAAGCCGCGTGCCTCCACGCCGGCGACCTTCGTGATCCCGGCCGCGCGGAACGGATCGGCGAGCGCAGCGGCAGCGCGGGCGAGGAACGCCCCGTCCGCGAAGAGCCCGAGGACGTCCGCATGGCCGTCGACCCACCGAAACCGCTCGACGAATGTCTCCGCGAACTCCATGCCGGCGAGCATTGTCGCGGAGCGGTTTGTCTCCTCGATATCCGGGCACGTACCACCGTGCCCTTGCGTGAGCTGCGCCCCGGTGTCTGGCACTGGCAATCGCCGCATCCCGATTGGGACGAGGAGCACTCGTCCTGGCCCGAGCTCGTCTCGTCGTACGGCATCGAGCTCGGCGACGACTTCGTCTTGTTCGACCCGCTTGCGGTACCCGATGAGCTGCGCGAGCGCGCGACCGCCGTCGTCCTGACCGCGCCGTACCACGAGCGCGACGCCCGCGGTCTCGGTTTGCCGGTGCACACGCCGCCCGCCGACACGTGGGAGGACTGGGTGGAGAAGTTCGGCGTCGATCCCGACCAGGTGCGCGGGATGGAGAGCGAAGACCTCGCGTGGCTCCGCGCGGGTGAAGGGGAGGGGCACTTCCACGGCCCCGGAGCGTGGCCGTTCGGCATCGAGGCGTACGCCGGCCGCGAGGACAACGACCTCGTCCTCTGGTTGCCGTCGGTCAACGCGATCGTCGCCGGCGACTCGCTGTCCGACTTCGGCGACGGGCTGGACGTCCAGCTCGGTGGTCGCAAGCACGTGACGCGCGACGAGGTCGTCGAACGGCTCCGTCCGCTGCTCGACCTGCCGGTCGAGCTCGTGCTTCCCGCGCACGGCGAGCCGATCGATCGCGCCGCGCTCCAGCGACTGCTGTCCTGAGCGCCGCATTTTCTTGACACATGCCGATATAGGCATATATTGAGTTTGTGGCCCGCTCGTCCACGACGACGGACGTCTTCAACGCGGTCGCCGAGGCGCACCGCCGCGAGATTCTCGACACGCTGATCGCAGGCGAGAAGGCGGTCGGGACGATCGTCGACGACCTTTCGATGTCCCAGTCCCAGGTCTCGAAGCACCTCCGGGTGCTCAGCGAGGTGGGGCTCGTCCGCTCCCGGGCGGAGGGGCGCCGGCGGCTGTACCGCCTGGAGCCCGCGCGCCTGCGGCCGTTCCAGGAATGGCTGGCCAAGTACGAGCAGGCCTTGAACGAGCGCCTCGATCGAATGGACGACTACCTCCAAGAGCTCCAACGACAAGGAGAGCCGCAGTGACACCTCCACGGCACGGATCGGCAGTCATCGAGTTCCCGAACGAGCTCGAGATCCTCACCACTCGAGAGTTCGACGCTCCGATCGAGCTCGTCTTCGACGTCCTCACGAAGCCGGAGCACGTGAGCAGGTGGTTCGCTCCGTTCACGTGCGTCATGACGAGTGCTCGATCGACCTGCGCGTCGGCGGGGACTACCACATGGTCTTCGTGACCGAGGACGGCAGCGAATGCTCGTTCCGTGGGACCTACTTGGAGGTCGAGCCGCCGACCCGCACCGTCGAGACGTGGCTGTTCGAAGGGTGGCCGGATGCGGACGCCGTCGAGACCGTCGATCTGCACGAGACGGACGGAGTCACGAGGCTGACGATGACGCTCGCCTTCCGCGACAAGGCCGGACGTGACCACATGACGAAGTCGGACGGCCAGGAAGACAGCTTCGACAAGATGGAGGACTACCTGCGGTCACTGCTCGAGCAACAGGGAACCGTCACGCGAGCGCGGGCATGACCGAGCCGTGGAAGAGCCGGATCTGATCGTCGAGCGTCGGGAGGCCTTCGATCTTCAGACCGGCCCAGCTCTCGACCAGAAAGGGGTCGGCAAACGTCACGAGTAGGTGATTGAAGCCGGACGGCTCGATGTCGCTTTCGATCTTCTCGATCCAGTCCTGCGGCGTGCCGGCCACGCTCAGGGCATCGCCGACCGCCGTCGGTGTGAGCGAGAGCGCGCGTTGCACGTCACCTGCCTTGAAGGCCGCGATCGCAGGCGCGACCTCCTCCGGATCGACGCCGTTTCGCATCAACAGCTCGGGCGGCATCGAGGACAGATAGAACGCCGCGACCACTCGCGCCGCCTCGCGCGCCGCATCGGCATCCTCGGCGATCGCACCGAGCACGTTGTCGGCGAGATCGAGCGTCGTCCAATCGCGGCCCGCCTCGGCCGCGCCTCGGCGAAACGCATCCGCCGTGAAGTCGAGCGCCTCGCGCGAGTAGGCGAGGGCTGTGTGGAGACCGTCCGAGATCTCGCCTGCGAGCTCGAATGAACGCGGGCCGCGCATCCCACCGAGCTTGATCGGAAACGGCGACTGGCGCGGGCGCGCAGCGGTGAAGAGGCCCGAGTACGAGTAGAACTCGCCGTTGAAGTCGATCTGTCCCGCGGCAAGGAACCGGGCGAGGACCTGGTGCGCTTCCCGCAAGCGCTGGATCGGCCGCTTCGTGTGTTCGAGCGGCACGCGATACTGCTCGAGCAGCGCGAAGTTACCGGTGCTGAAGACGAGCTCGGCGCGTCCGTTCGTCAGCTCGTCGAGCGTCGCAACCTGCTGCGCCACGAGCGTCGGGTCCCTGAGGATGATCCCAGCAACCTCGGGCCCCAGCCGCAGCCGCGACGTACGTGCGGCACCGGCTGCGAAGAGCGACCACATGTCCTTGTGGTACGTCTCATCGGCGCTGTAGCACGCCCAGAATCCGAGCCGATCGAGAAGCTCGAGCGTGTCGAGGAGCTGGTCGAGCGGCTGCTCGGGAAGCAGCTGGTAGCTGAACCGCACCGGTCGTTCAGGAGCGGCGCCTGCGGGGCTTGACCGTCTTGGTGACAACCCAGCGGTGCTTGCCGATCTTGCGGTCGCGGACGAACCCCAGCTGTTCGTACGTCGACAGAGCACCGTTGAACAGGAAGCCGGCGGGAACCGAGGCCGCGTCCTCCGGGTAGCCCTCGACCCGTCCGCCGCCGTGTGCGGCGATCAAGTCGAGCGCCCCTTTGAGCCCCGCGGTCGCGACACCCTGACGCCGGTGGCCCTTGCCGACGAAGTTGCACGCGATCCGCCAGTCGGGCACTGTCGTGACGCCCTTCTCGTATGCGGCGCGACTCTTGATCCTCGGCACTTCGGTGGGAGCGCCGAACTGGCACCAGCCCACACAGTCGTCGCCGTCGAACACGAGGGCCGCGTGCGCCGTTCCGGCCTTCACGCGAGCACGCTTGCGCCGCCGGTTGGCTGCCGCTGTGTCCGGTGCGTCGTGGAACCCGATGCACCAGCACCCGCCGAAAACGCCGTTGTTGCGCTCGACCAGCTCCGCGAACGCGGGCCACGTCGACTCGTCCAGGGCTTTGACGGCGTAGGCCATCGCGCTGCAACCTATACCCGCTCGGCGTACGGCCGGCCCGTCGATGAGTTCTCGCCGGTCCGCGAGTCTCTACCCCGTTACTGATCGGTAAGCCCTACTCCGGAGGCAGCCTTGAAGCTTCTTCTCACGTCTGCGGGCATCAAGAACACGAGCATCCAGGACGCGCTGGTGGACCTTCTGGGCAAGCCGATTGCGGAGTCCAACGCGCTCTGCATCCCCACCGGCGGGTACGGCTCCCTGTACGGCAGCCCCGCGGGGGCTTGGCGGTTCATCAGCGGTCAGTCCGCCCAGCCGATGTGCGGGCTGGGTTGGAAGTCGCTGGGAGTGCTGGAGCTCACTGCGCTGCCCAGCATCGACGAAGAACGCTGGGTCCCGTGGGTCCAGGAGACGGACGTCCTCCTGGTGAACGGCGGCGACGCTCTCTACCTGGGCCACTGGATGCGAGAGTCCGGACTGGCAGACCTCCTGCCGTCGCTGCGCGAAACGGTCTACGCAGGGTTCAGCGCCGGGAGCATGGTGCTGACCCCGCGCATCGGCGAGGACTTCGTCGGGTGGAAGTCTCCGACCGGTGACGACAGCACGCTTGGAATCGTCGACTTCTCGATCTTCCCGCACGTGGATCACCCCGACTTGCCGGAGAACACCATGGCCGACGCAGAGCGATGGGCCGCCGGCTTGTCGAATCCGGCGTACGCGATCGACGACGACACCGCCATCAAGGTGGTCGACGACACCGTAGAAGTCGTCACCGAGGGCCACTGGAAGCTGCTCGCCGCCTAGCACCGAGAGCCGCCGTTCTAAGGACGAGGCTCGAGCGGCGCGACGGCCGCGATCCCGAGCAGCGGGCCGAGCGCGAGCGGGACGAACGCGTACCGCCAGCCGATCTCTCCCGCGAGCCACGGCACGAGACGAATCGACCCGACCGTGACGAGGAAGCCGATCGCCAGCTGGGCCGTCAGTGCCGTTCCGGTGTAGCGCACGTCGGTCAGCTCGGTCAGCGCGGCCGAGAACTGCGCCGAGTCTGCGATGACGGCGACGCCCCAGACAAGGAGCAGACCCACGACGATCAGTGGGTTGAATCCGTACACCAGCGCTGAGCAGATGCAGCTGGCGCCGCTGATGGTGAGCGCGACGACGATCAGCCGCGCCCGCCCGACGTCGTCGGCGATCCTCCCACCGAGCACCGCGCCCAGTGCGCCCGCGACGCCGATCGCGACAAACGCCGTCGTCTCGACGACGGCGTGCGATCCGGGCGAGCCGCGCCACCGGGCCCAGCTCGCCGCCAGGAAGAGCGGGACCCACGCCCACCAGGCGTAGAGCTCCCACATGTGCCCGAAGTACCCGAAGTTGACCCGGCGCTGTGACGGGTCGCGAAACATCCGGATGACGTACGACGGCTCCAGACGCGGCGCAGGCTGGCTGTACGGGCCCTCGCGCAGGAACAGGATCGCGATCGTCCCGCCGACGAGCGCGAAAGCCGCGGACACGAGCAACAGCGCTCGGGGCGACGGATTCCCCACCGCCGCGATCGCATGCGGGGACCCCGATCCGAGCGTGAGGCCGCCCACGAGCACACCGACCGCGAGCCCACGGTGGCTCTTGAACCATGAAGCCGCGACCTTGATCCCGGGCGGGTAGACCCCGGCGAGGGCGACCCCGGTCAGGAATCGGATCGGAATCGCCGTCGCCGGGCCGTGGGCGACCAGGACGAAGGCAATCGTCGTGACCGCGCCGAGTGCCGCCGAGGTCGCGATCAGGATCCGGCAGCTCACGAGGTCGGCGAGGTTGAGCGCCGCCGACAACACGGCGCCGGCGACGAAGCCGAGCTGCACGGCATTGGTGAGCCAGGTCGCCGTCCCCTGACCCATTCCCCATTCCGCTCGTAGCGCCGGCAGCACCGCCGAGGTCGCGAACCAGAGACCGAGCACCAGCACCTGCGTCGCCGAGACGACGACGAGCTGCCGCCAGCGGGCCCGATCGACGACATCCGAAAGAGGGACGGACGCGCTCAACGTCTCCACAGGGGCGGGGAGTCTAGCGACCACTCAACGCAAGCGACCCTCGCCTGGACGGCGCGGCCCGGAGGTTGTCATGATCGACCGATGCTGAGAGCAGCGGTGTTGTCGGCCTGTGTGTCGTTCGTCATGCCGCTGGCGGCAGCGACCTCTGACGCCGCGCCTACCAAGTCGGTCACGATCCGTGTTCTTGTGCAGCCCGTCACCCGGTCGATCAAGGACGTGCCTCCAAAGACTCTCAGCCGGGGCGAGTACTCGAAGGGCGACACGATCACCGGAACGTCCGTTCTTCGAAACTACGTGCGACAGTTCGGCAAGCCGAAGGGTGCCCGCGTGGGCACGAGCAAGGGCGTGACGACGGCACTGTCGCCGCAGACGGCCCGAAGCGAGGCGGTTGCGAGGCTTCCCGGAGGCACGGTGCACGCGAGTGGCACGGGCAACATCGGCCCGACTGCGAAAGTTCCGATTGTCGGGGGCACCGGCGTCTACGCGGGAGCAACCGGTGTTGTCGAAGGCAGCCACCTCGCGAGCGGCGTCACGCTGGAAGTCCTTCGCATGCGGGTTCCCTGACCCGGACCACGGCCCGCGACGATGGACTACGCCCGCCTCGGAAACACCGGATTGAAGGTGAGCCGCCTCGCGCTCGGCTGCATGAGCTACGGCGATCCAACCACCCCGGATGCCCACCCGTGGGCGCTGACCGAGGACAAGGCGCAACTGTTCTTCCAGCAGGCAGTCGAGCTCGGCGTGACGTTCTGGGACACCGCAAACGTCTACCAACTCGTCGGCGCAACCAAGCCGAACCACCTGGCGGAGGCAGTCGACGCGATCGGCCTCGAACTGACAGACGAGGAGGCGCAAGAACTCGAAGCGCCCTACCACCAGTACAGGCCATCGTGGTACTGACTCCGCGGCCGTCGCTTGCCCGAGCGTGCGGGGGCTAGACCGCGTCTTCGCGTGAGACGGCGCCGCTTCGCTTGAAATAGAACTCGGTGGCGTCGTCGGGCCAGACGCCGATCGTGTCTGTGTCGGGATAAACCGAAATGCCCGGAAGGGCGGCCTTCGAGAACAGCAGCACCCTTGCCTTGGCCGTCCCTCGGTTGATGATCTGGTGCGCACCCTCGGGACCGGACGGGAAGCGCATCAACGCGCCACGGGCGACCTCGACCTCGCTGTCCGGGAGGCGCACGACAACAACGCCGTCGACCACGAGCAGCCACTCTTCGACGTACTCGTAGTGGTACGGCAACCAGTCGCCCGGGTGGATGTCGTACACGTACATCGCCGTCTCCTCAGAGCTCAGGTCGAGGCGGCCGGTGAACTCGTCTTCGAAGAGGTTCGGCATCGAGCTAGCGGTTGACGCTGGCCATCCCAGCCTCGTCGTAGCGCGCGCCGGCCGTCTGCGGTAGCTCGGCGTCGATGCGCGCGAGGTCGTCTGCGGTGAGCCGGACATCGACCGCGGCGGCGTTCTGCTCGAGGTAAGTGCGGCGCTTCGTGCCGGGGATCGGCACGACGTCGTCACCCTGGGCGAGCAGCCACGCGATCGCGAGCTGCGCCGGAGTGACGCCTTTCTCGGCGGCGATTTCCTTGACCTTGTCGGCGAGCCGCAGGTTTGCCTGCAGATTGTCGCCGGTGAAGCGCGGGCCGGTACGGCGGAAGTCGCCCTCGTCGAGCTCGTCCGGCGATGTGAACCGCCCCGCGAGGAAACCACGACCGAGCGGCGAGTAGGCCACGAACCCGATGCCGAGCTCCCGGCACGTCGGCAACACCTCGTCCTCGGGGTCACGCGACCACAGCGAGTACTCGGTCTGCACCGCCGCAATCGGGTGAACAGCGTTCGCGCGCCGGATCGTGTCGGCGGCGGCTTCGCTCAACCCGATATGGCGGATCTTGCCCTCGTCGACCAGCTCGGCCATAGCACCGACGGTCTCCTCGATCGGAACGTTGGGATCGACCCGGTGCTGGTAGTACAGGTCGACGTAATCCGTGCCGAGTCGGCGAAGCGAGCCTTCGATCGAGCTGCGCACATGATCGCCGGAGCCGTCCTGCGGCCCCACACTCGACATGTCACCGGGAACGGCATTGTCCATCCGCCGGTTGGACTTCGTCGCGATCACGTACTCGTCGCGGCGCCCGGCGACGGCACGCCCGACAAGCGACTCGTTCGTCAGAGGCCCGTACAGCTGCGCCGTATCGATGAAGTCGACGCCGAGCTCGAGCGCCCGCCGGATCGTTTCCACGCTCTCCGCCTCGTCGGTCGACCCGTAAAACGCAGACATGCCCATACAACCCAGACCGACCGCCGACACCTCGAGATCACGAAGCTTCCGCAGAATCATGCTGCCCCCTTGCTGAACAGATCGCCCACCACACCCGCTACGACGCTAGCTGCACAGCCCATCCAGGCAGAGGCGTCAGGAGCCCGACCGCAGTCTCGGTCAGCGGATTCGCGCGGCTACCGCTTCAAGGAATTGCTCTTCACGCGCGGGCGGCTGCGGCGTAGAGGTGTAGAAGATCGTCACCCAGGTTCTGTGGGCCTGTACGAAGAGGTAGTCGCCCCAGGTGGACCTCTTGCCCGCGGTCACGATCACCCGGTAGCCGCGCACACCAACTCCGTCTGCCTTCAGTTCGAGCCGGGACACGGAATCGATGTGTCCGCCGTGGCCATCCTGACTGCCGGCACGGCCGAGGCAACGCCGCATAAACGCAGTCGGGAGGCGCGTTTGGATCATCCGAGCCTGGCGAGGATTCGCGAAGAGAAAGGCCTCGGTCACGACATCCTGCCGCGAGAACGAGCCATAGCTACGAGTACCGCGTGAACCGGTCTGACCGGTAATTACCAGCGGTGACAGGTCGGTGCCGAGTCCAGAGCATGTGGCGTCGATGCTCACGCCGCGAAGCGCGATCGGGTGGTATCGCCACTCGGCGGGGAAATCGTGCGGCCCGAGTACCGCCTGCTTGGCCTGGGCCTGGTCGGCCGCGTCGAGCCGGATGACCGGGTCGCCACTCGTCGCAGCAGCCGTCGCGACCGTCACGACCATCACGAACAGTCCGACAGTGCAAGCGAGCCGGAATCTCCCAGCACGCATCGCGAGATCAGCCGACGAGGACGGCGGCGTCGTGCGTCACCGAATGGCAGGCGCGACAGCGAGCCTCGTACGAGTCGAGCGCGCCGACCTGGATCGTCTCGCCGTCGAACGGCGCAGGCTCGCCGTCGACCAGCCGCTGCGTCATCGTCGCAGGACCACCGCAACGGTGGCAGACGGCCTCGAGCTTGTCGACGAACTCGGCGACGCAGAGCAGCGTCGGCATCGATCCGAACGGCAGCCCGCGGAAGTCCTGCGCGAGCCCGGCAGCGACCACTCGCGCACCGCCCCCGACCAGATCGGAGATCGCGTCGGCGATCCCGTCGTCGAAGAACTGCACCTCGTCGATTCCGACGGCGTCATAGCCCTGTGCGAGCCGGCGAACGTCGGCGCTCGTCGCCGCGGTCACCGCCCGCATCCTGGCGCCGGCGTGCGAGACGACGTGCCCGACGTCGTACCGGTCGTCGATCGACGGCTTCACGATCAGCGCGCGCAGGCCCGCGATCTCGGCGCGCCGCAGACGCCGGATCAACTCCTCGCTCTTGCCGCTGAACATCGGCCCGCAGACCACCTCGAGCCAGCCGCCGCGCTGTGGCTGCGTCCTGATCACGGCGCGTGACACTATCCCGGCCGCCAGACGTACACGTTCGTCTCCACAAGCTCGAAGCCGAGTCGCGGATAGAGGCGGTTCGCCGCCTCGCGCGCCGGCCTGGACGTCAGCTCGACCCGGCGCGCGCCGGCGGCGACCGCGCGGTCGAGCGCCTCGCGCGTCAAGGCCTCTCCGACACCGCGGCCACGGGCCGCCTCGTCGACCACGACCGCCTCGATCCGTCCCTTGACGCCGCTCGGGATCCGGTACACGACGAGCGTCAACATCCCGACGACGCGGCCGTCGTCGATCGCCACGAGCAGCTCGACACCGGGTTGCGCGAGCAGCTCTTCGACCTCGGCCCGCGTCGGCGGCACACGGCCTGCCGTGAGCTGTGGCACGAGGCGCGCGAGATCGTCGACGAGCGAGTCGCCGACGCCCCGGACGGGCTCGATCCTCAACGCAGCAGCCTGGAGAGGCGCCGGTCCTTCAGCACGCGGCCCTCGGTCTGGCAGGTGGGGCAGTAGTAGATCGTGTGCTCTTCGAAGTCGACGCGGGCGATCGGCGTCGCGCACCGCTGACACGGTTGCCCGAGCGCGTTGTGCACGCGATAGGTCTTCGCGTCGTTCGCGCCCGCGAGGCGGAGCTCGAGGCCCCGGCCGAGCTCCTCGCGGATCGCGGCGGCGAGCCGCTCGGTCTCCTCCTCGTTCACCTGCGTCGAGAGTTGGTACGGCGACAGCCGTGCGGCCCAGAGGATCTCGTTCGCCCAGGCCCGGCCGATGCCGGCGATCAGCCGCTGATCGCGGAGCAGCGAGTGCAGGCGCCGCGAGTCCGACGCCAGGATCTGCGCGAGCGCTTCGGTGTCGAGGTGATCGGCCTCCGGGCCGAGGTGGGCGAGCTCGGCGGCGACGGCGTCGGGCCGCAGCAACCAGACCCCCGCGCGCTTCTTCGAGCCTGCCTCGGTCAGTTGCAGCTCGCCGCCGTCGGCGAAGCGGAGCCGGAACATCGGCGACTTCGCGCCTTTCGCGTCCGGGGCGACGTGCCGGAGCCGCCCCGCGCTCATCAGGTGCACCATGAGGACGAGCTCGCCGTCGTCGGTCGGGAGCAGAAAGCGCTTCGCCCTGCGCTCGACGCGGAGCGTCGCGCCCTCGAGCGCCGACAGCGGCGGGTCGATCGTCTTCAACGTCGCGACGTGCGCCGGCCCTGCGTGCTCAACCGGCGACGCGGCGACGAGCGGGTCGAGCTGACGGCGCCACGCCTCGACTTCGGGTAGCTCGGGCAGCGTAGGCTCCTCGCGGACGAGTGACGATGGACGCGATCAGGGTAGTCGTCAGGCGCGGTGCCGTCGTCGAGGCGGTGCATCGGATTCATGCGGCGACGACGTGGGGTGACACGTGGGGCGACCCGTCGCTCGCCTTTCTCCTGCGCTCGTCGGTGAAGCCGTTGCAGGCGATCCCGTTCGTCGAAGGCTACGACGACCTCGACGACGACGAGATCGCGATCTCCTGCGCGTCGCACCACGCCGAGCCGGCTCAGCTCGCGGCTGTCCGCAAAGTGCTCGCCCGTGCAGGGGCGACGGTCAACGACCTCGAGAACGGCACGCAGGAGGGGCGCCCGGACGGGAGGCTCGGGCACAACTGCTCCGGCAAGCACGCCGGGATGCTGGCGGCGTGCCGCGCCCACGACTGGCCGCTCCATCCTTACCGCGACCCGTCGCATCCGCTGCAGCAGCGGATCGCAGGCCTCGTCGGCGCGCCGGGCGCTGCCGTCGACGGCTGCGGGCTCCCGACGTTTCCGACGACGCTCACCGACGCCGCTTCGCTGCTGACGCGGACACCGGCGCGGATCCGAGCGGCGATGCGCGCGCGTCCCGAGCTCGTCGGCGCCACGCGCGGCGCGCCCGACACCGAGCTGATGCGCGCAGCCGACGGGTGGATCGCCAAGGGCGGGGCGGAAGGCCTCTACTGCGCCGCGCACGAAGACGGACGGGGCTTCGCGCTGAAGGCCGAGGACGGGTCGTACCGCGGGATCGGGCCCGCGCTCGGCGTCGTCCTCGGGATCGACGCGTTCCGTGAGGTTCCTCTCACGAACAGTCTCGGCGAGACCGTAGGCTCCCTCTTCGCATGAAGGTCTTGATCGTCAGCGACATGGAAGGCGTCGCGGGCATCGTGAAATGGCAGCAGGTCACGGGTGGCCACGCGATGTACGAGGAAGGGCGGCGCCTGTACACCGGCGAGATCAACGCCGCGGTGCGCGGCGCCAAGTCCGGCGGGGCGACCGAGATCGTCGTGATGGACTGCCACGGCGCCGGGGAGGGGTGGACGTTCAACTCGCTCATTCCCGAGGAGCTCGATCCCGCCTGTGAGTACGTCGTTCAGAACGAGTGGACGGAGTACGTCGAGTATCTCGAGCAGGGCGTCGACGCCGCGCTCTTCGTCGCCATGCACGCGATGGCAGGCACGCGCGACGGCGTGCTGGCGCACACCGTCAGCGGGTCGTCGTGGTGGCGCCTCCGCTTCAACGGCGTCGAGGTCGGCGAGACGGGGATCAATGCCGCGCTGTGCGGCCACTGGAACTGCCCGGTGGTGCTCGTCACCGGCGACGAGGCGTCGTGTCGCGAAGGAACGGCGCTGCTCGGCGAGGGGCTGACGACGGTCGCGGTGAAGAAGGGCCTCGGTAGGTTCAGCGCACGGCAGCTGCCGGCCTCACGCGCGCGAGAGCTGATCGAGGACGGTGCGAAGCGGGCGCTGGGCGACCTGTCGGCCGTGCGTCCGTACGACCCCGGCCGCCCGTGCGAGATCACTGTCGACTTCAACACCTCGGATCACGTCGAGAGGTACCGCTATCGGCCGGGCGTCGAGGTCACCGAGCCGCGCCAGATCGTCTCTCGGGCCGACGACTGGTGGACGGCGTGGCGTCAGTTCTTCTTCTAGCGGCCGTGTAGAGCTCCCCGGTGAACCGGCCGCGCACCGGCGGCACGACGTTCGCAGTGGCGCGCAGCTGGTAAAGATGGCTCGTTCCGCCGAGCACGCCGGCGCCGACGTAGTCGTTGAAGTCGCGGGTGAGCGCGCGGATCTCGAGCCCCGACTCGATGATCGTCCGCTGCAGCGCGAGCTGCGCGCCCGGCCGGCGTGAGCCAAACGACAGGAACACCGTCGACCCTTCGCCCGCGAGCGCTTCGGTCGCGCGCGACAGGAACAGACGGGCGCCTTCCTCGGTGTACGGCGGATCCGTGACGACGGTGTCGTAGTGCCCGGCGTGCTCGGATAGCAACGGGTCGCGCAGGTCCGCGTGCACGAAGCTGCACGGAAACGGCGCGTCGTCGAGCTCGCCCGCGACGAAGGCGAGAAGCCGCTCGTCCACGTCGAGCACCGTCAGCTCCTCGATCACGTCGCCTGACCCGAAGCGCGCGACGAACCGTGCCAGTGCGAGCGAGATGAGGTCGTCGTCGCCGAGCAGCAGGATCCGCCTCCCGACGATCGCGCCGGCGGCGTGGAGCGCGAGCACACGGCGGAGCATCGTCTTGGGCGTGCAGTGGCACTGGTCGAGCTCGGTTCGCGCGTCGGGTGCGGACTCGGCGACGTGAGCCAGCCCGCGCCGCAGGTGCACGACGTTCTCGGGGAGCGCGATCCCCCGCCCGCCGCACGCCGCGCACGTCGTGTCGAGATCGAGCGATCCGGCGTGGGCGAAGCGACGCCGACCTGCGATCGTCAGCTGGGTCGGGCGCTCGTCGGCGACGACGCCGCAGCGGCGAAGCTCGCCGCAGATCGCCGCGACGATCGGCACCGGCAGGTCGACCGCCCGCGCGAGCACGCGGGTCGAGACCGGCTCGAGCCGAGCCAGCGCGGTCAATACCGCCCGCACGCCGCGCGGGCCCTCCGCCAGCCCGACCGCGCACGTCACCGCGGCGACGATGCGATCCGACTCAGTCAAGGGCGCGGGGCACGCAGTTGACGTTTGCACGGACGACCTCGAGGCGCTCCCGGATCTCACCCAGTACGGCGTCGCCGTCGACGTCGCCGTACGAGAGCAGATCGATGTTGGCCAGGGCGAGCTCCGGCCACGTGTGGAGGCTGAGGTGCGACTGCGCGAGCACGAGCACGCCGGTGACGGCGCCGTTCGAGAACACACAGAAGCGCTCGCCCAAAACGAGCGCGCCGCCCGCCTCCACGCCTGCGTACAACGCGGCGCGCAGGCGTGGTTCGTCGGTCAGCACCGCCGGGTCGGAGACCCATGCATCCATCGTGTACAGGCGCATCGTCTGCGCCCGGTCCCGCAGTTCCAGCAATTCGAGCTCCTTCTCGCGAGTGGGCGTGGAGCCGCCACCGCGAGTGGAACGGTCGAGAGCTGCGGAGCGTTCGCTACTCGGTCAGGCGGCGGCCAGGAGGGTGGTGCAATGTGCAGTCATCAGGAAATCCCCTCCTTAGCGTCGCTTGACGTCGTTGACGGTAGCCGCGCGCGCATCCGTCGTCAACCGCGAGTACGGTGAGTCGGCCGCCATGCTTCGCCCAGCCCTGCTCGTCACCGCCGCGCTGTCGCTCGCCTGCGTCGTGCTCGCGGGTGCGGCAGGCGCGGGAAGCGCGAAGCTCCCGGCGCTTCCCAAGAGCTGGCCGAAGACGCTCCAGCTCGGTTCCGCGGACTCGCCCGGCGGCGCGGCGGCGCTGCGGCGGGCGGCGCCGTTCGCCTTTCGCTACCAGTACCTCGCGGGCGGCGTGAACACGGGCCAGGGATGGTCCACGTGGAACCCGAACGGCACCTTCGCGTCGATGTACGTCGACGACTCGTGGCGGCACGGTGAGATCCCGGTGCTGACGTACTACATGCTGCTGCAGTCGAAGCCGGCGGGCGGCGATGAGGCGCACGCGGATCTGTCGAACCTGCAGAACGCGGAGACGATGTCGGCGTACTGGAACGACGTGCGGCTGCTCTTCTCGCGCGTGCACGGGACGAGGTCGGTCGTCGTGCACGTCGAGCCCGATCTCTGGGGCTACCTCGAGCAGGCGAACGCCGTCGACCTCGCGTCGGGGTTCGCGCAGCAGTGGGTGAAGCTGCGCGATCAACTCGCGCCGAACGTGATCCTCGCGTACCACATGAGCGGCTGGGGGACGAAGCACGACATCGTCTACGAGGACCCGCCCGACGCGACCGTGCGCGCGTACGCCTCGCAGTCGGCCGCGTTCTACCGGTCGCTGCACGCGAGGTTCGATATCGCGTTCGAGGATTTCTCCGACCGCGACGCTGGGTTCTACGCGAAGGTCAACGGCAACCCGAACACGTGGTTCAAGCCCGCCGACTTCCACCGGCATCTGCTCTATGCGAAGACGTTCGTCGCGCTCGCCGGCGTGCGGATGGTCGCGTGGCAGATCCCGCTCGGCAACACCCTCATGCGAGCCGAGAACAACACGTGGGACCACTTCCAGGACAACCGCGTGCAGTGGCTGATCGGCGACGGTTCGCGAACCCGTCTTCGCCAGTACGTCGCTGCAGGCTTCGCCGGGTTCCTGTTCGGACGCGGCGCCGACGGCCCGACGTGCGACTGCGACGCGGCGAAGGACGGCGTCACCGACCCGGCGCCGATCAACGGCAACACGCGTCCCTCGCTGTCGGCCGACGACGACGGTGGGTACTTCAAGGCGCAGGCCCGCAGCTACTACCGCGCGGGCGCGCTGCCGCTGCCGCGGTGACGATCGTCGTCGCGTGTCTCGGCGACTCGATCACCGAGGGCTCTCCGTACTGGGACTCGCGGCGCCGCATCGGCAACCCGATGGGCCAGTGGGAGCACTGGGCGGGCATCAAGCATCGCGAGCTCGAGTTGCGCAACTTCGGCATCTGGGGCGAGCGAACGGACGAGATCGTCGCGCGGCTCGACGAGGCGGCGAACGGCGCCGACGTGCTCGTCGTGCAGGGCGGCATCAACGACATCGCGCAGGGCCGTCCGGTCGACGACGCCGCGTCGAACCTGCAGACGATGGTCGAGCGCGGTGTCGCGCTCGGGCTGCGCGTCGTCGCGTGCGACGTCCTGCCGTGGAACAACGGCTGGCCGGACGCGGAGGCGCCGATCCGCGACCTCAACGCGCGCATCGCCCGTCTCGGCGTCGCAGTGCTCCCGTTCCACGACACCCTCGAGGACCCGGAGCGCCCCGGGCGCATGAAGGCGGAGTGGACGCATGCCGACGGCGACCACCCCTCGCTGGTCGGCTACCGCCGCCTCGGCGAGCTCGCGTTCTCGCTGCCGGAGGCTTAGTCCGGGGTCTGACCCGGGTCTGACCCCTCGCCCGGAAGTCGCGCCGGGATGCGGCAGCAGGAATGCGCATGATTGCGCGGTTTCCTACCGAAAGGGGTCAGACCCGGGTCTGACCCCGACGGGCCGCCCGCGGTGCCCCGACGAGGCCGCCCGCGGTGCCCGTAAGGGTCATCCCCGCGCTTCGTTCTTGCGGAGGACGACGGCCCGTGTTCGCGCGGATACGGTGAACGCGCCATGGCACTCCTGGCGCTACGCGGCGCGGCGAAGAGCTTCGGCTCGCGGCTCGTGCTCGACGGGCTCGACTTCGACATCGAGCCGGGCGCGCGCGTGGGCGTGATCGGGCCGAACGGCGGCGGCAAGTCGACGATGCTCCGCATCGTCGCCGGGCTCGAGACCGCCGACGCGGGCGAGCTCACGCAGCGGCGCGGCCTCGTCGTCGGCTTCGTTTCGCAGCAACCGGAGGGCGACGACCGCAACGCGCTCGAGATCGCGCGGGCGGCGCGGCCCGACCTCGACCGCCTCGAGCGCGAGCTCTCCGACGTCGAGGCCCAGCTCGGCCGCTCGTACGACAACCTGGCCAAGCTCTCGCGGCTGCTGGCACGACAGGAGGACCTCGTCGAGCGCTGGACGGCGGCCGGCGGACCCGGTTTCGACGGGCGCGCCCGCGCGCTCCTGCTCGAGGTCGGGCTCGACGACGACGACCTCGCGAAGCCGACGCGCCTCCTTTCCGGCGGCCAGCGCAAGCTCGTCGGGCTCGCCGTGGCGTTGATCCAGGACCCGGACGTCCTGCTGCTCGACGAGCCGGAGGCGCACCTCGACGTGCAGGCGCGCGAGCGGCTCGAGTCGGTGATCGCCGGCTTCGACGGCGCCGTCGTCGCCGTCTCGCACGACCGTTACCTGCTCGACGAGACCGTCTCGACGACGGCCGAGCTGAACGGCGGCCGCATCCGAATGTGGCCCGGCAACTACTCCGCGTACACCGTCGCGCGTGAGCTCGAGCTGCAGCGGCAGCAGCAGCTCTACGTGACGCAGCAGAAGGAGATCGCGCGGCTCGAGGAGGCGATCCGACGCTTCGAGGACTGGGCACGGCGCGTCGTCGACGAACGCCATATCAAGCAGGCGCGCAACAAGCAGCGCCAGATCGACCGTATGGAGAAAGTCGAACGTCCCGTGCTCGAGCGGCGCAAGATCGCGCTCGAGCTGCGGCCGAAGCTCCGCGGGGGCGAGCGCGTCGTCGAGCTGCAGGGCGTCGGCGTCGAGCTCGGCGAGACACCGATCCTCGCCGGCGTCGACCTGACGGTGCTGCGCGGGGAGCGCGTCGGCGTCGTCGGCGAGAACGGCGCCGGCAAGTCGGTGCTGCTCCGCGTGCTCGCCGGCGAGCTCGCGCCGACCGAGGGCGAGCGCAAGGCGGGCCCGTCGATCCGCTTCGGCCGGCTCGCGCAGGATCGCCGTCCGGACGACCCGAACGCGACGCCCCTCGAGCTCGTCCGCCGCGCGGCACCGATCTCGGAGGGCGAGGCCGTCTCGCGGCTGATGAAGTTCCTGTTCGCGTACGAGCAGGTTCGGCGTCCCCTGCACACGCTGTCCGGCGGCGAATGGACGCGGCTGCAGCTGCTGCTGCTGATGCTCGAGGGGGCGAACTGCCTGCTGCTCGACGAGCCGACGAACCACCTCGACATCGAGTCGGTCGAGATGCTCGAGTCGGCGCTCGAGTCGTTCGACGGGACCGCGGTGTTCGTGTCGCACGACCGCTACTTCCTCGACCGCATCGCCGACCGCATCCTCGAAGTCGCCGACGGCGACGTGCGCTCGTTCGAGGGCGGCTGGTCGAGCTGGCGGCGCCGCGCCGCTCCCTACGAGGAGGTCAGCGCGACGCGCTGATCGGCCTGCTCGATCACGAGCGGGTCGTGCGTCGCGCAGACGACCGCCGCGCCCGTCGTTCGGGCGATTCGGCCGAGCAGCACGCCGACGGAGATCGCATTCGCGCCGTCGAGGCGCGACGTGGGCTCGTCCGCGAGCAGGAGCGCGGGCCGCGAGGCGAGCGCGCGGGCGATCGCAGTGCGTGCCCGTTCGCCCTGCGAGAGACGCGACACTCGCTGCGTCGCGCGCTCGGCGAGCCCGACCGAGTCGAGCGCGGAGAGCGCCGTCGGCCGGTCCTCGATGCCCCGCAGCGCGAGCGCCAGCTCCACGTTCTCGAGGGCCGAGAGGTGCGGAATGAGCCCGACCTGCTGTCCGACGTAGGCGATCTTCTCGCGCCGCACAGCAGCGCGGGCGGCGCGGTCGAGCCGTGTGACGTCGACACCGTCAATCTCGATCGAGCCCGCGTCGGGGAGCTCGAGCCCGGCGAGCAGGTGCAGAAGCGTCGTCTTCCCCGAGCCGGACGGCCCAGTGACCGCATGCAGGATCCCCGGCCGGAGGTCGAGCGCGAGCCCGTCGAGCACCGCCGTCTCGCCGAAGCGCTTGACGAGCCCGCGCACGGCGACGACCGGGCCCGCGGCTGCCGCAGCGCTGGTGCCAGGCACCTTGGTGCCTGGCACCGGGGTGGGCGCCGGGACGGCGTCGGTTCCCGGGGCCGGCTCGACGACCACGCCGCCCGCCTCGAAGCGCGCCGTCGCGCGGGCGCCGATGCCGGCGCGGAGCAGCAGCTCCTCGGGCAGCCTCAGCCAGCCGCCGCGGCCGACGACGATCGAGTCGGTCGCCTCGCCGTCGCGCGACCACTCTTCCGAGACGCGCCCGTCGCGGATGCGGACGATGCGGTCGGCGATCCGCGTCGACTCCGGGTCGTGGCTGACGATCACCGTCGTGCACCTGTGCTCGCGCACGAGCTCGGCCAGCGTCCCGTACACCTGGTCGGCGGTGGCCGCATCGAGCTCGCCGGTCGGCTCGTCGGCGAGGAAGACGCGCGGCCGGTGTGCGAGTGCGGCGCAGAGCGCGACGCGCTGCTGCTCACCCCCGGACAGTTGCGTCGGCAGGCGGTTGCGCTTCTGCGCCAGCCCGACCCGCTCGAGCAGCTCGTCGGCGCGACGGAGGCGCTCCGACGCGCCGGTGCCGCGGAGCCCGAGCTGCACCGCGACGAGCTCGCGCGCGGTCAGCTCCGGCGAGAGCGCACGCGTGTAGTGCTGGTCGGCGTAGCCGAGCAGCGACGAGCGGTACTGCGCGAGCTTCCGCGAAGGGAGTTTGCCGATCTCCTGGCCGTAGACGCGGACGACGCCGGCCGACGGCCGGTCGAGCCCGGCGAGGATGCGCAGCAGCGTCGACTTGCCGGAGCCGCTCGGCCCGAGCACGGTCAGCACCTCGCCGTCCCGGACGTGGAGCGACAGCCCCTGGAGCGCGGCCGCGTCGCCCTCGGGCGTGGAGTGCACCCGGAAGACATCGCGCACCTCGATCGCCGTCGTCATACGGCACCCTCCGCCGCCCGCGCAGGTGCGCGCCCGCGCAGCGACGTCGCCAATCCTACGAGCAGCGCCGCCAGGACGATGTACGCCAGCGCGGCGAGCGCCAGCACCGGCCAGTCGACGACGAGGCGGAGCGGCGGCTCCGGCTCCGCCGCCGTCGCGGTCACCGAGACCAGCGAGATCACGAGCGCGGAGAGGATCGTGCCGAGCACGAGGCCTCCGATCACCCCGAACGCCGCCACGAGGAGCGCGCGCAGCCGCAGGTGGGCGCGGATCGTCGCCGGCGCGGCGCCCTGCGCCTCCAGGTCGAAGAGCTCGCCACGATCGTCGCGGACGTCGGCCACGATCGCGAGCAGCAGCCCGAGCAGCGCGAGCACGAGTGCGACGAGCGCGGTGCCCGCCAGCGTGATCAGCGCGCCTCGCGCGAGCGGGTCGGCGTCGAGCGCTGCGAGTGTCGTGGCGCGTGAGGAGACCGACAACGCGGTGAACGGCGCGCGGTCGAGCCGGTCCGCGGTCGCCGCCTCGCGCGCGGACGGAACGTCGAGCCACAGCTCGTCGGTGGTGCCGAGGCCCGGCGAGCGCGAGTCGAGCAGCGTCGACGCCGTCTGGCGGTCGGCGACCACGGCGTCGCCGACGATCGACGGGAACCGGTGGACGACGCCGACAATGCGTCCCGCGACCGCCTCCCCCTCGACCTGCAGCGGGACGATGCCGCCCGGCGCCGCCGCCGCGGCGACGCCCGGCGTGACGAGCACGTCGAGCGGCCGGCCGTCGGTCGGCTGCGCCGGCCTGAACGTCCCGGTGCGGTCGGGCGTGATCAGGTAGCCGGCCCGGCGGCCGCCCCCGCTTGCGCCGCCGACGCCGACCCAGCCGGCGAACGGGCGGGCAACCGCGCGCCCGTTGACGGTCGGCGTCCCGAGCGTGAGCACGCCCTTCGCGCTCGGCTGGATCCCGATGCCGCCGTTCGCGGTGAACCGCCCGCCGTTGAGGAGATAGAACTGCAGCCCCGCGAGCGTCGCGGAGACGAAGGGGATGCGGCCGTGCAGGGTCACCGTCCGCCGGCCGTGCGTTTGCCCGAGCGTCACGGGCTCGTAGTCGCCGAGCGGCGAGCGGAAGACCGCGCGCAGTCCGACGTCGTCGCCGCGCGTCGAGACCGGCAGCGCGAAGCGCCGTCCCCGAGGCAGTGCGGTCGTGCGCAGCGACTCGTCACGTGAAGGTGTCAGCCGGCGGCCGAGCTCGGGCAGCGGTCGTGCCGCGAAGTCGCTGCGCCATCCCTCGACGTTCGCGAGCGAGGGTGTCGGCAGCCCGAGCAGTGTGAATGTCGCGCCGCTCGGGACGTTGCCGGAGAGGCGCAGCACCGGCATCGGCGGCGTCGGGTACGCGCTCGCCGGCGCGCCGTGCAGCACCGGGATGAGCTGCGACAGGTCCTCGGTCAGGACGAACGACGCCGGAACGGCGTACGCGGCCTCGTCGTGCTGGCCGCGCACGAGCGTCGAGCGGTAGACGAGCGCGAACAGCGCGAGGCCGATGCTCGCGACGAGGAACGTCGCGGCAATCGCGGCATGCCCCGGGTTGCGGGCGAGCGACGCCGCGGCGAGGCGGAGCGAGACGGGCCCCCGGCGTCCCGCCCGCCCGAGCAGTCGCAGCCCCGGCGCGAGGAGCCTCGCGCACAGCACCGCCGTCGCGAAGACGATCAGCGCCGGAACGAGCAGCAGGAACGCACTCGTCCCGCTGCCGGAGGCGAGCCTCTGCGCGTCGATCGAGCCGCGTGCCCACCCGACGAGCACGACGGCGATCGCGCCGAGCGCCGCCGCGTCGAGCGGCGTGAACGCGAGCCTCCCGAGCTGAATCGACGGTGCGCGCACCGCGGCGTACAGCAGGAGCCCGGCGACGACGGCCACTCCGAGCGCGGCTGTCAGACCGCCGCCCGACAGCAGCCCGTGCAGGACGACCTGCCCTGCCGGGGAGCCGGCCTGCGCTGCGACGACGGCGGCGACGGCGCCTCCTGCGATCCAGCCGACGAGCGTCCCGAGCGCCGCGAGCGCTCCGACCTCCGCCAGCGTGAACAGCTCGACCTGCCAGCGCCGCGCACCGAACCACTGCAGGCGCCGGCGGGCGTCGCCGACGTCGCGCCGGAGCGCGGCCGCGGCGAGAACGGTGAACGCGAGCAGCAGCGCGGCGCCCTCGCCGCCGAGCAGGAGCAGTCGGCGCGCGGCCGCCGTGGACGACGACGCTGCGGCCGACAGCGTGTCGGTCGGCGCGGTCACCTGGAACGCCTCCGGGCTCGCCTCGAGCCGTGCGGTCACCTTCTGCACACGCTTGGAGAACGCACCGACCGTCCACGGGTGCACGTCGCCGCTTCGCACCGGCACGAACCAGGCGTACGAGCGGTAGAACGTCTCGAGCTCCTTCGTGCGCGACAGCCCAGCGATGCCGTTCGCGATCACGATCGGGCTCGGCTGCGGTGTGTGGTAGCGGACGGCCTGCGCGACCATCTCGGTGCGCGGCGCCGGCAGCACGAACGGCGCGATCGGCGCGTCGGGCTTCAACGCCGCGCGCCCGACGACGACGAGGCGCAGGTTGGGCGTCGAGGGGATCGGGCCGGCGCCCTTCAGGTGCAGCACCTCGCAATGCGACGGCACGCAGATCGCCGGCAGGCGGCCCGAGATCAGGCGCACGTACCGGCCGAGGTCGTCGGCGGCGCGCAGGTTGACGAGCCGCCCCTGGATCGACGACTCGCGGAAGAGCATCGCCGCGGCCGGCGGCTCGCCGGTCACCGTCCGGAGCTGCGGCGCGACCTGGGCGTTCAGCCGCGAGAAGTCGTCGACCGCGCCGCTCCAGCCCACCTCCACCTGGCGGTCGGCGGGCTGCAGCGCAGCGGTCGCCTCCGCGAGCGCACGGTCGCGCATCACCAGCCGGCCGCCGAGCACGCCCGCCAGCACGGCCGCGCCCGCCACGACGCCGAGCGAGACCAGCAGGGTGCGCTCACCGCCCGCAGTGAGGCGCGCCGACGCGAGGCGGAGAGGAAAGCCGATCCGACGCAGCGACACCGGTACTCGCATGGTACCGGTGTCTAGAATGATCGGCAACCGAATGAGCCCGCGCTACGACGTCCCCAAGGCGGCGCCCGAGCCCTTGCGCCGGGTGCAGCTTCTGATCAACAGCGTCGACCTCGAGCACGAGGTCGACTGGCTGCCCAACTGGCTCGAGGAGCGCGGCCTCCCAGGTGAGCTCGAGCGCGCGCGCGAGCTTCGCGAGGCGCTGCGCCGGCTCGTGCTCGCGAACAACGGCGTCGCGCTCGATCCGTCCGCGCTCGAGGCGGTCAACCGCGCGACCGGCCGCCTGCGTCTGGAGCTCGTCGCCGACCGCGGCGTCCACGTGCGTGCCGAGGGCGGGGACGCGCTCGACGACGTCGTCGCCGTCGCCCTCGAGGCGATGCTCGACGGGAGCTGGGAGCGACTCAAGGCCTGCCGCAACTGCCGCTGGTCGTTCTACGACTACTCGCCGAACCGCTCGGCGACGTGGTGCTCGATGCAGCTCTGCGGCAACCGGAAGAAGACGCGCGCGTACCGCAGCCGCAAGCGCGTGCAGCGCTAGCAGCCGCGTTTGCGAGGATCGCGCCGAATGGCGCGAACCGTCACCGCAAGGGCCGCGCTCGGCGGTCTCGCGCTTGGGTTCACCCCCGGGTTCAACGTCGCGAACGTCGGCGCCGTCGCCGACCGCACCGCGCACGCGTACGGGATCGGCCTCGGCGTCGTCGGCCTGTTCACCACGGCGCTGTTCGTCACGCACGCGGTGTTCCAGGTGCCGATGGGGCGCATGTGCGACCGCTTCGGCGCCCGGCTGGTCGGCGGGTTCGGGCTGCTCGTCGTCGCCGGCGCATCCGCGGCCGCCCTGCTCTGGCAGGTGGCGGCGTTCGCGATCGGGATGCGGCTCGTCGCCGGAATCGGAACGGCGGCGTCGTTCGTCGCCGGCAGCGACTACGTCCGAGCGGCGATCGGGACGGCGGTGGCGCAGGGCGCGTACGGCGCCGCCAGCATGGCGGGCGGCGGGCTCGCGCTGGCGTTCGTCCCGTTCTGGTCGTCGTGGCAGGCCCCGTTCGCGACGGCGTCGCTGATCGCGCTCGGCGGGGCGCTGCTCGTCGCGCTCGCCCCGGCTGCAGGCAGCAGGATGGCGCCGCAGGGCGCGCGCTCGCCGGTGTTCGACCGCCGGCTCCGTCCGCTCGCGGTGTGGCACGCGGCGTCGTTCGGCCTGTCGGTGGTCGTCGGCAACTGGGTCGTGACGCTGCTCGAGCGCGGCGGCGGCGAGTCGGAGCACGTCGCGGGGTTCGCGGGCGGGCTCGTCCTCTTCCTCGGCGTGTTCTCGCGCCCGCTCGGCGGCCGTTTCATCGACCGGCCGAACGTCGTGCGGGCGAGCCTGTTCGTCGGTGGCATCGCGGTCGCCGTGCTCACCGTCGCGCAGCCGTTCCCGGTCGCGGTCTGCGCGGCCGCTGTGGTCGGGTTCGCGGCGGGGATCCCGTTCGCACCGTCGTTCGCGGGTGCGCAGCGCCTGCGGCCCGACGCTCCCGGTGCAGCGGTCGGGACCGTGAACATGGCGGCCGCCGCGACGATTCTCGTCGCGACTCCGTTGCTCGGGCTCGCGTTCTCGCTGCCCGGCGACGGGCGCATCGGCTTCGTCGTGGTCGCGGCGCTCTGGGGCGCCGCGGCGCTCACGAAGCCACCGTGATCGAGATCGTGGCGCCTGGACGCAGCCGGCGCAGCAGCCGCACGAGCTCGGGGCGGGGAAGCGAGACGCAGCCGTTCGTCGCGTGCCCGCGGTCGTCGTGCAGGAAGATCGCCGAGCCACGGCCAGGGACGGCCGGCCGCATGTTGTACTCGACCACCGCCAGCTCCCGGTAGGCGACCTTCGCCTTCCAGAGAGCCTCGCTGCTGCCGCCGAACGGCGGCTCGGCGCCGCAGGGAAGGTGGCGGAACGTGTTGTAGCCGGGCGAGCGCGGATCCTCGTTCCACCAGTCGCCGCAGCGGAGGCGACGGTAGCTCAGGCGCACGCCGGGGTTCGGGTCGAGCCCGTAGACGACCGGCCCGATCGCGAACGTCCCGAGCGGCGTCGTCCCGTCGCCCTCGCGGTGGTGCGCCGAGAGGCCCGCGTAGCCGACACGCGCGCGCCACGGCCCGAGCACGCGGCTGCCGCACTCCTCGAGCGACACCTGCGCCACCGTCGCCGTCGCCCGCGGCGCGACGACGTCGATCCGCTGGCTGCACAGGTTGGCGGCGAGCGCGAGCACGGGAACGAGCACTCACCGAGGGTACGTTGTCCGGCGTGCCGGCCCTGCCGCCGTTTCACGCCTCCGTGTCGCCGGTCACCGTCGCGGCGCTCGGGGCGTCGTGGCACCGGGGCTGCCCGGTCGGGCCGGCGAGCCTGCGCCGCGTGGTCGTGTCCTACGTCGGGTTCGACGGCAAGGCGCACCGCGGCGAGCTCGTGGTCAACCGGTCGGTGACCGCGGACGTCCAGGCTGTGTTCCGGCGGCTGTACGCGGCCCGCTTCCCGATCAGGCGCATGCGCCCGGTCTCCGAGTACGGCGGCAGCGACGATCGCTCGATGGCCGCCGACAACACGTCGGCGTTCAACTGCCGCTACGCGGTCGCGTCCGGCCCGAAGCGCTGGTCGGTGCACGCCTACGGCGAGGCGGTCGACGTGAACACCGTCGAGAACCCGTACCTCGAGGGCGGCCGCGTGCTGCCGCCGGCCGGGCGGCGCTTCGTCGACCGCGCGCGCGTGCGGCCGGGGATGGCGGTCGCGGGCGGCGTGCTCGTGCGCGCGTTCGCCTCGGCCGGCTGGCTGTGGGGCGGACGCTGGAGCGGCAGCCCCGACTGGCAGCACTTCTCGAAGACCGGCGGTTAGTCCACGGGGACGGGCCGCACGTCCTCGAGCCGGTCGACCCGCGACAGCTCCGGGAAGAACCGCGGCCAGACGAGCGCGAGGCCGATCGTGACGAGCCCGCCCGCGACCACCGCCGGCACGGCGCCGAGGAGCGCCGCCGCGACGCCCGACTCGAAGGCGCCGAGCTCGTTCGAGGCGCTGATGAACACATTCTCGACGGCGTTCACCCGCCCGCGCAGCTCGTTCGGGGTCGCGAGCGCGACCGTGGTCGAGCGGATGTTCATCGAGAACATGTCGACGAACCCGCTCACGGCGAGCGCGAGCGCCGACAGCCAGAAGGTCTCGGACAGGCCGAACACGACCATGCTCGCGCCGAAGGCGCCGACGACGAGGAGCAGCGTGCGCCCGGCCCGGCCGCCGAGCGGCCGCCGCGCGAGCCGGGTGCCGGCGATCAGCGCACCGACGGCGGGAGCGCTGCGGAGCACGCCGAGCCCCACCGGGCCGGTGTGCAGCACCGAGACCGCGAACAGCGGCAGCAGCGCGACCGCACCGCCGAACAGCACGGCGAAGAGGTCGAGCGTGATCGCGCCGAGGATGATCGGCGTGCCGCGGATCATGCGGATGCCGCCGAGCAGGCTCTCGAGGCGCGGCGGCTGCTCCTCCCGCGGGAGATCTGTGAGCTTCGGCACGCGCAGCACCGAGATGCCGGCGAGCAGGAAGAGCACCGTCGCCGTGCCGTAGACCAGCTCGGGCTTCACTGCGAACAAGAGGCCGCCCACCGCCGGCCCGGCGATCGTCGCCGCCTGGAAGGCGACCGAGCGGAGGGCGAGCGCCCCCGCGAGCAGGTCGACCGGAACGAGCTCCGGCGTCAGCGACCGCGCGGCGGGGGCGCCGATCGCCTGCGTCACACCGGTCAGGGCGGCCAGCGTGAGGAACGGCCAGAGCTGTGTCGCACCGCCGATCGTGACGCCGAGCAGGAGCAGCGCCACGACCGCCTCGGCGAGGATTCCCGCGGCGAAGAGGTACGTCCGCGACATCCGGTCGGCGAGCTGGCCCGCCGGCAGCGCGAGCAGGAGCAGCGGCAGGAACTCGGCCAGGCCGATCAGCCCGAGGTCGAGCGCGCTCCGGTTGATCGCGTAGACCTGCCAGCCGACTGCCACCGCAGCCATCTGGGCGGCGAAGCCCGAGGCGAGAAACCCCGCGAACAGCCGGCGGAAGTCGCGCACCTGCAGCGCAGGCGGCAACTGCCGCGAGAACAGGCCGGGCGCCGTCACGAAGGCCACTCTGCCTCTTAGGTCCCGCACAGGTGACTCAGAGCCGTCTCTGAGCCAACCGGGATTCCCTGGCGGTGACGTGAATTCGACTCAGACGGAGGGACAGCACATGTTCAGCTCTACGTGGCGGCGGGCTGCCGCCCTGGCCGCGATGGTCGTGCTCGTGGGCGCGACCGCCGCTGCGGTCACCTACGGCCTGAGCGCGCACAACGCGCCCAGCGCCGCACCTGCCGCCGCCACCACGGCCGCGGCCTCCACGAACGGCACGGCACGGCCGACCGCGAACACGAGCGGGCCGTTGACGATCGGCGAGATCGCCAAGGCGTCGACGCCGGGCGTCGTGGAGATCGTGACGTCGACCACGAGCTCGGGAAGCCAGCAGACGCCGCTCGGCGGCGGGGGCGGCTCGACCTCGCAGGCCGAGGGAACCGGCTTCGTGATCGACACCGCCGGTCACATCGTGACGAACGAGCACGTGGTTCAGGGCGCGAGCTCGATGACCGTGACCTTCGACGACCAGTCGACGTATCGCGCGACGCTCGTCGGCAGCGACGCATCGACCGACCTGGCCGTCCTGAAGGTCAACGCGCCCGCCAGCTTGCTGCACCCGCTCTCCTTCGGCGACTCGAACGCCGTGCAGGTCGGTGACGGCGTCGTCGCGATCGGCGATCCCTTCCAGCTGACCGACACCGTCACGAGCGGCATCGTCAGCGCCGTCGGGCGCGAGATCACCTCGCCCAACAACACGCCGATCGAGAACGCGATCCAGACCGATGCCGCGATCAACCACGGCAACTCGGGCGGGCCGCTCTTCAACCTCGACGGCAAGGTGATCGGCGTCAACTCCCAGATCCAGAGCGACGGCGGCGGGAACGAGGGCATCGGATTCGCGATCCCGTCGGCTACCGTTCAGCGCGTGACCTCGGAGCTGATCTCCGTCGGCTCCGTCAAGCACGCGCTTCTCGGGATCGACGCGCGGACGATTCCGGCGAGCCTCGCCGGCACGCTCGGCGAAGCAGCCGGCGTCGCCGTGGCGCAGGTGCAGTCGGGCTCGGGCGCCGCGAGCGCCGGGCTCAAGGCCTCGACCGGCACGACCACGGTCGCCGGCGTCAGCTATCCGACCGGCGGCGACGTGATCACGAGCGTCAACGGCACCGCGGTGAAGACGTCCGAGCAGCTGCGCGCGCTCATCGACGCGCACTCGCCGGGCGACGAGGTCACGCTCACGGTGAGCCGTGGCGGCGAGACGCGGACGGTGACGGCGAAGCTGGGGACGCGCTCGGCGGCGTGAAGCCGAAGGTGACCCTGTTCTTGGCGACCGCGGCCCTGGCCGCGGTCGCCGTTCTTCCCGGAACCGCGGCCGCCGCGCCCGGCGACGCGCAGAGCTCGAACTGGGCGGGCTACGCGATCGCCGACGCCGCGACGATCGGCGGGGCGCCGGTCAGCGGCTCGGCCACGGCGCTCAGCTTTTCGAGCGTCACGGCGACGTGGGTGCAGCCGCGCGTGACGTGCACGAACGGCGAGCCGACCTACTCTGCGTTCTGGGTCGGCATCGGCGGCTTCGCCGACGACTCCGGCGCGCTCGAGCAAACCGGCACGCAGGCGAACTGCAGCTCCTCGGGCAAGGCGACCTACTCGGCGTGGTTCGAGCTCGTCCCGGCGCCGACGGTCAACGTCAACCTCAAGATCAGGCCGCGCGACGTGATCACGGCGTCCGTGAACCTCCTCCCGACCGGCGTGCTCGTGCAGATCAAGAACCGCACGCGGAAGACGACCTTCACGAAGCTCCTCTCGACGCCGTCGAGCCTCGACGCGACGTCAGCGGAGTGGATCGCCGAGGCGCCGTCGACCTGTGACATGGCCCTGACGCGCTGCCGGGCGCTGCCGCTCGCGAACTTCGGCACGGTGCCGTTCACGCGCATCGCCGCGATCGCCAACGGCCACGGCGG
This sequence comes from Gaiellaceae bacterium, assembly GCA_035473635.1. GTDB lineage: Bacteria > Actinomycetota > Thermoleophilia > Gaiellales > Gaiellaceae > PALSA-600. The sequence continues at coordinate 60,095 of DATIOD010000061.1, read as the reverse complement.
CACGATCACCGACCCGATGTGGTCGTCGATCGCGATCGACCTCGTCCCCGACCTGTCCTCGGCCCGCTTCGGGAGCCTAGGGTCGCTCGGAAGCGCGAAGCCGGGCTCGCTCGATCCGACCGGGCGCGCGTTCTCGGTCGCCTACTCGGGCTCGGACTCCTAGCCCCGGCGGGGGCCGCCGCTCCCCCACCCGGGGGACGGCCGGGGGCGTGGGAGCGCCGATGCTCTCCTCGTGGAGCCTGTCAGCCCACGCTCGACGCCTGCGCCGGAGCCCCCGGCGTACCAGGACGTCCTGCGCCGCTACCGCACGCTCGTCGAGCAGCTTCCGCTCGTCGTCTACATCGACGCGCTCGACGCGGCCAGCTCGAACGTCTTCACGAGCCCGCAGATCGAGCCGCTGCTCGGATACAGGGTCGAGGAGTGGGCGTCCGACGCGACGCTGTTCGTGCGAACCCTCCACCCCGAGGATCGCGATCGGGTCCTCACCGCGCATGCGCGGACGCACGCGACCCACGAGCCGCTCTCCGTCGAGTACCGGCTGCTCGCGCGCGACGGCAAGGTCGTCTGGGTGCGCGACGAGGGCGTCGTCGTGCTCGGCGACGACGGCAGGCCGCTCTACCTGCAGGGGTACCTGCTCGACGTCACCGCCGAGCGCGAGGCGCAGGCGCAGCTCCGGCAGATGGCGCTCTACGACCCGCTCACCGGTCTCGCGAACCGTGCCTTCTTCCACGAGCAGCTGCAACAGGCGTCCGCGCTCCGCAAGGAGAACGACGCGCAGACCGCGCTGCTCTTCATCGACCTGAATCACTTCAAGGAGGTCAACGACCGCTTCGGGCACGACGTCGGCGACGCGGTGCTCGCGCGGCTCGGGCAGCGCATCCAGCACACGGTGCGCGCCGGCGATGCGGCTGCGCGGCTCGGCGGCGACGAGTTCGCGGTCGTGCTCGCGACGGTCGCGGAGCCGGCGGAGGCCGCGAAGGCGGCCGAGCGCCTGCTCGAAGGGATCGTCGAGCCGATCGACCTCGGCCCGGAGGTCGTCTCGGTGGCGGCGAGCATCGGCATCGCGCTCGGCAACGAGCCGGAGTCGCTGCTCAAGGAGGCGGACGCGGCGATGTACCGCGCGAAGGCAGCGCGCGACGCCGGGTACGCGTTCTTCGATCCCGTCCTCGACTCGACCGCCGTCGAGCGCTCGCGCCGCGCGGCAGAGCTGCGGCTCGCCGTCGAGCGGGGCGAGTTCACGCTCGACTTCCAGCCGGTCGTCGACCTCGACACGAGGTCGATCTCCGGCTACGAGGCGCTGCTGCGGTGGGAGCATCCAGAGCACGGCCGGATCCCGCCGCTCGACTTCATCCCGCTCGCCGAGGAGACGGGGCTGATCGTTCCGCTCGGTCGCTGGGTGCTGGCGGACGCGTGCCGGCGCGGCATCGATCTGCACGCGGAGCTCGGCCGTCCGGTGCGCATGTCCGTGAACGTGTCGGCGCGCCAGCTGCAGCATCCGGACTTCGTCGAGCACGTCGAGCAGGCGCTCGAATCGTCGGGCTTCCCGGCCGAGTGCCTCACGCTCGAGCTCACCGAGACCGTGCTGCTCTCGTCGGGCGACCGCGTCGAGCAGCAGCTGAGCGCGCTCAAGGAGATGGGGATCATGCTCGCGCTCGACGACTTCGGAACCGGCTACGCCTCGCTCGCGTATCTGCGGCGCCTGCCGGTCGACATCGTGAAGATCGACCGTAGCTTCACCGCGGCGATCGACGGCGTCGACGACGATCTCGTGCTGCTGAAGGGGATCGTCGATCTCGGCAACGCGCTCGGCCTGACGCTCGTCGCCGAGGGCATCGAGACCGAGCACCAGCGCCGTGTCGTCGGCGAGCTCGGCTGTCACGGCGCGCAGGGCTTCTACTTCGGGATGCCCGACCGCGTGCCTGCGCTCTCTGCTTTCGCGTAGCCGCGCGGCACCGGCTTGTCTTCGCTCGTTGAGGCTGCCGGGCGGATGCCGACGGGATAGCGTCTTCTCGTGACGTTCTCGATCGTCGCCGCTGATCCGAGTACCGGCGAGGTCGGCTGTGCGGTTCAGTCGAAGTACTTCGCGATCGGCGCAGTCACTCCCTGGGTGCGTGCCGGTGTCGGCGCAGTGGCGACGCAGGCGATGGGTGTAGTCGCGCGGAACGGCGAGCAGGCGCTCGCGGCGCTCGCCGCGCAGGCCGATCCATCTCACGCGCTCGAACGGGCGCTCGCGGCCGATGCCGGCCCCGAGCTTCGCCAGCTCGGCGCGGTGGCCGCGGACGGACGAGCCGCTGCGTACACCGGAGCGAGCTGCATCGAATGGGCGGGCCATCTCATCGAGCCCGGCTTCGCCGTACAGGGAAACATGCTCGCCAACGGCGAGGTTCTCCCGGCGATGCGGCGCGCGTTCATGGATACCGACGCCGCGCTCCCCGAGCGGATGCTCGCGGCGCTGGAAGCGGGTCAGGCTGCCGGGGGCGATCGCCGTGGCCAGCAAGCGGCTGCACTCATCGTCGAGCAGCTCGGCGCGGCGGAGCGATCCCGAGAAGGCATCGACCGCATCTGCGACCTCCGCGTCGACGACCACCTCGAGCCGATCATCGAGCTTCGCCGTTTGCTAGAGCTCCTGAGGCAACGGCAGACTGAGCGGGCGCGGGCCGAGGTCCTGTGAGCCAAGGAGATCCTGTGACGGAGTACGTGGTCGAGCCGCTCGACGTGAAGACGTGGGATGCGTTCGCGCGGCTCGTCGAGCGGAACAACGGTGTGTTCGGTGGCTGTTGGTGCACGTGGTTCCACACCTTCCACTCGATCACCCGGATCGCCCGGTCGACATCGGGAGCATCGCCGGGCTCCGGGCCGAGCTCATAGCCGCCCAACCCGACTCGCGATATCTCGACACCGCTGGCGCCGACTCTGCTGTACTCGACGACCGACACGTTGCGACCCTAGTAAACAATCGAGCGACGGCAGAAAGGGCCGCAGGCTGCGATGAGCTGCGGCGCTGCCGGGAGTCGGTGTCTGCGACCACGCCGGTGCGACGAGACCTGGGAGGTGAAGGATGCGGAAGCTCAGCCTGCAACAGCTGGTGTCGCTCGACGGCTACATCATCGAACAGGACGCCGAGTCTGGCGGTGGTGGGAAGCCCTGCCCGACGACGACGAGGCGGACGAGTATCTCGTCGCCACCCTACGGCGCGCAGCGACGCACGTCATGGGCAGGAACACCTACGAGGCCATGGCGGCGCACTGGCCCAACTCCTCGGCGCCGGTCGCGCAGGTCATGAACGACATTCCCAAGGTCGTGTTCTCCAAGACGCTCCAGTCAGCCGACTGGCCGGAGACACGTATCGCCGGCGGGGACACGACCGAGGAGATCGCCAGGCTGAAGTCCGAGCCGGGCGGAGACATCGTGGCTCACGGCGGCGTGCGGTTCGCCCAGTCGCTCATCCGCCTGGACGTGGTGGACGAGTACCGGCTGTACGTCTATCCCATCGCGGTTGGCAGCGGAAGCTCCCTCTTCGCGGCGGTCGAGGGCCTTCGACCACTGCGCCTGGTCTCGAGCACGGCTTTCCCCTCCGGTGTGGTCGAGCTCGTCTACGTGCGAACGGCTTAGAGCTACGCCCAGGGCAGAAGAGCCCAGCTCGGCGGCCGCTCTCGCCGGAACCGCTCGACCGTCGCGTACGCCTGCCGCCAGTCGGAGGTCTCCTCGGCCACGCTCGCGCCGTATCCCGCCGCGCGCTCCGATACCGGGTAGTGCACCTCCGGGCCCGAGCGCGAACCGACCATCAGGATCGCGCATGGTCCTTCGCCCGCGCCCACGAAGGCGTGCTCGGTCCACGCAGGAGCATGGAAGAATTCCCAGGGCCGCAGGCGTCGCTCCTCGTTCTCGACGATCAGCGCGCACTCCCCTGAGAGAACGAGGAACGCCTCCTGGTTCGCCTCGGCGTGGTACAGGCTGGTCTGTCCGGATTCCAGGACGGTGACGTTGATCCCGAGCTGGCCGAACTCGACCGGCGGGTCGCCGTACTCGTTCTCGAAGGCGCACCTCGCACCTCTCGTCTCCGTGAACCACCACTCCGCGTCACGGACGTTGACAACAAACCAGCCCTCGGTGATGGGCGTCATCCCCGACCCGAAGTCCTCGAGCTGTGCCCGGCGCACGAACGCGATTCTCGCACCGCGGCGGGTCTCTTTACGAAGAGCGTCGGCGCGCTCGAACGTGCGCCGGCCGGTGAGCATTGCTCCAACTTCCGTCATCAGCCTCCTGAGGTGGTCGGCGCTCGGCGGCGAGACGCGGAATGTCATGGCCATCGTCGTGCTCGCGATCGGGATCTCGACGTCGCCCGAGAAGTACCAGTCGAAGACTTCGTCCACTCCGTCGTTCTCGTCCGCGACGTACCCGTCGAGAGACATCGACATCAGTGCGATCGCCTTGGCCATGGTCTGCTCCTCTAGCTGACGCCGAGTGCTTCGTACGCTGCGAAGAGCTCGTCCCAGCGAGCGTCGTCGATGTGGAGCTCGCGACCGGCGATGTAGTCGGCCAGATGCTCGACGTGAATCTGGATCCCAGCGCCGTAGGCCGGGAGCAGGTCGACGGGCATGCCCCGGGTTTCCCAGACCAGCCTGGTGCGAGCGCCCTCGGCAATCAGCTGCGCCTCGATCGCGGTCCGCTCCGGTTGGCCGGGCCGAGCATCGGGATCGCGCATCCTCAACAGCAGGTGCCGCGGAGGCTCGCACACCTCCACCTGCCCCGTGCGCTCGCCCGCGAGGGCGATGCGCACACGGAACTCGCCCCCTTGAGAAAGCTCGCCCTCCACCTCGCCGTACCAGTGGGCGAGTCGATCGGGATCGGTGATTGCTCCCCACACGTCATCGATCCCGGTGTCGAAGCGATCCTCCATCCGCACGACGCCCTCGCCGTCGACTGAATGGAGACTCCCCAGAACGGTGGTGCCGCCGGCCATCTGATCCCCCTTTACTCGCCGCTTCCCTTGCTCAATGCTCAGACGGCCGAGGGGCCGCGAAGTCATCGGCCAGCGTTGCGCACGTCTTCGGGCATGTCGTGGGAGTGGAGCGGCAGCATCAGCGAGGAATAGCCGTCGATCAGGGCGTAGCCGCTGTCGCTGTAGAGACGGAGGGCGGCGTCGTTGCCCTCTTCGGTCTGCAGGACCAGGCGAACCGCGCCCGACGCGATGGCAGCCGCCCGGACGCAAGCGAGGAGAGCCCGACCAATTCCAAGGCGACGGTGCGTCGCCAGGACGAACAGGTCTCTGATCTGCCAGAAGTGGGCGAGCACCAACGACGCGGGAACTTCCATCGTCGTCGCAAAGCCGACGAACCTCCCGCCGTCTTCGGCGACGAAGGCCCGCAGACGACCGGTGCCCAGGCACTCCTCCAGCCAGCATCTCGAACGGGAGGTATCGGAAGGCTCGCCGTAGTGAGCGCGATACCGGTCGAAGATCCCGGCGAGCGCTTCGAACTCGCTGCGCGTCGGTGCGGTCAGAATCCGAACCGAGACGGCGGGCACGCGACGAACGTTATCGCCAGGCGTGGGAACCTCGCGTGCGCCGGGGTTCGGGACTGTCCCCCGAGCGTCCGGTCCTCGTCGGGCAGCTTGTCGCTGATCTATTCCGGCGAGGGGCGGGTGAGCATCACATGGCTGGCAACGTGCCGGAAGCCGAGCGCACGGTAGACAGACTCGCCGATCGCGGTCGTTTGAAGCCACGCGAGATCGCCACCCTCTCGGAAACCTGCGCGGACGGCATGGGCGGTGATCGCTGCCCCGTAGCCGCGTCGACGATGCTCGGGAGGAGTGGCGATGCTGAAGATCCCGACGTCACCACTCGTTCGATAGCCGATCGCCGTCGTCACCGGATCGCCCGCGACACGGCCGACGTAGATCGCCATCCCGGCCAAGTCGAGCAGCTCCGGGGTGTACAGCGCACGCATCACGTCGATCGGTCCTTCGAACCCAGCGGCTGAGACACCCGCAGCGTCCATCAAGTCATCCTCATTCTCTGCCTGCGCGATCTCGAGTCCGCTGGTCGGCGCGTCGACCAACTCGTCGGGCGCCACCGCCAAACCTGGCATCGACGTCCTCTGCGTCAAGCCGCGGCTCGCTGCCTCGGCCTCCGCGCGGGCATCGAGTCGCGCGCGAAGCTGAACGCCGCACGGAACACCGCACGCCTCGACCTCTTCAAGCGACTCTGCGACTCCCGCGCAGGCCTCCGACTCCACCAACACGCCGTTGAAGATGGGAAGCGGAACCGAGGGCAACAAGAGCCGAACATGACCCTCACGTCGCGCGAAGCTCGCCCCGGCAACCGTTGAGTGCAGACCCTCGAACGTCACGGACAGGGCTGCATGCAACCGTTCGCCGCGAGCCTCCGCCGAAACGCTCACCACCTCACGAACGCAGAATCGCTTCGACTCCGAACAAGCAACGGCTACTCCTCAATGAGGATGACGAGGGTCTCGGGCATGACCCCATCGTGCTCCATCGCTTCCCCCGCGGCTGGACTCTCCATCGCGGCCATGAGGGCGTCCATATCCGGTACGTCCATCAACACAGCGACGCGAGACCGGTTCGTCGGATCAACGAACGTTCGGATGTTCGTCACCCCCAGGGTGCCGAAGAACTCCTCTCGCTTCGGTGAAGCAAGCCAGTGATCGGTGTCTGTTACGTCGTGGTGACCGATGATGGTCGGCATCGCCGCTCCCTTTCGTCGCAAAGGATCGCCTGTTCGGGCGGGACGATCGATCCTACTCCTGTGCCGTGCGCCGCACTGAGCTCCGCATCGGCGAAAGGCAACTCGGATGCGTCTGGCTCGGCTACCTCGTTAGGCCGATGCGACGGCTCCGATGCGGAAGGTGTGGCCGTCGGGATGGCGGAGGTGAAACTCGCGAACGCCCCACGGTTCATCTGTGGGCGGCATGGTTACCTCGAGGTCCAACTCGATGCAGAGGCTGTGCATCGCATCGACCTGATCCGACGACCCGAGGAACCACGACATCCACACGCCGCCCGTCGTCTCGTCGAAGGGAAATGCCGCCGCGTGTGTTCCCCGCGACCCCTGCCCGCCGCGACAGAGGAAAATCTCGGCGTCTCCACAACCAGTCCCGGCGAACCCAGGTTCGCCGCCTTCGTCCTCGCTCCACACAAACGTGGTCTTCCATCCGAGCGATTCGAACCAGGCAAGGCTGCCCCGAACATCAGACACGTTCAGAATCGGCCGGACGGCATGCACCGTTGCCATCGCGCCGAGCGTACATCCTTCAATCCACCCCTCGCCTGCGCTGGGATCGACAGACGACTGATCCCCACCGCGAACGACTCGCCGCGTTGTAGCGTCCGAGTGGTGCTGCGTGAGGTGGCCGAATACCCCAACTCCTTCGGGCCGCTGGCGTCGGGTGACGAGCGGATCGACACCGGCCGCTACACGCTGTGCCTCGGCCCGGGGTCGACCTGGAACACCGTGCAGCGACAGCGCTTCCCGCTCGAACAGGTGGATGAGGTGCTTGCCGAAGTGCGAGCGGAGCTGCGTGCCCGTGGACGGACTCAGACGCAGTGGGAGGTCGGCAGCTCGGCACCGGCAGGACTCGTCGACGCACTGATCGAGCGCGGGCTTGTCCGCGACAAGGACCCCTACGCCGTGGCGCTTGTCCTTACTCGGGAGCCACCCGCAATTGATCCGATCTTCACCGCGCGCCAGGTCGAGACGCTCGAGGAGCTCGAGGCTGCAGCACGAGTCCAGTGGGAAGCCTTCGGGGCGACGCCTTCTGAGATCGAAGAGGCCCGCCGTCTCCTCCCCGAGCGATTCCGTGACAGCGTCAACCTCAGGCACGCGGTTTGGCTGGAAGGCGAGATCGTCTGTACCGGCACTGCAACGCCCACCGAGCACGGACTGCTTCTGTACGGCGGCGCCACGCTCGCTCGCGCCAGGGGACGGGGGGCCTACCGGGCCCTCATCCGCGCCCGCTGGGACGACGCCGTGGCGCTCGGAGGCCCGGCGCTCATCACGCAGGGAGGCTCGATGTCACGCCCGATCCTCGAGCGCCTCGGTTTCGAGCGAGTCGGCGAGGTGCACATGCTCCTGGACGCGCTCTCGTAGTCGGCCGCCGGCTAGTTCGAGTGCTCGCAGAGCGCCTTCAAGGAGGCGTACTGCTTGGGTACGTCGCGGCGGATCACGGGCGCGAGCAGCGGCAACAGCAGCTTGAGCGCTCCTCTTGGACGAAAGTCGAAGTCGCTCACGAGCTGCGTGCCGTCAACCGTGGGGGTGACCGTGTACGCGATCGTGAGGTCGGGGTTTCCGCTCGCCTCGAGCACGAGCCGCGACGGCCGGTCGTAGTCCGTGATCGTCACGTCGTACGGCGTGCCGCCGTTGACGATCCCGAAACGCGAACCCGGCCCGATCGATTCGGTGCTTCGGAGCTCGGCAGTGCTAACCCGGCTGTTCCAGCGCGGCTCGTTGCGCAGGTCGGCCAGCGTGTCGAAGACCTGTTCGGGCGGGCACGCGATCCGAGTCGTCGTCGTGACACGCACCGCGCGAAGCTACCACGGCGCGTTCCGGCCCGAACTCCTAGGCGCGCGCCGCGTACTCGACGCTGGTGAACGGCCAGTCCGATTCGAGCCACTCACCGATGGCGCGCCAGAGCGGAGTGTCCAGGTGCGCGTGGCTCGCTCGCACCCAGGAGAGCGCGCACGCGTCGTAGTCGCTGTCGGGTACCGGGTAGATGTAGACGCACCCGATCACGTCGCGGCTTGCCGGATCGAGCACCGTGTACGTGAATCCCTTCCGGTTGCGGAAGTCGTCGGCGTGGCGCTGCAGGTCCGCGCGGTTCTCGTCCCGCGTCATTTCCCGCGGCCAGGAGCCGTCGGGATACCCGGGCGTCGCCCTGATGTGCTCCATCGACGACGTCCAGGCGTCGTAGTCGAGCTCGTTGTGCTCGGGCCCGAGCGGCTCGAGGACGAACTCGGAGGTCTCGAGACCGGGCGGGACGTCGAAGTCGGGCGGGACGAACGCAGCCATGCGGCTGATCGTAGAACGTCTTGGATCGGGTGCCAGGCACATGTGCCTGGCACCTGTCACACAGCGCTAGGTCGCCACGGCTCGTGCTCGTGCGCAAGCCAGACCAGCTCGGGGTCGAGTGCGCGCACCCGCAGTTGGCCTTCGGTGCGCGGGTCGTCGAGCTCGCCGAAGCTCACCGCCACGTCGCCCCCGACGACGACCGGAGGCCCGCCCGTCTCGACGACGACCATCTGCGAGCCGCGCGAGTGGCCGGGCGCCGGGACGAGCCGGAGCCCGGGCAGCAGCTCGAGCTCGCCGTCGACCGGCACGTAGTGCACGCCGGGTGCGTCGACCCACTCGCGGATCGTGTAGTCGTCCTCGTTGCGGGCGTCGTCGAGCTCCTGGCGCTGGACGTAGGTCGGCCTGCCGGCGAAGAGGTGGTTGCCGCCGCAGTGGTCGAAGTGCAGGTGCGTGTTGACGACGACGTCGATGCCGGCGAGGTCGAAGGTCTGCTCGCTCAGTGGTCGGAGGCGGGGATCGAGGTCGGCCACCTCCGGGCGCAGCTCCGTCATCCCGGTGTCGACCAGCACGCGTCCGTCGGGATGGTCGATGACGTGCACGTAGACCGGCCACCGCTCGCCCTCGACGAGCAACTCGGCCACGAGGACCGGGGCGATGGTGGTCGGCTGCGGCACCCAGCTGAGAATAGAACCCGCTCGCCGGGCGGGAGTACGGTGAAGCCGAACCCCCCGGGTAGTCTCGGCGCATGGCGCATTGGCTGTTCAACTTCTCGGACGGATACGGGGAACAGGCCACTGCCCTTCTTCGGGCGAAGATGTGGGCGGTTGGTCCTCACGAGGGAGATCGCGGCGCACTTGCCCCCGGCGATCTCGTCCTGATCTACCTGCCGGCCCCCGAGGCAAAGTTCATCGGACGAGCCGAGCTCGCGACAGCGTTCCGCGACTGGACGTCATCGGAGGCCGAGGTCTATCCCGGCGAGTCGCCGAGCGGCGTGTTGCTGTCTCACGTAGAGGAGTGGGAGCCCGCCGTGCCGATGGGGGCCGTCGTGCAGCGGATCGATCCGACAGGATCGAACCCGCTCGTCCAGGCGAACGCCGCTGCCGGCTTCCAATCTGACGTTGTTCGGATTACCCGCGACGAATACGAGGCCACCGTCGCTCTCAGCCGCGAGGCTCGAGAGACCCGCTAGCCGATCGGCTCGGCCAGTCCGATGAGAAGTCCTTCGGGCCCGCGGATGTAGCAGAGGCGATACGAGTCCTGGTGCTGGACGACCTCGCTGCTGACGAGCTGCGCACCATGGTTGCGAAGCCGGCCGAGCGTCTCGTCGATGTCGTCCACGGCGAACATGACGCGTAGGTAGCCGAGAGAGTTCACCGGGGCGTTCCGGTGATCGGCGACCGTGGGCGGCGTCAGAAACCGCGAGAGCTCGAGCCGACTGTGGCCGTCCGGCGTGCGCATCATGGCGATCTCGACCCGCTGGTCGCCCAGTCCGGTGACGCGCCCAGCCCACTCTCCCTCGACCATGCCTCGCCCCTCGAGCTCCAGGCCGAGCTCGACGAAGAACGCGATCGCGGCGTCGAGGGATTCCACCACGATGCCGACGTTGTCCATCCGTTGAATCGTCACGCGGTCCCGCTAGTCCATTCGCTTCGACACGTTTCTCCGGACGAGGCTGACGGTTGCGGCACCGATGAGTATGCGCCGACCTGCCAGTCTCTATCGCGTATCGCCGAGATCAACGAAATCGGGAGGCCACTTGAAGCTTCTTCTCACGTCCGCAGGCATCAAGAACGCGAGCATCCACGACGCGCTGGTCGCCCTGCTCGGCAAACCGATCAGCGAGTCCAGCGCTCTCTGCATCCCCACCGCGATGTACGGGCACCCCTGGGTCGGTCCCGGCGAGAAGGCGTGGCAGTTCATCAGTGGACAGGAACCCCGCTGCCCGATGTGCGAGCTGGGCTGGAAGTCCTTGGGAGTGCTGGAGCTGACCGCGCTACCGAGCATCGACGAAGAACGCTGGGTTCCCCTGGTCCGGGAGACCGATGTCCTGCTGGCCTCCGGCGGCGATGCCCTGTACCTGTGCCACTGGATGCGGCAGTCCGGGCTGGCAGATCTGCTGCCGTCGCTGAACGAGACGGTCTGGGTGGGCTTGAGCGCCGGGAGCATGGTGATGACCCCCAGGATCGGGGTCGACTTCGTCGGCTGGAAGCCGCCCACCGGCGGCGACGAGACGCTTGGAATCGTCGACTTCTCGATCTTCCCGCACGTGGACAACGAGGACCTGCCGCACAACACGATGGCCAACGCGGAACGCTGGGCGGCCGGCTTGTCGGGCCCCGCGTACGCGATCAACGACGAGACCGCCATCAAGGTGGTCGACGGGACCGTCGACGTCATCTCCGAGGGGCACTGGAAGCTGCTCACGCCCTAGGACCGAGACGCACCCAGTCGACGAGGCGGTCCTCGTATGCCTGCGCAACGCGACCGTTGACGATCAGGTCGTGCGACCCGCCTTGGATCGTCAGTACCTCCACGCTCGGATGGTGGCGCCGCCACACGTCGATGCTCGTCTCGACAGGCAGCCATGGGTCGTCGGTGCCGTAGACGAGGAGCGTCGGGACGTCGACCGCGGCGATCGACGGCTCCGGATCGAAGTCCATCTCGCGGGTCCACTCGGCGCACCCGTCCGGAGTGAGCGCGTGCTCGGGCACGTATGCCAGCTCCCACCAAGGGGCTGCCTGCGCGACGGCGAGTTGACGCTCGACCTCGTTCGCGGTCGCTTCGCCATGAGCCTGTGCCTCGACGAGGCGCCGAAGGCGCATTGCCTCGGCGACGTCGGCGTCGGAAAAGCCGGCCCGTCGCAGGTGCATCGAGACTCCGAAGCGCATCTGCTCGGAAGGTGCGACGGCGCACGACGCGACCAGCACGAGGAAGTCGAACCGCGCCCGCCTGAGCGCGATCGGTCCGACCCAGGCCCCCTGACTGAACCCCCAGCATCCGACCTCCGTGACGTTCGGCTGCTCGCGCAGCCAATCGGTCACGGCTGCGGCGTCGTCGGCTTGCCGCTGAAAGTCGCCAACCGAGGGAGTGCCGCCCGAGCTGCCTTCACCGCGGCGGTCGAACGTCACGACCGGAATCAGCTCGTGGAGGCGGCGAAGCAGGTGATGCTCACGCGTCCCTCCGTCCGCGCCGTGCAGCGCCACGAGCGCCGGCGCCGGCCGCCGCGGAAGCGTCGCCGTGACGGCCAGCTCGCCGATCATCACGTCCATCCGCAGTTACTAGCCGGGCAGTTTCTGCTTGGTGAGGACGTTGCCGTTGCTGTCGAGGGTTTCGAGGTAGGCAGGGTGGGCGGGCTGCTGGCCGGGCCTGACGCTCGAGGCGAAGAGGTTGTCGACGACGGGGGTCGAGTCGATGACGTTGCCGGCGGTGTCGAGGAGGGCGACGGTTGCGACGCCGTCTGCCGCCATACCGAGCAGGGTCTGAGGGAAGCTGATCGCCTTGACGTCTGCGGACGGGAAGTTGTCGGCGTTGAGGTCGCACAGCACGCCTCTGCCGATTCCACCAGGAGTGTGGTCGAAGGCGAGGCAGAAGTCGCCGGCGCTGTTGCGGGTGGCGTAGAAGGTCATGCCGTTGACAGTGCCGAGTGCCTGCATCGTGGCGCCGACGTTCATGCTCTGCAGCGCCTGGTCGAGCCGTGAATCGCCCGGGAGCACGGAGCTCGTCGGGACGGAGGTTCCCTGATTGGTGATCCCGAGCAGCCCGCCGAGCCGGCCGCCGTACGAGACCGCAGGGATCGCGACGGCTACCGCGAGCGCAACGAGGATCACGCTTCGCCGTGCTGACCGTGGCGCCGCTGCGACGCGGAGTGGCGTGTCGGTGGGGACAGGGTTTGCGGCGGCTAGGCGCTGAATCACGTCGTTTGTCATCGCGTGGCTCCTTGTTGGATGGGACGAATCGCCGGCTCGTCTGCGAGCTGGGCGGCAAGGCGGGCTTTGGCGCGGTGGTAGCGCACTCTGGCGGCGACGCGGGAGCAGCCGAGCACTGTTGCCGCCTGGCCGGGAGAGAGGCCCTCCCAGGCAATCAGCCGCAGAATCTCCCGATCCTTGTCGCCGAGTTCGGCGAACGCGGAGGCGAGCGCCGAATCGCCAACGGGTTCAGGCTCGCTCGCAACTGCGGTCTCGGCCGGCGCCGTTCGCGCGCTCCGCCGCCGCTCGTTGGCGAGTGTCTTGCGGGCGACCGCATACAGCCACGGCAGGGGTGCTTGAGGCACATCGCCGATCCGCCGCAAACACACGACGAACACGTCTGCCACCACATCCTCGACAACGTCGGCCGGCGCGCGGCGTCGGACGTACCCCTCGACCTGGCTGCGGTACGTCTCGTATATCTCCTCGAATCGCTCCATCACCCAGCTTGTGTCGGCCACCCGCCTTGCGTTACATGCCGTCCAAGTCGCGACGGCCAGCCTGAGCGCTTACCGACGGGCCACGAAGACGTACTCACGGCTGTCGTCGTCGAGCGGTTCCCCGGCGAATCCGCCGTAGAGGGCTTCGAGGTGCAGGCCCGCGACGTCGAGGAGCCCCAGCCATTCGTTCTTGGTTGCCCACCAGAGCGACCCGGTTCCACCATCGTCCAAGGTGATGTCGACGCGGTTGTCGCCGACGCGGTAGTGGATCGTGTGCGGCACAGGCAAGCCCGGAGTCGCGTCGGCGTCCCGGCCGTCGATGGCGGATGCGATGTGATGGTCGAGGGCGAACGCGTTCCAGGCGAAGCGGCCGTTCGGCCGAAGCGATGCGGCGACCCGCTCGAAGCAGCGGCGACGATCGGCCCACGTGGGCAGATGCAGCAGAGACCGCCCAGGGCAGTAGATGAAGGCCGCCGGCTCCTCGATCTCGAGCTCCCGCATGTCTCCTTCGCGCAGGTCGAGCTCGACCCCCTCCTCGACTGCGCGCGCTCGAGCCCGCGCGAGCATCGCCGGCGATGAATCGATCCCTACAACACGCCTGCCCGTTGTCTGGGCAACCGGGATCGCAACGCGACCGGTGCCGACTGCAAGCTCGACCAGTGGCCCGTCAGCATCATGGGCAAGCCCGACGTAGAACGGGACGTCGGCAGCGACGCCGGTCGGCCTCTCGTCGTATCGATCCGCCCAGGCGTCGTACCAGCTCGACATGGCAGCGCAAATCTACGCGCCGACGAGGAGGGTTAGTCTCGGCCGATGCTGGTTGCGCTCAGTGCGGACATGGAGGGTGTCTCCCAGCTCGATGACTGGCGAGCCATCTTCGCCTTCGAACCTGCGTACTGGCGTGAGGGTCGCGCGCAGATGGAAGCGGAGGTCGCAGCGGCTGCCCGCGGGCTCCTGAGCGGCGGAGCCGACGAGGTCGTCGTCCTTGACAACCACGTCAGTGGGAACCCGCTCAACATCCGTTCGGAGTCGCTGCCGGCAGGCGCGCGGCTCGAGACGTGGGACGTGTTCGAGCTGCGTGACCGGGGCGTCGATGCGCTACTCCAGGTGGGATACCACTCCCGTGCGGGTCTCGACGCGTTCGTGCCGCACACCTATGTGCCCGAGTTGGTGCTCTACGTGGATGGCGAGCCGATCAGCGAGAGTCACGGTCGTGCGTGGGCGGCAGGCGTTCCGTTGCTCGGGATCTGCGGTAACGACGTCCACGGCCGGACGCTCGGCTCGCTGGACGATGTCCCCTACCTCGTCACGCAGCGGACATCGTCGACGGTGGACGCTCGACCCGCCGCGACACTCGACCAGATCGAGCGGTTTGCCGAGGACGTCGCGCGCTCGGGCGGAGTCCCCGTGCCCCCGCCGATGCGGGCGCAGCTCGCCGCGTTCGTGCGAGCCGAGCCGCTGTACAGGCGGGACATTGCGCGCTGGGAAGACGCCCGACAGCCGATCGCGGACGCGATGGCAGCAGCGATCGCTCCATGGCTTCCCTTTATCGCTCCCTTCGATCTGACGAGTGAGGATGCAATGACTGCCGTCCAGCACGAACCGCTCTTGCGTGAGGTCAGCGCCGCCTTCGAAGCATGGCTGGCCAGAGCGGGCGAACACCCGACCTAAGGCGCGATGTCGCAAGCAACGGCCTGAGCCGTCCTCGGACGTAGGCTGCGCCGTGTGCCCGCGTCGTTCAGCCACGGCCATGAGCCGAGAGCCGAAGAGATTGCGCTGCATCAGCGGTTTCTGACCTTGCAGGCGCAGATGGAGGCGGCAGCCGCCGATGGGGATGAGAGCGAGGTTCGCCGGCTCCGACCGCTGCTCGAGCGAGCTCGAAAGCGCTGGATAGGCGCCAACATGAGGGTCACGCGGAATCGCTGATTCCCGAGGCGACACTTCTCTGTGGGCCACTGTTCGGCAATGATCACCCCGGTTTGCGGCAGGTAGCGTTAAAGCCGTGCCGGAGGGCTCGGGACAGCTTGTCCTTCGCGAGGTCGAAGATCGTGATATCGGCGTGCTGTTCGAGCACTCGACGGATCGCGACGCGATCCGAATGGCCGCGTTCACTTCGCCCGACTTCGATGAACGAACGACCTTCGAGCGACGGTGGGCGCGGCTGAGGAGCGACAGCTCTACGACGAACAGGGTGATCGAGATCGACGGTCGAGTTGTGGGTCACATTGCGAGCTTCGACTTGGAGGGCCGGCGCGAGGTCACCTACTGGATCGGCCGTGAAGACTGGGGCCGCGGCATTGCCACGCGTGCCCTACAGGAGTTCTTGCAGCTGGAGGCAACCCGTCCGCTTTACGCTGCCGCTGTGAGCGACAACGCCGCGTCGATTCGCGTGTTGACGAAGTGCGGTTTCGTGATCGTGGGCGAGGGCCGCGGGTTCGCTTATGGGCGCAACGAGGAAGCGGACGAGGTCGTCCTCCGACTCGATGCCTGACCCAACTTCCCTCGGCTGCGCCAGTGTTCGCGACTGCACCCTGAAAGAGACGGTGCGAGTCTGTTACCCCGTAGCCGGCTCGGCTGCGTTGCCCTGAACCAGTTCCTTGAAAGCGGCTTCGTCGCGGATGGGGTCGAAGTCGCTGTCCTCGGCAGCAAGCGAACGGAACGGCTCGTTGCGGTCGATCGCGAGCCGGAGATGCCCGATCGCGTCGTCTGTGCGGCCGGCGAGGCTCTCGCAGCACGCGAGGTTGTAGAGCGGCCCTGCGTACTCAGGATGAGCTTCGATCAACTCGCGTCCCCGATCGGCCGCCTCGGCGTAGTCGCCTGACTCGTAGAGATGGTGGAGCGGCATCCAAATCTCGCCGCCCTTGGCCTCGAACGCTTTCCCCGGAGTTCCGCCGACTGCGACGATCGTGGTCCCCGGCTCCTCAGCGAACGCCGTCCGCTTGACGGCGGGGTGAGCGAAGACGAGTGTGCCCGCGGGTGCGTCCACCCGCTCGCCGTCGAGCTCGAACGTCGCGCGGCCGCGCTGGACGAGGTAGAGCTCCTCCTGCAGGTCATGCTCCTGTGACTCGTCGTGCTCGTTGATGAGCCGATCACCCGCCTGATGAGCCGTAAATGCATTGACGCCGAAGGACGTGATGCCGAAGTGGAACCGGATCGGCCGCGAGGGAACGCGGCCGTCATTGATCTCGTCGATCTCGTCGATCTGCGCCACCGTGTAACCGCTCATTCGACCCTCCTGTTTCGGGTGTGGGAGAAGCAGGCGACCCAGCCTAACGAGCGCCGTCCGCCAAGAATCGACCACCTCGCCGCGGCGGCACCGTAGATGCTCACCTGAGCGAGTGTTCGGGAATGGCGCCCGACTCGTTCGCTCGCTCACCTACCTGGTCTCGAAGAGAATCCCGACCGTCGACCCATCCCGAAAGGGCGTGTCGCAACGTCTCTCTCCGAGGCGCGCGAAGCCGGCACGTTCCGCGACAGCCTGCGAGGCCAGGTTGTCGGGGTGTGTCCAGAGCTGCAGCGATTGGATGCCATGCATTTCGTGCGCCCAACGCACGACAGCACGAACCGCATCTGTCATGAAGCCGTGCCCACGAGCAGAGGGAGACAGCATGTACCCGACGTTGCCGCCCTCCCGGAGCGCGACCGACACAGATCCGAGATAGACGTCATCCCTTCCGGCAATCGCAAAGGTTCGCTCATCCGATTCCCTCCAGGCCCGATCCACGGACGCGAGAAATCTGCGCGCGTCCTGCTCCCCGTACGGGGTCGACACCTCCGGCATGAAACGAGGAACGTCGGGGTCCTGGCACGCGAGGACGATTGCCGGCACGTCCTCGAGACGAGGTCGCCGCAGGACGAGACGCTCGGTCCGGATCTCCAACAGAGCTGATTGTCGCATTGCATGTGGGAGGTCGAACCATGGTCGCTGAGTGCGCCAGCGTTCTGGAATGACGCCAGAAGAGCTGGCAGAGTGGGAGCCGTGTCAGACGCGGACAGCGTTCGCGAGGAATACCGCCCGCTGACAGCCCGCGAGCTCGAGATCCTGGAACTCCTCCTTTCAGTCGATGTCGAGGGAATCGAGGAACTCCGAGCGCAAGTACCGCATGCACTCGCAGCGCGGTGGAGTTGCGGCTGTGCGTCTTTCGGCCTAGTCGTCGATGCAGCGCAGGCTCCGCGCTCGCGAAACACGAACTCGCTTCTGTCGGAAGCCGCGTCCAAGGAGCGGCGCGGCCCAGACAGCTACTTCGAGCTGATCCTTTGGCTGAGGGATGGCTGGCTCAACAGCGTGGAGATCGTCGACTACGTCGATCAGCACGGCGACCAGTCCCCGCAGGAGATCCCGCCGCTTGACTACTGGGAAGCGCCGCACCTCAGCCTGCACAGCCAACCGCCAGCCTGATCTCGCCCCACCGAAGGACACCCGGCTGCGCCAGCGTGCCGGAATGACGCCCGATTCCCAATGGAACTCAACGAGCAGCGTGGCTGAATAGTCGCTTCGGACGAAGTTCCACAAGCGCCGAGGCCCAGATTGGTGGATCGGTGTGACGCCGAAGCCATTCAGTCTCGAACAACCGCCAATCGCCAATCTCGTGCAGCGATACCGGTCCCTCGGCGGTCAAAGCGTGATGCGCGTGACCAAGCTCGCCCACATCGGCGTTCCCTTCCATCACGACGAGAGCCGCCCACGGGCGGGCCGCGAGATTGCGGAGCCGCAAGCCTGCCACGGTCGCGAACCAGAACGCTCCGTCATGGACAACGAACGCAACCGGGGCGGCGTGCGCACGACCGTCCGCCCGCGAGGTAGCGAGAACGCAATACGGATGTCGCTCAAGCAGCGCGGCGAGTTCGTCGCGAGCGAGCGCGTCAGCCTCGGGCCACGAATCACGGAAGTCAGGTGTAGCCGCCTCATAGCTCGAACGCTGGATCGCGAGCAGCTCTTCTACGTTCATCGAGCGAGAATAGGTCGATCGGGCGTCGCAGGGATCTAGTCCTCGCCTGGGCCAGTGTTCACGAATGACCCTTGAGCCGACTCGCTTGTCTGATCATGCTTAGCAGCGCATCGCGCTCCGCGCGCCGGTTCGGGAAGTCATCAGTTCGATCCGCTCTCCACGCTGCGATCATCGCAAGTGTGAGGTTCCGGCAGTCGCGAAGCAGGAGTGGATCGGTGGGTGCGTAGTGATCGCCGACCTCGTTGGGCGCATGGGCGATGTCGAACTCGACTGGCCCGTAGCAACATGTCTCGAGGTCGATGAACCGCAGGCCGCCCATCGTCCTTAGCAGGTTGCCGGCATGCGGTTCGCCGTGCAACAGCTGCTCGTCCGCGCCGCGGTCGACGACGGCCCGGCGAAGGCTGCGCAACGAGTGGGTGAGGAGTTCCCGATCCGCGTCCATGAGCTCCGGACTCTGCGAACGGTCTCGGACGATCGATTGCGCTTCTTCGACTCGCTCCGTGAAGTGTGGTGCAGGCGCATCGAGCTGCCGCATGCCTGCATGCAGGCGTTCGAGCGTCTCCGTGTACTCGGCCAACGTGGTGTCGGCCGCAGGCAAGGGCTCGTAGTACCTCCAATATGTGATCGCGAAGCCGTCACGGACATGAACGCGAGGCGCCACCCGAGGCTCGAGCACAGCGATCGGACAATCGGCTTCCTCGAGCTGTCGCGCCATCTCGACTTCGAACGCTGCACCTTTGTGGTTCCGTCGAACCCGGGTCGCGACGCGAGCAAGCACACCACACGGCAGAAGCCGCACCGCGAGCCGGTTCGAGTTCCAGATGACGCTGGCATCTTCGACGCTCAGACCAAGCTCTGTCGCGGACGACACGGCCGCATCCACCGCGGGCTGAATCTCTGACGTGTGCATGGTCGCATCGTGCCTCGCGCCCCGCAGCGGGCGGGAGCGGCGGCCGCGTGCTGGCCTGCGCGAGCGTCCGTTGCGCCCGAGGAGATTCGCCGCCGCGAGCAGACCCGCTAGGGCGTCTCGCCGGCGAGAATCCGGGCGAGCACCGAGGCGTCGATGTTGCCGCCCGACACGATGCAGACGACCCGGCGCGCGCCTTCGATCCTGCCGCTCGTCGCGGCCGCGAGTGCGAGCGCGCCGGCGCCCTCGGCGATCACGCGCACCCGTTGCGCGAGCAGGCGCACCGCGGCTGCCGTCTCCTCCGTCGGCAGCGCGAACGCACCGTCGATGAGCCCCTCGACGTGCGCCCACACGCCGGGGATCAGCGCGCGGCTGCCGGAGCCGTCGACGAACGACGGCGAATAGTCCACCTCGGTCGGCGTTCCGGCGGCAAGCGTGGCCGTCACCGGCGCCCCCGTCTCCGGCTCGGCTGCGTACACCTTGACCTCGGGCCGCGCCGCCTTGACGGCGCTCGCGATCCCGGTCAGCAGTCCGCCGCCGCCGTACGGGACGACGATCGCGTCGAAGCGGTCGTCCTGCTCGAGCAGCTCGAGGCCGATCGTCCCGTTCCCGGCCATCACGAGCGGGTGGTCGACCGGATGGACGAACACGCCGTCGGCGGCCTCGTGGCGGCCCTCGACGAGCGCCTGCCACCACTCGTCGTACGGCACGCGGATCACGCGACCGCCGAGCCGCTCGATCGCGTCGATCTTCGTCTGAGGCGCGTGCTCCGGGACGACGATCGTCGCCGGCACGCCTCGCAGCCGCGCCGCATAGGCGACGCCCTGCGCCATGTTGCCGGCGCTCGCCGTCACGACGCCGCCGCGTAGCTCGTCGTCCGACGCCTGCAGGATCGCGTTGCCCGCGCCGCGGATCTTGAACGAGTTGACCGGCTGCACCGTCTCGAGCTTCAGCAGGATCTCGACGTCACCGTCAACCGCGAGCGGCACGAGCGGCGTGCGCAGCGCGACGCCGCGCAGCACCTCGCGTGCCTTCAGGATCTCGCCGGCAGGGATCACAGAGAGACGACTGCGCCGACGCCCTCGGCCTCGGCCTGCGCGAGCACGTGCTCGGCTGCGGCGAGGTCCTCGACCGCGAGCCCGAGCGACTTGAACACGGTCAGCTCGTCCGCGTCCCGCCGGCCTTCGCCCGCCCCGATCAGCACCTCGCCGATCTCGGCTCGGATGTGCGACTCGTCGAGGCCGCCCTCGCGCAGCGGCACGAGGTAGTCGCCCGACTCGTTGAGGGTCGACTCGCGGCGATCGACGAAGAGCGCCGCCGCCGTCATCGTCGCGCTGTCGAGCTCGCGCGCGCTCGGGATGCTCGAGCCGACCGCGTTGACGTGCGCTCCGGGCCTCAGCCAGCCGCGCTCGATCACCGGCTCGGACGACGACGTGACCGTGCAGATCACGTCGGCGTCGCGCACGGCCTCCTCGGCGCTGCCGACGCTCTCGGCGCCCTCGAGCGACCGGCCACTCGCGCTCCAGACGAGGATGCGCTCGAAGCTTCGAACGGCGCGCATCGCGTCGAGGTGCGAGCGCGCCTGCGTCCCGGTGCCGAGGATCGCGAGCGTCCTCGCGTCCTCGCGTGCGAGCAGCCTCGTCGCAACGCCGGAGACGGCGGCGGTGCGGACGGCGGTGATCGCGCCGGCGTTCATGATCGCCCTCGGCTCACCGGTGTCGCCGTCGAAAAGCGCGACGAACCCCTGGTGCGAGTCGAGGCCGCGCGCGCTGTTGCCGGGGAAGATGGTGAGCGCCTTCAGCGACCACAGCGATGAGTCGCCACTCCGATACGCGGGCATGAGACCCATGAGCGAGGGGTGTGAGGGAGGGCGGACGACAAAACGCAGCGGGTTGTAGAGCTCCTCACGGGCGAGCCCGGCGAGGACGTCCGCCATCAGGTCGATGCACGCGGGCATCGGGAGCAGCCGCCGGACCTCGGCTTCGTCGAGAACGCGCACCGTCACGAGAAGAAGGCACCGATCCTGTCACGTTCAGCCTGGTCGAGCGCCAGCTTTTCCGCAGCGAGCACGGGCTCGAGCTGCGCGGCACGCATCGGGCCGCAGACCGCGCCCGTCACGCCGGGGCTCGCGAGCACCCACGCGAAGGCGAGCGTGGGGAGGTCGACCCCACGTGCTTCCGCCTCTGCGGCGAGCGCCTCGAGCCCGTCGAAGACGGACTCGGAGACGTAGGCCTCGTACGGGCCGGGGCGCTGCGTCATGCGTGAGCCCTCCGGGAACGCCTCGCCGCGCCGGTACTTCCCGGTGAGCCATCCGCCCGCCAGCGGGCCGAACGGCACGTAGGCGATGCCGTGCTCGACGCAGAGCGGAATCAGCTCCTGCTCGTCCTCGCGGTCGAGCAGCGAGTAGGAGTTCTGCACGAGCGCGGGCGCCGCCACCGCGAGCGCCTCGCGCACGCCGGCCGCGTCGTAGTTCGAGAGGCCCCACGCGCCGATCAAGCCTTCGCTGCGGAGCGCCTCGAAGGTCGCGACCGTCCGCTCGAGCGGCACTGCCTCGTCCGGCTCGTGCGCGAGATAGAGATCGACGCGGTCGACGCCGAGGCGCGCGAGGCTACCCTCGAGCTGCCGCCGGATCCGATCCGGCGCGAGCCCGTGGTCGCCCGGCGTCCCCGTCGTCGAGTGGAAGACCTTGGTCGTGAGGACGAGGCCCTCGGGACGATGCTCGCGCACCCAGCGGCCGATGAACGACTCGCTGCGCCCGCCGCCGTAGGCGTCGCCGGTGTCGAACCAGTGGATTCCGCCGGCCCAGGCGGCGTCCATGATCCGAAGGGCGGTTTCCTCGTCGATCCCCTGCCCGAAGAACTCCGGCGCCGACCCGATGCCCCCGAAGTTGCCGCACCCGAGCGCAACGCCGTGGAAGGCCTTCATTCAGGCGGGTTCAGGCGGGTGAGCTCGTTACGGACGTCCCAGAGCTCGGGGAAGAACGTGCGGTGGATCAGCCGGCCCATCACCTCGACCGGCGTGCCCTGTGTGCCGATCACGTCGCCGCCGATCACTCGTTGCACGACCTTGAAGTGGCGCACGCGCCAGACGGTCACGCGCTCGTCCCACTCGATCAGCTGCTCGGCGAGGTTGTAGAGCGCGTCGAGCTCCCGCCCGCGGGTGTACACCTCGACGAGCGACACGCCCGCACGTGCGCGCGCGCCGTCGAACGCCTCGCCGAGCAGCGGCGTCACGCGACGGATCTCGCGGAAGCCTGGCGAGTCGAAGCCGCTGCCGTGCCCGAGCACCTTGCGCACGGTCGTGTACTCCCACGGCGACATGTGCTCGAGCATGTCGAGCGCGGCCGTCACCAGCTTCATGCAGTCGTTCGACCGCCGCAGCAGCCGAAGCGCCGCGGGCAGGTCGTCGTTGTCGACGAGCCTCGCCGCCTCCTCGATCTCGTGCCAGGCGAGCTTCAGCCACAGCTCTGACGACTGGTGCACCGTCTGGAAGAGCAGCTCGTCGCGGTGGATCCACTCGGCGTCGGTCTTCTGCAGCGCGAGCAGTTCGTCGGTGCGCAGGTAGCGCTCGTAGTCCGACTCCCCCGGGCCGGGGAGGATCGGCTTCGACAGGCCGGGCGCCTCGGTCACGGCCGGCGCTCCGTCCCGTCGTAGATCTTCATCTCGAGCCCGGCCAGCGGCACGCCGCCCGCGTCGGTGACGAGCCACGTGTCCTGCATGTAGAGACATGACTGCCCGTCGGCGGAGATCGCGTGGGGGTGCATCGACAGCACCATTCCGCTCTCGAGCACGGTGTCGTCCGCCTCGCCGATCTTCGGGAACTCGATCATCGTCATCCCGATCGAATGGCCCGTCACGTGCCCGAGGTGGAAGCCGCGGTCGGTGAAGCCCTTCGCGACGGCGCGGTGCGCCTCGCGCGCGGTCGTGCCCGCGCGGAGCGCGCCCGGCGCGACGTCGTAGTACTCGGCGTACGCCTCCATCATGCGCTTCGTCTCGTCGTTCGGCTCGCCGGCGCAGATCGCGCGCGAGACCTCGACCCAGTGGCCGCCGGGCCCCGCGACCTCGAGCGACGGCAGCAGCATGTCGCCCGCCTCGATCGGGCGCGTGCCCGCGATCTTGAACTCCGGCAGCGCGCCGCCGTTCGGCCCGTCGAGCACCATGTCCATCGTCCAGCGGCCGCAGCCCTGCGAGACGAAGTACTCCTCGCACGGCGCGAGGATCTCGCGCTCCGTCCTGCCCGGCTCGAACGCCTCGAGGAACACCCAGAATCCCTCGGTGTTGATGCGCACGCTCTCGCGCACCGACTCGAGCTCGAGCTCCGATTTCACGGCGCGCGCATGGTCGAACGCGGTGTCCCAGGCGACGAGGTCGCAGCCCGTGAGCGCCTGGTGGTCGCGCACGGTCATCACGTAGTCGAGCCCGTAAACGCCCGCGCGCCGGCCGCGCAGCCTCTCGGCGAGCCACTCGCCGGGACGGCCGACGAAGACCTGGTCGGCGATCCACGTCGTCCCGTGCTCGCCGACGTAGCGCGCCTCGCTCGGAAAGACGATCGCCGGCTCGCCGTCGACCGGCAGCAGCACGTACGCGTAACGGTGGACGATCACGAAGCCGCTCAGGTAGGTGACGGCTCCCTCGAACCCCGTGTACTCGTTGCCGCAGACGACGACCGCCTCGAGCCCGTCGCGGGCCGCGGCTGCGCGGATGCGCTCGTAGCGGCGTTCGATCTCTTGCTGCGGAAGCCCCGTGTACGAGGGGCCCGTCACTGCTGCCACGACTGCTCCACTCCTTTCACGAGCGCCCAGATCGCCTCGTTGAGCGGGGTCGGCACCCCGCGCTCGCGCCCGAACCGGACGATACCGCCGTTCAGGTAGTCGATCTCGGTCGTCCGCCGCGCCTCGACGTCCTGCAACATCGACGCCTTGTGGTCGTAGGCCACCTCGGGCTTCGCGGCGTGGTCGATCAGCGCTTCCGGATCCGAGTCGAGCACGATGCCCTGCACCGCCGCGACCGCCTTTCCCTCGTCCACGAGCCCGGTGACGAGCGCGCGCAGGTCGGGCCGTTCGCAAACGCGCCCGTGCGTCAGGCCGGTGAGCGCGCCGACCGGGTTCGTCGCGGCGTTGAAGATCACCTTGCGCCACTGGGGCCCGCGCGCGTCGGCGACCGCGCTCGTTGGCATTCCGGCGCGCGTGCATGCGTCGGCAAGGCGCTCGACTTCGGCGATCGGCGCCGGCGACGATTCGAACGGCCCGAGCGTCGTGTCGCCCTTGACGTCCCACTGCACGTGCCCCGGCTCGACGATCTTGCCGGCCGGGAACGTCGTGCCGCGAATCACGCGCTCGACGTGTCGCGCGAGCACCTCCTCGTTGCCGATGCCGTTCTGCACGGTTGCGACGCAGCCGTGAGCGAACGCGTCGGCGGTCGCCGCGATCGCCGGCTCGGTGTGCATCGCCTTCGTGGCGACGATCCCGAAGTCGCACGGCCCGATCTCGGCCGCGTCGGCGGTCGCGCGCGGGTGCCCGACCACGTCGCCCGCGCCCGATAGGCGAAGCCCGTGCGCGTTGATCGCGTCGACGTGCGCCGCCGACAGGTCGTACGCGACGACCTCGACGTCGTCGAGCAGGGAGAGGCTTGCCGCGAACAGGGAGCCGACGGCGCCGCAGCCGACCACACAGATCCTCATTGGGTGTACGAAGCCTCCTTGGCCCTCACGAGCCGGTAGATCGCGGTGTGCAGGGGAACGGCGACGCCGTGCCGTCCCGCTTCGCGGACGAGCGAGCCGTTGATCAGCTCGACCTCGGTCGCGCGACGCGCCTCGACGTCCTCGAGCATCGACGGGTAGTGCCGGTGGCCGCGCTTCGTTGCGAGCACGTTCATCTCCCACGGGTCCTCGGCGAGCTCGACGCCGGCGGCGAAGGCGGTCGCCTTCCCCTCGTCGACGAGGTCGCGAACGAGCAGCCCGAGGTCGCCGTCATGCTCGATCTCCGCGAAATGGGAGTCGTGAGGCAGCCCGGTGAGCGCGGCGACACCGTTGACGGTCGCGTTGAAGATGAGCTTCGACCACTGTGCGGGGCGCAGGTCGTCGAACGCCTCCGCGCGCAGGCCGGACGACTCGATCAGCGTGGCCGCCGCGCGTGCGTCGTCGCCCGTCGTCCCGCGGTTCGGGCCGATCCAGGTCGCCGTGTCGAGCACGTACTCCACGTGCGTGTCGGAGTGCCGCGTGCCGCTCATGAACGTGACGGCGGAGAGCAGCGGCCAGTCGCCGTGGGCAGCGACGATCTCCTCGGCGCCGAGCCCGTTCTGCACGGTCATCAGCGTGGCGGCTCGGAAGTGCCCGGCGAGCCGTGCGGCGAGGCGGTCGAGGTCGGTGCCCTTGCACGCGAGGATCACGAGGTCGGCCTCGGGCAGCGCGCCGGGGTCGTCGGACGCGGCGACGCGCGACGTGAAATCGCCGCGGCCTGACACGCGCAGGCCGTCGCGCTCGAGCGCCTGTGCGTGCTCGGGCCGCCGCGTGAGCACGGAGACCTCCGCCACGCGTGCGAGGTGGCCCGCGAAGAGGCTGCCGATCGCGCCGGGCCCGGCGATGCAGACGCTCGTCACCGGTGCCACCGCCAGCCGAACTCGCGTCCGTTCGTCAGGCCGGTCGGACGGACGATCAGGACGAGCGCCATCAGGGCGCCGACGACGATCACCCGCGTGCCCGCAGGCAGGTCGATCGTCACGCCGAGGATCTTCACCCCGTTCTCGGCCTCGGCGAGAAACGAGTCGAGCGCGCTCACGGCGAGCGCTCCGACGACCGCTCCCCACAGGCTCGTCGCGCCGCCGATTACGAGCATCGCGAGCGTGATCAGCGTCAGGTCGAGGTACACGGCTTCGGTGTTGAGCGGGAGCAGGTGGACGTAGAGGCCGCCTGCGAACCCGGCGATCGCACCCGACAGCGCGAACGCGAGCAGACGCTGCATGTAGATCGAGACGCCTGCGGCCGCCGCCGCGGGCGGGTCCTCGCGGGTCGCGCGCAGCTGTCGACCGAAGCGGCTGCGCGCGTACAGGTAGGCGGCGACGATTGCAAGCAGCGCGCCGATGGCCGCTTGCCAGATCCCCGTCGTCTCCGGCACCGACGAGAACGTGTTCAGGCCGGGCCCGATCTTCTCGTAGTAGCGCAGCAGGTTGTGGACGATCTCGAGCACGGCGAAGGTCGCGATGCCCGCAGCCAGACCCGAGAGCCGCATCAGCGGCAGCCCGACGAGGGCCGCGGCGAGGCCGCCCGCGAGCGCCGCGAGCGCGAGCGAGGGGACGTTGCCGACCGTCGTGTGCCGGAGCGGCTCGGCGAGGTTCGGCATGATCGCGGGCTTCTCGCCGCTCGGCACGCTGAGCACGCCCGCCGTCCAGACCCCGATCGCGACGAAGCTGATGTGGCCGAACGACAGGACGCCCGAGTTGCCGATGAACACGTAGAGGGCGACGACGATCGAGACGCTGACGAGCGCAGTAATGAAATACACGCCGGTCGCGCGCGAGACGCCGCTGCCGACGAGCGCGGTCGCGACGATCAGCAGGCACGGGCCTGCGAGCACGGCGGCGCGGTTCACAGCCGCTCCGTCGCCGCGCGGCGCACGAAGAGCCCGTCGGGCCGCACCAGCAGAACGAGGATCACCGCGACGAAGATGAACGTGGGCAGGTACTGGCTCTGCGCGGTCGGCAGCGCGCCGCCGAGCAGCCCGGTGGCGAAGCCGATCGAGAAGCCGCCGAGTGTCGCCGGGATCGGGCGGTTGAGCCCGCCCAGGACCACGCCGGCGAGCACGACGATCGTGTCCTGTAGCGCGAAATCGGGCGTGACGAGCGGGTTCTGCACGGTGAGGATCACGGCCACCACCGCCGCGAGCGCGCCCGAGACGAGCACGGCGCCGGCGATCACGCGATTGGCCCGCACGCCCAGCAGTCGCGCCGTCTGGAAGTCGAGAGAGGCAGCGCGCATCTGCAGGCCGACCGTTGTGCGCGTGAGCAGCAGCTGCAGCAGCGCGAGGCACACGATCGTGACGACGATCGCGACGATCGAGATCTTGCGGATGTCGACGCCGCCGATCGACCACGGCTGGTTGAGCGGCGCCAGCGACGACGCGATCTTCCCCAGCGGCCCGAACCAGATGAGCGCGATGCTCTGCAACAGGAACGCGATCGCGAACGTCGTCACGAGCATCACCGCGGGCGACTGCCCGCGCAGCGGGCGGAACACGATGCGGTCGAGCAGCGCGGACAAGACGAGCACGACGACGAAGCAGAGGACGATCGACAGCCACGTCGGCCAGTTCCACTGCGAGCCGAGCGCGAGCGCGAAGGCGCCTGCCATCACGAGCTGGCCGTACGCGAAGTTGACGAGGCGGAGCACGCCGAACACGAGCCCGATCCCGACGGCCATCAGCGCGTAGATGCCGCCGAGCGCGAGCGCGTCGACGAGCGTCTGCCAGTCGATCGTGAGGAAGAACGCGAGCGTCATGCGAGGTAGGCCTGCACGAGGCGGTCGGTGTCGTCGGCATCCTCGGGGCCGAGCGTCAGTCGCAGCTCGCCGCCGGCGAGCACGTGGGAGCGGTCGGCCAGCGCGATCGTCCGCTGCGCGCGCTGCTCGACGAGCAGCACGGCGATGCCTCGGTCCCGGATCGCCGCGAGCGCCTCGAAGACGACGTCGACCACGCGCGGCGCGAGCCCGAGCGACGGCTCGTCGAGCAGCAGGACGTCCGGCTCGGCGACGAGCGCGCGCGCGATCGCGAGCTGCTGCTGCTGCCCACCCGAGAGCGCGCCGGCCGAGCGGCCGCGGAACTCGTGGACCACCGGGAAGAGCTCGTGGACGCGGTCGATCGCATCCGACGCTCCGGTTCGGCTGCGACGCCCGGCGAGGCCGAGGGTGAGGTTCTCGGCGACGGTCAACTCGGCGAAGATGCGCCGTCCCTCGGGCACCAGCGCGACGCCGCTGCGCGCCACGTTCTCCGGGCTCAGGCCCACGAGCGAGCGGTCGTCCAGCCGCACGTCGCCGCCGACAATCGGGGCGGCGCCCATGATCGCGTGCAGCGTCGAGGACTTGCCGGCGCCGTTCGGGCCGATCAGCCCGACGATCTCGCCGGGGTGCACCTCGAGCGAGAGGCCGCGCACGGCCTGCACCGCCCGATAGCGGACCTCGAGGGCGTCGAGCGTGAGGACGCTCACGCGTCGTCCTCCACCGCGGCGCTCTCCCCGAGGTACGCGGCTGCGACATCGAGGTTCGCGCGGATCTCCGTCGGTGGGCCCTCGGCCAGCGTCCTGCCCTGGTCGAGCACGTGCACGCGGTCGCACACCTCCATCACGAGTGCGACGTTGTGGTCGATCAGCAGCACGCCGGCCTCATGGTCGTCGCGCACGGAGCGGACGACTGCCGCGAACGCGGGGACCTCGGTCTCGGGCAGCCCTGCGGCCGGCTCGTCCATCAGCACGAAGCGGGGCTCCGACGCGAGCGCGCGCGCGACGCCGAGGCGGCGCTCGTCGCCCTGCGCGAGCGACGAGGCGGGCACCTCCGCGAACGACGTGAGCCCGAGCAGCTCGAGCAGCTCCGCCGCGCGTGCCGAGGCGGTGCGCGGTGAGCTGCCCGCGCCGAGCACCGCAACCTCGACGTTCTCGCGCACCGAGAGCGGCCCGAAGGAGCGGCTGTGCTGGAACGTGCGCGCGAGCCCGTGCCGCCCGCGGCGGTGCGCAGACCAGCGCGTCACGTTCCGCCCCTCCAGCTCGACCGAGCCGCTCGTCGGCCGGTCGAAGCCCGAGAGCACGTTGACGAGCGTCGACTTGCCCGCGCCGTTCGGGCCGATCAGCCCGACGACCTCGCCACGCGCGAGCTCGAGCGTGACGTCGCGGAGGGCCACGACGCCCTCGAACGTCCGAGAGACGGCGGAGGCCCGGAGTGTGCCTCCGGGCCTCCTTTCCGTCTTTCCCGCGGGTTCCGTCAACCGTTGATCTTCGGAACGACCTTGGCCGTCACGGTCCCGACGACCTTCGGAACGTTGTCCTGGATCTTGATCACGCGGTACTGCCGTCCGAACACCGTGTGGAGCTGCGGCGAGAAGCTGACGAGCCCCGACAGGGTCGGCACCTTCTTGAACTTCTCCATCTGCGCCGCGAGCGCGATGCCCTGGGTCGAGCCCTTCGAGCGCCGGATCGCCGTCACGACGCCGTCGATCGCCGCCGGCCCGGTGATGAAGCCCCCCGTGCCCGCCTTGACCTGCTTGGCCAGCTTGTTGACCGCGGGGACCGGGTCGTCGCCGAAGCAGGACGCGAAGGTGACGAAGTAGTAGTCCGACACCGTCGGGCTCTTCGGCAGCCAGTAGTTGCCGTCGCCGGCCCACGAGTTGAGGATCGGCGTGTTGTTGCCGAGCGTCCGCAGGCCCGTGATGAACGCCGACAGCGATCCGAAGGCGCCTGCGGTCGACGTCACGATCACGTCGGCCTTCTGGTCGTTCAGGCGGCTGACCGCGTTCTGCACGTTGTTGCCGCCGAACGCCTGATCCTGGTACGTCTCCTCGCCGGCGATCTTGCCGCCGAGCTGCTGCCACCGCGCCTTGAACGCCGCCACGACGTCCTTGAAGTAGACGATCACCGTGTCGGTCGCGAGCGACGCGGTCCGCCAGCCCCGGCCCCACGCGTACTGCGCCATCGCCGAGCCTTCGTCCTGTGCGACGTTCCCGAAGCTGAACGCGAGCCGGCCCTTCTTGCCGAAGCGCTTCGGCCCCATCTGGTCGGTGCCGATGCACGGCGCCACGGCCAGGATGCCGCGGTTGATCGCCTCCTGCACGACGGGCGCCGCCAGGTCGACGTCGCAGGTCGTGAAGATGACGTTCGCTCCCTGGCCGATCAGCTTCAGTGCGCACGCCTTGGCGATCGCGGGCTTGTTCCCCTGCGTGTCGCAGGTGTTGATCTGCAGCTTGCGGCCGAGGACGCCGCCCTTCGCGTTGAGCTGGTTGACACGCAGCTTCGCCGCGGCGAGCGCCGGGTTGTCGAACGGCGCCATCGCGCCCTTCGAGTCGAACGCCCAGCCGATGACGATCGGCTGAGACGCGGTCGTCCGCGCCGCTGCGGTCGCCGCGAGTACGACGGCGCCGACGGCGACGACGATCATGAGCCCCAGAAGGGAACTCGGTCGTTTCATCCTCTACTCCTTACTGTCTGCCGCCGCAGGTGCGGACGGGCGGGGGATAGGCACGGGGGGTCAATACTGTGGGTCAATGCTGTGCCTCGACAACTCCGCGTGCCTCCCAGGCCTGCTCGAAGGCCTCGCGGAGGTGGGCCGCGGCGGCGTCGGGCGCGAGCCGCCACAGCGAGTCGTCGTACGGTGACCCGAAGGTTCCGTCGTCGGAGAAGATCTCGATGTCGTAGAGGCCGTCCCAGCCGGCCTCGTCGAGCGCCCGCAGGATGCGGGGCACGGAAGCGCCGCCGTTGCCGGGCGCGGCACGGTCGGCCCAGCCGCGCGTCGGCTCCCGGACGTCGCAGACGTGAACGCCCGCGAAGCGGTCGACGTGGTTCGCGATGTCGTCGAAGAGCGTCTCGGTGTTCCAGAGGTGCCAGACGTCGAACTGCAGCTGTAGGGCGGACGAGTCGCCCGCGTCGCGGATCAGCTCGAGCGCCTCGGCGATCGTCGTGGCGATCGTCCACTCCTCGCCGCTCTCGAGCTGATACGGCTCGAGAGCGATCCGCAGGCCGAGCGCCTCGGCCTCCGTTGCGAGCTGCCGGAGGCCGTCGACGACGAGCTGCCGAGCCTCGTCGGGCTCGCGGCCGATGCCGCTCCCGGTGAGGCAGACGATTCCCGACGGGGTGAACGGCGCCAGGCGGTGCAGCGAGGCGAGCATTGCCGCGAGGCGCTCAGCGGGATCCTCCGGGCCGCCGAGCAGCGGGAGCGGCAGGACCGACGGCACGGTCGGCACCGCCGATGCGCTTGCGAGCCCGGAGGCGTGGAACGCCTCGAGCTCGGCGTCGCCCGGACGCTCGCCGAGCTTCAGCTCCCAGATGCCGATTCCGTCGAGCCCCGCGGCCGCGTACGCGGCGAGATCGTCCGCGAAGCTGGCGGAGAACGTGGAGATCTGGGAAATCGAGACCCGCGGGCCGCCTGAGGCCATTGCCGGAATCCTCGCACAGCGTTTGACATCTGATCAAGCGCGTGTGAGCCTCCTGCGCGAAAGATGCCGACGACACGCGAGAGCGACGGCCGCCGCATGCGCCACCGGACGATGGCCGAGTACGCCCTCGAGCAGCTGCGGGAGTCGATCATCATGGGCGAGCTCACGCCCGGCACGCCCCTCCGGCTCGACGATCTGGCCCGGTCGCTCGGCATGAGCATCTCCCCGATCCGCGAGGCGGTGCGGCAGCTCGAGGCGCTCGGGCTCGCGAAGCACGTGCCGCACCAGGGCGCGCGTGTCGAGCCGCTCGACGTCGACGACCTGCGCGACCTGTTCGAGGTGCGCCTTGCGCTCGAGTCGCTCGCCGTCAGGCGGGCGGCCGCGCGTGTGACGCCCGAGCAGCTCGCCGAGGCGCGGGACGCGCTGGAGGAGCTCGACGAGGCGCGGGCGGCGCAGGACGTGCTCGCGGCGATGCGCGCGCACACGGACTTCCATTTCGCGCTCTACGAGGCCTGCGGCGCGCCGTGGCTGCTGCAGATGGTGCGGCCGGCGTGGGATCGCACCGAGCGGTTCCGCCCGGCGCTCTTCTCGGCCGCCGGTGAGCTGCAGGACCGGCACCGGGAGATCGACGGCCGGCTGCTCGAGGCGGTCTCCGACGGCGATGCCGACCGCGCCGCCGAGACGCTCTACGAGCACCTCGAGCTGGCCGGGCGCTTCTACGGCCCGGAGCTCGGGGACCGCGGGATCTTCTCCCGCACGCCCGTCGCCGGCGCGACGGTGTAGCGGGCGGCTCGAGCACCGCCTCGGTCCCGCCGAGGTTTCGGCTCGCGCGCGCGGGTAACGCACCTCCAGTCCAGGTTCCACGCGAGGAGGTGACGGCGATGCCCCGAGGGGAGTGCGGAAAGGCACGAAGCGGGCCCGCCAGTACGAGCACATCAAGGACAGCGAGCTCGAGAGCGGCGTCTCCGAGCGTCGCGCCGAGGAGATCGCGGCCCGCACGGTCAACAAGGAGCGGGCGCGCTCCGGCGAGTCGAGGACGAGCTCGCGCACGTCGACGAAGGACATCTCGTCCGGCCGCCGTGGCGGTCTGCGCTCGGGCACGAACAGGCCGAAGGGCCGCACGTACGACCAGCTCTACAACGAGGCGAGGCAGATGAACGTGCCGGGGCGGTCGTCGATGAACAAGGCTCAGCTGCAGCGGGCCGTCGACGGGCGGAAGCGGTCTTAAGTGACCACGCCCGGCGGGAGCGTCCTCGTCGTGCTGCTCGAGGGGGGCAGCCGATCGGAGCTGCGCCGCGCGGTGTCGCGGCGGAGCGACGACAGCCAGACCGTCCGGATCGTGGCGCCGGCGAGCGTGGGGAAGCTCGAGTGGCTGACCTCGGACGAGGACGCCGCCCGCGAGGACGCGCGCGAGCGCGGCGCGGAGGCGGCGGGGGCGATCGCGGATCAGGGGCGAATCGCGGTCGAGCGCGGCGACGCCGACCCCGTGCAGGCGGTCGAGGACGCGCTCCGCACGTTCACGCCCGACGAGATCCTGGTCGTCGGCGGCTCGTTCGACGGCGCGCTCGAGCTGTCGCTCGGCGAGTTCGGGATCCCCGTGCGCCGCATCGGCGCGATGGGGCCGCCCGAGCCGGCGGACGAGGCTCGCCGCGACGTGCGCGACGTCGCACAGGGGCGGAAGCCGGCCGCGCCGTTCGCCTTCCTGGCCGGCGTCAACGTCTTCGTGCTCGCGATGGTCGCCGTGATCGTGCTGCTCGCTTTGGTGGCCATCTGGCTGTTCTGACAAGCTTGCGGCGATGGCGGCAGCCTCCGCGTACCAGACGATCGTCGTCGGCTACGACGGCACGCGTTCGGCCGAGCTGGCGCTTGCGCGCGCCGCGCTGATTGCCGGCCGTGCGGGGAGCAAGCTCGTGGTCGTCGACGTCGTGCCGCCGATGCCGGTCGACGGCGTCGACGGCGCGTACGGCCTGATGCCCTACAGCTATCCGTCGATCGAGACGACGCAGGCGACCGAAGAGGCGATCTGGAAGCAGCATCGCGAGAAGGCCGAGGCATTCCTGTCGGCGGGCGGCGTCGACTACGAGTTCGCGGGCGTCGTCGGCCAGCCGGCGGGCGAGCTCGTCGACGTGGCCGCGCAGCGGCAAGCGGGGCTGATCGTCGTCGGTACCCGCGAGCCGGGCTTCTTCGAGCGGATGTTCGGCGGCAGCGTCAGCCAGGGCGTCGCGAAGCACGCGCGCTGCGACGTGTTGATCGTCCACCCGCCCGACGACGCCGGCTAGCTCCGCGCAGGGGTCGCGGGTCGGGCGGCCGTTGCACTTCCGTCACCCTTCCCTGGCGACGGGACACGGCCGCGGGAGACGACCCGTCTGCCGCACGATCGTGCGGAAACCCGCGCTTGTGGACGGGTCGTCGCCGTTCCGTCACCCTCGCCTGGCGAGTGGCCACGGCCCTCGGGGACGCGTCCGCTGCTACGAGCGGCGGGTCAGAGCGGCCAGCTTCGTCGCCAGGCGCTTCGAGACGGCCGGCTCGAGGATCGCGTCCGCGACGATCGTGCCGGAGCCGGCGCCGAGGCCGGGGCCGGGGTGGGTGCTCGCGCCGACGTGCCAGACGCCTTCGACGAACGTGCGGTGGCCGGGGGCCGTGCCGAACGGTCGCCACAGGAAGTTCTGGTCGAGTGCCAGCGAGCCGCCGTACGGGTCGCCGTGCACGAGGTTGACGTTCGCCGCCTCGAGATCCGCGGGCGAGAGGACGGCACGGTCGACGATCGACGCCTCGAGGTTCGGGATGTGCTTCGAGACGCGCGCCTGGATGCGGTCGGCGTAGCGCTCGCGCAGCGTCTGCGTCCACGCGCCGTCACCGACGTCGAGCTCGCCGGCGGCGTCGCCTCGCACGTTCCACGGGAGCTCCTGCAGCTGGATCCAGAGCAGGCCCTTCCCGCCCGGCGCGCGCGAGGGATCCATCGTCATCGGCTGCCCGACGACGACCGTCGCCTCGGCCGGGAGGAGCCCGCGGTCGGCCTCGTTGACGGCGCGCGAGACGCCGTCGAGTCCCGGCGTCAGGTGGACGATCGCGGTCTGCGCGAGCCGCTCGTCGCCGTCCCACCGTGGCGGCTCGGACAGCGCGAGGTGGATCTGCATCTCCGACCGTCCGTACCGGAACCGTTTCGCGCTCGCGGCGACGTTGCCGGGAACGCTGCCGAGCAATCGCCCATACAGCTGCGTGGGCGTGACGTTGCAGACGACGACCGGCGCGTGGACGACGTCGCCGTTCGCGAACTCGACGCCGGCTGCGCGTCCGTCGCGCGTGACGACGTGCGTGACGTCGACCCCGGTCTCGCACGTCCCGCCGCACTCGCGGATGAACGAGACGAGCGCGTCGGCGAGGCGTGCGCCACCGCCGCGCGGGATCGGCATGCCGCCGTCCTGCACCGCGACGGCGATCACCGCCGCCATGTAGCCCGACGCCGCCGCGTCCGGGCCGAGGCCTGTGTGCAGCACCCACGGCGCGAGCAGGCCGTGCGCCCGCGGCGACGCGAACGTGTCGGTGAGCCAGTCGCGCGCCGAGACGAGCAGCCGCGAGGCGAACTCTGCGGTGCCGCGGCGGCCGAGCCGGCGGTACGCCTTCAGCGCGAGGGTCGCGCCGTGCCGCGACCACAGCTCGGTGCCGAGCACGCCGAACGCGAGGTCGGCGTTCGGCAGGAACTCGTCGAGCAGGCCGTGCCACGCGGCGCCGTCGCCGGGCTCGTGCCGGTCGAGCTCGGCCGCGTTGGCGGCGGCGTTTCGCAGCAGGAACGCGGCTTCGCCGTCCGGATAGAGCGTCGCCGTCGGATGCTCGGTGTTCAGGTACTCGAGCCCGTGGCGCGCGAGGTCGGCGCCGAGCCGGGCGTGCGCCGGACCGCCCACCCACAGCGGGTGCCACGCGCTGAAGACGTCGTGGTGGAAGCCGGGCTTCGTGATCTCCGCGGTGCGGATCGCGCCGCCGAACCAGTCGTTGCGCTCCAGCACGCAGACATTCCGCCCGGCCTGAGCCAGCAGTGCTCCGCACGCGAGCCCGTTGACGCCGCTGCCGACGACGACGACGTCGTGGTCCGAAGCCTCAGCGCTCATCGACCAGCTGCCGGAACTCGTCGTCGGTGACGAGGCCGTGCTTCCGCATGCCCAGCTCTTTCACCGCCGCCAGCACGCCGGCGCGGCGCTCCTCGGGGAGGTCGAGGCCGAGCTCGTCCGCCTTGATCCGCACCGAGTCGATCCCGCTCTTCTTGCCGAGCACGATCGACCGCTCGGTCGCGACGAGCTCGGACGAGTACGGCTCGATCGACGGCGGGTCGTGGAACTGGCTTGCGACCGCGCCACTCTCGCGCCGGTAGAGCGTCTGGCCCGTGACCGGCTTCCACGGCTCCAGGTCGTAGCCCGACAGCTCGCGCACGCGCTCGGAGACGGCGCGGATTCGGTCGAGCCGCAGGTTCGTCTCGATGCCGTACAGCGCGCGCAGCGCGAGCGCGATCTCGCCGAGGCTCGCGTTGCCTGCGCGCTCGCCCATGCCGTTGATCGTGCCGTGGATCCACGTCGCTCCGGCGCGCACCGCGGCGGCGGCGCTCGCGGTCGCCACGCCGAAGTCGTTGTGGCCGTGGAAGTGCACCGGCGTGCCGTCGAGCCACTGCACCGTCCGCCCGACGAGGTCGCCGACCGCCTCCGGCGACGCGATCCCGAGCGTGTCGACCACGGCGACCTCGCGCGCGCCCGCCTCGACCGCCGTCTCGTAGACGCGGCGGAAGAAATCCAGGTCGGCGCGCGTCGAGTCGACGCCGAAGAACGCCGCGTAGATGCCGTTCTCGGCCGCGAAGCGCATCGCCTTCGCGATTCGTTCGAGCATCGTCTCGCGCGACACGCCGATCGCGTCGAGCTTGAGGTCGGAGATCGGCGACTCGATCACCGAGTGGCTCACGCCGAGCGAGACGAGCGCCTCGAGGTCGGCCGGAACCGCGCGCGAGAAGCCCCACACCTCGGCGCGCAGGCCCGCCTCGGAGATCAGCTTGACCGCCTGCCAGTCGTCGTCCGACACGCGCGGGAATCCCGCCTCGATCCGTTCGACCCCGAGGTCGTCGAGCAGGCGCGCGATCTCGAGCTTCTGCTCGGGGTCGAGCACGACGCCGACGGTCTGCTCGCCGTCGCGGAGCGTCGTGTCGTACAGGCCGACGTGCCCGCGGATCGCGTACGGGTCGTTCAGCGAGCCGGTCCAGATCAGCTCCTGCACGACACGACCCCGTCCGGGAAGCTCGACAGCTTCTCCGCGCCGTCGGCGGTGACCAGGAAGTTGTCCTCCACGCGCAGTCCTCCTCCGCCTTGCCAGTAGCAGCCGGGCTCGATCGCCAGCACCATGCCTTCGGTGACCGTACCGCCCCCGGCCTGGTGC
Source organism: Gaiellaceae bacterium (assembly GCA_035473635.1). Lineage (GTDB taxonomy): Bacteria > Actinomycetota > Thermoleophilia > Gaiellales > Gaiellaceae > PALSA-600. The sequence goes on along the minus strand of DATIOD010000061.1, from coordinate 23,270 downwards.
GCGTACGGCGGCTCGTGTGCACGCGCACCGATGCCGTGGCAGATCGGGTGCGTCGGCTGCTCGGGATAGCCGAGCTCGTCGATCCCGTCGCGCACGAGCACGTCCAGCTCCGCCAGCGACGCGCCCGGGACGCAGTGCGCGACCGCGCGCTCGTAGACACCGAGGAGCCCCGCCTCGAGCTCGCGGTAGTCCTCGCGGAGCTCGCCGGCGACGAGGTTCTTGGTGTGGTCGGCCCAGTACCCGTCCGCACAGACCCAGATCTCGAACAGCACCGGCTCGTCCGCGGTGACGGGCAGGTCGCCCGTCGCGGTGAACGTCTTGATGCCGCGGCCCGCCCAGACGAGCGAGAACGGCAGCGCGAGCGAGACGTCGGCGCGTGCCGTGCCCTGCCCGTGCACGAAGCCCTGCCAGATCGCCGCGGCCTCCGACTCCTTCATGCCGGGTTCGAGCCGGCCGCGGACGTGCTCCATCGCGTCGGCCGCGATCGCGTTCGCGATCCGCATGCGCTCGACCTCCTGCGCGGTCTTCGTCGCGCGCGCCGCGTTGAGCACCGGCATCGCGTCCTCCGCGGCAGGCCACGCGGCGAACCAGCCGCTCGTGAAGGTCGTCGGCTCGCCGACCATCCGGTCCGACGCCTGCGTCCCCATCGAGAGCTCCAGGCCGACGCGGCCGTGGCCCCGCGAGACCTCGAGCGCCGCGTCGAGCGTGCGCGCAGGCACCGGACGCGGATCGTCCGGCGCGTAGCCGCGCACGAAGCGCACGTCTGCCGTCCACGCCGTCTCGGCCGCGTCCTCCTCGGAGGCCTCGAGGCAGATCAGCACCGGTTCGCCCTCGCGCGGGAAGACGCACGCGTCGTAGCCCTTCATCCCCCAGAAGTTCGTCAGGTAGAGGACGTTGTCGGGCGCGCGCACGACGAGCGCGTCGAGGCCGTGCTCGTCCATCAGCGCGCGCACGCGCTCGAGCTTCGCGTCGTCTCTCGGCCAGCGGCCGCTCACGCCTCGCCCCAGGGGCGGATGCGCGGCGGGGCCGGCTCGCCGTGGCCCTCCTGCCACGAGATCACCGGGGTGCGGAGCACGCCGATCCGCTCGATCTCCGCCTCGACCACGTCGCCGGGCTTCAGGTAGAGGCGCCGACGCTCCTCCTCCGACTTGAAGCCGGCGACGCCCGCAACCGTGCCCGTCGAGAGGACGTCGCCCGCCGAGTATCCGAGCGCCGAGAAGTTCGAAAGGATCTCCGGGATCGTCACGCTCATGCGGCTCGAGTGCGACTCCTGGCGCGGCTCGCCGTTCACGCGCAGCTCCATGCGCAGGTCGTGCGGATCGCCGAGCTCATCCGGTGTGACGATCCACGGGCCGAGCGGGCAGAACGTGTCGATCGCCTTGCAGAAGCTGAAAACGCCCGAGCGCATCTCGCCGCGCTGGATGTCGCGCGCGGTGATGTCGTTGAAGATCACGTACCCACCGATGTAATCGGCCGCGTCCTCGGCCGCGAACCACTTGCCGCTCTTCGCGAGCACGACCGCGAGCTCGAGCTCGTAGTCGAGCTCCTCGGTGAGGTGCTCCGGGTAGATCAGCGGCTCCTCCGGGCCGATGATTGCGTCGACGTTCTGGAAGAAGTTGATCCACGGCGCGATCTGGTGCGACCAGTCGACGTTCTTCGACTCCTCCTCGTGCTCGCGGAAGTTGCCGGCGGTGTGGAAGAACTTCTTGGGGACGATCGGCGCCCGCAGCCGCACGTCCGCGAGCGGGACGCGCTCGCCGGCGTCGTCCGCGCCGCCGCGCTCGAAGTACTCGCGCATCGTCGGGACGTCGAGGCGTACGACCTCGTCTCCGTCGACGCGCCCGACCTTGCCGTCGTCGTACGTGACCAGCTTCATGCGCAGACCTTCTGCGCGACCAGCGCATACGTGTGTGCCATCTTCACCAGCCCGTCGATGTCGAGGTTCTCGCCGAGAGAGACGTCCATGAGCCCGGTCGAGGTTCCGTAGTTGACCGTCGGCACGCCGTAGCGCGTCAGCGCCGACGCGTCGCTGAACCACCGCGTCACGTCGCGGCCCGGCGGCTCGCCGTGCACCTCGGCGTGCGCGGAGTCGATCGCCTGCACCAGCTCGTGACCCTCCTCGATCTCCGCGCCGGGCGCCGTGACGTAGACCTCGCCCTCGACGCCGTAGTCGGGGAAGCGCTCGGCGAGCGTGCGGACGAAGTCGAGCACCTCGCGGCGCGCGACGCCCATCGGCTTGGTGGGCGGCACGCGGACGTCGAGGAAGAGGTCGGTGTGGTGCGGCGTCCGCGACACGCGCCAGCCGAAGCCGCCCGCGATCGCGCCGACGTTCACGATCGCCGCGGCGCCGCGGTAGGCGTTGGCGGGATCCTGCTCCCAGGTCGGGATCCACTCGAGCACCGCGGATGTGAGCTCGTGCATGCGAAGGATCGAGTTCCGGTCGCGGCGGCCCTCGCTGAAGGCGGTGTGGATGAAGTCGCCGTGCGCGCGGATGCGCAGCCAGAGGGCGCCGAAGTGACCGAGCACGACCTTGCCCTCGGTCGGCTCGCCGAGCAGGCACATGTCGGCGACGCCGCCGTGCGAGACGAGGTAGCGCGTGCCGGCCGCGTAACCGCGGTACTCGGCGCCCGAGGCGTCGCCGTACTGGGTCTTCTCGATCTCGCCGCAGACGGCTGCGATCAGCACGTCGCCGCGCAGCCGCACGCCGGCGTCCTGCAGCGCCTGCACCGCCTCGAGATAGCACGCGAGCGCGCCCTTCATGTTCGAGATGCCCAGCCCGTACAGGCGCCCCTCGTGCTGGAACGCCTTCGGCTGGAATCCCGGCACGTCTTTCAGCCACGGCTCCCGTCCGGAGTACGAGGTGTCCATGTGGCCGTTGAACATCAGGCTCTTGCCTCCGCCGGTTCCACCCCAGGTGCCGAGCGCGTTGGCGCGGCCGTCCTCGACCTGCTGCCACTGCACGTGCAGCCCGAGCCGCTCGTAGATCGAGACCATCAGCTCGGCGAGCGGCTGCTCGTCGCCGGTGAAGCTGTGCACGTCGACGAGGGCGCTCGCCGTCTCGACGAGCCGGTCGCGGTCGACCGCGACGGCGCTCATCCGCGAACGTGCGGGAGGACCTGCTCGCCGAACAGCCGGATCTGCTCGTGGCGGTCTGCTCCCCAGAGCTCGAGCATGACGTGCGTGCAGCCGGCGTCCTTGTACTCCTCGATCGCCGCGATGCACTCGGCGGGCGTGCCGGCGATCGGCTTGCACTTGTCGAGCAGCGCGTCCGAGACCTTCGCCTTCGCCGCGAGCCGGCCGCCCTGCTCCATCGCCTCGGCCACCGGGCGGATCTCGCCCTGCTCGATCCCCGCGAGGTCGAGCAAGGTATCCGCCGAGCCCTGGATGTTCTGCACCTTGTTCGCCAGGTACATGCCGGCGATCTCGCGCGCGCCGTCCCGTCCCTGGTCGCGGTCGGTCGCGTGGATCGAGGCGACCACCGTGCAGCCGATGTCGATGTCGGCATTCACGTTGCCGCGCGTGTAGCGGACGAAGGCGGGCGTCGTGATCGACGGTGTCAGGCAGCCGTCGCCGATCTCTCCGGCGAGCGCCTGCATCTTCGGCGCCGTCGCCGCGACGTAGACCGGCGGAACGTCGCGCGGGGTGTGCGCCTCCGACTGCAGCGCCGGCACGTCGGCGCTCCAGGTCGAGCCCTCGTATGCGAACGCGCCGCCGCCGAGCACACCGCGCACGATCGTTACCGCGTCGCGCATCGGCCCGAGCGTCTTCGACGTCTGCATCTGCGCGTTGTTGAGGAAGATCTTCGACGTGCCGTAGCCGAGGATGAAGCGGCCCGGGCCGGCCGATTCCTGCACGACGCGCGCGTCCATCGCCACCTGAACGGGATGGCGTGTGAACGGCGAGATGATCCCCCAGCCGATCGTCAGCTGCTTCGTCTCGCGCGCCATCAGCGCCGACACGACCGTAGACGACCGCGCCTCCATCCCGTGCTTGCGCCACCACGGGTACGCCTCCGCGAGCCAGATCGTGTCCATGCCGGCGGCGTCCATCGCGCGCGCCGACGCGAGCATCTCGTCGAGCGGCTCCATCGTGAGCTGCATGACGCCGATCCTGAAAGGAACGGCCGTCACGCCGGCTCGGAGGCCGCCGCCTTGACCTCGCGGTCGAGCGCGGTGAGGACGTGCTGGACCTGCTGGTTGACGATCGGCTGCAGCACCCGCTGCCCCATCGAGCCGACCGGGCCGGCGATGCGGACGTCGGCCGTCCAGTGCATCGCGGTGCCGCCGTCGGGCGCGTCCGACAGTTCGAACTGCGTCTCCATCCGCATCATCGCGCCGACGCCTTGCCCCTTGATCGCGAGCTTCGCGAACTCCGGCTCGCGCTCCTCGAGCTTCTCCATGTCGACCTTCATGCGCAGGCCGCCGAGCCCGAGCGGGATCTTCACGTTCGCGGTCCAGTGGGTCGGGTCGTGGACGTCGAAGCTCTCGACGCCGGGCATCGTCTTCGCCATCGACGCGGGATCGTTGAGGACGCCCCAGACGGCCTCGCGCGGAGCGGTGAACGTGCGGTCCCCCGAGACGATCACGCCGCGGACACCGAGACCGAGCCGCCGGCCGCCTTCGGGTCGTTCAACATCTCCCACACGCGGTGGTACGGGTTGCAGCTGTCCCAGACGATCGCGTCGCCGTGGCCGCGCAGCGCGTCCTGGACGGCCGCGCAGATCGCGTGGATGCCGGCGCCGCCGCCCTCGCCCATGCCCTTCGTGCCGAGCGGCGTGAACGGCGACGGCGTCTCGATGCTGCCGGTGCGAAGCGGCGGCATGTCGAGCGCGTGCGGGACGTGGTAGTCGTAGAAGTTGGGCGTGAGCAGGTTGCCGTCCTCGTCGTAGGCGAAGTGCTCGTGCATCGCGGCGCCGAGCGCCTGCGCGGTTGCGCCCATCACCTGGCCCTCGACGATCTGCGGGTTGATCCGCTTGCCGCAGTCGTCGACGGCGGCGTAGTCGATCAGCTCGTAGTAGCCGGTGTCGGGATCGATCTCGATCACCACCGTGTGGATCTGCGCGGCGTAGGTGAGCGTGAGGTTGCCGAACTTCCGCTCGACATCCGGCACCTGGAACGGCGGGCGGTAGACGTAGCGGCAGTTGAGCGTGACGCCGAGGTCCTCGGGCAGGCCCGCGTTGTTGGCGTTGATGATCGCGCCGCACGCCATGAACGGCAGGAACGCCTCGGGGCTCTCCCTGATGCGGATGCCGCCGTCGGCGAGCTCGAGCGCCTCCGGCGGTACGCCGCCGAAGACGGCGCCGGCGAGCTTGAAGATCTCGTCCCTCAGCATCTCGGTCGCGCCCTTGACCGCCGACAGGCCGGTGACCGCGAACTGGGAGGCGTAGGTCCCGGAGAAGCCGGCGTGCGAGTTCCAGTACGAGTCGTGACCGGCGCGCACGTGCACGTCGTCGACCGAGCACTTGAGGATGTCCGCTACGACCTGCGCCGCCGTCGTCTCGTGGCCCTGGCCCTGGGGCGTGGTGCCGAGCGTGACGACGATCTCGCCGAAGATGTCCAGCTTGACCGTCGCGACCTCGTTGTTGCCCGAGAACTGCAGCTCCGGGTTGATCATCCGCGACTGGCCGAAGTTGTTCGTGCCCGAGTCGAGTGTCGAACCGATCCCGAAGCCGAGCAGCTTTCCGCGCGACTCGGCGTCCTGCCGCCGCTGCTCGAGCTGCTCGTGGCCGATCAGCTCGAGCGCGACGTCGAGCATCTGCGCGTAGTCGCCCGAGTCGTAGACGCAGCCGTTCGGCGTCTCGTAGGGCATCTCGTCCGCGCGGATGTAGTTGCGCTTCCGGACCTCGATCGGATCGAGGCCGAGCTCGTGCGCGACGATGTCGATCACGCGCTCCGTGAACCAGAGGTGCTGCATGCGCGAGTAGCCGCGGTTCGGCGACACCGGCGCCTTGTTGGTAGCGACCTGGGTGAATTCAAGTCGGATGTGGCGCCAGCGATACATGCCGGGCGTGACCTGAGCCCAGATCACGCCGCCGAGCGGCTCGTACCGGAGCCAGGCGCCGGCGTCGTCGAGCGCCTTGGTGCGGAAGCCGAGCAGCGTCCCGTCCGACTTGACCGCGACTTCGGTCTCGTGGAACCAGCGCTCGTTTCCGTGCGACATCGAGAGGTGGAAGTCGGTGCGCCATTCAGTCCACTGGATCGCGCGGTTGAGCTTGCGCGCGAGCAGGCAGCACACGACGAGCTGCGGGTGCGAGGTGATCTTGTTGCCGAAGCCGCCGCCGATGTCCTGCGTGACGAAGCGCAGCTTGTCGAGGCCGCAGCGCATCGCCGGCCCCATCATGATCGCGGCGAATCCCGGGAACTGGTTGTTCGTCGTGATCGTCCACTGGGCGACGCCGCGGTTGTACTCGACGAGCGCGCCGTCGCACTCGAGCGGCGTGGAGTTGAAGCGGTGGAAGTGAAGCTCGTCGATCTTGACGACGTGGTCCGCCTCGGCGAAAGCGGCATCGAGGTCGCCCCACTCGTAGACGCCTTCCCACATCAGGTTCCCGCCGGCCTCGTCGTGCAGGACGGGTGCGTCCGCGTCGCGGGCGCGGCGCGCGTCGGTGAGCGCGTCGAGCGGCTCGTACTCCACCTCGACGAGCTCGGACGCGTCGCGGGCGCGCTCGCGCGTGTCGGCGACGACCGCAACGACCGCCTCGCCGACGTACCGCACCTTGCCCAGCGCGAGCGCGTAGTCCTGGATGTTGCCGCCGGGCACCGACGAGATCTGGAAGAACGGATCGGTGAGCGCAGCGACCTCCTCGCCGGTGAGCGTCCCGTAGACGCCCGGCGCCTGCTCCGCCTGCGACACGTCGATCGAGGTGATGTGCGCGTGCGCGTACGGCGAGCGCACGAAGTGCACGTAGCCCATGCCGTGCCGCTTGACGTCGTCGACGAAGACGCCCTGCCCCTGGACGAGCCGCCGGTCCTCCTTGCGCGGGACGTTCTGCCCCGACCAGGTCTTCTCCGGAGCCTCGACCTCGACGCGCTCCGGCGCGGTTGTGGTGGAGGTCAAGACGCGGCCGCCTTGACGGCCTCGAAGATGTTCCAGTAGCCGGTGCAGCGGCAGATGTTGCCCTGCAGCGCCTTCTTGATCTCGTCGTCCGACGGGCTCGGGTTCGCGCGCAGCAGCGCGGTCGCGCTCATCAGCATGCCCGGCGTGCAGTAGCCGCACTGCAGGGCGTGGTGCGCCGAGAACGCCTGCTGGAGCTTCGAGAGCTCGTCGCCCTCGGCGAGCGACTCGACCGTCTCGATCGTCGCGCCGTCGGCTTGGACGGCGAGCATCATGCAGCTCTTCACGAGCGTCCCGTCCACGATCACCGAGCACGCTCCGCAGTTGCCGGTATCGCAGCCGATGTGGCTGCCGGTGAGGTCGACGTCGTCGCGGATGAAATGGATCAGCAGCTTGCGCGCCTCGACCTCGCGCTCGTAGGTCGTGCCGTTGATCGAGACGGAGATCGTCTTGCTGGGCGAGATCGCGGCCACTAGCGCTTTGCCTCCAGGGCGTGGTTGACGGCGCGCACGGCGACGATCTCGGCCAGGTGCGCGCGGTACGCGCTCGACGCGTGCACGTCGGACGGCGCGTCGATCGCGGCATCGCGAACGGCTTCGCGCACGACCTGCTCCTCGCTCGAGCCGGGGTGGACCGAGACCGGGACGGCGGCGACGCAGCCGACCGCCACGTGGACGCCTCCGTTCACGCTGGCCGCGGCGCTGCAGATGCACGTGCCGTCGGCGCCGAGCGTCACCGAGGCGAAGCCGTCGGCCGTGCCGGCCGGAAGTGTGATCTTCGTCAGCAGCTCGCCTGTTCCGACCGCGGTCAGGTAGACGCCGAGGAAGAAATCGTTCGCATCGACGTCGCGCTCGCCGTCCTTGCCGGCGATCGTCATCGTCGCGTCGAGCGCGACCATCAGCGGCGGCAGATGATTGGTCGGGTCGTTCGAGCAGACATTGCCGCCGATCGTGCCGCGATTCCGCACCTGTACATCCGCGATCTGCGCGCAGACCTCGCCGAGGATCGGCCGGGCGCGGGCCTCGGCGCTCTCGACGATCTCGGTGTAGGTCGCCATCGCGCCGATCGAGAGCGTGCCGTTGGCGGCGAGATCGATGCCCTTCAGCTCGTCGAGGCCGTTCAGGTCGACGAGCGCGTCCGGCGACGCCGCGCGCGCCTTCATCACGTTGACGATCGTCTGGCCGCCGGCGAGCGCGCGTGCGCCGTCGTTCTCCGCGAGCAGGTCGATCGCCTCCGCGAGCGACTCGGGACGTGCATATCCGACCTCCCGCAGCAGCATGTAGAGAGTTTTATAAAATCTTCGTCACAGGCCGCGCAACTTCGTACCGCACGGAGCGAGCGCAGATCAGGCTTTCGCGGCGTCGCGGGCGGCCACGAGCTCGCCGATCCGTACCTGCTCGGTGAGCAGGCGGCGAAAGCGCTCCGGGTCGCCGCCGACGTACGCCTCGCACAGCTCGAGCCCGGCCGGATAGGTCAAGACGTAGCTCCGCGAGGTGGGGTCCTTGAAGAAGCGGATCATGTGGTCGGCGAGCTCCGGCGTCAGGAGCTCCCAGCGCCGGAGGTACCCGTGCACCTCCTCCTCGGTGGCCCCGTCCTCGTACAGCATCAGCGTCGCGTTCACCTCCGCCCACTGGCAGGGCTCGAGCACGCGCCGCACGGCGCGGGCAAGCCCGAGGTCGAAGTCGATGCCGGCGTCGTGGATCACCGCGGCGAGCGCCTCGCCGTCGTCGCTCTCGAGCAGCACGGCCGGGGCGAGCTTGGCGATCCCCTCCGCGACCAGGGACTGGGGCGTCGGGACGAGCACGATCGTCTCCTCGAGCAGGCCGCGGCCGCGGACGAGCAGCTGCTCCTTGCAGCAGCGCTCTGTGTGGTGCCCTGGATACGTCTCGTGGATCGCGATGACGAGCAGCTCGAGCGCCGAGATCGGCAGGTCGACGTTGACGGCAATCCCGCTGGTCAGCGCGCCGTGGTACTCGCAGAACGCCAGCCAGGCCTCGTCGCGGACGAGCTCGAGCTCGACGTCCTCGCCCTCGGGCAGCTGGACGATGCGACGGGTCGCCGCGCGCGCCTGCGCGATCGCCGCCGCCGCGGTGCGCTCGACCTGGTCGACGGGCACGCGAATCGACTCCTCCCACCGTGCGTAGCGGTCGGACAGCGGCCCGTCGCCGGGAAGGAGCTCCTCCAGCCGTTCGTGCGCGGCTTCGAAGACCGACTCGTCCGTGTAGACCGGGCGGACGGCGTAGCACCCCTCGGCCTCGTCGGCGAACGAGCGCGACTCGCCTGCGAGCACGCCGGCGTACGTGCGCAGCCCGGCCGCCTGGTCTCGCAGCCAGCCCTCGTCGAGCTCGTCGAGGAGGTCGTCGGCCTGCGCGACGAGCGCACGCGGCTCGACGGGCGGCGCCGCGTCGACGTCGGCCTTGAGCTCGGGCGGGCCGTAGTAGGCGTCGACGAGCCCGTCGACGTGCCGGCCGAGCTGGAGCCCGAGCCGGAGGTAGCGCTCCGCGCTCGTTTCGGTCATCGGGTGAGCCTGCCTCGCAGGCGTGCCCACAGGGAAGGACGACCGGGCCCGGCCCGCTGTGCCTGCTCACGCCGTAGGTCGGCTCGGGCCCACGCGCGCTCGCGCATGCTGCGCGTCGCGTAGCGGGGCTTCCAGATCGCAGGTCTCGGACTCACACGAGGATTGTTGCTCAGGGCTCCTGGATCCGGCCGTCGCTGATCCGCCACACGCGGTCGGCGAACGGCGCGCGCTCCTCGTGCGTCGCAATCAGGCATGCCGTGCCGCGCTCGCAGGCCGCAACGAGGGCGGACCACACGAGCTCCGCCGAACGAGCGTCCTGATGGGAGGTCGGCTCGTCGGCGATCAGCGCCTCCGGATGCTGGACGAGCGCCCGCGCCAGCGCGGCGCGCTGCTGCTGTCCCACCGAGGTCTCCGCGGGCAGGCGCTCACCGAGGTCAGTGAGCGAGAGCGCGTCCATGAGCTCGGCGACACGGCCGCCCTGGTCTGCGCCTGTGAGCCGGAGGGGGAGCGCGATGTTCTCCGCGACCGACAGCTCCGGCAGCAGGCCGAAGCGCTGTGAGAGGTACGACGTCCGCGCCCAGGCCGGCGGCGCGCTCGCGGAGCCGCCGGGCACGCGTGCGACGCCGGAATCGGGTGAGAGCCAGCCCCCGGCGAGCATGAGCGCGGTCGACTTGCCTGATCCGGATCTGCCGACGAGGACGCCCAACTCGCCCGGCTGCAGCTCGAGCGAGACCTCGTCGACCACCGTCGCCGGCCCATAGCTCTTCGAGACCCGGTCGAGCACGATCGCCGGCGCTCGAGTCTCGCGCGCCCTGCGCTCGAACCGCGGGTGCTCGGCGACTCGCGTCGCGAGCTCGACCGTCTGCGCGGCAACACGGATCACGTCGGGATCATGGGTCGCGACCACCACCGTCCGGCCGTCGGCCGTGGCTCGCGCGAGCGCATCGATGACGCGCGTTGCGGTGCGGCGGTCGAGCTCGGCCGTCGGCTCGTCGACGAGGACGAACGAGGTCTCCCGGGCGATGCCGATGGCGATCGCGGCACGTGCCTGCTCGCCGCCTGACATCTCGCCTGCTCGTGCATCGAGACGATGAGCGATGCCGATCTCCTCTGCCACAGCAAGTCGCGCCGCTGAGCCTTCGAGATGCTCGCGCAGCGTGAGGTGGGGGATGAGATTCGCGGCGGGCCGCTGTGCGAGGTAGCTGACGGTCTCGCGTCGAAACCGTCTGACCTCGGAGCCCCGCAGGCTCTCGACGTCGATACCGCCGACCATGATCGAGCCGGCGTCCGGTGCGTCGAGCCCGGCCAGCAGACGCAGGAGCGAGGACTTGCCGCAGCCTGAAGGCCCGACGAGGGCGTGAAGGGCACCTGGTCGCAGCGACAGGTTCAGCGCATGGAGAGCTTCGACGGAGCCCGAGGGCGAGCGGTACACGCGCGAGACGGCGCGGCAGACGATGCCGGTGCGGTCAGCCAAGCCTGAGCGCCTCCGCGATGTCCGAGCGGCGGGCGATGCCGGCGGCGGCCGCCCCCACGAACGAAGCGGCAACGACCGCGATCGCGAGCCCGGCGACGAGCACGGTCCACGGGACGACCGAGACCGGGCCGGGTGCGTACTGCGGCAGCGAGTCGACGTGCTTCACGACGGCCTGCGCGATGAGCGCCGCGACGCCGCCGCCGAGGAGCCCGGCGAACAGCATCACGATCGCCGCCTCGAAGGCGACCGCGCCGGTGTCGGAGCGTCGAGTGAGCCCCATCCGTCGGGCGAATGCCGACGAGATCAGCTGCGAGCGCTGCCGCACCTGCAGGTACAGAAGCAGCGCAACCAACGTGAGCAACGAGAGCGCGACGCCGACGATCCTGACGTACCGATAGCTGCGCAGGGCCGCGGCGACCGACGCGCTTCGGGTGATTGCGCCGGGTGTCGTCAGGTAGAACGGATAGAGGGTCGAGGCCGCCAGGGCCCGCTCCACCACCGCGGGCCTTCCTTTCGCCCACACGACTCCGGTCACGCCGGGTGCCGGGTAGGGGATGTGGTTGCGCGCCGCCCCGGCTCTGAGGGCCTCCGACGAGACGAGCAGTGCCGGATAGCCGGCCCGGGAGCCCGGGATCGCAGCGCGCCCGACGATCGTGATCGGGATCCGGACGCCCTGATAGACGACGGCGTCGCTGTTCGGGGCGTCACTGCTCGCGATCGCGAGCAGCCGGTCCGAGCGCGCCGCGAGCCGTGGCAGGAGCCGGCGTGGATCGTTCGGCCAGCCGTTCCCCCACCGGAGAGTCCTCGCCAGTGCAGCCGGATCGGCGGAAACGAGATCGACCGGCGCGCCGGACTCGAACGCGGCGTTGGACTGGTCGATCTGCGCAAGCGCCACCGGGAACGGAAACGACGCCGTGCCGCCGGCGCTCGGGTCGACGGTTCCCTGGACATCCCCGCCCGTGGCGACGAACGCCTTCTCCGTCGTGCTCCGCATGAGCGACGCCGAGAGAGTCGAAGCGTAGGCGAACATCCCGAATGCGACCGCCATGCCGACGACGGCAGCGGCGAGCGCCGCGCGCCCGCTCGCGAGCCTTCGCAACGCCAGCAGAAGCCAGACCGGGGACGCGGTGCGAACGCCGCGAAGCAGGCGTGTGCCACCGCGCGTCGCAAGCCCGGCGGCCCCCGTGACCGCGACCATCGGGAGCAGGAAGACCGCCAAGCGCGGATGCGTCGCCCCGGTCGAGTCGTGGGCCAGGCCCCGCCCGCTCAGCAGGAGCGCGAGCAGGAGCACCGCTGCGGCGATCATGACCAACTCCCAGGGCAGGCGGAGGACGATCCGGCCCGGCCCCCTTCGGCGACCGGATCGAGGGAACGCGGCCGAAGCTCCTGCGGCTGCCGCCGCGATCACCAGGAAGCCACCGGCCGCGCCGTACGCGATCCCGGTCGAGACAACGCGGCTGTCGACCGCGCCCGCCGGCGCAAGCAGCTCGAGCAGGGAGATCGAAGCGACCACGCCTACCGCCGCGCCGATCGTCGCCGGCAGCACCGACTCGAGTGCCACGCGCGTGCCGAACGCGGCGACCGCCTCGCCTTGCACGAAGAGGACGTTCACTTCGTCTGATCGCCGGCGGACGAGGAAGACACCGGCTGTGACCGCTAGGGCGAGACCAACCAGGAGCCCACAGGCGGCGAGCAGCCAGATCGTCGGCGAGACGGTGGCCACCTCTGCCGTCGCGAGCGCAAGCGCCGAGCTGAGTGACGAGTTCGTCGAGCATCCTGTCGCGCCGGCGCACCCCAGTTCCCGCCGCACCGGCGAGTTGCCGGACCTGATCTCCCGATCCAACGCGCGAAAGCGAGCCTCCAATTGCCTGGCGCCGTCGAGCGTGAGCGTTGTCGTCGCGGGGAACTCGAAGCGGTTCTCCACGGACGGGTGGAGCCGTCGTGCGACACGAACCAGTGTCGACTGCGGCATCAGGACGAACGCCGGCGGCGGCGGCAAGTCCGGATGAGGGTTGCGGATGTCCTGCACCCAGTTCGACCAGAACGGCCCGCAGCAGTCGGCCTCGAGCGCCCGGTAGACGCCGGCGATGCGCACGGCGATCGATGACGTGTGCCCGAAGTAGGCGGGCTCGGTCAAGACGAGCGTCTGGCCCGGCCGAAGTCGAAGAGCTCTTGCCGTCGAATCGGCGATCCAGACCCCGCCGGGATCTCCTCCGGTCTTCCGCTGCACATGGTCGAGAGCGCCACTACGCGCCATCGCGACCAGCTCGAGGCCCGGCGCCACCTGCCCGCCGGCCGTCACGGGGATCAGCGTCGTCACGACGGGGGTGCCGACGCCGTCGACGTCTCGCGCGACGCGGATGGCGGCCTCGCGCCGGCGTCGGTCGCTCTCGAACCGGCCGGACGGCACGCGCACCTCGAGCCCGGCGGCCAGGGGCGATAGATCCCGGAGCTGGGCCTGGAGCGACCCGCTCTCGATGCCTCGATGGAGCATCGGAGCGGATGCAGCTACGACTGCTGTCAGACCGGCGAGGGCGATCAGTGCGGCGAAGAGCTGTGGGTAGCGGAGCAGAAGAAGCGGCGCCTTCGCCCACAGCACGCGCATGCGACCAGCCTAGCGACGCGTGTCCCGAGCCGATGCACGCACCGATGACTTCGGGAGGGCGGCGCGGTCGAAGGGGCATGACACGACTCAAGTTCAGCCTCTCGATCTCGCTCGACGGCTTCGTGGCCGGACCGAACCAGAGCCGCGAGAACCCGCTCGGCGAGGGTGGCATGGCACTGCACGAGTGGGCGTTCGCGGCCCGAAACGCCGACGACGCCGAGGCCGAGTACGCCAACCTCTGGAGCAAGAACGTCGGCGCGGTGATCATGGGCCGGAACATGTTCGGCCCGATTCGCGGGGACTGGGGCGACCAGCAATGGAACGGCTGGTGGGGGGACGATCCGCCGTACCACACACCGGTGTTCGTCTTGACGCATCACGCGCGCGATCCGCTCGAGATGCAGGGCGGTACGACGTTCCACTTCGTCACCGACGGCATCGAGGCCGCGCTGGAACGCGCGGCCGAGGCCGCCGCGGGCCGCGACATCTCGCTCGGCGGCGGCGCGTCGACCGCCCGCCAGTACCTGCGGGCCGGCCTCGTCGACGAGATGGCGCTGCACGTCACCCCGGTGCTGCTCGGCCAAGGCGAGCCGCTCTTCGAGGATCTCGGGGACGTCCTCGGCGGCTACGAGTGCGTCGAGCTGGCGGCGTCGCCGGTCGTCGCGCACTTCACGTACGTGCGGAAGGTCGCCTAGCCGGCCGTGCGCAGGAGCCCGTGGTGACGCTCGAGCGCCGCCACGACGGCGTCGATGTCGTCGGCGGTGTTGTAGGCGTGCGGGGAGACCCGCAGGTTGCCGTCGCGCTCCGAGGTGACGATCCCGTCGGTCGCGAGCGCGCTCACGAGCGCGGGCGCGTCGGTCGACGCGATGCAGACGAGCGCGCCGCGGCGAGCGTGCTCGTGCGGCGTGACGACGATGCCGCCGAGCGCCTCGGCGCCGTCGATCAGGCGGTCGGTCAGCGCGAGGACGTGCTCGCGCGTGTCGGCGATGCCGATCTCGCGCATCAGCTCCATGCCGGCGATGCCGCCGTAGATCGCCGGGATCGGCGGCGTCCCCGACTGGAAGCGGCGCGCGTCGGCCGCCGGCGAGTAGTCGGTGTGGTCCATCGCGAAGATGTCCTCGTCCGCGAACCACCCCGTCTGCGTCGGCAGCAGCGTCTCGGAGAGCCCCGGCCGCACCCACATGAACGCGAGCCCGGCCGATGAGAGCAGGTACTTGAGGACGCCTGCGGCGAGCACGTCGACGCCGAGCGCCTGCACGTCGAGCGGGTAGGAGCCCGCCGCCTGGTACGCGTCGAGCGCGAGGAGCGCCCCGCGCTCGTGCGCGATCCGCGCGATCTCCTCGACCGGCTGGCGAACGCCGTTCCGGTAGCAGACGGCGGCGATCTGGACGACCGCGGTCCGCTCGTCGACGGCCTCCTCGAAGGCCTCGAGCGGGATCTTGGGGCCGTCGGCCGTCTCGACGGCAGGCAGCACCACGACCTCGGCCCCGCGCAACTGCTGCGCGTGCCAGATCTGGCCGGCGGTCGGGAACTCGAAGTCGGACATGACCACCTTCGGACGCGCCTCGAAGTCGATCGCGCTCGCGAGTGCGCTCAGTCCGGCCGAGACCGATGAGGTGACCGCGACGTGCTCCGGCCGCGCCTCGACGAGGCGGGCGAACGACCCGCGTGCCGCTTCGGAGCGCTCGACCCAGTAGTCCCACGGCGCGCCGCGATCATCCCAGCCGTCGAGGTAGTCGAGGTACGCGTCGCGCACCGCGTCGGACAGGGCGCCCTGCGAGCACGAGTTCACGTAGACGAGGCGCTCGAAGATCGCGAAGCGGCGGCGGCAGCGGGCCGGTACCGAGGCGACGTCGCTAACGGCCAAGGTACGCCTTCCTCAGGTTCTCGTCCTCGCGCAGGGCCGCAGCCGGCCCCTCGAGCACGAGCCGCCCGGTCGAGAGCACGTAGCCGCGGTCGGCGATCGAGAGGGACACGTTCGCATTCTGCTCGACGACGAGGATCGCGACGCCGGATTGGTGCACCTGCTCGATGATCTCGAAGTTCCGGCTGACGAGGATCGGGGCGAGCCCCATGGAGGGCTCGTCCATCAGCAGGAGCTTCGGGCGAGCCATGAGTGCGCGGCCCATCGCCACCATCTGCTGCTCGCCGCCGGACAGCGTCCCCGCGAGCTGTGAGCGGCGCTCGTGGAGGAGCGGGAACAGGTCGTAGACGCGATCGAAGTCCTCGCGTGTCCCGCCGCCGTGCAGGTAGGCGCCCATCTGGAGGTTCTCGAGCACGCTCATCGGCCCGAACAGCCGCCGGTTCTCGGGGACGATCGCCATCCCTCGGCGGATGCGGTGGCTCGTCGACCGCTCGGTGACGTCCTCGCCCGCGAAACGGACGACGCCGTTGCGAGGCTGGACGATGCCGAGGATCGTCTTCAGCGTGGTCGACTTTCCGGAGGCATTCCCGCCGAGCAGGCAAACGAGCTCGCCCGGCTGCACGTTGAGGTTGAGCCCCTGGAGGATGTGGATCGATCCGTAGTAGGTATCGACCGCGTCCAGCTCGAGCAGCGGGCCGTTCGCCTCGATCACTTGGTGGCCGTCCCGGTTCCCGCTCCGAGATACGCCTCGACCACCCGCGGGTCGGTCGCAACCTGCTCGAACGTTCCCTCGGAGATCTTCTCGCCGTGGTCGAGCGCGATCACGCGGTCCGAGATGCCCTCGACGACATGCATGTCGTGCTCGATCACGAGGATCGTGTAGCCGCCCTCGTTGCGGAGCCGCGAGATGAGCTCGGTGATCTCGTGCGTCTCGACCGGGTTCATCCCGGCCGCCGGTTCGTCGAGAAGCAGCATGCGCGGTTTGGTCGCGGTCGCGCGCGCGATCTCGAGGCGTCGCCGGTTGGCGTAGGAGAGCGAGTAGGCGGGCTGGTTCCAGCGGTAGCCCATCAACCGCTGGCCGAAGAACGACAGCCGTTCCTCGGCCAACTGCTCGATCTCTTTCGCTTCGCGGCGCATCCCGGGCGTCCGCAGAATCGAGCGCAGCACTCCCGCGTGCGTGTGGCAGTACGCGGCCGCCATCACGTTCTCCTTGACGGTCATGTTCAGGAACAGCCGGAGGGTCTGGAACGTGCGGGCGATCCCGCGCCCCGTGATCTCGTGCGGCTCGAGCCCGAGCAGGCTCTCGCCGTCGAAGCGGATGTCGCCGCCGTTCGGCGCGTACACGCCGGTGATCAGGTTGAAGAGCGTCGTCTTGCCCGCGCCGTTGGGGCCGATGACGCTCACGATCTCGCCATCGTCGACGTGCATGGTCAATTCCTGGACCGACCGGAGGCCGCCGAACGACTTCGAGACCTGGTCGAGCTCGAGGAGCTTGCCCGGCATCAGGCGATCTCTATGCGGTGGGCGCCGAGCAGGCCCTGCGGTCGTGCGTTCATCAGCACGATCAGCACGACGCCGATCAGGATCAGGCGCGTCACGCTCGGCTCGACGACGAGGCGGTTCTGCCAGACGAAGGCGGCGAGGTAGAGCGTCGGGATCATCGCGACCCACAGCAGCCACGGCTTGAGCAGGGTCAGGCCGAGAACCGCGAACACCAGCACGATGAAGCAGATGTTCCCGATCGTCTGCGGGTCGGACGGATGGAGCACCCACTCGTTGAGCCACGTGCCCAGCCAGCCGCTCACCGTCGGCTCGCCGGCCGTGCCACGGGGCCACCATTCGTTCGCGATCGCGACGAGCAGATAGCCCAGGCCGATCGTCCCGCCGATCACGATCACGACCCACCGCCACGGTCTGACCTTGGCGATGATCGTCGCGACGATCAGTGTGTAGAAGATCCACGTCGCGTGGCCGGGCGTGCGAAGCGCCTCGAGCGAGACGTTCACGACGATCGCGCCGAGGATGACGCCGCCGAGGCTGCCCGCCCCGCCGAGAATCAGCATCGCGTACACGATGATCAGCGTCGGCACGTCGAAGTCGGCGGCGAACACCGCCGTGTTGAGGCCGGCGAACAGCGTGCCCGCGAGCCCTCCGATCCCCGCGGAGATCGCGAACGCGAGCAGCTTGAGCCGGTTGACGGGGATGCCCATCAGCTCGGCGGCGAGCGGATCCTCGCGCAGCGACTTCCAGGCGCGCCCGGTTCGCGAGACGTCGACGAGGTAGATCGCGAACAGCGAGATCATGAAGACGGTGAGCGCCGTCAGGTAGTAGCCGTTCAGCGACGAGATCTTGAAGCCCCCGAGATCCCAGTTGTCGATGTCCGGAATCCCGTTCGGGCCGCCGGTCAGGTCCCAGCTGTGATCGCCGATGCCGAGCAGCGAGAAGCGGCTGCCGTTCTGCATGATGGTCACGAACAGCTGGCCGAAGAACAGCGTCACGATCGCCAGGTAGTCGCCCACGAGCCGTCGCGACGGTAAGGCGACGAGCAAGCCGAGCAGACCGGTCGCCACGACGGCGAGCGGGACGACGATCAGCGCGTCCCAGTGCAGCCCGAATTTGGGCGACGACAACATCGCGAAGATGTACGCGCCGAAGCCGAAGAACGCGACGTAGCCGAGGTCGAGGAGCCCCGCGTAACCGACGACGACGTTGAGGCCGAGGCACAGCAGCATGTAGATCAACGTGTCGAAGCCGACGCGGATCACGTAACCGTTGCTGGTCAGTGCGGGGAGCAGGCCGGCGAGCAGGCCGAAGGCCACGTAGAACCACCACCGCGGCGTGCGGTCGATCAAGTCGTTCGCCTTGCCGGTGAGCCCGGTTCGGCGGACGTCGCGCTGCTCGTGGGTCGCGACCCAGTCGTCGACCCCGACCCGGATGCCCGGCTCGCCCTCGTCGGGGCGCGCGGGCAGGTTGGGATTTCCGCCGTCGTCCATCAGACCTTCTGGATCGCCGCCTTGCCGAGCAGGCCGCTCGGGCGGATGAGCATCACCGCGATGAGAATCGCGAAGACGATCGCCTCCTCGAACGTCGACGACACGTATCCCGTCGCGAACGCCTGGGCCAGGCCGATCAGCATGCCGCCGAGCACGGCGCCCGGCAGGTTGCCGATGCCGCCGACCACGGCGGCGGTGAAGGCGAACAGCCCGGCCTGGAAGCCCATGTAGGGCCAGAGCTGCTGGTAGACCATGCAGTTGAAGACGCCCGCCGCGCCCGCGAGCGCCGAGCCGATGAAGAAGGTGACGACGATCACGCGATCGACGTCGATGCCCATCATCGCGGCCCCCTCGCGGTCGAACGACGTCGCGCGCATCGCCTTGCCTGTCTGGGTCGCGCGCACGAAGTACGTCAGGGCCACCATCAGCACCAGCGTCCCCACGACGACGATGATCTGCGCGAGCGCGACGTGGACGCCGGCCGGGAGCTCGAAGCCCTTCGACCAGAGCTCGCCGTTCTTCCAGCTGAAGCTGTCGTAGCTCTGGAACTCGGCGCCGAGGATCAGCTGGGCGCTGTTCTCGAGGAAGAACGCGACGCCGAGCGCGGTGATCAGCGGCGCGATTCGTGGTGCGTTTCGCAGCCGGCGGTAGGCGAAACGCTCGATCATCACGCCCAGTAAGCCCCCGCCGAGCATCGCGAGCACGAACATCGAGACGAGCAGGATGACCAGGCTCGTCGTCAGCGCCGTGGCTCCGCCGAACACCGTGATCACGCCGAAGCCGATGAATGCGCCGACCATGTAGATGTCGCCGTGCGCGAAGTTCAGGAGCTTGAGAATCCCGTAGACCATGGAGTAGCCGAGGGCGATCAGCGCGTACACGCTCCCGTGCGTGATCCCGGCGACCAGCTCCGTGAGGAAGAGATTCCAGTTCAAGGGGTCTCAATGCTGAACGGGGCGCGGCTGCAACGCAACCGCGCCCCGTTCGTGTTCGAGCAGAGGTCGCTGTCCTAGCCGACCGTCTTGTAACTGCCGTCGGGCTGGATCTTGAAGATGTAGAACTTCGCGCCCGCCACGTCACCCTTCGCGGTGAAGGCGACGGGGACCCCGAAGATCGACGAGGGCAACTTCACCTTGGCGAGATCCAGGCGGAGCTCGGTGCGGGTGATCTTGTTGTCCACACAGGCCTTCGTGATCGCCGCTGCGTACATCTGGGCGAGCACGTAGTTCGGAGCGCCGAACGGCGAGGTGCCGCCCGGGAACTGCTTGTTGAAGGCCGCGACGATCGACTTGTTGGCCGCGAGCGTCGTCACGTCCGGTGCGAAGAACGACACGTAGCTCCCCGCGACGGAGAACTTCGACGAGTCGAACGTGCCGTCGCTGCCGAACACGACAGCGCTCTTCCCCTGGGCCTTGAGCTGCTGCGCGAGCAACTGGGCCTGGCTCGAGAGCTGGAACGGCGCGAAGACGATCTTCGCCGAACCGGCCTTCGCCACGAGCGCGGAGAAGTCCGTGTCCTTCTGGCTGATCGACTCGCGGTCCACGGTGACGCCCTTCGCCTTCAGCGCCGCACCGACGATGTCGGCGAGACCGGTCGAGTACGACTCCTGGTCGTCGACCACCATGACCGTGTCGCCCGACTTCACGCCGAGCTTCGAGGTCATGTAGTTGGCGTCGGTCGGGCCCTGCACGCCGTCGTTCGGGACGTTCCGGAAGAAGAAGCCCTTCCATTGCCCGCCCGTCAGCGAGACGCGCGTCGCCGAGCCGGACACGAATGCGAGACCAGCCTTCTTGAGGATCGGCGCAGTGGCCTGAACCTCGTCGCTGCCGGCCGGGCCGATGACGCCCATGATCGACTTGTTCGACGCGAACGACTGAGCGACCGTCGAGGCCTTCGACGGATCGAGCTGGGTGTCGCCCTGCACGAGCTTGAGCTTCAGCTTGTGCGCCTTGTTCCAATTCGAGACGTAGAACTGCGCCCAGTGGAGCTGATCGCTTCCGATCGAGCTTGCCGGGCCCGTGATCGGTGCGAGCATGCCGATCTGCACGCCCTTGGAGCACGTCGCGCCGGCTGCCGTCGCGCTGTGCGACGACGGCCGGGCCAGCGCCGCAGCCACGATCGCGAGCCCCGCGAGAACCGCCACGCTCACGACCAAGCCAACCCTCTTGAACATCCAAATCCTCCTTGATGGGGTGTCCCCAATTAGACGCTTGCTTCGGCCATCGGTTCGCACGCAGACAGGGACCCGATGGGCGGAAGGTGGCACTCTAGCCGCGCGTCCACGGCTTTCTCAACCGGCGGGCGGTACGCTCGGCTGCTCTGGAGTACTGCATCGACAGCCGGACGATCGGCTTGAGCGGCGCCGCGGACGGTGTGGAGGTCACGCCCCTCTTCGGCGCCGCACGCGGGTGCTCGACCTTCGAGCAGCGCCTGCTCCGCTTCTCCGGGCCGTCCGCTGGGCGATCGGACGCCGCATCCGACGAGGTTCTCTACGTCCTCGAGGGGCGTGCCGAGGCCGTTGTCGACGGCCGGCGGCACGGGCTCGAGCCGGGGGTCGCCTGCTACCTGCCGCGCGGGACAACCTGGAGCATCGGCGAGACCACCGGGACGGGGCTGCTCTCCGTCGTCGTGCCCGACCCGCCTGAGGGCGAGTCGCGCCCGGCCGTCGTCTCCAGGACGTCACGGTCGCGGGCGACCGCCGGCCGAGCGTTCGAGCTGCTCGCGTGCCCCGACATCGGGTGCCGCTCGGTGACCCAGTTCATCGGGCTCGTCCCGCCCGGCCGCGCGCCCGACCACTTCCACACCTACGACGAGGTGATCTACATCCTCGAGGGCGAGGGCGCGCTCGAGATCGACGGCGAGGCGGCGCCGCTTCGCGCGGGCAGTTGCATCCACCTGCCCGCCCGGCTCGTGCACTGCCTCGCGAACACCGGCGACACCGAGCTTCGCCTGCTCGGCGTCTTCCGCCCGGCGGGCTCGCCGGCCGAGGCCTACTACCCGGACGGGACGGCCGCGGTCGTCCCAGGAAGCGAGGACTGAGAGTGCCGAGGATCGAGCGCAACGCCGACATCGTCTGGGAGGGGAACGTCGCGCGCGGGAACGGGACGATCACACCCGCCACCGGCGCGTTCCCCGAGCTCCCGTTCACGCTCGCGAGCCGCATCGCCGCGCCCGAAGGCAAGACGAGCCCCGAGGAGCTGCTCGCGTCGGCCCACGGCGCCTGCTTCACGATGTCGCTCGCCAACGAGCTCGTCCAGGCCGGCACGCCGCCGGGGCGCCTCGAGATCAACTGCCGGATCGTGATGGACGAGGTGTCGGGCCAGGGGCACCAGATCGTCGGCTCGGTGCTGCAGGTTCGCGCCGACGTGGAGGGCGCGGACGACGCCGCGCTCGACGCCGCGATCGCCAAGGCCGACGAGGGATGCCCCTTCTCCGCGCTGCTCAAGCGGGCGGGCGCGGACGTGCAGGTCTCTCGCTGAGCTCGGCGCGCAGCTCGACGCCGTGCTCGTCGAGGCCCGGCGGCCGGCGCCGCGTCACGGCCGGCGTCGCCGACAGCCGCGCCGGGAACGCCACCGTTCGGACGCCGCCGGTCTCGTCGACGACCTCGAGCCCGAGCGCGGCGGCCAGCGAGAACGCCTCGTCGAGCCCCTGCACCGGGCCCGCCGGAACGCCCGCGGCGGTCAGGGCATCGCGCCACGCGGCGCGCGGCCGCGCCGCCAGCCGCGACTCGAGCAGGCTCCGCAGCTCGTCGCGGTTCCGCACGCGGTCGGCGTTCGTCCGGAAGCGCTCGTCGGAGGCGAGCTCCGGGGAGCCGATCGCCTCCGCGAGGCGTGCGAACTGCGCGTCGTTCCCTGCGCAGATCATCAGCTCGCCGTCCCTCGCCTCATAGGTCGCGAACGGCTCGATGCTCGGATGCACGTTCCCGAGGCTCTCGGGACGGATGCCTCCGCCGAGCCAGCCGGTCGACTGGTTCGCGAGCATCGCGAGGTTCGTGTGCAGGAGGTCGATCGTGATGCGCTGGCCGCGGCCGCTCCTCGCGCGCGCATACAGCGCCGCCAGCGTGGCCGTCGTCGCGTACAGCGCGGTGACGACGTCCACGATCGCGACGCCGGTCTTCGAGGGCGTGCCCGGCGGCCCGGTGACGCTCATCAGGCCGCCGACCGCCTGGACGAGCGGGTCGTAGCCCGGCAGCGTCGCGCCGGCGCCCTCGCCGAAGCCGGTGATCTCGCAGTAGACGACGCGGGGGTTGAGCGCCGCCGCGGACTCGTAGCCGAGCCCGAAATGCTCGAGCGTTCCCGGCCGGAAGTTCGCGACGACGACGTCGGCGCGCTCGCAGAGCCTGGCCGCGAGCTCGCGATCGGCGCCGGTGCGCAGGTCGAGCACGATCGAGCGCTTGTTGCGGTTCGCCGCGTGGTGGTAGGTCGCGCGCCCCTCGGCGTCCGCCGGCGGCGACCAGCGGCGAGTGTCGTCGCCCGCCGGCGACTCGACCTTGACGACGTCGGCGCCGAGGTCGCCGAGCGTCTGCGCGACGAGCGGCCCCGCGAGCACCCGCGAGAAGTCGACGACGCTGACACCGGCGAGGGCAGACGGCACGCCGCTGATTATCGGCTCTCGCCGGTGCGTGCAGGCTACGCTGGATCGTCGTGAGCATCTCCGTTCTCGTCGTCGAGGACGACGGGCCGATCCGCCGGATGCTCGAGCGCACCCTCGCGGCGGAGGGCTACCGCGTCGCCGGCGCAGAGGACGGCGGCGCCGCGCTCGCG
>DATIOD010000060.1:0-2791 GCA_035473635.1 Gaiellaceae bacterium | reverse complement strand
GATCCGTGAGCGCCTCGACGACAAGTCCGGCATGGCCGCGCTGCTCTCCAACCTCGGCGTCGTCGCCGAGTACAGCGGCGACCCGGCTGCGTCCCGCGCGTACCACGAGCGGGCGCTCGACCTGCGGACGCAGCTCGACGACCGGCGCGGCGTCGCGGTCTCGTTGACGAACCTCGGCGCGATCGCCGTCCTCGAGCACGACTACGAGGCGGCTCGAACGGCCTTCGAGGAGTCGATGCGACTCAATCGCGAGGTCGGGGATGCCTGGATGGTCGCGATCAGCGACAACAACCTCGGCAACGCGAACCGCGGGCTCGGCGAGTACGAGGCGGCGCAGCGGCACTACGCCGACAGCCTGCGCGCGTATCGCGAGTACGACGACAAGTGGGCCCTCGCGTTCCTCGTCGAGGACATCGGTCAGCTGGCTGGACTCCGCGGCGACGGGGAGCTCGCGTTCGAGCTCGTCGGCGCGTCGGACACGCTCCGCGACGAGATCGGCACGCCGCGCGCACCCGGGCTCGAAGAGGAGCTCGAGCGCCAGCTCGCACCGGCTCGCAGAGCGATCGGCGGTGTCGCGGCGACCGACGCCCGCGCGCGGGGGCAGGCGTTGACGCTGACGGAGGCCCTCGATCTCGCGCTCGGCGCCTGCGGCGCATATGCGTCAACCTAGACCTTCGAGCCTTGCAATCGCCGCTTCGGACCGCAAGTGTTGTCCGGTGCGGCGAAAGCTCCTGCTTGCGATCGTTGTCTGCGCCGCCGCGGTGCCGTCGACGAGCGCTCTCGCCGCCAGCATCACGCTGACCCCCGAGTCCGACACGTATGTCCGCGCTTCGGACCCCACCGTCGCGCACGGCACGGAGACGTCCTTCGACGTCTTCGGCGCCGCCTCGTCGTACGGCTGCGGCACGGGCCCCGCTGCCGGGCTGCTCCGGTTCAACCTCGCCGGGATCCCGGCAGGCGCGACGATCACGGCTGCGACCCTGACACTGACGAGCAAGACCGGCTTCGCGTTCGACGGCGACCCGGATCACCACGCGATCTTCCTGCCCAACGACTCCTGGTCGGAGAGCGCGGTCACCTGGAACACGCGCCCGGCAGACGGCGTCGTGCAGCAGGTTCCGCCGGCCGAGTGGCTCCTGAACGGCCTTCCCCTCAGCACCTCCCCGGACAAGCTCGGCTCGACCTCGGCGTTCGAGGCGGTCGGCTGCGCCGGCACGCACGTGGCGAGCAGGAACTTCGGCTCAGCGAACCTTCGCACCCGCGTTGCCGCCGAGCGGTCCGGCGACGGCAAGCTCTCGCTCGAGGTCTTCACGATCCCCTGCGGGACGCCGTTCAGCGTCGTCTGCCAGAACGGGAAGCTCAAGCAGTCGTACTTCCTGCGCTACTACAGCAGGGAGGGCTCTGTTCTGAACGCTCCGCGGCTCGTGGTCGACTACGAGCTGCCCCCGCCGCTCGAGACGCCGAGCCTGATCCGCGTCGTCTCGACCGGCGGCACGGGCGCCTTCGTGATCGGCCGGGTCGACGGCGCCTCGAACCTGCCCCTGACGCTGGCCGCGTCGACGGCGCCGACGTGCAGCGCCGGTGCGCTCCCCGGCGGCGGTAGCCCAGCCGGCGCGCCCGTCTCGGCAACGACGGACGAGGACGGCTACTTCAGCGCTGCAGTGACAGGCGTCACGCCCGGCAACTTCGTCGCCGTCCGGGTGACGGCGCCAGCGACGACCGCGGCATCAGCCTGTCTCGTCAGCTCCGGCGACAACGACTTCTGGCCCAAGGCGCTCGCCCTCACCGGCAGCAGCGCGACGGCGCGCGACTTCATCGACTCGGCCGGCAAGGCACGCTGGTACAAGTTCGACGTCAAGCCGGGCCAGCGGATCCAGGTCGCGCTGTCGGGGCTCCCGGCCGACTACGACGTGGCCGTCTTCAAGGACATCGGCCAGGCGTTCGCCGCCCAGCTCACGCCGACCAACGCTGCCGCCCTGACCAAGCTGAGCGCGGAGTACGCGCCGTCGGTGTTCTCACCCTCGGTCTTCTCGCCGTCCGTTTTCTCCCCGTCGGTGTTCAGCCCCGACGCGTACAGCCCTTCGGTCTTCTCACCGTCCGTCTTCAGCCCGAGCGTGTTCAGCCCCTCGGTCTTCAGCCCGTCGGTCTTCTCACCCTCGGTCTTCAGCCCCAGCGTCTTCAGCCCGTCGGTCTTCTCACCCTCCGTTTTCAGCCCCAGCGTCTTCAGCCCGTCGGTCTTCTCACCCTCCGTCTTCAGCCCCAGCGTCTTCAGCCCGGAAGAGGTCGCGCAGGCGTTCTCGAGCGCCCAGACGCGCAGCATCATCGGCGTCTCGGCGACCCAGGGCACGGCTGACGAGAACGTCGTCGTCGATTCGTGGAACTCGGGCGGCAGCTTCTACGTCCGCGTCAGCGGTCACGGCGGCGCATTCGACACGGGCAGCCAGTTCATGGTCTCCGTCACGAAGGGCGCCACGAGCTGTGCGGGTGTGACCGACACGACCCTGACACCGCGGCCGGCATCGGCGCTGACCGGGGTCCGCACGGTGATCCTCACCGACTCCTCGAAGGTCTCGCTGACCGCACCGCTGGCGGGCGGCGGCACGCTCGGGAGCAAGCTCGACGCGTTCAAGGCCAGGCCGGAGATCGGAGGTGTCGTCGTCGACGTCGCCGCCGACGCCCGTGTCGCCGCGCTGAAGCTGCAGGCTGCGGCGAACGCCGCCTGCCCATTCGCGCAGAACCTCGTCGCCGAGGAGATCAAGGGCATCGTCGACTCCTACCGCCCGGCGAACCC
>DATIOD010000059.1:0-130072 GCA_035473635.1 Gaiellaceae bacterium | reverse complement strand
GCCCCCAGCCGTGGCCGGAGACCGCGACGACGGTCGCTGCCGGGCTCGTCACGAGTGCGGTCGTGGTCGCGCCGCCCGCACGCGTGCCGTGGGGGAACGTGGCGGCCACTGCCGACGCGACGCCGCCGCCGAGAAGCAGCAAGGACACGGCGAGCCGCGCCGCGTACCGACTCATCCGGGCACCGTAGCCGAGCCCGCAGCCGGAACCGGCGGCGCGCCGGATCTCCTTACAACTAGGAGGGTTAGCCGCCGAGCCGCGCCGCGTATTGCTGCGCGTAGTACGCCCGGTACTCGCCCGACTTGATCGGCTCCCACCACTCCCGGTTGTCGCGGTACCAGGCAACCGTCTCCTCCAGGCCGCCCGCGTCGAACGAGTGCTGCGGCGTCCAGCCGAGCCCGCGGAGCTTGCTCGAGTCGACGGAGTAGCGGCGGTCGTGGCCCGGCCGGTCGTCCACGTGCCGGACGAGGTCGGGCGAGGCGCCGGTCAGGTCGAGGATGCGGCGCACGACCTCCATGTTCTCGCGCTCCTGGCCGCCGACGTTGTAGACCTCGCCGCCGGCACCGTCCCGCAGCACGAGCTCGATCGCCGCGCAGTGATCCTCGACGTGGAGCCACTCGCGCCGCTGGCGGCCGTCGCCGTACACGGGGAGCGGCTGGCGCTCGAACGCGTTGGTGATGAAGAGCGGCAGGAACTTCTCCGGGTACTGCCGCGGGCCGTAGGTGTTCGCGCCACGGGTGACGAGCGCGTCGACGCCGTACGTGCGCACGTAGGCGAGCACCTGGAAGTCGCCGCCCGCCTTCGAGGCGCTGTACGGGCTCGACGGCCGGAGCGGCGCGTCCTCGGTGCAGGCGGGCGCGTCGAGCGCGACGTCGCCGTAGACCTCGTCGGTGGAGACGTGGAGCAGGCGGATGCCGCTGTGCCGGCAGTGGTCGAGCAAGACCTGCGTGCCGAGCACGTCGGTGAGGATGAACTCGGCCGGGCCGAGAATCGACCGGTCGACGTGCGTCTCGGCGGCGAAGTTGACGATCGCCTCGCAGCTCTCGGCCGCGCGTGCGACCGCATCGGGATCCGCGATGTCGCCCTCGTGGAACTCGTGCTCGACGTCCTCGAGGTTCGCGCGGTTGCCCGCGTACGTGAGCTTGTCGAGCACGACGACGGCGTCGCCTCCGGCGGCGAGGCGGCGTGCGAACTGCGAGCCGATGAAGCCGGCGCCGCCGGCGACGAGAATCCGCATCGCTCTCAGCCTAGTCGACCTTCAAGCGTTCAAGGCACTCGCGCAGACCCTCGCGCCAGTGCGGGAGCTCCGGCGCGCCGCGCTCGCTGCGCAGCACCGAGTACGCGGGTCGCGCTGCACGGGCCCCGTACTCCGCGGTCGTGATCTCGCGCACGCGCGTCGTGAGGCCGGCCTCGTCGAAGATCGCCTGCGCGAACTCCGCCCACGTGCAGTCGCCCGACGCCGCGACGTGGTAGGTGCCGTACGGCAGCTCGAGCACTTCGCGCGACGCGCGGGCGAGATGCCCGGTGTAGGTGGGGCAGCCGCGCTGGTCGGCGATCACCGCGACCTCGTCGCGTTCCGCACCGATCCGCAGCATCGTCCGGACGAAGTTCCGCGACGTCCAGCCGAACACCCACGAGGTCCTGATCACCCACGCGTGCTCGCCGGCGGCCGCCTCCCCGAGCAGCTTCGTACGCCCGTAGGCGCTCAGGGGCGACGGTGCGTCGGATTCGAGGTAAGGGCTCGTCTTCGTCCCGTCGAAGACGTAGTCGGTCGACCAGGAGACGAGCGGCGCGCCGAGTGACGCGGCGTTCGCGACCCCGCCGACGTTCGCCGCAGCCGCGCCTTGCGGATCCTCCTCGGCGCCGTCGACGTCGGTCCACGCAGCGGCGTGCAGGACCAACCCGGCGTCCGCGAGTGATGGCGGCGGCAGGTGGGTGACGTCCCAGTCGGCGCGCGCCAGCGCCTGCGCCTCCGGGAACTCCTCCGCGAGCGCGCAGCCGAGCTGCCCGCCGGCGCCGGTGATCAGGACACGGCCGAGCGGTCCCGGTCCGAGAGGATCGGCGATCGGGTGCTCCAGAGGTCGACGACGCGGGGGTCGTTCCACGGGACGCCGTGCTCGTCGGGGTCGGCGGCGTCGTATTCCTCTGTCACGAAGTAACAGAAGAGGCAGTCGGTGAGCGCCTCGTAGCCGTGGGCGTTCGTGCCGGGGACGTAGATCGCGACTGGATTCTCGTCGCCGATGTCCTCGGTGAACGTCTCCCCGGTCTCGCGGTCGAGCACGACGACGCGCGCCATGCCCTGCAGGCAGAGGAAGAGATCGTCCTGTCCTCGCTCGTGGTAGTGGAGCGCGCGGATCACGCCGCGGCGCGAGCGTGCGAGGTTCGCCTGGCGCAGAGGCTTCGGCAACGTGCTCGCGCGCATCAGCTCGGTGAACCACCCGCGCTCGTCGTCGTGGCGGCGCAGCTCGATCCGGCGCAGCCCGTCGATCACTTGTTGGCGCCGGTCTGCTCGATCAGCCGGCCGACCTCGGCGAGGTCGCCCCAGTGCTTGCCGCCGTCATGCCACCAGCCGTCGACGCGCTCGACGGAGAGCCTGCCCTGCTCGGCGTAGACGCGGTTGACGTCGGTGATCTCGAGCTCGCCGCGGCTCGACGGCTCGAGCCGCTCGATCAGCTCGAAGACGTCCGGCGGGTAGCAGTACAGCCCGACGACGGCGTCGCTCGACGGCGGCGACGAGTAGCGGGTGTCCACCCGCCCGGCCTTCTCGACGATGTCCGACACCGTGCCGTTGTCGCCGTAGGCGACCACCCCGAAGTTCTCGGGGTCGGGCACCTCCTTCACGAACACGAGCGCCCCGTCGTCCCAGGCTTCGATCGCGCCGGTTTGCGCGTGCTCGAAGATGTTGTCGCCGAGGCAGACGACGAGCCGGTCCGAGCCCGCGAACTCCCGCGCCATCCCGACGACCTGCGCGATCCCACCGGGCTCGACCTGCACCTTGTACGTGAGGTCGAGGTCGAACAGCAGCTCATCCGTGCCGCGCGCCTGCACACGCCCGTCGCCCAGCAGGTCGATGAACTGGCCGGCGTGATGCTGCCCGGTGACCAGCAGGACGTCCCGCACGCCGATCCGCTGGAGGAGCTGCAGCGGGTAATAGACCATCGGCCAGCGGCCGACGGGCAGCAGGTGCTTGTTCGCGACGCGTGTCAGCTCCTCGAGCCGGGTCGCGGAGCCGCCGGCGCAGATCAGCCCTTTCACGCGGGCGATGCTACAGCGGCCTCCGTGTCGTGGCCGCGAGCGGCGACTGCGCCGGTGATCCCCGCGATCACGCCGACAAAGGCGACGCACATCCACATCGTGGCGTCGCCGTAGGCGTGCCGCACCTGCAGGCCGAGGAACGGCGTGAGCGCCCAGCCGACCGACCACGTGCTCCCGAACGCTCCCATGTACGCGCCGCGGATGTCGGCCGGCGCGAGCGCCGCGACGACCGCCTGGGACGTCGGCACCCAGAGCATCTCGCCGGTCACGAACAGGAGGATCACGAACGCGATCACACCGGCCGAGCCGTTCACGTTGAGCAGGAGGAACGGCACGCCCATCAGCGGCATCGCCACACCGAGCTTCACCCACGCCGGGACCGACGACGTCCAGCGGGTCAGGCGCAGCTGGAAGAGCGTCACGAGCAGAGGGTTGACGATCATCAGGATCCCCCACGCCGCCGGGGCGAGGTTGTGCGTCGTCGTCGCCGAGATCGGCAGCAGCGTCTCGGTCGCAACGTAGGTCATCGTCGCGAACACCGACGAGAACATGAAGAGCAGGAACGGGTGGTCGCGGATGATCACGGCGAACGACCCTCGCTTCGGCGGGCCCGACGGTGCGTACGCGCCGCGATGCGGGATGAACCGAAACGCGATTCCCGCCGCGACGGCGGCCATCACGAACCCGCCGATCCACAGGTGCGACCAGTGCCCGCCGATGAGCAGCAGCCCGCCGATCGGCGGGCCGATCGTCACCCCGAGGTTCGACGCGACCCGCACCGCCGCGTACCCGGCCTCCTGCCGCTCGGGGGCGACGAGATCCGCGACCATCGCCTGGTCGGCGGCGCCGCCCAGCGACCCGACGGCCGGAAGCAGTGCGAGCAGCGTCAGGCCGGCGACGACGCTGTGGCCGACGGCGAGCAGCGCGAGCGGGACGAGCGCCTCGAACCCCCAGCCGAGCAGGATCAGCGGGCGGCGGCCGATCTTGTCCGACCAGTGCCCGCCGACGTAGCCGGTCAGCCCGGAGAGCGCGGCGCCTGCGAGGTACGCGAGCGCGAGCTGCGGCTGCGAGGCGCCGAGCTCCTTGATCGCCCAGATGCCGAGGAACGGGAAGACCGCGGAGCCGGCGATCGAGCCGGCGAGCGCGACCGCGAGCAC
This sequence comes from Gaiellaceae bacterium, assembly GCA_035473635.1. Taxonomy (GTDB): domain Bacteria; phylum Actinomycetota; class Thermoleophilia; order Gaiellales; family Gaiellaceae; genus PALSA-600. The sequence continues at coordinate 125,662 of DATIOD010000059.1, read as the reverse complement.
CGGGCGGAGCGCCCGGTCGATGTCGCCGCCCCAGACGAGGCGGGCGAACGACCTCACGAGGTGGACGCCTGCCCGCTCGGCTCGAGCGGCGACGGCGGCACGCGCAGGATCCGCGCCGCACCGCTCGGCAGCCACCAGTTCCAGCGCCCGAACAGCGCCATCAGGCTCGGTACGAGCACACAGCGGACGATCGTCGCATCGATCAGAATCGCCACGGCGAGCCCGAGACCGAACTCCTGCAGGCCGACGATCCGACCGGCGAGGAAGCCCGAGAACGCCGCGACCATGATGATCGCGGCCGCGCTGACGATCCGGCCCGTGCGCTCGAGGCCCTGCGCGACCGCCGTGGCGTTGTCGGCGCCGTCGTCCCACGCCTCGCGCATGCGCGTGACGAGGAAGACCTCGTAGTCCATCGAGAGGCCGAACAGCATCGCGAACAGGAAGATCGGGATCCAGCCCTCCACCTGCTCGAACCGGTAGAGGCCGAGGACGTCGTGGCCGAAGCCCCAACGGAACGCGATCACGAGCATGCCGTACGCCGCGGCGACCGACAGCAGGTTCAGCAGCACGGCCTTGAGCGGCAGGATCAGCGAGCGGAACGCGCGCGCGAGCAGCAGGTAGGTGAGCACGAGCACGCCCGCGATCAGCCAGGGGAACACCGAGTACGCCTGGTGCAGGAAGTCGACGCCCTGCGGCGCGGCGCCTCCCGCGAGCACCGTCGACGACGCCGGGAATCTCGCCGCCGGGATCACGCGCGAGCGCAGGCGCCGCGCGAAGCTCTGCGCCTGCGGCTCGCCGTAGTCGTGGCGGCCGAGCGCAACCACGACCGCGTACCGGCCGGTCGGGTCGACGCGGCCCGGAAACGCGCGCGCGACCTCGCGGTCGGCGGCGAGCCCGCGGACGAGCCGGCCGATCGCGTGCTGCACGGCCGGGGTGCGCGCAGCGCCGGGCGCGCCGCCGTCGACCACGACCTGCGCGGGCGCGACCGCACCCGGGCCGACGGCCTGCCGCAGCACGTCGAAGCCGCGAAGCGCGGGAGGATGGCGGGGCACGCCGAACGACGAGCCGGGCGTGAGTGCCAGCCAGATCGCGGGCGTCGCGAGCAGCAGCAGGCAGGCCGACCCGAGCGCGAGGTACGCGACCGGCCGGCGCATGATCGAGCGCGCGAGCCGCGCCCAGAAGCCGCGCTCCGGATCGACCGGCTCGCGGGGCAGGATCCGCTTGCGCGCCGTCCCGCGCCGGCCGTAGTACCACAGCAGCGTCGGCTGCAGCGTCGCGGCGGCGGCGACCGAGACAACCGGGATCAGGAACCCGGCGATCCCCATCATCCGCATGAACGGCAGCGGCATCGCGACGAGCAGCAGCAGCCCGATCGCCACGGTCGCGCCCGAGAAGATCACGGCACGGCCCGCGGTCGCCATCGTGCGGAGGATCGCGTCCTCCTTCTCCAGGCCCGCGGCGAGCTCCTCGCGGAAGCGGTACACGACGAGCAGCGAGTAGTCGATCGCGATCCCCAGGCCGATCAGCTGGATCAGGTTGGTGACGTACGTCGGCGTGCTCGCGAGATGCGCGACGCCGTACATGACACCGAGGGCGGCGGTGATCGTGCACGCGGCGAAGATGAACGGCATCGTCACCGCGACCGACAGCCCGAACACGCCGAGCAGCACGAGCAGGGCGATCGGGATCGCGATGCTCTCGCCCCGCCTCAGATCCTCGGCGAAGATCGGGTCGAGGTCGTGCTGGATCGGCCCCGCGCCGGTGACGTACGCGCGCGTCACACCCGGCGGCGCGCCGATCGCACGCAGAACCGCCGGTGTCGCGCTCTTCGCCTGCGCGAGGTCGAGGCGGCTGTCGATGTACCCGTAGACGACGTTGCGACCGGCCGCGGAGAGCGGCGTCGCGCGTCCGTCCGGAACCGCCGAGGCGGCATCGTCGACGACACGCTGGAGCCGCCGCACGACGGCGGCGTCGGTTGCGTCGGGGACCTGGAAGACGACCGTGAACGCACCCTCCGGCACCTCGCCGAACCGCTGCTCGAGCAGGGTCCGTGCGCGCTCGGAGTCGGTCCCGGGCACGCTGAACTGGTTCGAGAGCAGGGGCGACAGCCTCGTCGCGAGCACCGCCCCGACGACGAAGACCAACGCCCAGGCCCCGAGCACGATGCGCCGGTGCCGGAGCACGAATCTCGTCCAGCGCTCGATGCCCGAAGGCTAGAGACTGGGCGTAGGGGTACGCTCCGGGCGATGAGCCGGCGCGACGACGAGAGGCTCCAGGCCGAGCTCGAGCAGCTCTTCGCCGACCTGGCGCACGTCCCGCGTTTCACCGGGCAGCGGCACGGCTTCCGCCCGAACGTCGATTGCTTCCACACCGACGACCCCCACGCGCTGACGGTCGTGATCGAGTTGCCGGGCGTCGATCCGGAGAGCGTCCGCGTCGTCGCCGGCGCGCGCCTGCTGGCCGTCGCCGGCGAGCGCCGCCGGCCGCGCGTGCCGGGCCGCGTCTATCAGCTGATGGAGATCGAGTACGGCCCGTTCCAGCGCCAGGTGCAGCTCGCCGAGGACGTCGATCCCGAGCTCGCAACCGCGCGCTTCGAGCACGGTGTGCTCACGGTGCACCTGCCGGCGGCCGAGCGGGCCGCGCACAGCAGCGTGACGATCGAGGTGCGCCGCGGGTGAGCGAGCTGTTCGACATCGCGGAGGGGGACACAGGCCACCCGCTCACGCTTCCCGCGGTCCTGCCGATCCTCCCGCTGAAGGACACCGTCGTCTTCCCGCAGTCGATGGCTCCGCTCGCGATCGGCCAGGAGCGCTCGGTGCGCGTGATCGACGACGTCGTCGCGGGCGAGGGCCTCGTCGCGCTGATCGCATCGCGTGACGCGGCGATCGAGAGCCCCGGCTTCGACGACATCTACCGCGTCGGGACGGTCGCGATCGTCCACAAGCTGATCAAGGTCCCCGACGGGACACTCCGCATCCTCGTCCAGGGACTCGAGCGCGTGCACCTCGACCACGAGGCCGACGCGGAGCCGTACCTGCTCGGCGAGCTGTCGGCGCTGCCCGACGTGCTGATCGAGACGCCGGAGGTCGAGGCGCTGACGCGCAACGTGCAGGGCCTGTTCGCGCGGATCATCGGGCTCGCGCCGTACCTGCCCGAGGAGCTGCAGCTCGCGGCTGCGAACGTCGACGACCCGAGCGCGCTCTGCCATCTCGTCGCCTCGACGCTGCGCACGATCCCGACCGAGGAACGGCAGCAGATCCTCGAGGAGGTCGACGTCGAGGCGCGGCTGCGCACGGTGACGACGATCTTGAACCGCGAGCTCGAGGTCTTCGAGCTCGGCTCGAAGATCCAGTTGCAGATGCAGTCGGAGATGGAGAAGGGGCAGCGCGAGTACTTCCTCCGGCAGCAGCTGAAGGCGATCCAGGCCGAGCTCGGCGAGGCCGACCCCGAGCAGGCGGAGGTGGCGGAGCTGCGCGAGCAGCTCGAGGCGCTCGGCACGCTGCCCGAGGAGGTCGAAAAGGCCGCGTCGCGCGAGCTTCAGCGGCTCGAGCGGCTGCCGCAGGCCGCCGCGGAGTACGGCGTGATCCGCACCTACCTCGAGTGGATCCTCACCCTGCCGTGGAACACGCTCACCGACGACAACCTCGACCTCGTGCACGCGCGCGAGGTGCTCGACCAGGATCACTTCGACCTCGACAAGGTGAAGGAGCGGATCATCGAGTACCTCGCTGTCGCCAAGCTCCGCAACGAGATCTCGGGGCAGATCCTCTGCTTCGTCGGGCCGCCCGGCGTCGGCAAGACCTCACTCGGCCACTCGATCGCACGCGCGCTCGGACGGCGGTTCGTGCGGCTGTCGGTGGGCGGCGTCCGGGACGAGTCGGAGATCCGCGGGCACCGGCGCACCTACATCGGCTCGATGCCCGGCTCGATCCTCCGGTCGCTGCGCGACGCCGAATCGCGGAACCCGCTCGTGCTGATCGACGAGATCGACAAGATGGGGACCGACTGGCGCGGCGACCCCGCGAGCGCGATGCTCGAGGTGCTCGACCCCGAGCAGAACGGGACCTTCAGGGACCACTACCTCGACCTGCCGTTCAACCTGTCGAAGGTGCTGTTCATCTGCACCGCGAACACGCTCGACACGATCCCCGGGCCGCTGCTCGACCGGATGGACGTGATCCAGCTCTCGGGCTACACCGAGGACGAGAAGCTCGGGATCGCGAAGCGCTACCTCGTGCCGAAACAGCTCGCCGCGCACGGCCTCAGGCGCACGCAGCTCCAGCTCTCCGACCGCATGCTGCGCACGATCGTCCGCGAGTACACGCGCGAGGCGGGCGTCCGGAACCTCGAGCGGCGGCTCGCCGACGTCTGCCGCAAGGCGGCCTCGCTCATCGCCCAGGGCCAGGAGACGAAGATCAAGGTCGACGACGCCCGGCTCCGCGAGTGGCTCGGCCCGCGCCGGTTCGCGGGCGAGGTGGTCAAGCGCGTCGCGCATCCCGGCGTCGCCACGGGCCTCGCCTACACGACGACCGGCGGCGACGTCCTGTTCGTCGAGGCGACCGCCTATTCGGGCCGCGGCCGCCTGACGATCACCGGGCAGCTCGGCGAGGTGATGCAGGAATCGGCGCAGGCCGCGCTCTCGTGGGTGCGCTCGAACGCCGCGCTGCTCGGGTTGCCCGACGACTGGTTCGCGACGCACGACGTCCACCTCCATGTGCCGGCCGGCGCGGTCCCCAAGGACGGCCCGTCGGCGGGCGTGACGATGGCGACGGCGATCGCGTCGTTGATCCGCGGCGAGGCGGTCGCGGCGGACCTCGGGATGACGGGCGAGATCACGCTCACCGGGGCGGTGCTGCCGATCGGCGGGCTGCGTGAGAAGTCCCTCGCCGCGCAGCGCGCCGGCCTCAAGCGCGTCGTCTTCCCGCGCGAGAACGAGCCCGATCTGGCCGAGCTGCCACCCGAGGCGCGCGCGGCGCTCGAGTTCGTCCCGGTCGACTCGATCGAGCAGGTGTTCGAGGCGGCGTTCTCGAACGGCAGCCGCGCGCGGACGCGAAACGTCCGGCCGCTCGAACGGCAGGCCGCGAAGCCCGCGCGCTAGAGCCTCACGCGAACGCGAAGCTCTGGATCAGCTGCCGGCACGTCTCGTCGCCGGTCGACGCCGCCCTCCGGCAGAGCAGCTGGTACTCGCGCCGGCCGCGCAGGACGAACGTGTACTGGTCGACGCGGTCCTTGTTCTCGACGCGGTAGCTGTGCGAGCGGACACCGCCGGCCTTGACGGTCTCGGAGCCGGCCAGCCGGCCGCCGGTCTGCCCGGCCACGGTCGTCATCCGCTGCGTGAGCTCCTTCTGCACCTTCCCGAAGAGGTCGCTCGAGTAGGGCTTGAGCAGGTTGAACGTGGCAACCTGCACGAGCTCGTCGCCCGTGCCGGCGGCCACGCGTCCGGGCGCCCGGGTGACCGGCCAGTCGGCCGGCGCCTTGAACTGGAACCCGGGGCCGGTCACGATCTGAGCGTCCTTGCCGCCGCCCGACCCCCCGCAGCCTGCAAGGATGGTGAGGCTGAACAGAAGCGATGTGACGAAGCGAAAGGAACGTGAAGGCATGGCGAAGACCCAGACGAGCGCGAAGGACAAGGTTTACGACGCGGCCGGCAACGTCAAACCCTACGTCGACCGGGCGATGGCTGACCCCAAGCTGCGCGAGGACGTGTTGAGCGCGGTGGCGACGGCGCGCGAGGTGTACAACGATCTGCTCGGCGGCCGCAACAGGGACGCCGTCGCGCTGGCCACGAAGGTCGCGACCGACGAGGAGCTCCGCGAGAAGCTCCGCGGCGCGATCGACGACCTGCGCAGTGCCGCGGACCGGCTCCAGGGCAAGAAGGAGAAGAAGGGCCACACGGGGACGATCCTGCTCCTCGGCATCGTGATCGGCATCCTCTTCAACCCGGTGACCGGGCCCGACACCCGCCAGTGGCTGAAGGACATGATCTCCGGCGGAGACGACGAGTTCGGCGGCGACTACTCGAGCTCGAACGGCGGGGTCTAACCACGCCCGAGGTCGTGGGTCGGAGCGACCACGACCGGGAGCGAACGCAAGAGCTCCGACGCCTTGGGCGCGACCAGCGCCTTGTCGAGTGACGACGGGTCGAGCCCGTCCGCCGAGCCGATGTCGGAGACGTGCAGCAGGATCGCGCCGGGCTCCGGCGCCGAGCCGCCGGGCACGGCCGGTGCCCAGCCGCCGGCGATCGGGAACGGCAGGTCCTGCTGGTGGCGCCACGCGTCGAGGTACGGCGTCGGATCGACGGCGCCGTCGTAGCCGAGGTAGAGCATCGCGACGGGGTGCACCTCGAAATGGAGGTGCACCGGCGTCCCTTCGGCGTCGCCGGTGTGGCCCATGAACCCCACCACCTGGCCCGCCTTTACGTGCGCGCCGTTCACCGCCGTGGTGGCGAAGGCGGAGAGGTGCGCGTAGTAGAACTGGTTGCCCTGGGCGTCGACGATCCAGAGCCGGTTGCCGCCGATCTTGTTCCAGCCGACCGAGAAGACCGTCCCGTCGGCGACCGCGACGAGCGGCTGGCCGAGCTGGCCGAAGATGTCGTCGCCGTGGTGATACGAGACGTCGCTGCGGGCCGCGCCGAACGTGTCGATGTACGAGGTCGCGCCGTACACCGGGAACACGTAGTGGCCGGCGGTCAACCGCGGGTGCACGTCGAAGAGCGGGCCCGAGCCGTTCTGCCCCGCCTGCTTGCCCTTCGGGCGCTCGCTCGGCAGGTCGCCCGAAGGCGCGACGTCGACGCCCGTCGGCGGCGCAGCCTCGCCGGGCTCGGGCGCGGCGCCCGGCGACGTCGACGCCGGCGTCGTGCCGCCTGTCGTGGTCGTGCCGGCAGCCGCGGCGGGCGGGGCGGTCTGCACGGCCACCTCGGCGTGGCCGATCCGGATGATCGTCCCCACCGGCAGGCCGCCGTGGTCGGCGGTGAGCTTCAGCTCGAGCTCCGAGACGATCCCGTGGTAGCCGCGGACGCCGTTGCCGGCCGCGCGGTCGATCGTCTCGGACCCGATCGACAGGACGCCCCAGTCGGCGACCGCCACCTTGCCGCCCGCGGGTGCCGGCTGCCCGCCGACGACGAGGTTCGCAACGCCGCTTCCGTTCGCGTTCCCGCCCGCGCCCGAAGGGCCTGTGCCTGCGGAGGCGCGCGCCGTAACGGCGTCAGCGGTGACGGAGCCCGCGAAGAGGGAGATACCGGTGATCACGGCCTCCGCGCCGGCGGCGGCGTTCCGCGTGATGGTCGTCGTCGCGCTCGCGGTCGTCGACTGCGCCGACACGACCGACCCGTCCTGCGGGTAGACGTAGATGCCGCCTGCGGCCGGGGCCGAGGCGGGCGGAGCAGCCGCGGAGGGGGTCGTGACGGGCGCGCCGTTCGGCAGGGCGATCTGGATCGCCCAGGCGTTGGCGGAGGCGGTCGGCTTGGTCGCCGGGCCTTGCGCGCCGGCGGAGCCGAACGCGACGAGCACGACGAGTGGGCTCACCAGGGCGAGGCGAAGGCGCACTGCAGGCAGGATTTTGCCACGCCTCGCCCCCGTCCTCCCCGCAGGGGTGCCATTGAGGCCGACTGTAGGTTGCGCGCGTGGGCACGTACTGGGCGATCCCGCTCGCCGCGCTGACGACCTGCTCGACGCTCGCGGGCGGGTACGTGGCGCTGCGCATACGCGGGGAGCTGACGACGCTGATCGCGCTCACCGGCGGGATCGTCGTCGCCGTCGCGCTCTTCGACGTGCTGCCGGAGGCGATCGACGCCGTGGGCAACAGCCGCCGGGTGGCGTGGCTCGTCGGCGCAGGCTTCCTCGCGTTCTTCCTCGCCGAACGGGCGATTGTCCTCCACCACCGAGACGACGAGGAGCACGCCCGGGCGCACCACCGCATCGGGGCCCTGGGCGCCGCCGGGCTCTGCGCTCACAGCTTCATCGACGGCCTCGGCATCGGGCTCGCGTTCCAGCTCTCGACGGCGACCGGCCTGCTCGTCTTCGTCGCCGTCGTGTCGCACGACTTCGCCGACGGCATGAACACCGTGTCGTTCATCCTCCGCCAGAGCGGCGAACGAGGCACCGCGGTGCGCTGGCTCGTGCTCGACGCGATCGCGCCGCTGGCGGGAGCGATCGTCGGCACCACGGTCTCGATCAGCGAGGCCGGTCTCGGCTACCTGCTCGCCGTGTACGCCGGTTTCTTCCTCTTCATGGGCGCGACCGACCTGCTGCCCGAGGCGCACCAGCACGCGTCGGGCCGCCGAGTCGCGCTGACGGTCGTGGGGTTCGTCGCAACGGCGGGGATCGCCTATGCGGCGTCGCGCTGAGCGACGATCACGACGCGCCACGTGTCGAGCGTCACCTCGGAGCCGTCGAAGGCGCCGCAGACCTCGATCGTGCGGAGCCCGGCCCGCTCGAACATCGCGCGGTACTCGGCGAGCGTGTAGACGCGGTGCTCGAAGGAATGCTCGCGGCGGCCCGCGGCGTCGACGAAGGTCCAGTACGCGCGGGCGCGGCCGGCCACCAGGTCGAACTCGCGGCGCTCGAGGAACAGCGTGCCGTCGTCGAGCTCGCTCCAGGACTCCGGCCGGAGGTTGCGCAGGAGCGCCGACTGATTGACCGCGTCGAGCATGAACACGCCCCCGGGGCGCAGCACACGCGCGACCTCCGCCACGACGCGCTCGTCCTCCGCCTGCGTCTCGAAGTACCCGAACGCCGTCCAGACGTTCACGACGCCGTCGAACGAGCCGTCGTCCCACGGCAGGTCTCGCATGTCGCCGTGGCGCAGGTCGAGCGTGGGCCCCTCCGACCGCGCGACCTCGAGGACGCGCCGCGAGATGTCGATGCCCGCGACGTCGAACCCACGCCGGGCGAGCGGGATTGCGATCCGGCCGGTGCCGCAGGCGAGGTCGAGGATCCTCCCTCCGGGCGGCAGCCGCCCGGCGAGGAACCCGGTCTCGAGCTCGGTGCGCTCCGGGTCGCGCGACGTCGCGAGCGACAACCAGTCGTCGCTGTCGAAGAACGTCTCGAACCAGCGCGGGTCGACGCTGCTCACGGCCGCCCTAATCTACGCCGATGGACGCGCTGGCACGCCTCGCGGCGAATCCTCCGGCGGCGGCGCTCCTCCTCGACGTCGACGGCGTGCTGGCGCCGATCGTCGACGACCCCGGCCGCGCGCGTGTGCCCGACACGGTTCGGGCCGAGCTCCGCCGGCTCGCCGGCGACTACGGGCTCGTGGCCTGCGTGACCGGGCGGCCGAGCGCGGACGCGCGGCGCATCGTCGGCGTGCCGGAGCTCCGCTACGTCGGCGAGCACGGCCTCGAGCTGGAGCCGGACGCGGCGCGCTTCGCCGAGGAGATCCACCGCCTCGCCGACGAGTCGAGCTGGCCGGACGTCGAGCAGAAGCCGTACTCCGCCGCCCTGCACTACCGCACCGCACCCGACCCGGGCGAGGCCCGCCGGCGGCTCGAGACCGTCGCCGAGACGGCGCGCGAGCGCGGCCTCACGGCACGCTTCGGCCGCATGGTGCTCGAGCTGCTCCCTCCCGTCGTCGCGACCAAGGGCACCGCGGTTCGCCATCTGCTGGCCGAGTCGGGCCTGGCGCGCGCGCTGTACGCGGGCGACGACACGACCGACCTCGATGCGTTCGCCGCACTCGACGGGCTCGAGCTCGCGGTGCGCGTCGCGGTCGCCTCGCCGGAGTCCCCGCCGGAGCTTCGCGCGCGCGCCGACGTCGTGGTCGGCTCGCCGGCCGAGCTCGCGCTGCTGCTCGAACGGCTCTAGAGGCGGATTGTCTTCGAACGGCCGAGCTCGTGGCCGTGGTGGTCGAGCGCGACGGCTGCGGCGTACCGGAGCCTCGGCGGCACCTCGAGCGACGTCTCGAACCCGCTGCGCCGTTTCGAGAGGACCGGGTGCAGCGCGCCGCGGACAGTGCCCGCGAGGAGCCGCCAGGCGGCGGCCTCGGTCGCGCCGTTCCAGCTCGCGAACGCCCTTCGCCCCTGGCGTCCGCCGGGGAAGACGAACGCCGGCTCGGTCGTCGGCTTGCCCGACCAGTCGAAGCGGAACGCCCGGTAGTTCTGGCCGCCGCGCGGCAGCTTCGCGTCGAACAGGACCGCACCGTCATGCCCGAACTCGGTCACGTAGGGCTCGTTCCCCCAGCCGACGACCATGTGCCCGTTCGGGAGCATCTGGGCGTTGCCCATGAACTGCGAGACGAGCCGGTTCGGCTCGTGGGTGTACTTGCGGACGAGTGTCGCGCGGCGGTTCTCGGCGTCGAGGCGGATCACGAGCACGCGCGACTGCGGCTCCACCTGCGGCGCGGCGCCGTCGTCGAAGATGCTCACGAGGTTCGCGCCGTGGTGGCGCGCGTCGTGCTGCCACGCGAACACGGTCCCGCGGCCCATCTCGAAGTCGCTGCGCTTCCCGCCGAGCCGCCAGATGACGTTCCCGCTGCGGCGGCTGATCTTGTAGACGCCCCAGGTGTTGCGCGCGGACACGATCAGATTGCCGTCGGAGGCGACGTCGATCGAGTTGACGTGGAAGTAGTCGAGCGGATGCCCCCGGTAGGCCGCGTGGGTCTCCTCGACCGGCACGTGGTCGAGGCTTCGCCACTCGAACAGCACGCGGCCGCTCGGCAGCGCGAGCTCCTGCACGACGCCGCCGATCACCTTGCCGTCGACAGGACCGCCGACCGCCGAGAGGTTCGCCGGCCGGACCTCGTAGCTCGTGACGAGCGCCGTCGAGCGCGGGGTGATGACGAACTCGTGGAGGTCGGACTGGCGACCCCCGCCGGCCGGGACGCGCGCGATCTCGCGGTACGACTGATTCATGATCACGTGCGTGCCTTGCCCGAGGCCGCTCTCCGCCTTGCCCTCCCACCAGGTCAGCACCGGCTTGCCCCGGTAGCGCGCAGTGCGGAAGTTCATCGCGGTCCTCGGGGTCGTCGGGTGGAAGTAGACGACGTCGCCGTTCCGGTCGAGGACCAGGAGGCCGCGCTGGCCGGGGCCGGAGTTCGGCGAGAGGAACAGGTAGCCGTCCGACGTGTGGTCGGCGCGCAGGACGGTGAGCGCCGGCGGGCGCAGATCGGGGCGGGAGTGGAAGTGCCGCACCGCGCCCTGCGGGACGGGCGTGCCGAGCGCGAACGCCGGATCGCCCTCCAGGAGCCGCCCGGCGCCGCCCGCGAGGAGCAGGCCCGCGCCGAGCCTCGCCGACTGGCGGACGAGCTCGCCGCGCGTCCACCGATCTTCCTGCCGCATGTCTGACACCTCGCTCGTTCGCTGATCAGCCGATACGCGGCCATCTTCTCCGAACTCGGCACGCGAAGCCGACGCCGACAAGCGCCGCGACCCGAGCGCAGCTCTCACAAGCCCAGCCGTCCCCGCAGCTCACGGGCCTGCCTGCGCGCGACGTCGAGCTCGGTGCGCGCCGCATCGTCGAGCTGCAGCTGCAGCCGGTCGGGGGCGACGCGGCGAACACCCGAGACCTTCGCGAGATTGACGAGATAGGAGCGGTGCACGCGCGCGAAGCCGGGCCCGAGCTTCCTGGAGAGGTCACCGAGTGAGGTCGTCGAGAGGTACGAGCGGTCGTACGTGTGGACGCGACTGTAGTCGCCTTCGGCGTGCACGTAATGGATCTGGTCGAAGTCGACGAGCTCCGTCCCGCCGGATGCAACGACCGCGACCTTCGCGACCGCCGCCGGCTGCTCGCCGGCGACCCGCTCGCGCACCCGTTCGAGCACACGCGCGAGGCGCTCGGGATCGACCGGCTTCAAGAGGTAGTCGAACGCCTCCACGGCAAATGCGTCGACGGCGTATCGCTCGTGCGCGGTGACGAAGACGACCGCCGCGCGCGCGAGCGGAGCGAGCTCGAGCCCGGTCAGGTCCGGAAGCTCGACGTCGAGGAAAACGACGTCGTAGCCGCCCGCACGAAGGAGCCCATCCGCATCGGCCGCCGAACCCGCCTCGCCGACGACCTCGACGTCGGGGTGCTGCGAGAGCAGGTAGCGAAGCTCGGACCGGGCCGGCGCCTCGTCGTCGACGATCGTCGCCGCGATCACTCGACCGGCACCTCGAGCCTCACGACCGTGCCGAACGGAAATGAGCGCAGGCGCACGCCCGATCCGTAGTGCGCCTCGAGCCGCCGGTGCACGTTGGCGAGCCCGAGACCCGTGCCCTCGCCGAACCCCGGTTCGAGCACTCGGTCGAGTGCTTCGCGCGCGATCCCGCGCCCGTCGTCCCGCACGGTGACGCGCAGGCGGCCGCGCCGCACTCGCGCACGGACGATCAGGTGCAGCGGCCGGGCCGTCTTTCCGTGCTTCACCGCGTTCTCGACGAGCGGCTGGACGACGAGCGGCGGCACGCGCACGCGGAGGGCGTCCGGCGCCGCGTCGACCTTCACCTCGAGGTCGCTCCCGAACCGCGCTTGCTCGAGCTCGAGGTAGCTCGCGACGTGGCCGAGCTCCTCCTCGAGCGTGACGAGCTCGCCGCCGCGGGCGAGGCGCGCGCGCAGCGTGTCCGCGAACGCGAGCACGAGCTGGCGCGCGCGCTCGGGGTCGGTGCGGATGAACGACGCGATCGTGTTGAGCGCGTTGAAGACGAAGTGCGGCTCCATCTGCGCTTGCAGCGCGGTCGCAGTGGCGCTCTCCAGCATGGACAGCTGGAGCTGCGCCGAGAGCTGCGCGGCGACCAGCTCGAGGTTCTGGACGGCCGGCTCGTCGAGCGGCGAGCCGGCGGTCGCGTACGCGACCACGGCACCGGCCGGGCCGTCGTCGAGCAGGAGCGGCGCGACCGCCGCCGCGCCGAGCGGGCACGCAGCATGCGAGCACTCGGTGCGGAGGCCGAGCGGAGCGAGCAGCGGCCGGGCAGCTGACAGCGCCTCGTAGACGGGCCTGATCGGACGGTCGCCGGCGGCATGATGGTCGGCGCCGGCGCCGACGAACGCGAGCACGCGCTGCGTGTCGGTGACGGCGACCGCGCCGTAGCCGAGCTTCTCGAACAGCTCGTAGGCCACCGAACGCGCCGCGTGCTCGGTGAGGCCTCGCCGGAGCTCCGGGAGCGTCGCGGCGAGGAGCTCGAGCACGGGCGCACGGCGCCTCGGCCTGCGAACCCGCGGCATGATCGGGATTGTGCACGTCACCGACGCCGTCCTCGCACCGCTCCGCAACCGCTACGGCGAGCCGGCCGAGCTCCGCTGGAGCGGCGAGGTGACCCGGCGCGAGTACGCCCTTGCCACGTACAACCCGGCGCGGACGCACGACGTCACGCTCTTCATCCTCGATCCGCACCGGCGAATCGCGCTGATCCGCAAGCCGCACTTCGCGGAAGGGATCTGGCGGCCGCCGGGCGGCGGGATCAAGCCCGGCGAGGACTTCACGGAGGGCGCCGTTCGGGAAGCGCTCGAGGAGACCGGCCTCGACGTGACGCTCGAGCGCTATCTCGTCGCAGCGAGCGCGACCTTCCGGCACGACGGGCAGATCCTCGACTGGCGCACGCATGTGTTCCTCGCGACGACCTCGGACGAGACGCTGGCGCCGCGCGACGACGCCGAGATCGCCGGAGCGCGCTGGGGCACCGCGGCCGAAGTCGCCGGGCCGCTGCGCGCGCGCCTGCTCGAGACCGGGCACGCGCTCTGGCGGTACCGCGTCGCGCTGCACGACGCGGCCCTCACGGAGCTAGAGGGTTGATGTGAAATGCCGAACGCCTGTGGATGGTGGCTGAGACACGTCGCATCTCGGCCCGGGTCGGGCTTGCCCGTAGTAGCCGCTACGCGCTGCGCCCGCCCCGTCCAAGCTGCTTGGTCTCAGCCATCCCCACAGGCATCCAATTCCACATCAACCCTCTGCCCGGTGAGCTCCTCCTCGATCGCCTCGCGGACGATCGTCGGGAAGTCGAAGCGGACCTCCAGGTTCCAGTCGGCGAGCACGTAGCCGCCGTAGGGCGCGAGCTCCCAGTCGGTGCCTGCGACCGTGTAGGCGCGATCCGCCACGAGCTCTTCGCGCGTCACCCCGCGCATGTGCAGGTGCCCGCGCCTGCGTCCTCGATGCGACCGCGGCGTCTCCTCGATGAACGCGGGATCGTTACCGCGCTCGATCACCTCGGCGAGCTGCGCGCCGGTCATCGTCGTCGCGGCCGGGTTCGCTCCGGTCTCCGACACCTCGTAGAGCGCGCGCCGCGTGACGCGGCCCGGAGGGAGCACGCCGGCCGTGAGGCCCTCGCTGAAGAGCCCGACCTCGGTACCCATCCGCCGACGCAGCGCGCCGGCGATCCAACCGGCGTCGAGCTCGGCGTCGACCGACCCGAGCTCGTCGGCGAGCAGCTCCTCGACCTCCGCCACGATCCGCGCCGCCTCCTCCTCGACGAGCAGTGAACGCTGGACGTCACCGTCGACCGGAGCGACAGACGCCGAAATCGACCCGTCGTCGATCTCGATCCGCCCGAGGTGCTCGCCGAAGGCGCCGGCCTGCGTGATCAGCACCCGGCCGACCCACTCGCCCTCGGGAAGCAGATCGTGCGAGTGCGCGCCGACGATGAGGTCGACGTCGTCCTGCAGCTCCTCGGCGATGCGGCGGTCGTCCCACCGGCCCTCCGGCTTCTCGAGGCCGAGATGCGACAGGAGCACGACGAGGCGTGCGCCCCGGCGCCGCAGGTCGGCGGACGTCGCGCGCGCCACCTCCAGCTCGTCGAGCGGCTCGAAGCCCCAGTCCACATCCTCGAAGATCTCGCGGAAGGGATCTGTCAGTCCGAAGACGCCGACGTCGCCGAAGAGCGCCGAGGGAACGGGGCCGGCGACCGGCGCGAGGTTCGCGAGCAGCAGCGGATACGGCGCCGCGCGTGCGTGATCGGCGAGCACGCCCGCGCCGTAACGGAGCCAGCACGCGTTGCCGACCGTCGCCGCGTCGCACGATGCGCAGCCGAGCAGCCGGTGCATCGCCGTGCCCTTGGTCACGTTGGAGAGCGGGTTCGTCGTCTCCTCGACGTCGCCGCCGTCGAGGTAGAGCACGGTGTGGAGCGAGGACGCCTTCTCGCGCTGCACGAGCGTCGCGATCTGGGCCAGCCGCTCCTGGTGCCCGTGGATGTCGTTCGTGTGGAGGATCGTCAGGCGCATGCGCACCGGCGTCAGAGCTTGACGATGCGCACCGCCGTGCCGTACGCGCAGATCTCCGTCCAGGTGCCGCCCATCTCGGAGGTGTCGAAGCGCATCGCGACCACCGCGTTCGCGCCTTTTGCCTCCGCCTCCTCGACCATCCGTTGGGTCACCTCGGCGCGGCTGTCGACGAGCGCCTTCGTCATGCCTTTGAGCTCGCCGCCGAGCATCGACTTCAGGCCGGCGCCCATCTGGGAGCCGATGTTGCGGGAGCGCACAGTCAGCCCGAACACCTCGCCGTACACCTCCTCGACCGAATAGCCGGGCACGTCGTTCATCGTCGTGATCAGCACAGCTCGAGCACCTCCAGCACCTCGGGGATTGACGTCACGCGCGGTCCCGTGAACTCGGCCAGCTCGGGCCAGAACGGGTCCTCACCGGGACGGTGGATCAGGATCGCGCCCATGCCGACGCGCTCGGCGCCGGCGATCTCGTCGTTCGCGCCGTCGCCGACGAACACCGCCTCGGACGGCTGCACGCCGAGCAGCTCGCAGCAGTGCAGGTAGATCCGCGGATCCGGCTTCGACATGCCGACCGCCGACGAGAAGACCTCGGCGTCGAAGAGCCCTGCGAACGGCGTCGACGGCCAGAGCACCTCGACGTCCTCGCTGCAGACCGTGATCAGGCCGACCAGGATGTCGCGCTCCCGCAGGCGCCGCAACGTCTCGATCGCGCCCGGCCTGGGCGCGAGCGCGCCGCGCACGTACTCCAGCCGGATCGCGCACACCTCCTCCATCACCTCGGCCGGCACGCCCGCGTCCGCGAGCGCGACGCGGATCGGCGCGGTGTAGCGGTTCTGCGAGTGCGGCCAGCGCTCCGCGAACTCGGGGGCGTGCTCTGCGGCGGCGGCGACCATCGCAGCGGCGGCCTCGCGGTCCCAGTCGATCAGCGTCTCCCACAGATCGAAGATCACTGCACGCGGGCGCATTCGCGCAGCACCCCCCAGGCGAGCGCGACGTCGGCCTCGCTCGTGCGCGCGTTCCCGATCGCCAGCCTGATCACCGGCACGCTGCGAAGCCTCGTCGGCGCGACGAACAGCTTCCCGGTCGCGGTCGCGGCACGCGCCAGCTCGTCGTTGTCGGCGGTGCGGTGCCGGAAGCACACGGTCGAGAACGGGTGCGGCGCACACACCTCCCACTCGCTGTCCGCC
Organism: Gaiellaceae bacterium; assembly: GCA_035473635.1. Lineage (GTDB taxonomy): Bacteria > Actinomycetota > Thermoleophilia > Gaiellales > Gaiellaceae > PALSA-600. The sequence goes on along the minus strand of DATIOD010000059.1, from coordinate 109,354 downwards.
TCCACCCATGACGCGAACAGCTGCGCAAGCCGAACGTGCTCGCGGATCAGCGCACGCAGGCCCTCGGCCCCGTACCAGCGCAGCACGAACCAGAGCTTGAGCGCGCGGAAGCGGCGGCCGAGCGCCGGCCCGTAGTTCTTCAGGTCGAGCGCATCCTCGGTGTCGGCCAGGTAGTCGCGGGCCGCGCCGAATGCGGCGCGCAGCACCTCCGGACGCCGCGTCCAGAGCGCCGAGCAGTCCATCGGGGTGAAGAGCCATTTGTGGGGGTTGACGACCACCGAATCGGCGCCGTCGCAACCGTCGAGGCACCAGCGAAGCTCGGGGCAGACGGCCGCCGAGCCCGCGTAGGCGGCATCCACGTGCAGCCAAACGCCCGCGTCGGCGCAGCGCCGCTGCAGCTCGACCACCGGGTCGACGGACGTCGTGCCGGTGGTGCCGACCGTTGCGACCACGGCCGCGGCGTCGTCGAGCGGGAAGTCGGCGCGCATCCGGAACGCGTCGTCGACCGGGACCGTGCGGAACTCGAGGCCGAGGAGCCGCGCGGCCTTCTCGACGCTGAAGTTCGCCTCCTCCGACGCGTAGACGACGCCGTCCGGGCGCAGCGTGCGGGCGGCTGCCAGCGCGGCAACCGTCGCCGTCGAAGCGGTGTCCTCGATGTGCCCGTGCCAGCCGGCGGGCAGCCCGAGCAGCTCGGCGAGCCACGCGAGCACCACCTCTTCGAGCTCGGTCGCGGCCGGCGACGACTCCCACGTCATCGCATTGACGTTCAACGCGGCGATCAGCAGCTCGGCGAGGACGCCGGGCTCGGAGCCCGTGTTCGCAAACCACGCGAAGAAGCGCGGATGGTTCCACTGCGAGAGCGCGGGCACGATCAGCTCGTCGAAGTCGCGCAGCATCGCCTCGAACGGCTCGCCACGCTCGGGCGGCGACGCGGGCAGCAGGGCGCGAACGTCCCCGGGAACGGCAGGACGGGTCACGGGTCGATCGGCGACGTCGTCGAGATACGCGGCGACCCAGTCGGACGCCTGCTCCAGATCCTCGCGGAACGCGGTCACGGCCGCTTCTTGCGCAAGCGCTCGATCTGCTTCCAGGTCCGCGTGTTCAGCACGTCCTCCTTGCGCAGCCACGCGCGCCGCGCCTGGCCGACGCCGAGCACGACGTAGTCGAGCGCGGAGAGCTGGTGCGCGTCCGAGTCGATCGCGAGCTTCAACCCGGCCTCGCGCGCCGCGCGCGCGTGGACATCGGTGAGGTCGAGTCGGTCGGGCTGCGAGTTGATCTCCAGGAACGTGCCTGTCTCGAGCGCCTTCTCGATCACGCGCGCGACGTCGACGAGCGCCGGCGCGCGCTTTCCGATCTTCCGGTTCGTCGGATGCCCGATGCAGTCGACGTACGGGCTCTCCATCGCCGCGAGCACACGCTCGGTGGGGTTGTGATCGAAGCGCGAGTGCACCGACGCGACCACCCAATCACGGGTGGCGAGCTCCTCGTCGGCCACGTCGAGCGAGCCGTCCGGCCGGATGTTCACCTCGATGCCCTTGAGGATCCGAAACGGCGCAAGCTGCTCGTTGAGCGAGTCGATCTGCACCGACTGCAGGCGCAGCAGGTCGCCACGAAGCCGCTGCGAGTGATCGCAGACCGCGTAGTAGGCGTAGCCGCGAGCGCGTGCCGAGGCGACCATCGCCTCCAGCGTGTCCTTCCCGTCGGACCAGGTCGTGTGCGTGTGCAGGTCACCGCGCACGTCCGAGAGCGAGACGAGCTCGGGCAGCTCGCCGGCCCGCGCCGCCTTCAGCTCGCCGCCGTCCTCGCGCAGCTCCGGCGGGATCCACTCGTAGCCGAGGAAGCCGTAGACCTCCTCCTCGGTCGCGAAGTGATGCTCCTCGCCGCCCTCGACCTCCGTCACCGAGTATTCCGAGATCGAGAGACCGCGACGGACGGCGTCCTCGCGCAGCGCGACGTTGTGGTTCTTCGAGCCGGTGAAGTGCTGCAGGAGGTTCCCGTAGCTCTCGGGCGGGACGACCCGTAGGTCGAAGCGGAGCCCGTCGTGCGACACGACCGTAGCCTTCGTCGTTCCCTTCGCGGCGACCTCGACCACCCAGGGAAGCGAGCAGAAGTGCTCGACGAGCGCGGCTGGATCGGTTGCCGTCGCGATGATGTCGAGGTCGCGGACGGTCTCGCGCATGCGGCGCGCGGAGCCCGCCGCGCACACCTCCACCGACGCCGGATGGGTTCGGAGCTCCTCGACTGCCTCGGTCAGCCGCGGCAGTGCGGTGCCGAGCAGGCCGCGGCCACGCGCGGGCTCCTCGCTGCTCGGACCGGCGGCGAGCGCGGCGGCGATCTTCGCCTCGGTGCCCGCGCCGACACCTGCATGCCCCTTGAGCTCCCCCGAGTCGACCGCCGCCCGGAGCGCGTCGACCGTGGTGATCCCGAGCTCCTGCCAGATCCGCCGCGCCGTCTTCGGGCCGAGACCGGGCAGCCGCATGAACACCGCGACCTCGGCGGGTACCTCCGCCTTCTTCTTCGTCAGCGCGTGTACCTCGCCGTCGTTGACGGCCTCGACGATCTTGCCCTCGATCGTCTTGCCGATCCCCTGGAGCTTCGTCGCCTTCCCCTCGAGCGCGAGCTGGGCGACCGACGTCGACGTCTCGCGGATCCGGGCGGCCGCCTTGCGATACGCGCCGATGCGGAACGAGTCCGCGTTCGCGAGCTCCATCAGGTCGGCGAGCAGCTCGAACTGCTCCGCGAGCTGGTCGTTTCGCGGAAGGGTCGGCACTCCGGCGATCATAGGCAGAGCGATGCGCGCGACCGTTTGCCTGCCGACGTACGACGAGCGCTCGAATCTGGAGCCGATGGTGCGGGCGCTCGGCGCGGTGCTCCGCGAGGGCGACCGCGTGCTCGTGATCGACGACAGCTCGCCCGATGGGACCGGCGACGTCGCCGACCGGATCGCCGGCGAGCTCGGGTTCGTCGACGTCCTGCACCGCGCGCGCAAGGAGGGGCTCGGGCCGGCGTACCTCGCCGGCTTTCGACGCGCGCTCGCGGACGGAGCGGAGCTGGTGCTCGAGATCGACTGCGACTTCTCGCACGACCCGGCCGACGTGCCCCGGCTGATCGAGGCGGCGGAGCAGGGTGCCGACCTGGTGCTCGGCTCCCGGTACGTCGACGGCGGCGGCGTCGAGAACTGGGGGCTCGTGCGCCGCCTGATCTCGCGCGGCGCGTCCGTGTACACGGGCCTGTTCCTGCACATGGGCGTGCACGACCCGACGGGCGGCTTCAAGTGCTTCCGGCGCGTCGTGCTCGAGACGATCGACCTCGACTCGATCACCTCGCGCGGGTACGCGTTCCAGATCGAGACGACGTACCGTGCGAAGCGCGGCGGCTTCCGCGTCGTGGAGCTGCCGATCATCTTCGCCGAACGGCAGGTCGGCCACTCGAAGATGAGCCGCGCGATCGTGCTCGAGGCGCTCTGGCGCGTGCCGCTCCTCCGCCTGCGTCTACGGTGACGGTCGATGCGGCAGGTCGACGACGCGAGCTTCGAGCAGGAGGTGATCCGCGCCGAGAGGCCGGTGATCGTCGACTTCACGGCGCCGTGGTGCGGCCCGTGCGCGGCGATCGCCCCGGGCCTCGAGGAGCTCGCACGGGAATCGGGCATCGCCCTCGTGTCGCTCGACGTCGACGAGAACCCGGAGACCGCGGCGCGGTACGGCGTGCTCTCCCTCCCGACGGTGATCCTGTTCGCGGACGGCGAGCCGCGCGAGACCGTGTACGGCGCGCGGCCGAAGAAGCACTTCGCGCGCGCGTTCGCCGCCTACCTGCCGACGTAGTGCTCGTATCCAGGGAGGGCGACCGGCGCGCCGTTCAGGAGCAACTCGACGCCCTCGCCGCGCTCGACGCGACCGATCACCGCGAAGCCGGAGGCGGCGGGATCGGCGACGGCGGCGAGCAGCTCGTAGTCCTCGCCGAAGCCGAGATCGTCGACCGTTGCGCCCGGCGCGAGGGGGACACGCTCGAGGTCGACGACACAGCGAACGCCCGACCGGCGTGCGAGGTGGGCGACGTCGACGGCGAGCCCGTCGGAGAGGTCGAGCATCGCGTGCGCGGTCGCCGCCAGCTGCCGCCCCTCGGCCAGGCGGAGCGGCGGCCTCACGTACGCGCGCTCGCGGAATGCTGCGCCCCCGCCTCCGAGCGGGCCCGTGACGACGAGCGCGTCCCCGGCGCGCGCGCCCGCCCGGCCGGGAACCCGCTCGCTGCAGCCGACGGCCGTCACGGAGAGCACCGCAGAACCGGCCGACGTCGTGTCACCGCCCACGACGGGAACGCCGGCCTCGGCGATGCCCTCGTACAGCTCGATCACGTCGGCGAGCTTCGTCTCCGCGGGCGCGGCGAAGGAGACCAGCAGGCCGAGCGGCGTCGCTCCCGACGCCGCGAGGTCGCTCAGGTTGACCGCAGCCGCCCGGTAGCCGAGCTCGCGCCAGCCGATCCGGTCGAGCAGGAAGTGCACGCCCTCGACGAGCGCGTCCTGCGTGAGCACGAGCCCGCCGACGACGGCGGCGTCGTGCTCGACGCCGACGATCAGCCCGCGCTGCTCGAGCTCGGCCAGCAGGCCGAGCTCACCGACCTCCGAGAGCCTCGTCAACCGCCAGCCTGACCCGCGGATCGCCTGCCGACCGGATCACCGCGACGCCGGCGGCACCGGCGCGGATGCAGTCGGCGGCGTTGCCCGCGTCGACGCCCCCGATCGCGACGACGGGGATGCGGGCCGCGCCGCACACGGCCCGCAGCCCGTCGAGGCCGATCGCCGGGTCGGCATCCCCTTTCGAAGGCGTCTCCCAGACCGGCCCGGCACCCAGGTAGTCGGCGTCGGCCGCCGCCGCCTGATCCGGTGTCGCTACCGAGCGACCGAGCAGGAGGCCGGTCGCGCGAGCCCGCTCCGCCCCCGCGTCGCCCTGCCCCAGATGCACACCGTCGGCGCCGAGGGCAAGCGCCGCTTCGACGTCGTCGTTCACGACCACCGTCACACCGAGTGCGCGCAGCCCCTGCCCGTGCTCGACCAGCTCGGCGGTCGACCCGCCCTTGCGTCGCAGCTGCACGACAGTCGCACCCGCCCGGACGGCGACCTGCGCCTGCGCCGCGTCCGCGACGAGCGCGTGCACCCTCACGCGAACCGCGCCCGCTCGTCGAGCGTGCCCGGGTCGAGCGCGGCGAGCGCGTCGTAGAGGTTGACGTGGAACGAGCCCGGGCCCTTCGCGCCTGGCGCGGCGTTCTCGCCGGCGACGCCGAACGCGGCGAGCGCCTCCGCCGCCGCGTCGAGCGCGGAGCCGTCGCCCGCGGCGAGGAAGGCGCCGGTGATCGCGCTCGACATGCACCCGGTGCCGGTGATCGATGCGAGGAGCGGGTGCCCGTTCTCGACGGCGACCACCCGGGAGCCGTCCGACACGTGGTCGACGGGGCCGGTCACCGACGCGACGACGCCGAGCGCACCGGCCGCCTTGCGCGCGACGTCGGCCGCCGCCCCGCCGGCGCCGATCGACTCGACGCCCCGAACCTCCGCCTCGACTCCCGCGAGCGTCGCCACCTCGCCGGCGTTGCCACGCAGGACGGCGACGTCGACCTCGTCGAGGATCCGCAGCGCCGTCTCGGTCCGGTAGCGCGTCGCGCCGACGCCGACGGGGTCGAGCACCACCGGGATCTCGCGCGCGTTCGCAGCCCGGCCGGCCGCGAGCATGGCGTCGACCCACCCGGACGAGAGCGTGCCGATGTTCAGCACGAGCGCGCCGGCGATGCCGACCATCTCCTCCACCTCCTCCGGAGCGTGCGCCATCACCGGCAGCGCGCCGAGCGCGAGCGTCGCGTTGGCCGTCTCGTTCATCACCACGTAGTTGGTGATCTGGTGGACGAGCGGCCGCTCCATGCGCAGCCGCCGCAGGGTCTCGCCCGGGCTCATCGTGCTCCTTTCAGATCGAGGACGTCGACCGGGCCGTCGCCGCCGCCGAGCTCGACGAGCCCGCGGCGGACCGCCTCGGTCGCGACGAGGGCGGCGCCGCGCGCCGCGGTCACGAGCGACTCGCCGCGCGCCAGCAACGCGGCGAGGGTCGCCGAATGCGTGCACCCCGCGCCGTGCGTGGCCGCGATCTCGAGCCGCTCGACCGGTATCTCGACGTGCGTCTGCCCGTCGTAGAGGTGATCGACGGGGTTGCCGTGCCCGCCCGTGACGAGCGCGGCCGGGGCGCCGAGCGCGACGAGCCGCTCCGCGAGCCTGGCCTTGTCGTCCTCCCCATCGCTCGAGGTGAGAAGCCGCGCCTCGTGGAGGTTCGGCGTGACGACGGTGGCGAGCGGGAACAACCGCGACACGAGCGTGTCGATCGCATCGTCCTCGAGCAGCTTCGCGCCAGACGACGCGACCAGCACCGGATCGACGACGAGCGGCACGCGGTGCCCGTCGAGGAACCCGGCCACGGCGTCGATCACCTGCCGCGAGAAAAGCATCCCGGTCTTCGCGGCGTCGACTCCGATGTCGGAGAACACGGCCTCGAGCTGCGCCGTCACGAACGCCGGCGGCACCGGGTGCACGGCATCGACCCCGAGGGTGTTCTGCGCCGTCAGCGCGACGATCGCCGACATGCCGAAGACCCGCGCTGCCGCGAACGCCTTCAGATCGGCCTGGATCCCCGCGCCACCACCGCTGTCGGAGCCCGCAATCGTGACTGCTCTCGGTAGCAACTACCACTCCCTTCGCCGGTACGAGCCGGATCAGGTTCGACGGGTGTGATCTCAGCCCCAGTGGGGGGCACCCCGGTAGCGCGAGGCTAGCATCGAGCGCATGGGCGCTTCGCGGTACGACGACATCGCCGAGTGGTACGACACGACGCTCGCAGGCGATTCGCCCTTCGCGGCGATGCCGCGGGAGACGGCGCTGCGCCTGCTCGGCGAGCCGGCCGGCCGGCTGCTCGACGTCGGCTGCGGCGGCGGCTCCCACACGGCGGCGTTCGCGGCCGCCGGCTGGTCGGCGACCGGGATCGACCCGTCGAGCGCGCAGCTCGAGCTCGCGCGCGCACGCGGCTGCAACGTCGTCCAGGGTCGCGGGGAGTCGCTGCCGTTCGACGATGCGACGTTCGACGCGGTCGTCTCGTTGTGGACGCATACCGACGTCGACGACTGGGCGCAGGTGCTCCGCGAGTCGGCGCGCGTGCTCCGGCCGGGGGGCCGCCTCGTCTACGTCGGCGTCCACCCGTGCTTCGTCGGCCCCCACTCGCGCTTCGTCGAGGGCAAGGGCGTCCCGGAGCTCCACGCGGGCCACTACCGTGCGGCCGGCCGCTACGTCGAGGCGCCCGGCATCTCGCCGACGGGACTGCGCGCGCAAGTCGGCGCCACGCACCTGCCGCTCGCGCTGTTCCTGCAGGCGTTCGTCGACGCGGGGCTCGAGCCCGAGGCATTCGAGGAGCCGGGCAGCCGCGACTACCCGGTCGCGATCGCGCTGCGGGCGCGCCGGTGAGCGTCGACGTCCTGCGCTTCGAGGGCCTGCTGCAGGGCGAGGAGGTCGCGTACCTCGGCACGGAGCACGAGCGCCCGGCGGCGTTCGCCGATCTGCCCGACGCGCTCGCGCCGGCCGTGCGCGGCGCCATCGGCGTGCCGGCGCTCTACACACACCAGCGTGCGGTCTGGGAGGCGTCCGCACGGCACGAGCACGTCTGCGTCACGACGGGGACGGCGTCGGGGAAGTCGCTCGCGTTCAACCTGCCGGTGCTCGACGCGCTCGCGCGCGACCCGAAGCTCCGCGCCCTCTACGTCTACCCGACGAAGGCGCTCGCGCAGGACCAGTTCCGTGCGCTCAGCGCGCTCGGCCTTCCGGGCGTGCGCGCCGCGATCTACGACGGCGACACGCCGTCCGAGCACCGTCGCGAGATCCGACGCCGCGCGAACGTGATCCTCACGAACCCGGACATGCTGCACATCGGCGTGCTCCCGAACCACGACCGCTGGGGCGACGTGCTGGCGAACCTGCGCTATGTCGTCCTCGACGAGGCACACGTCTACCGCGGCGTGTTCGGCTCGCACGTCGCAAACGTGCTCCGGCGGCTCCGGCGGCTCGCCCGCGTCTACGGCGCCGACCCGCAGCTGCTGCTCGCGTCGGCGACGATCTCGAACCCCGGCGAGCTCGGCGCTGAGCTGCTCGGCGACCCGGTGACGGTCGTCGCCGACGACGGCGCACCGCGGGCCGAGCGCACCATCGTGCTCTGGAACCCGCCGCTCCTCGACGCCGAGCTCGGGTTGCGCGGCTCGGCGCTCGCCGAGGCGGCGAAGCTCCAGGCGCTGCTCGTCGAGCGCGGCCTGCGTACGCTCACCTTCGCGAAGAGCCGGAAGGCGGCCGAGCTGATCCACCGCTTCACCGCCGACTGCCTCGGCGACGACACGCGGCTCTCGCCGTACCGTGCGGGCTACACGCCGGCGCAGCGACGCGAGATCGAGCGGCGACTGTTCGACGGCGACCTGCTCGGCGTCAGCGCGACGAACGCGCTCGAGCTCGGGATCGACGTCGGGATGCTCGACTGCGTGATCTCCGTCGGCTTCCCGGGCACGGTCGCCTCGCTCCGGCAGCAATGGGGGCGAGCGGGCCGGCGCGGCAGCGGCCTGGCGGTGCTGGTCGCGTCCGAGGACGCGCTCGACCAGTTCTTCATGCGCGAGCCCGACAAGCTGCTCGGCCGCCGCGTCGAGGCGGCGATCCTCGATCACGCGAACCCACGCGTCCTCGCCGCGCACGTGCGCGCGGCTGCCTACGAGGCGCCGCTGACCGAGGCGGACGCCGGTGTGCTCGGCGCCGAGGCGCTCGCGCTCGCGGCGGATGACCCGGAGCTTCGACGCACCGCGGGCGGGATCGTGTGGGCCGGGCGCGACCACCCCGCCGCCCGTGTCTCACTCAGGTCGGCCGATGCCGACGCGATCACGATCGTCGACGCCGACAACGGCACCGTGCTCGGCCAGGTCGAGCGCAGCCGGGCCTACTCGACCGTGCACGACGGAGCGGTCTACCTCCACCTCGGCGAGTCGTACCTCGTGCGCGAGCTCGACCTCACGACGCGCCACGCGGTCGTCGAGCCGTTCTCGGGCAACTGGTACACGCAGGCGAAGAAGGAGACGATGACTGCGATCGTCGCCGCGCGCCGCAGCGAGGAGCGGCTCGGGTTGACGCTCCACTTCGGCGAGCTCGAGGTCACCGAGCAGGTGATCGGCTACGAGCGCCGCACCGTGTCGTCGCAGGAGCGAATCGAGCTCGTTCCGCTCGTGCTGCCCCCGACGAGCTTCGCGACCGAGGCGGTGTGGTTCTGCCCCGAGCCGGAGCAGCTCGAGGGCCTCGCGGAGATGCCGAAGCTGCTCGGCACGCTCCACGCGGCCGAGCATGCGTTGATCGCGCTCCTGCCCCTCTGGGCGATGTGCGACCGCTGGGACATCGGCGGGCTCTCGACCAACGTCCACCCGGAGACGGGCAGGCCGACCGTGTTCGTGTACGACGGCCACCCGGGCGGCGTCGGGATCACCGAGCGCGGATTCCGCGAGTTCGAGGGCTGGGTCGCCGACACCGCCGAGCTCGTTCGCGGCTGCCCGTGCTCGAGCGGCTGTCCCTCGTGCGTGCAGAGCCCGAAGTGCGGCAACCTCAACGACATGCTCGACAAGGCGGGCGCCGCCACGTTTCTCACACGGCTTGTCGATTTCGGGAACCGCCGTTCGTCGTAGAGACGACAGCGCCGACCGAAGGAGGAGACGATGAAGTACGCGCTCTTGATCCACTCGAACGACGAGCAGTGGGAGCAGCGCTCGGAGGAGGAGCAGAAGGCGATCTATGGGGAGTACTTCGCGGTCTCGGAGACGCCGGGTGTCTTCGGCGGCGCGGAGCTCCAGCCGGTGACGAGCGCCACGACGGTGCGCGTCGCGGACGGCCGCACGCTCACCACCGACGGGCCGTTCGCCGAGACGAAGGAGGCGCTCGGCGGCTTCTTCCTGTTCGAGGCGGACAACCTCGACGACGCGATCGAGCTGGCGGCGCGCATCCCGGCGGCGCGGTTCGGCGGCGCGGTCGAGGTGCGCCCGATCGTGGAGCGCTGACATCCTCGAGCAGGCGTTCCGCGACGAGTGGGGCCGGGTCGTCGCCTCGCTGATCGGCCTCTTCGGCGACTTCGATCTCGCCGAGGAGGCCGCCCAGGAGGCGTTCGCGGCGGCCGCCGAACGCTGGCCGCGAACCGGCGAGCCCGAGAACCCGGGCGCCTGGCTGCAGACCACGGCGCGCAACCGCGCGATCGACCGGATCCGCAGGGACCGGACACTCGCCGCGAAGACGAGGCTGCTCGACGTTCCCGAAGCCGTGGAGGACACCGTGGACTCAACGCCCATCCCCGACGAGCGCCTCGAGCTCATCTTCACCTGCTGCCACCCCGCGCTCGCGCTCGACGCACAGGTCGCGCTGACGCTGCGGACGCTCGGCGGCCTTGGAACCGACCGAATCGCGCGGGCGTTCCTCGTGCCCGAGGCGACGATGGCCCAGCGGCTGGTGCGCGCCAAGCGCAAGATCAGGACGGCTGGCGTCCCCTTCCGCGTCCCGCCCGAGCACCTGCTGCCCGACCGGGTCGCCGCCGTCCTGGCGGTCGTCTACCTGATCTTCAACGAGGGCTACGGCGGCGATCGCGAGCTCACCCGTGAGGCGATTCGCCTCGGCGAGGCGCTCGCGGACCTGATGCCGGACGAGGCCGAGGTGCACGGGCTGCTCGCGCTGATGCTCCTGCACGACGCCCGCAGCGCCGCCCGGTTCCGGAACGGCGAGCTCGTGCTGCTCGGCGACCAGGACCCGGCGCTCTGGGATCGCGCGGAGCTTGCTGCGGGCCGGGTCGCGCTCGGTCGCGCGTCGGCGCTCGGCGAGCCCGGCGCGTACACGCTGCAGGCGTCGATCGCGTCGCTCCACGCAGACGAGCCGCGCGACTGGCAGGCGATCGCGGATCGCTATGCCGCGCTCGCCGCGCTGACCGGCTCGCCGGTCGTGGAGCTCAACCGCGCGGTGGCGGTGGCGGAGGTGGCCGGGCCGCAGGCCGCGCTCGAGCTGGTCGACGGCCTCGACCTCGACTCGTACCGCTACCTGCACTCGACGCGCGCGGACTTGCTGCGCCGGCTCGGCCGCACCGGGGAAGCGGAGGCCGCGTATGCGCGCGCGCTCTCGCTTGCGACCGACGACGCCGAGCGCCGCTTCCTCGAACGGCGGATCCGCGAATGCTCAGCGACGGGCGGCGAACACGTCGTCGCACAGCGCGAGTAGCCGGCGCGCGTATTCGCGCGCGGCCGCGATCGGAGCTCCGTGCGGAACCGCGAGCCCCTTCTCCCCCGCCGGGATCAACGTGCAGGTGAAGGTGCCTCTGCGGGCGTCGACGACCGACGGCAGCCGTCCTCCCTCGTATCCCCACTTCGCGCGGCGCCCCGTCGTCGCGAGCCACCGGAACGTGCCGTACGAGCGGTCGCCAACGTGCTTCCAGAGCGTCTGGTCGCCGTCGTCGATGCGCAGGAACACCCGGATCCCGTCGAGCTCGGGCGTCGCGCCGCGCGCCGAGAACGCGCAATCCGACGAGCCGCCGAGCCGGATCGGCGCGACCGGCCCGGTGAACAGCGCACGAACGTGCTGCGGGTGGATCGCGCGACAGAGCTTGCGGTAGACGGCGTCACCGGGGCCCTCCGCCCGCACCGCCGCCGGCAGCGCCAGGAGCGCGCCGAGCACGAGGGCGACGAGCAGCGGACGCGGTGACGTCACGTCGGAACTCTAGAGGTGAGATCGTTCGTTCCGCGATGAACTGGCGCGCCTTCGGCGAGACGTTCGTCACCCTGTTCGTGATCACGGACCCGCCGGGCAACGCGCCGATCTTCGTCGCGATCACGCGCTCGCTCACACCGCGCGAACGGCAGCAGGCGGCGGTGCGGGCCGTAGCGGCGGCCGGGCTGCTGATCGTGGGCTTCGCGATCTTCGGCGAGCTCGTGCTGCGCTACCTCCACGTCTCGATTCGCCGTGCAGCTTGTCGTCAACGGCATCCGCTCGCTCACTTAGGCCGCGCGCACGCGGGCGCCGCCGTATGATCGCCCGGTAGTCGAGGAAGGAGGGCATGCCATGACCATGCGGCTGCCCCGCCCGCGGCACGGGGATCCTTTTCGCACCACGCAGGAGCTGCGGGAGCTCGCGGCGGCGATCCTGGAGGACGACGTCCAGACGCTCGCCCGCACGACCGCCTACCTCAGGCGCTCGTATCGCATCGTGTTCGTCGGGTACGTCGCCATGATGGTGTTCGGCGTGCTCGCGGTGATCGCGGCCTTCGTGAAGGGGCTGACCGCGTCGAGCCTCGGCGAGGCCGCCGCCGCTGTCGGGCTCGCAGGCCTGACCGTCGGCGTGTTCGTCGCGTTCTTCGTGCAACGCCCGTCGGCCGCGCTCGAGCGAAACGCGATCTTCATGCCGTGGGTCTCGATCGTGCTGACGACGTTCTGGACGAGGATGCTCTACCTCGACGACCCGGAGACGCTCGACGCGAAGCTCGGCCACGCGGCGCGCGAGGCGTCGGACGAGCTGAGCGCGATCGCCCTGCGCTACGCCGCGATCGACGGAAAGGAGCTCACGGTCGCGAAGCAGGCCGCCCGGACGCATCCGGTGAAACCTTCTTGAGCGCCTTCGACAGCGACTGACGCGTCGTCAGCAGCGCGGCGTGGAGGTCACCGTGCGCCTGCGTTCGCTCGAGCATCACGCTCATCGTGAAGACCGAAGGATCGAGCGTGCCGTCGACCTCGGCCCAGCGAAGCGGCGCCGACACGGGCGCCCCCGGATGCGGACGTACCGAGTACGCGGAGGCGATCGTCTTGCCCTCGCCGTTCTGGTTCGAGTCGATCAGGACGCCGCGGCGGCGCGACTTCGACCACTCGGTCGTCGCGAGCTTCGGGTGCGCGCGCACGATCGCGCCGGCGACCACTTCCGCGAACCGGCGCGAGTCGGCGTACGTCGAGCGGCGGTCGAGCGGCACGAGCACGTGGAAGCCCTTGCCGCCCGACGTCTTCGGGAACGACTCGAGCCCAAGAGCCTCGAGCAGCTCGTGCAGCACGAGCGCGACCTCGATCGTCTGTGCCCACGGCACGTCGGGCGTCGGGTCGAGATCGAAGAGAACGAAGTCGGGGCGGTCGGGACGGTCGATGCGCGAGTACCACGCGTTCATGTCGATGCAGCCCATGTTCACCATCCAGAGCAGCGCCAGCTCGTCATCGACGACCGGGAAGCGAACCACGCGGCTCTCGGACACCTTCGCCGGGAAGGTCCTGATCCAGTCCGGCATGTGCTTCGGCGCGTCCTTCTGGAAGAACGCCTCGCCGAACGCGCCGTGGGGATAGCGGCGCATCGTGAACGGCCGACCGCGGAGATGCGGCAGCAGGAACGGCGCGATCTCGTGGTAGTACTCGAGCAGGTCGCCCTTCGTGATCCCCTCGTCGGGCCAGAACGGCTTGTCGAGGTTGGACAGACGGAGCTCGCGCCGGCCGCGCCGCACGACTCCGCCCGGAAACGGGCCGTCGGCCGGCTTGTCGGGCTCGAGCTCCGGCTCCGGCTCGGATGTCACCGGCAGTTCGGCGACCACGTCCTCCGGCGCCTTGTCGTCGCGGAGGCCGAGATATGCCGGGTGGCGCAGGTGGCCGTCGTGCGTCCACTCGCCGAAGCGGACCTGCGCGACCAGGCGCGGCTCGACCCACTGCACGTCGGACTGGCGCACCCGCGGCAGCTTCGGCGTGACGCGGAACGGCGAGGTGGAACGGTGCAGCGGCTCGAGCAACCCGACGAGCTTGCGGATCTCGGCGTCGTCGAACCCCGTGCCGACGTTGCCGACGTAACGCAGCTCACCGTCGTCGTACACCGCAAGCGCGAGCGAGCCGAACGTCCGCGCACGGCGACCCGCTCCGCGCGTGTAGCCGGCGATCACGAACTCCTGCGCGCGGTGCACCTTCACCTTGAGCCACTCGCGCGTCCGCCGCCCCTCGAGGTACTTCGAGTCCACTCGCTTGGCGATCACGCCTTCGAGGCCCTGTTCGTCGGCGGCGGCGAGCAGCGCGCCGCCGTCGGCGAAGTCCTCCGAGCAACGCACCGTCGTCGAGCGCGCGTCCAGCAGATCGCGCAGCCTCGCCCTTCGCTCGTGGAGCGGGAGGTCGACGAGCGGGATCCCGTCGGCCTCGAGCACGTCGAAGACGTAGTAGACGAGGTGCCCTGCGCCGCGCTGCAGCTCCGAGAAGCTGGCGCGGCCGCCCGGATCGAGCCGGCAGACCTCGCCGTCGAGCACGGCGTCCGGGGTCTTGACAGCGCGCGCGGCTTCCTTCGCCACGCCGGGGAACCGCTCGGTCAGGTCCTTGCCGTTCCGCGAGACGAGCCGCGCCTCGCTTCCCTCGACGTAGGCGACGGCGCGGTAGCCGTCGAACTTCACCTCGAACGACCACCCGGCGCCCGAGGGCAGGTGGTCGGCCTGCGTCGCGAGCATCGGCGCGTACTCGTGCCGCTCGGCGTGCTCGGATCCGTCGCCGCCGCGGCGCTTGATCAGCAGCCAGTTCTCCTCCTTCCCGTCGAGGTGCGCCGGGACGAGCGTCCACTCGCCCTTCAGGCGCTCACCGTGGAGGCGCACGGTGAGCCGGCCGTCCCGCTTCTCGTCGACCAGGTCGTACGTGCCGTGGTCGAAGATCTCGACCGAGCCGGCGCCGTACTGCCCGTGCGGGATCTCGCCCTCGAAGGTCGCGTACTCGAGCGGATGATCCTCGACGTGCACCGCGAGCGAGCGGGCGCCGGGCTCCAGTGGCACGCCTTTCGGCACCGCCCAGGACGCGAGCGCGCCGTTTCGCTCGAGCCGGAAGTCGTAGTGGAGGCGCCTCGCGTCGTGGCGCTGGACGACGAAGATCGGAGCGCTCGAGGGCCCCGCGCCCTCCTCGAACGGCTCTGGCGTCCGTGCCGGGTCACGCTTGCGCCGATACTCACCAAGGCTCACCGGCACTCCTTTTCCACAGGCGATTGGCGGCTTGGATACGGGCTTCGGGGCGGTGGTGTTTCCCCGGTTGAAAACTCTGTGGACGCTGTGGAAAGCCCGTGACTAGGCAAAGACGCCCATGCCGCGGAACTTTGCCCGCCGCCGGCGGCGGAGCTCGTCACCAGGGACGTCCTCGAGCTCGGCCAGCGCCTCGGCGAGCGCCGCCTCGAGGAGGGCGGCGGCGGCGGCGTGGTCGACCTGGGCACCGCCCTCCGGCTCGGGCACGATCCCGTCGACGACGCCGAGATCGAGGCAGTGGATCGCGTCCGGCTTGAACGCCGCCGCGGCCTTCTTCGCCTCCCCGGCGTCGCGCCACAGGATGGCGGCGCAGCCCTCCGGCGTGATCACGGAGTAGATCGCGTTCTCCTGCATCAGCACGCGGTCGGCAACGGCAATCGCGACGGCGCCGCCCGAGCCACCCTCGCCGATGATGCAGGCGACGGTCGGCACGGTCAGCCGCGCCATCACCGCCTGCGAGCGCGCGATCGCACCGCCCTGGCCGTGCTGCTCGGCGGCGACGCCCGGGTACGCGCCGGGCGTATCGACGAGCGAGACGAAGGGAAAGCCGAAGCGCTCCGCAAGCTCCATCGCCCGCATCGCCTTGACGTACCCCTCCGGGTAGGCCATCCCGAACTGGCGGTCGAGGCGCTCCTTGACGTCTCGGCCCTTCTGATGCCCGGCGAGCACGATCGTCCGTCCGTCGAGCTTCCCGATTCCGGTCACCAGCGCACCGTCGTCCGCGCGCCCGCGATCGCCGTGCAACTCGACCCAGTCGTCGACGAATCGCGATACGTAGTCGAGCGTGTACGGCCGGTCCGGATGGCGCGCGAGCTCGACCGAGCGCCAGATCGCCTCGTCGGTCGTCTCCTCCTGCAGGCGGTCGAGCTGGCGCTGGAGCCGGTCCGCCTCGCCGGAGACGCGCGCGCCGCGCAGGAGCGGCAATCGCGACAGACCCGAGAGCCGCCGCCGCAGATTGAGCTCCTGGTCCTCCGTGCTCATGCCCGCTCTGAGCCTCCGTCCAGCCTACGGCTCATGCCCACAACCGCAGCAGGCGAATGAGGTACTCGCGCTGCTCGCTGCGCGGGACGATCGCGTCGAGGTGGCCGAAGCGGAGGTTCTGCTCGGCGAGCCCGAAGTCGTCGGGCAGCTTCTCGCGCGTCGTCTGCTGGACGACGCGCGGGCCCGTGAACGCGATCAGCGCGCCCGGCTCGGCGATCGTGACGTCACCGAGCGACGCGAACGACGCGAGCACGCCCGCAGTCGTCGGATGCGCCATCACGGTGATCAGCGGCAGCCGTGCGTCGTGCAGGTCCTCGACGGCGCACACGGTCTTCGGCAACTGCATCAGCGAGAGGATCCCCTCCTGCATGCGCGCGCCTCCCGAGGCGGTCACGGCGAGCAAGGGAATGCCGCGCTCGACGGCCGAGTCGCACGCGCGGGAGAACTTCTCGCCGACCGCGCTGCCCATCGAGCCGCCCATGAACGCGAAGTCCATCACCGCGAGCTCGACGGGAAAGCCGTCGATGGCCGCCTGGCCGACGACGATCGCCTCGCCGAGCCCGGTGTTGAGCTCCGCCTCGACGAGCCGCTCCGCATACGGGCGCAGGTCGAAGAACGCCAGCGGGTCGTCCGAGCGGACGCCGGTCGACTCCTCGGAGAACGACCCGTCGTCTGCGTACCAGTCGATCCGCGCACGCGCACGCATCGGGAAGTGATGCCCGCACTGCGGGCATACCTGCAGCGTCGCGGCGAGCTCGTCGTCGCGATAGTGCGAACCGCACTTCGGGCACGTGTTCGGATGCTGCTGGTCGGCTCCGGCCGGAGCATCCCTGTGCTCCACCTGGACGTCGATCCGCGCCTCGGACATCACCAGATGTTAGACGGCTCCCAAAACCGGACCGGTTACAGCCCGAGCGCGTGCCCCAGGCGCGCGAGCGACGCCTCGTTCCGCTCCGACCGGAGAAACCCTGTGAGCCCGGCGCCGACCACGCCGGGCAGCCCGGCGAGCAGGGATTCCAGCTCGGAGAGCGGGATCCCGTCCGGCTCGGGCATGAAGACCTCGGCGTCGGGCGGGTCGAGCACGTCGCCGTCGACGGCGACGTAGATGCGCTCGGGCAGCTCGCCGAGCTCGGTGCGCACGCCGGCCTCGACGATGAACTCGACCTCCGGCGGGTCGAGGTTGCGGACGCCGATCACCGTCACGTCGGTCGCTGCCACATCCCCCGCGTCGATCGCCATCCGCAGCGGCATGCCCCACGCGTTGCCCGACGGCGACGACGCAGGCGTGTTCAGGTCGCCGTGCGCGTCGAACCAGACGATCCCGATGCGACCGTGGCGACGCGCGAGCTCGCGCACCGCCCCGACGTGGGAGCAGCAGCACCCGCCGAGAACGAGCGGGCGCGCGGGCAGCACCTCCGCCAT
The DNA here is from genome assembly GCA_035473635.1 of Gaiellaceae bacterium. Taxonomy (GTDB): domain Bacteria; phylum Actinomycetota; class Thermoleophilia; order Gaiellales; family Gaiellaceae; genus PALSA-600. The sequence goes on along the minus strand of DATIOD010000059.1, from coordinate 91,877 downwards.
CACCTCGACCTGGCGCTCGAGCGAAGGCTCCTCGACCGACGCCGCCTCGGGCCACGGGACCGCCATGCGAGCGGCGTCGGCCATCTGCTCGCCGCCGTCGCCCCACGCACGCGGGACGCGCACGAGGCCGGCGGCGAATTCGCGGCCGCACGCGTGGCACTGGTAGTCGGGGCCGACCGCGACCGCCGTCAGCGTGCGGCAGTCGGGGCAGCGCGCGCGCAGCGTGCTCATGGAGTGCGCGCCCAGTTGTCGAACCGGCGCACGACCTGCATGCCTGCGCGCTCGTAGAGACGGACCGCTCCGGTCTCGTTCTCGACGTCGACGCCGAGGCCGACACGGCGAAGCCCGCGCGCGTAGAGCCCGACGAACGCGTGCCGCAGCAGTGTCCCGCCGAGCCCACGCCGGCGCCACGGCGCGCGCACACCGAGCGTGCCGATCCACCCGAGCCCCGGCTCGCCGACGTGCTCGGGATAGGCGAGGACGTACCCGGCCGGCTCGTCGGCCGCCCACGCGAGCGTCCACAGCGACGGATCCGCGCCGCGCGAGCCCAGATAGAACTCACGGAACTTCGCGGCGGTCACCGCGTGGTGACCGGGGCTCCCGGCGAAGGTGTCGTTGATGAGCGAGCACACGACCGCATCATCGCCGTCGCCGTACGGACGCAGCTCGATCCCGGCGGGCGGCTCGGGCACGATGGGCTCGTCGAGCACCGCCTCCATGGTGAACGACGAGCGAGCCGGCGCGTAGCCGCGCCTCGACACGATGCGCTCGAGCTCGTGCCCGGCCGGGAAGGACGTCCGAATCACGCTCGCCGACGCCACCCGCGCCTGCTGCTCTGCCCAGTCGTAGAACGCGTCCCAGCACCCGGGCGCGGCAACGTCGAGCACCGCCTCGCCGTCCTGGATCCAGATGTCGCCGTAGCCCCCAATACGCCCTTCCTGTTCAAGCACACGCATCCACTCCGGGCGGATCAGCTCGTTCTGCAGCCACGTCCGGATCTCCTCCGCATCAAGCGGGCGCGCATCGCCGAACGCCTCGACGAAGAGCGCCGCGACCGCATCCGCGTCGGAGTCGCGAAGGGCTCTAAGCGGGGACGAGCTCATCGAGCGTCTCGGGCAGCGCGAGCAGGTCGGGGAGCTCGCGTGTGGGCTGCGCGGCATCCGCACGTTCGTCGTTGCGGTTGATCCACACGCTCCGAAGGCCGAGCTCCCCGCACGGGACGATGTCGTGGAACAGCGACGCAGCGACGTGCACGTGACCCTCGCGCGGCGCGCGCGTGCGCGCGAAGAACTCCTCCCAGTGGCGGTGGGCCGGCTTGTAGGAGCCGAGCTCCTGCGCGACGACCACCTCGTCGAACGACACGCCGATCTGCACCTGGGACGCCGCGATGAAGTCGTCGTCGGTGTTCGAGAGGACGCCGAGCCGCCAGCCGCGGCTGCGAAGCTCCTCCAGCGAGCCGCGCACCTCGGAAAAAGGGCGCCACGACGGCAGCGACTCGGCGAGGCCGTGCTCCTCGCCGCGCGGCGCACCGAGCTCGCGCATCGCGTCGGTCAGCACCTCGCGGTAGCTGCTCGCGCCGTCGCGCTGAAGACCGGGCTCGAGCTCGTGGTAGCGGTCGAGCTTCTCGGCCGCCTCTTCCTCGCCGAACACGCGCGCGAGCTCGCGGCGGACACCGCCGTCCCAGTCGATCAGCGTGCCGTAGCAGTCGAAGGTCGCCCACCTGACCATGCCGGGAGCTTAGAAGCTCTCAGGCGGCGAGCCGCGGGCGATACGCGAGCAGCTCCCACCCGTACGAGTCGAGCCACTGCTTCGGTTCGCGGTACGACGGGCGACGGCGCTCGAGCAGCTTCCAGAAGGCCGGCCCGTGGTGGTGCTCGACGAGGTGGCAGACCTCGTGAACGACGACGTAGTCGAGGACGTCGTGTGGGGCGAGCACGAGCCGCCAGTTGAAGCTCAGCTCGCCCTTGGCGGAGCACGAGCCCCAGCGGCTGCGCTGGTCGCGCAGCGTGATCCGGCTGTAGCGGACGCCGAGCGCCATCGCCTCCGACTGCGCGATCAGCTCGACGCGCGGCCGCGCCTCGCGGCGTCCCTGCACCTCGGTCAGCGTCAGCCGGTCGAGGCCGAGCTCCGGAGGCGCCGCGCGCGCGAGTTGCCGGGCGAGCCACGGCAGGTAACTCGAGATCGCCTCGTCGATCTCGGCCTCGGTCGCTCGCGGGCGGACGACCAACTCCGGCGGAAGGCCCTGGTGCACGACCATGCGGTGCCCGTGAACGCGCTTCGATCGACGTACGTGCAGCTCGACCGGGCGGCCGTCGACCTCCACGAGGCGCATGGCCGGAAGGTAGGTGTCGCCCCGGACGACAACGTTCGTGACAGTGAGACTGGTGCCAGGCACCAAGGTGCCTGGCACCGCATCGCGGGCAGCCGAGCCGCCGGCCGGGCTCTACAGCTAGTCCTCGAAGCGGCGGACGACGATCGACGCGTTGTGGCCGCCGAAGCCGAACGAGTTCGACATCGCGACGCGCAGGTCCGGCAGCTCGCGCGGCTCGTTCGGGACGTAGTCGAGATCGCAGGCGGGGTCGACGACGTCGTAGTTGATCGTCGGCGGTGCGATGCCGTCGGCGACGGCGCGCACGCTGAACACAGCCTCCACCGCGCCCGCCGCGCCGAAGCAGTGGCCGGTTGCGCCCTTCGTCGACGACACAGCGAGTCGCCGCGCGTGCTCTTCGCCGAACGCCCGCTTGATCGCCCGCGTCTCCGCCGAGTCACCGAGCGGCGTGGAAGTCGCGTGCGCGTTCAGGTAGCCGACCTCGGTGGCGTCGACGCCGCCGTCTTCCAGCGCCATCGTCATCGCCCGCGCGGGGCTCGAGCCCGTCGGGTCGGGCTCCGTCATGTGGAGCGCGTCTGCCGAGACGCCGTAGCCGACCAGCTCCGCGTGGATCCGCGCGCCGCGCGCGCGGGCGTGCTCGAGCTCCTCGAGCACGAGCACGGCGCCGGCCTCGCCCATCACCAGCCCGTCGCGCTCACCGTCGAACGGACGCGACGCGCGCTCCGGGTCGTCGTTCCGCCGCGACAGCGCACGCATCGCATCGAAGCCCGCGACGCCCACCTCGGTGATCGACGCCTCGGTGCCGCCCGCGAACATCACGTCGGCGCGTCCGATCCGGATCTCGTCCATCGCGTCGCCGATCGCCATGTTCGATGCGGCGCACGCCGTGCACTCGCTCATCAGCGGGCCACGCGTGCCGAGCTCGATCGACACCCACGCGGCGCCCATGTTCGGAATGATCGAGGGGATCGAGAACGGGCTGACCCGGTCGGGGCCGCGCGAGAGCAGGACGTCGTAGCAGGCCTGGTAGGAGCGAAGACCGCCGATGCCCGTCGCAATCGATGCGCCCGCGCGCTCCGGCGCCTTCGCCACCTCGATGCCCGAGTCCGACTCGGCCTGCCGCGCGGCCGCCACGATCACCTGGGCGAAGCGATCCATCCGCCGTGACTGCTTCCGGTCGATCCAGACGGTCGGGTCGAAGTCCTTCAGTTCGCACGCGAAGTGGACGTTGTAGTTCGTGTGGTCGAACGAGGTGATCTCGCCCGCGCCCGAACGACCGTCGAGCAGCCTCGACCACGACGTCTCCACGTCGTTGCCGAGCGGGGACACGAGTCCCAGCCCGGTGATCACCACCCGTCTGCGGCCGTTGCCGTTCGTCTGCTCCATCACATTCCCAGCCCACCGTCGACGAGGAGCACATCGCCCGTGATGAACGATGCCTCGTCCGAGGCGAGGAAGCGTACCGCGCCCGCGATCTCGTCCGGCTCGGCGATGCGGCCGAGCGGCGTCTGCTCGACCATGACGCGCGTCGCCTCCTCGGGCAGGACGTCGGTGAGCTGCGTCTGGACGTACCCGGGCGCGACCACGTTCGCCCGGATCCCGCGCGACCCGAGCTCGCGGGCGAGCGACTTCGTGAAGCCGATGATCCCGGCCTTGGAGGCGGCGTAGTTCGTCTGCCCGAAGTTGCCGTGGACGCCGACGATCGAGCTGACGTTCACGATCGCCCCGCGGCGCTTGCGCATCATCGGGCGCGTCACGGCGCGGCAGGTGTAGAAGACCGAGCTGAGGTTGGTCTCGATCACTTCGCGCCAGTCGTCGTCCGACATCCGCGCGAGGAGACCGTCGCGCGTCAGCCCGGCATTGTTGACGAGCACGTCCACGTCGCCCGCCTCGTCGACGAGGCGCTTCGCGTCCGCGGCGGACGAGACGTCGGCCTGCACGGCCCGGCCGCCGATCTGGCTCGCGAGCGACTCGGCCTCCTCCTTCCCCGAGCGGTAGCCGACGACGACCGACGCGCCCGCACGCGCGAGCTCGGCGGCGATCGCGCGGCCGATGCCGCGGGACGCCCCGGTGACGAGGGCAAGTCGACCCGACAGTGACGCGAACGCCGGCGCGTCAGGCAAGCGACTCGGCGGCGCGGTCGAGCGACTCCAGGTCCTTGACCGAGAACGTGCTGGCGGAGCTGTCGATCCTCTTCAGTAAACCGGACAGGACGTTGCCCGGCCCGACCTCGACGAACGTCGTCACGCCCTGCTCGACGAGCGCGCGTGCGGCTTGCGTGAAGCGGACGGGCGCCGTCAGCTGCTCCACGAGCAGCTCGCCGTAGCGCTGGACGTCCTCGATCTTCGCGGTGACCGTCGACATGAACGCCGCGCCGCCCTCGCGCAGGTGGACGCGCTCGATCGCCGGCCGCAGCCGTTCGGCGGCACGGCCGACCAGCGGCGAGTGGAAGGCGCCGGACACGCGCAGCTTGACCGCGCGGCGCGCGCCTTCCTTCTCGGCCTCGACGCACGCCTCGTCGACCGACTCGGTCTCGCCGGAGATCACCAGCTGGCCCGGGCAGTTGTAGTTGGCCGGCCAGACGCCGGCGATCTTCTTGCAGAGCGCTTCGACCGCCTCGTCGGCGAGCCCGAGGATCGCCGCCATCGAGCCGGGATGCTGACGCGCCGCGTCGGCCATCGCCTGTCCGCGCTCGCGCACGAGCGCCAGCGCCTCGCTGGGCGAGAGAGCGTTCGCGGAGCCAAGCGCCGCGAACTCGCCGACCGAGTGGCCGACGACGAAGTGCGGGGTGATCCCGCGCGACCGCAGTGCCGCGTCAAGCGCGAGCGACGTCGCCACGAGCGCAGGCTGCTGCACCTCGGTGTCGACGAGCTGCTCGGCGGGCGTGTCGAAGCACAGCTTCTTCAGGTCGAGGCCGCATGCCGCCGACCCCTCGTCGTAGACGGCCATCGCCTCGGGGATAGCCTCTGCGACGTCCTTGCCCATCCCGGCCTCGAACGAGCCCTGCCCGGGGAACATGAATGCGATCTTCGTCATGCGGTCGCTCCAGTGGTCGGATGTGTCCAGTCGATCAGGGCGGATCCCCAGGTGAGGCCGGCGCCCATGCCGGTGAGAAGCACCAGTTTGCCCGGCTCGATGCGTCCGTCGTCGGCCGCCTCGGCCAAGGCAAGCGGAATCGAGCCCGAGGACGTGTTCCCGTAGCGATCGACGTTCACGACGATCTTCTCCTGGGGGATCTCGAGCTTCTTGGCGGCGTGGTCGATGATCCGGACGTTCGCCTGGTGCGGGACGTACACGTCGACATCGTCAACCGTCTTTCCGCATTCATCGAGAATTGCCTCTGCCGAGGACACCAGAACCCGCGTGGCGAACTTGAAGACCTCGCGTCCGTTCATCTTGACGAGGCGGTCGGCATCGTCGAAGTGCCGCGTCCCGCTGCCGGGCAGCCACAGATGACGGCCGCCGGCGCCGTCGGCGCCGAGCTCGAAGCCGAGGAACCCGCCGCGGTCGACCGGCTCGAGCACGACGGCGCCGGCGCCGTCGCCGAAGAGGACGAGCGTCGAGCGGTCGCTCCAGTCGAGGATCGACGAGAGCACGTCGCCGCCCACGACGAGTGCGCGGCGGGCCAGGCCCGCGGAGATCATCCCGTGCCCCTGCGCGATCGCGTAGACGAAGCCCGTGCAGCCCGCGGCCAGGTCGTACGCCGCCGCGTCGGGCATCCCGAGCCGGTCGGCGAGCAGCGCGGCCGTCGACGGGAACGCCATGTCGGGCGTCACGGTGGCGACGATCAGCAGGTCGATCGACGCGGGATCGGCGCCGGCCATCTCGAGCGCTCGCTCGCACGCCGGCGCGGCGAGATCCGACATCGCGAGGGGCCCGTCGGCCAGTCGGCGCTCGCGGATCCCGGTGCGGGTGACGATCCACTCGTCCGACGTGTCGATGCTCTTCGAGAGGTCGTCGTTCGTCACCACGCGGTCCGGGACGCTGACCCCGAGCCCGGTGATCGAGATCGGCCGGCCGTTCGCGCGGCCGATCACTCGCCGTCTCCGACGGCGAAGGTGAGCGTCCCGCGCACCGCGAGCTGACCGTCGACGGTCGCCCGTGCGCGGCCTCGGCCGACAGGCCCCCGGACGGTTTCGATCTCGCACTCGAGCGTGAGCGTGTCACCGGGACGCACGACGCGCTTGAAGCGCACGTCGTCGATGCCAGCGAAGAGGGCGAGCTTGCCGCGGTTCTCCGGCTGCGCGAGCACGGCGACCGCACCACACTGCGCGAGCGCCTCGACCATCTTCACGCCGGGCATGATCGGGTTGCCGGGAAAGTGCCCCGCGCAGTCCTCCTGCGTCACGGTCTTGCGGGCGACGACGCGTTCGCCGGGGACGAGCTCGATCACCTCGTCCACGAGCAGCATCGGGTCGCGGTGCGGCAGCACGGCCTCGATCGCCGCCTTGTCCATGTGCGTCATGCCGCGGACAATCTCTCCCGCAGGCCGTTGCGGCCGCGGTGCGCGTAGCACTTGGCGGTGCCGACGGGGAGCCCCGTGACGGACGCGATCTCGTCGAAGCCGAGATCGAGCGCGTCCTTGAGCGCGACGACCCGGGCCTGCGCCGGCGGCAGCTCGGCCAGGCAGCGACCGAGCTCGCGCCGGGTCTCACCCGCGACGAGCGAGAGCACGGGATCGCCGTCGTCCGCGACGCGCGCATCCTCGAGCAGCGGCTCCGTCCGGCGCTCCGCCAGCCAGCGGGCCTGCGCGGCGTCCTTGCACGTGTTCACGACGAGCCGGTGGAACCAGGTCGTGAACTGCGACTGGCCGCGATAGGAGCCGATCCGCCGCACGAGCTTCACGAGCGCCTCCTGCGCCGCGTCGTGCGCATCCTCGGGATCGCGCAGGATGTGGAGCGCGATGCGTTCAGCCCGCGCGGCATGGCGCACGCAGAGCGCGGCGAGTGCACGTGTGTCTCCGTCTCTGGCACGGCGCACGAGGATGGGGTCGGACAGCTTCTCGTAGACGAGCGACGCATCACGCCTCCGGTCTCGGACCGTTGGACGCTGCGGGCGGCCCGGCGGTTGCACGCGCCTACTGTAGAGGTCCAGTGAACCGGGCGTCCCCGCTCACCCCCGACCTGGTGCTGCCCGCGCTCCGCGGCTCGTTCGGCCGCGAGTACTACTACGAGCCGATCGCCCCCACGACGCAGCGCATGCTGCCGCCCAGCGCGCGCCACGGCGCCGTCGCGCTCGCCGAGCACCAGACCGAGGGCCGCGGACGCCTCGGGCGAACCTGGGTGGACGAGCCGGGCTCCGGCCTCACCTTCTCGGTGCTGCTCGTCCCGCGGGCTCCCGTCGCTCGCTGGCCGGAGCTGACGCTGCTCGCAGCCCACGCGGTCGCCGAGGAGATCGGCCCCGAGGCGGCGATCAAGCACCCGAACGACGTCCTCGTCGGCGGCCGCAAGGTGGCCGGGATCCTCGCCGAGGCCGGCGAGCGGGTCATTCTCGGGGTAGGCGTGAACGTCGACGAAGCACCGTGGCCCGGCGCGGGCTTCGTCGAACGCGAACGGCTCGCGCTGCTCACGGGCGTGCTCGAACGCCTCGAGCGCCGATACGAGGACTGGGCTACCCGCTGACGGTCGCGCTCGAGTTCCCGGCGAAGTCCTGCGCCCGCGCCACGACGCTCGTCACCGGGCCCGCAAACGGGACCGTGAAGCGCCCGGCCGGCTCGCCGATCACGATCGACGACTGGCCGTTCACGAGCAGCGTGACGATCGCAGGCTCGCTGAGCGTGAAGGCAAGCGTGGAGCGGTCGAGGAGCGAGAGCGCCGGGGGCGTGTCGTCGATCGTGATCGGAATCGTCTGCCGCACGTCGCCGAGCGCGTCGGTGACGGTGAACGCGAGCTGGTAGAGGCCGTCCGGGAGCGCTGCGCCGGCGGCGGTGCCGTCCCAGCCGATCGTCTGCGGGCCCGGGCCGAGCGTGCCCTGGTAGATCGTCGCGCGGACGGCTCCTCCCTGCAGGACGTCGATGCGGAGCGGCACTGCGCGGGTGAGGACGAACGCCGCACTTGTCGCATCCTGGCTTCCGTCGCCGTTCGGGGAGATCGCGAGCGACGAAGCCTGGAGCGACGACAGCGTCCGGTCGACGACGACGCCGATCGCCTTCGTCACCGACTGACCGACCGCGGTGGCGGTGAGCACGAGCCGATAGCGGCCGTCGACCAGCGGAGCTGCGCTCCAGGAGAGCGAGTTCGGCCCCGCGTCGCGCTGCTCGGCGAGCACGGTCGCCGCGACGCGCCCGCCCGCGTCGACAATCTGCCCGCGGACGTTCGCCGCCGAGCCGAGCGTGAACGTCGCGGTTGCGCCCGTCCCGGAACCGTCGACGGCCGGGGCGAGCACCGAGGGGACGCTCGCGAGGGCGGTCAGGCTGAGCGACGGCACAGGTGACGGCACGAACGGAAGACCGGAGCCCGAGCCGAGCGTCCCGGTCGCGGCCCGGACGCCGTCGGCGGCGATCACCCACGCGAGTGGGCCGGGCGGCGCCGCACCCGAGCGCCAGCTCCAGTCGACGAACGTCCCGTGCCCCGCTCCCGTCGCGACCGCCGCGCCGTGGCGGTCGGTGACGGTCACCGTCCACTGGAGCGGCGTGGACAGCCTCGCCCGGAAGCGGAGCGTCCCGCCGAGCACGCCGACGACCTCGGGCGAGTAGAGCTTCGGGAGGCCGGTCACGGCGACGCGATGGATGAGGGAGGGGAGCAGCGCATAGGCGCGCGCACCCGGGCACTCGGTCGGTCCCGTATCGCGGTGGCCCGAGATCGCACGCAGCGTGACGACGCGCCCGGCGCGGAACTTGTAGTTGCCGCTCGACGTGTACCCGACCGTCGACGACGGATCGAGATGGGCCACGTCGAGCCGCCAGGCGAGCAGGTCGACGAGCGCCTGCTGCTGCGCGGCCGTCGGCGCCGTCGAGTTGAAGCTCCCGATCAGCGCTACCCCGACCGTGCCGAAGTTGAAGCCCTGGGCGTGCGCGCCGACGACGTTCCGCTCGATCCCGCCGCCGCGACCCTCGTACACGGTGCCGAATCGATCGACGAGGAAGTTGTAGCCGATGTCGTTCCAGCCGTTTCCGAGCACGTGGTAGGCCTCGATGCCGCGGACGATCGCCGCCGACTGCGACCGCGTGTAGCTGTTCGTCCCCGCGGTGTGGTGGACGATCGCGACGCGAATGCGCGACGCGATCACCGGCCGGGCGCGCACGATCTCCTCGTTCGCGTGCCACGCCTCGCGCGTGACGATCGCGGGCATCTCAGCCGACGTCGTCGCCCGCACCGGCGCGCTGAGCACCCGCGAGTCGAGCTCGTAGCTGCGCAGCCTGCGCACCTCGCCGCGCACGCGGAAGCGAACGGCGAGCGACCGTCCGGTCCAGTCGAGGTCGCCGTCGTGCCAGGCGCCCGAACGGTTGTCCGCATCGACTCGCCGCCACGGCCGCCAACGGCCGGTCGCCGACCGCGTCCGGTACTCGACCGAGCCGCTTCCGATCCAGTGCACGCCGAGCATGTCGAACGGTGCTGCCGGCCGCGACGCCGAGAGCGATCTCGAGCCGAGTGACACGTCGCGCACGTGCATGGAGACGAGGCCGGCCGAAGCGGCAGCCGGCGCGGCCAGCGCGAGCACGAATGCGGCGAGAAGCGTGCGCAACGACAAGGAGCCCCGCCCCAGACCGTGCACCACAGCGGGGCCCGACTCAACCCCAGGAGGCTTCACGCGAATAGAATCCTTACAGGCGTGAAAGCCCTGCTCCTGCTCGCATTCCTGGCCGCGCTCGCCTTCCCTGCGCAGGCGGCGGCGAAGCAGCCGCGTGTCCTCGCGATCCACTTCACGACCGACGTCAACCCGGTCACGCAGGATTGGGTCAACTCGCAACTCGATCACGCGCAGAAGAACGGCTACGACGCGGCGGTGATCGTGCTGGACACTCCCGGCGGGCTCGAGGAGTCGATGCGCAAGATCGTGCAGAAAGAGCTGTCGCTGAAGATCCCGGTGCTGGTCTACGTGGCGCCCGAGGGGGCGCGGGCCGCCTCGGCCGGCGTCTGGATCGCGCAGGCGGCCGACGTGCTCGCGATGGCGCCGCAGACGAACATCGGATCGTCGACGCCCATCCAGGGGAACGGCGCCAACATCGGCACCGACCTCCGGCGCAAGGTCGTCAACGACGCCGCCGCCTCGCTGCGCGGCCTCGCGAAGTCGCACGGGCGCAACGCCGCGTGGGCGGACGCCGCCGTGCGCAAGGCCTCGAACCTGACAGCGCGGGAGGCGCTGTCGATGAACGTGATCGACCTGATCGCGCCGACACTGCCCGCCCTGCTGCGCAAGGTCGACGGTACGACCACCGTGCCGCGCGGCTTCACGCTCGACACCGCCGGCGCGAGCGTCGACGACGTGCACCCGGGGTTCTTCACGCGCTTCCTGTCGACGCTGATCGACCCGAACATCATCTCGCTGCTCTTCCTCGCGGGCCTCGCCGGGCTCGGCTTCGAGCTGTTCCATCCGGGCGTCGTGATCCCGGGCGCGTTCGGCGCGATCTGCATGGTGTGCGCGCTCTTCGGGCTCTCGATCCTGCCGCTCTCGTGGGGCGGGTTGATCCTCGTCCTGCTCGGCGCAGCACTGCTCGTCGCCGACCTGCACGTCGCGAGCCACGGCGCGCTGACCCTGTCGGGGCTCGTGGCGATGTCGATCGGGTTTGTGACGCTGTTCCACAACGCGCCGGCTCCATACACGCTCTCGGTCCCGCTCGTCGTCACGGTCACGGTCCTGATCGGCGGGTTCTGGGCGATCGCGATCGCGAAGGCGCTCGCAGTGCGCCGTCAGCCGGTCTCGGTCGGGCCGCAGCGGCTCGGCGGGCTCGAGGGCGTCGTGCGCGACGACGGGCATGTGTTCGTGCACGGCGAGCTCTGGCGCGCGAACTCCGAGGACCGCCTGGTGCCCGGCGACCGCGTGAAGGTCGATCGCGTGAACGGTCTGACGCTCGACGTGCATAGGATCGAGGCATGACCACAGCACTGATCGTCTTCGTCGTCGTGCTGTTCTTCGTGCTGCTGTACACGATCGCGGCGGTCAAGGTGCTGCGCGAGTACGAGCGCGGGATCGTGTTCAGGCTGGGCCGGCTCGTGCCCGAGCCGAAGGGGCCCGGCCTGTTCTTCCTGATCCCGATCGTCGACCGGATGGTGCGCGTCGACCTGCGCACGATCACTCTCAACATCCCGCCGCAGGAGGTCATCACCAAGGACAACGTCCCGGTCCGGGTGAACGCAGTCGCCTACTTCCGGATCGTGTCGCCGAAGGACGCGATCGTGCAGATCGAGAACTTCATGGTCGCGACGTCGCAGATCGCGCAGACGACGCTGCGGTCGGTGCTCGGCCAGCATCAGCTGGACGAGCTCCTGTCGGAGCGCGAGAAGATCAACGCGATCCTGCAGGAGATCATCGACGAGCAGACCGCTCCCTGGGGCGTGAAGGTGTCGGTCGTCGAGGTGAAGGACGTCGAGATTCCCCAGGGCATGCAGCGCGCGATGGCACGGCAGGCCGAGGCCGAGCGCGAGCGCCGCGCGAAGGTGATCGCGGCAGAGGGTGAGTTCCAGGCGTCCGAGCGTCTCAAGGACGCCGCGCTCGTGATCGAAGAGCACCCGGTCGCGCTGCAGCTTCGCTATCTGCAGACGCTGATCGAGATCGGATCGTCGCCGGCGACCACGATCGTCTTCCCGGCCCCGCTCGAGCTGCTGAAGCCCTTCCTGGGTGGCGCCGGCTCGAGCTGAGCCGCGCATGACGGACGTCCGTCACGACCCCGCGACGGGCCGGTGGGCAGCGATCGCCCCCGGGCGCGTGCGGCGGCCGGGCGGAGGCGACGCGCCTGCCGCCGATCGCGAGGACGCATGCCCGTTCTGCGCCGGCCACGAGGATCAGACTCCACCCGAGACGCTTCGCCTCGGCGACGGGCCCACCGGCTGGGACGTGCGCGTCGTGCCGAACCTCTACCCGGCGCTCGAGCGTCAGGAGGTCGTGATCCACGGGCCGGCGCACGTGCACTCGATCGCCGAGCTCGCCGACCACACCCTCGACCTGATCGCGTCTGCCTGGCAGCAGCGGGCGAGCAACGCCGGCGGCATCTGCTTCCCCATCCTCAACGAGGGCCGCGAAGCGGGCGCTTCGCTGCCGCACTCGCACTCGCAGCTCGCCTGGCTACCGGCACCTGCGCCGGAGGTCGCACGCGAGCGCGGGCTGGCGGAGACGCTCGACGTGGCCGAGCTCGACGGCGTTGCCGCCGGCTGCCCGGTGGTGAGCCGCGTCCCGTACGAGCTCCTGATCGCGCCCGTCGAAGCGGACGGCGACTGGCGGTCGAGCCCGCTGCTCGCGCCAGCGCTTCGCCTTCTCGCCGAGCTCGTTCGCCGCCTGTACCGCGTGCACGACGGCAGGGCGGTGCCGCTGAACGGGTGGCTGCACGACAGTCCCCGCTGGCACCTCGAGGTGCTGCCGCGGGAGACACGGCTCGCAGGGCTCGAGCTCGGGGCCGGCGTCTACATCAACCCGGTCGCGCCCGAGCACGCGGCGCTGCGCCTCGCCGAGGCGTGACGTTCAGAAGCCGGCGCGTTCCCCGACCGGCTGCTCCCGGAAGCGTCGTGCCGCGTCGATCGCCGCGCCGAGGTTGAGCCCCTTGTCCTTCGCCTGCTTGATCAGCATCACCGTCTCGACGGCCTCCATATCGTAGATCCGCTGTTTCTTCCCCTTCGTGGGGATCTGCGCCTTGTTCGTCCAGTAATCGAGCTGCATCTTGGAGATGCCTGCGACCGCGCAGACCTGCCCCAGATAGAGCTCGATCTTGTCGAGATGCTCCGCCATGTCGATCGGCTCGAGCAGCTCGACGTGCTTGCTGTACGCCATCCCGAGCGTCCTTTCCACCGCACCCGCCTGCGACCCCGTTTGTCTCTTATACCGCGGTCGGTTGTAAAACGGAAGCGGCGTGCGTGGTTTCGATCAGGCGGGCTCGGGCTCAGGCTCGTCGCCGTTCGCCGGCTCCTCGCCCGACTCGACCACCGGTGCAAGCGACGACACCTGCTCGCCGTCGCGCAGACGCATCACGATCACACCCTGCGTCGAGCGACCCATCCTGCGGATGTCGTCGACGGCCATACGAATCACCGTGCCCCCGGTCGAGATCAGCATCACCTGATAGCCGTCGCGGACGACGCGAGCGCCGGCCAGATGGCCGCGCGCCTCGGTCAGCTGCACGGTCTTGACGCCCAGGCCGCCGCGTCCCTTGCGCGGGTACTCCGAGACGCGTGTGCGCTTGCCGTAGCCGTTCTCCGTGACGACGAGTAGGTCCGCGTCGTCGTGCGCGATCGTCACCGAGATCACCTCGTCGTCGGCGCGCAGCCGCATGCCCTGCACGCCGGAGGCGTCGCGGCCCATCGGCCTGACGTCGCGCTCCGCGAAGCGGATCGCCTGGCCGGCGCGCGAGACGAGAAGCACGTCGTCGTCGCCCGAGCTGTGCCTGGCACCGATGAGCTCGTCTCCCTCGCGCATCTTGATCGCGATGATCCCGTCTGCGCGCAGCGGCGTGTTGTAGGCGGCGAGCTCCGTCTTCTTGACGACGCCCTTCTTCGTGGCGAAGAGCAGGAACTTGGCCTCCTCGAACGCGCGAGTCTGGATGACGGCGCGCACGGTCTCGTCCTGGCGGAAGGGCAGCAGGTTCACGATCGCGCGCCCCTTCGACTGGCGCGAGCCGAGCGGCAGCTCGTGCACCTTCAGCCGGTAGACCTTCCCGACGCTCGTGAAGAAGAGGATGTAGTCGTGCGTCGAGGCGACGAAGAGGTGCTCGATGTAGTCCTCGTCCTTCAGGTCCATCCCCATCACGCCGATGCCGCCTCGCCGCTGCTCGCGGTACGCCGTCACGGGTAGGCGCTTGATGTAGCCGGACCGTGTGATCGCGATCACCATGTCCTCTTCCGCGATCAGATCCTCGAGCTCGAGCTCTTCCTCTGCCGCAACGATCTCGCTGCGCCGGTCGTCGCCACGGCCGAACGTCTCGCGAAGCTCCGCGAGCTCGTCCTTGACCACACCGTCGATCTTCGCCTCGTCGCCCAGCAGGGTGCGGAGCTCGGCGATGCGCTCCTGCAGGTCGCGGTACTCGTCCTCGACGTGCCTGCGCTCGAGCGCTGTCAGTGCGCGGAGGCGCAGCTCGAGGATCGCGGCCGCCTGGCGCTCGGACAGATCGAACTGCTCCTGCAGGCCGATACGCGCCGACTCGGTGTCGGCGGCGGCACGGATCAGCTGGATGACCGCGTCGAGGTTGTCGAGCGCGATCAGCAGGCCCTGCAGGATGTGCGCCCGCTTCTCGGCCTGGCGCAGCTCGTACTTCGACCTGCGCGTGACGATCTCACGTTGGAAGTCGACGTAGTGCCTGATCAGCTCGAGCAGCGAGAGCGTCCGCGGCACGCCGTTGACGAGCGCGACGGCGTTGTAACCGAACGTCGTCTGCAGCGGCGTGTGCTTGAACAGCTTGTTGAGCGCGACCTGCGGTACCGCGTCGCGCTTGAGCTCGATCTGGATCCGCATCCCGGTGCGGTCCGAGTGGTCGGCGAGGTCCGAGATCTCGGTGAGCACCTTGTCGTTGACGAGGTCGGCGATCTTCGCGATCACGCCCGCGTCGCCGCCCTTCTTCACCCCGAACGGCAGCTCGGTGACGATGATCGCGCTCTTGCCGCCGCGCAGCTCCTCGATGTGCGCACGCGCGCGCATCACCACACGGCCGCGCCCGGTGCGATACGCATCGCGGATGCCGGAGCGGCCGACGATGATCGCGCCGGTCGGGAAGTCGGGCCCCTTGACGTGCTTCATCAGGTCCTCGACGTTGGCGTCGGGGTTGTCGATGAACGTCTCGATCGCCGCCGCGACCTCGGCCAGGTTGTGCGGCGGGATGTTGGTCGCCATACCGACGGCGATGCCGGAGCTGCCGTTGACGAGCAGGTTCGGGAAGCGCGCCGGCAGCACGAGCGGCTCGCGCTTCGACTCGTCGTAGTTCGGCCCGAAGTCGACGGTGTCGCTGCCGAGCTCCTCGAGCATCGCCTCCGCGAGGCGCGCGAGGCGTGCTTCGGTGTATCTCATGGCGGCTGGTGGATCGTCGTCGATCGAGCCGAAGTTGCCCTGGCCGTCGACGAGCGGGTAGCGCAGCGAGAAGGGCTGCGCGAGACGCACGAGCGTGTCGTAGATCGCGGAGTCGCCGTGCGGGTGATGGTTGCACATCACGTAGCCGACGATGTTCGCCGACTTGACGTACGGCCGGCCCGGACGGTTCCCGTTCGTCCACATCGAGTACAGCACCCTGCGGTGCACCGGCTTGAGGCCGTCGCGCACGTCCGGCAGGGCGCGCGAGACGATCACGCTCATCGCGTAGTCGAGGAAGCTCGAGCGCATCTCCTGCTCGAGCTCGCGCGGCTCGATGCGGCCCGGGCCGAGTGCGCCTGTCTCGAGCTCAGACACGCCGCACCCTCTAAACGTCCAGGAACTTCACGTCTTTGGCGTTCTGCTCGATGAACTCGCGCCGTGGCTCGACCGCGTCGCCCATCAGCTTCGAGAAGAGCGTGTCGGCGGCGGTGCCGTCCTCGACGTCGACGCGGATCAGCAGCCGCTTCGACGGGTCCATCGTCGTCTCCCAGAGCTGGTCGGCGTTCATCTCGCCGAGGCCCTTGAACCGCGAGATCTGGATGCCCTGCTTCGCCGCGTCGAGCACGCGGGCACGCAACAGGTCGAAGGACTCGGCGAGCTCCGGCTCCTTCCCGACCTGCACCGTGAACGGCGGCGCGCCGATGGAGTCGACGAGCTTCGAGTACGCCTCACGGAGGCGCGCGTAGATCGGAGATGCCAGCAGCTCGACCGGGACGCTGATGTTCCGCGCGGCCGAGGTCTCGTTCTCGACGACGCGCACGCGGAAGCTGTCCTCGCCGCGCTCGAGCAGCGACATCGCGTACCCGTTCTCACCGATCGCCTCGAGCGCAGCCGGGATGTCGTCGGGCCCCTCGATCGGGTGCTCGACGAGACGGTGCTGGATCATCAACTCGGTCGCCGTCGCGCCGAAGTCGGAGCGGAGACGCGCGTAGTAGCCCTCGTACTGCGCGAGCTCCTTGGCGAAGCGATGCCACTTGGCCTCGGTGAGCTTCACGGTGCCCCCGTCTCGAGCCGTGGCGTCGACGTTCGGGATGCGCTCGCGCGCGAGCAAGTCCTCGAGCTGCGCGTCCTTCTCGAAGTAGAACTCCTGGCTCCCGAGCTTCACCCTGTAGAGCGGCGGCACCGCGATGTACACGTGGCCGCGCTCGATCAGGTCGGGCATCTGCCGGTACAGGAACGTGAGGATCAGCGTGCGGATGTGCGAGCCGTCGACGTCGGCGTCGGTCATGACGATCACGCGGTGGTACCGCAGCTTCTCGATGTCGAATTCGTCGCCGAGGCCCGTGCCGATCGCGGTGATCATGGCCTGGATCTCGTTGTTCGAGAGAACCTTGTTGATGCGGTTCTTCTCGGTGTTGATGATCTTCCCGCGCAGCGGCAGGATCGCCTGGTAGGTGCGGTCGCGGCCCATCTTGGCGGAGCCGCCGGCGCTGTCGCCCTCGACGATGAACAGCTCCGCCGACTCGGGGTCCTTGATCGAGCAGTCGGCGAGCTTGCCGGGCAGCGACATGCTCTCGAGCGCCGACTTGCGGCGCGTGAGCTCGCGCGCCTTGCGCGCAGCCTGGCGCGCGCGTGACGCAGAGATCGCCTTGTTGATGATCTGGCGCGCGTCGGTGGGGTTCTCCTCGAGGAACTCGGCGAGCTTCTGGTTGACCGCCGTCGACACGAGCCCGCTGACCCACGGGTTGCCGAGCTTCGTCTTCGTCTGCCCCTCGAACTGCGGATCGGAGAGCTTCAGCGAGATCACCGCAGCGAGGCCCTCGCGCACGTCCTCGCCCTCGAGGTTGTCGTCCTTCTCCTTCAGCAGCCCCTTGTCGCGCGCGTACTTGTTGAGCGTCGAGGTGAGCGCGGAACGGAAGCCCGAGAGGTGCGACCCGCCCTCGTGCGTGTTGATGTTGTTGGCGAACGAGTAGACCGACTCCTGGTACGAGGCATTCCACTGCATCGCGACCTCGACCTCGCCCTGCTCGGTCCCGCTCGTGAAGTAGATCGAGTGCCGGTGGACGACGTCCTTCGACTCGTTGATGTACGCGACGTAGTCCTTGATGCCGCCCTCGTAGTGGAACTCGACCGGCGGCGCGGCGTCGGCGCGCTCGTCGGTGAACGAGATGCGCAGGCCGCGTGTGAGGAACGCGACCTCGCGGAACCGCGACACGAGCGTCGTCGCGTCGAACGACGTCTCGTCGAAGATCTCCGCGTCCGGCAGGAACGAAATCGTCGTACCGGTCTCGGTGGATGCGCCGACCTCGCGCAGGTCGCCCTGCGGGTCGCCGCGGGTGAACTCCTGCCGGTAGATTTTCCCGTCGCGCGCGACCTCGGCGATCAGCCATTCGGACAGCGCATTCACGACCGACACGCCGACGCCGTGCAGGCCGCCGGAGACCTTGTAGCCGTCACCGCCGAACTTGCCGCCGGCGTGCAGCTTCGTGAGCACGACGGTGAGCGCCGACAGCCCCTGCTCGGGGATGACGTCGACGGGAATGCCGGCCCCGCGGTCGCGAACCGTGACCGAGTTGTCGGGATGGATCGTGACGTCGATCGTGTCGTTGCGGCCGGCGAGCGCCTCGTCGACCGCGTTCGCCACGACCTCTTCGACGAGGTGGTGGAGGCCCCGCGACCCGGTGGAGCCGATGTACATGCCCGGACGAAGCCGGACCGGCTCGAGGCCCTCGAGCACGGTGATGTCCTTGGCCGAGTACTCGGCCGTGGTCTTGGTCTTCGCCATACAGAAGAAAATCCCTGCAAAACGCCCGTTTTGCGGGGTACGAACAGTGTATCAGAACGTGGCGTCGGAGCGGCCGCGAGCGAGCGCGAAACTGAGCGCTTTTTGCACAGTTTCGCGCAGCTTTTCGTCGCGTACCTCGGCCGTCAGCTCCGCGGCCAGGCGGTCGTCCTCCGGCGTCGGGGAGACCGTGGCGGGCGCAGGCTCCGGGTCCGGGTCCGGCAGCGGCCCCGGCGCGAAGCGAAGCCGGGCGCCGCCGAGGCGCGCGCCGATCTCCTCGGCGCGGTGGCCGAGCTCGAACGCCCATATCGAGTCGGCCGTCGCCACGTGGATCGTGCCGTCCCGGGCGATCCGCGCGGGCCACGCGAACCGCGCGATCTGCGGGCCGACGGCTTCCGGCCAGCGCCCGACCAGCTCGACCATCCCGGCCTGCGGGCCGAAGCGGCCGAGCTCCGCGCGCACGTCGTCAGCGAGCCGTTCCAGGCTCCACCTCCACGTGCTGCGCCGGCTCGACGGGCAGCGCGGATGCGTGCGTCGCGGTGATCACCGCCTGGCCTCGACCGGACAGCAGCCCCGCGAGCACGCGGCGGCGGTCGGGGTCGAGCTCGGAGAGCACGTCGTCGAGGAGCAACAGCGGTCGCGAGGGGAGCAGCTCCGCCTCCGCGAGCAGGAGCGAGAGCACCGCGAGGCGCTGCTCGCCCTGCGAGCCGAACTGCCGCAGGTCGCGGGCACCGCTCGACACCCTGACGTCGTCGAGGTGGGGGCCGGCGCCCGTCGAGCCTCGTTCGACGTCGCGCGCGACCCGCGACTCGAGCACCTCGAGCGTCGGCGGATCGCCCTCGTAGCCGAGCGCGGCATCCGGCAGGCCGAGCTCCGAGGACTGCTGCGCGAACCCCGGCTCGAGCAGTGCCAGGGTCGCGCGGCGGCGTTCGACCAGCGAGGCGCCGAGGGAGGCGACCTGCTCGGTCCACGGCTCGAGCGCGTCTCGTCCGGAGAGGCCGAGCTGCACCCGGCGCAGCGCCGCGTTCCGCTGCGCGACGGCTGCGAGGTACGCCTGCGGGAGGCCCGCCTGCGCTGGATGGAGCCGTGCGAGCACGCGGTCGAAGTACGCCCGCCGCGCCGCGGGGCCGCCCTTCACCACCGCGAGCCGGTCGGGTGTGAAGACGAGCGTCGCAAGCTCGCGGCGAAGGGACTCCGGCGATGGAAGCCGCGCGCCGTTCAGCCGCGCCTCTTTCGCCCGGCCGGCGCGGAGCGTGACGCTCGTCGAGACCGGGCGTGTCCCCTCCGAACCGTCGACGGACACACGGCCGGCCGGCTCGCCGAAGCGAATCAGCTGGGCGTCCGTCCGCGTACGCGGTGAGAACCCCTGCGTCGCGACGTGCAGCGCTTCGAGCAGGTTCGTCTTGCCGACGCCGTTGCGACCCGTCACGAGCACGACGCCCTCCTCGAGACCGAGGTCGAGCGACGCGTACGAGCGGTAGTGGCGGAGGGAGACCTGCGTGACGACCAGGCGCGCTAGCCGGCGAGTCGGATCGGCATGATCAGGTACACGTAGTCGTCGTCCTCGCCTTCGAGCACGGCCGGGCGAAGCGGGCTGATCAGCTTGAACCGGAGCGTTCCCGACTCGACCGACTCGAGCCCGTCGCGGAGGAACTCCGCGTTGAAGCCGATCTCGAGCGGGTCGGCCGCGTACTGGACCGGCAGCGATTCCCGGGCCTCACCGACGTCCTGCGTCACCGCCGACACGGCGAGCTCGCCGTCGCCGAAGCGGAGCCGCAGCGGCGCGTTGCGTTGCGCCATCAGGGACACACGGCGAACGACGTCGAGCAGCTCCTCGCGCGGCAGCTGCAGCTCGTGCTCGAACTGCTCGGGGAGCAGCTGGCGGTAGTTCGGGAACTGGCCGTCGATGCGGCGGGTCGTGAGCCACACCCCGTCGGCGCCGAACACCACGTGGTTCTCCTGCAGGCCGAGGCGAACCTCGTCCGCGCCGCCCGCGATCCGCGAGAGCTCCTGCAGCGCGCGCGCCGGGATGATCGCCTCCAGCTCGGGCAGCGGGCCCGAGACCGCGGTCTCCTTCACCGCGAGCCGATACGAGTCGGTCGCAGCCATCACGATCTTGCCCGGCTCGAAGCGGACGAGGATGCCGGTCAGCACCGGGCGGCTCTCGTCACGCGACGCGCTCCGTCCGACACGGTTGACGGTCTCGACCAGGGCGTCGCCCTCGACGGTGTGCAGCGGCAGCGCCTCGACGTCGGGCAGCCGCGGGAAGTCCTCGGCCGAGTACGTGTGCAGCCGGTACGTCGCCGCACCGGCGGACACAACAACCACGGCCTCTTCGGGGCGGTGCTCGAGCGAGACCTCGCTCTCCGGCAGCGACCGCGCGATGTCGAGCAGCAGCCGGCCGGGCACGACGACCGTGCCCTCGCCGTCGACCGATGCGTCGAGCGACGCGCGCAGCGACAGCTCCATGTCGGTCGCGGCCAGCGAGAGCTGACCCTCGGCAGCCTGCAGCTGGATCCCTCCCAGCACGAGCACGGTTGCGCGGGTCGACACACCGCGGGCGACGATGCCCAGCTTCGCCGCGAGCTCGTCGCGCGGAACGGTTATCCGGAGTCCTGTGCCCACCACTGTTTCTGAGTCAATCATCTAGAAAGAACCTCGTTGTAGTCATAGGCCCTGTGGGCGCCGGGGAAAGGCGCCCGAACGGGACGCGTAGCGCCATTCTCCCTGTGGGAGCGGACGGGGGAGAAAGGACCGGTCACCAACAGGCGACCGGGTTACCGGGCCTGCCGGACGCGAGCTGTGAGTTCCTGGACGAGGTTGTAGACACCTCTGTCCTCACGGATGAGCCGGGCGATCTTGGAGGTCGCGTGGATGACCGTCGTGTGGTCGCGGCCGCCGAACTCGCGTCCGATCTTCGGGAGCGACGAGTCGGTGAGCTCGCGCGAGAGGTACATCGCGACCTGGCGGGGGTAGACGATGTTCTGAGAGCGGCGGTCGCCCGTGAGCTCGGCCATCGTGACGCCGAAGCGCTCGCAGACGAGCTCCTGGATCAGCCCGATCGAGATCTGCGCCGCCTCGCCCTGTGGGAACACGTCCTTTAGGACGTCCTGGGCGAGGTCGACCGACAGCGGCCGGCCGGTCAGCGAGGAGAACGCGACGACCCGGGTGAGCGCGCCCTCGAGCTCTCGGATGTTGGTCGAGACACGCGAGGCGATGAACGTCAGGAGCTCGGGATCGCCCACCTCGATCTGGTCGCTCTTCACCTTCTTGCGGAGGATCGCGATGCGCGTCTCGAGGTCGGGCGGCTGGATGTCGGTGATCAGCCCCCACTCGAACCGTGAACGCAGCCGGTCCTCGAGCGTCGCGATGTCGCGCGGCGGCCGGTCGCTCGACATGATGATCTGCCGGCCTGCCTCGTAGAGCGAGTTGAAGGTGTGGAAGAACTCCTCCTGGATCCGCTCCTTGTGCTCGAAGAACTGCACGTCGTCGATCAACAGCACGTCGTAGGTCCGGTAGCGGTGCTTGAACCCCTCGATCCGCTTGTCGCGGAGGCTGTTGATGAAGTCGTTCATGAAGGTCTCGGAGGTCACGTAGCGGCACGTGAGCCCGCCGCCGTGCTCGGTGACGAAGTTCGAGACCGCGTGCAGCAGGTGAGTCTTCCCCAGCCCGGTGTGGCCGTAGATGAAGAGCGGGTTGTAGGCCTTCGCCGGCGACTCGGCCACTGCGAGCGCGGCTGCGTGCGCGAAGCGGTTCGACGAGCCGATCACGAACGAGTCGAACGTGTACTTCGGGTTGATCCCCGGCGACTCGGGCCGCGGCAGCGGCTCGACGGGCAAGGGGCGCACGGATGCGGGGACGGCCTGGACGATGGGCGCCGGCGGCGCCTCGACCACGCGGAGCGAGACCCGGACGTCCTCGCCGGCGACGTCACGGACGCCGGCCCGGATCAGGTCGAGGAAGTGGCCCTCGATCCAGTCGCGGACGAACTCGTTCGGAACCGCCAATTCGAAGGAGTCGCCGACGAGTCCGACGTCGGCGATCCCGCCGAACCACGTCTGGTACGTCGTCTGGTTGAGCGCCTCGCGCAGTCGAGCCGATACGTCGCTCCACAGGCTCTCCGCCGTCAGCTCGATTTGACCTTCCACCTGCCTTCGAGGCTCCTTCGTCGGGGGCTCGGGGGCGCGAGCATAGCAGCGCGATTCCCGGCTCTCAATGAGGATTTCTCGCCGTGTCCGACCCGAGCGATTCCGGCGGTTTGCAGGCATTTCACCGACCTCCACACCGATCTCCACAGCTGTGGACAGCGCTTCACATGATCGCAACACGCCCGCGCTTTCCTCGACTTTTCGCACAGCCGCAACCTGTGGATAACCAGGCGCCGGCACGCACCCTGGTAGACTGCCGCCCGGCCGACGGCACGCGGTTTGACGCATCCCGCGGCCACTCTTCTCTTCGAGAGCCTCGAGATGAAACGCACCTACCAGCCGAACGTGCGCAAGCGGAAGCGGAAGCACGGCTTTCGCGCCCGGATGTCGACGCGTGCGGGCCGCCAGATCCTCAAGCGCCGCCGGTCGAAGGGTCGCGCGCGCCTGTCGGCCTGAGAGCGCGGTGCAGCGGCGGAATCGCCTCTCTCGCTCGCGCGACTTCGACGCCGTCTACCGCCACGGCCGGTCCGTCTCGACGAGGTTCCTCACGCTCTACTGGTTCCAGCGCGACGACGAGCCCGGCGATCCGCGGCTCGGCTTCGCCGTGCCGAAGGCGGTCGGGAACGCCGTCGTTCGCAACCGGATCAAGCGGCAGCTGCGCGAGATAGTGCGCGACCGGCTCGACCGGGTGCCGAGCACGAACGACTACGTGCTGGTCGTCCGCCGCGGGCTCCCGGAGGCCGCCGAGACGCACGGCCACGAGTGGCTCGAGGCGCGCGTCGACGAGGTGCTCGGGAAGGCGGCGGCGTGAGGCGTAGTCTCGACGGAGCCGTCAAGGGAGCGGAGGTGCCGGCTTTGCCGGCGCCGCAGCGGGGATCGAGCGTCGGGCCGACGGAGCTCGCTCACGAGCGGCTCGTCAGGCGGATTGCGATCCTGCCGATCAGGCTGTACCAGATCGTGCTCTCGCCGCTCGTTCCGGCGAACACCTGCAAGTTCCATCCGAGCTGCTCGGAGTACGCGATCCTCGCGATCCGCAAGCACGGGGTGATCCGGGGCTTCGGCCTCGCCGGCTGGCGGCTCCTGCGCTGCAACCCGTGGTCGCACGGAGGAGTCGACTACCCGTGATCGTCGCCGGCATCCTGACGCCGCTCGAGAACGTGATGAAGTCGATCCTCGACTTCTTCCACGGCAGCGTCGGCTTCTCGTGGGCGTGGTCGATCGTTGCGCTCACGGTGCTGGTGCGGATCCTGCTCGTCCCGCTCGCGGTGCGGCAGATCCACTCCATGCAGTCGATGCAGCGGCATGCGCCCGAGATGAAGGCGATTCAGCAGAAGTACAAGGGCGACCGGCAGAAGCTCAACGAGGAGCTGATGAAGTTCTACCGGGAGAACAACATCAACCCTGCCGCGTCGTGCCTCCCGCTGGTCCTGCAGTTCCCGATCTTCATCGCGCTCTATTTCACGCTGCGCCACGAGTCGCACAACATCACCGGCCCGTGGCTGCACGTCGTCCCGAACATCTCGGACAAGACGACGGCGCACTGGTCGGGCTACATCCTGCTCGCGATCTACGCGGGCTCGCAGGTCGCCTCGACGTACTTCATGGGCGCGACGATGGACAAGACCCAGCGGACGATCATGATGATCCTCCCGCTCGTCTTCCTGACCGTCGTCGCGCGCTTCCCGACGGGGCTCGTCCTCTACTGGATGACCACCAACCTGTGGACGGTCGGTCAGGGCCTGATCACGCGGCGCCTCGTGCCGCGGACGCCGCCCCCGGCCGCCCTGCGCGCGAGCTCGACGCCGAAACGGAGCTCGCGAACGCCGCCGAAGTCGGAGCCGGAACCGGAGCCGGAGCCTGAGCCCGTCGCGCCTGCGCCGACGACTCCTCGCCGGGTCCGCCGGAAGAAGAAGGGCGGCGCCAGGCGGTGAGCGACGAGCTCTCGGTCGAGGCGACCGGCGAGACAGTCGGCGAGGCGAAGTGGAAGGCGCTTCGCGATCTCGAGCGGCTCGCACCGGGCCTCGATCGCGGGAGCGTGCGCTTCCAGGTGGTCGCGGAGGGCGAGCGAGGACTGCTCGGGGTCGGCTACACGCCGGCCCGTGTCGTCGCGTCGACCGACGGGGCGAGCGAGGCGATTGCATCGACGCCCCGGCCCGGCGAGACAGACGAGGCGGCGCACATCCGCGGGGTCGTGGAGCGCGTGGCCGCGGCGGTCGGCGTGAGTACCCGGGTGGATGTCGACGAGTCGGGAGAGGAGCTGCTCGTCACCTGCAGCGGCGGTGAGCTCGGGCTGTTGATCGGCAAGCACGGCCACACGATCGACTCGCTGCAGTACATCGCGAACGTGATCGCGCATCGCGGAGGCGGCGAGCGGCGCGTGACCGTGGACGCGGCCGGTTACCGCGACCGCCGCCGCTCGACGCTCGAGGCGATCGCGGTGAGGAGCGCCGAGCGGGCCGCGCGCGGCGAGCGAGTCGCGCTCGACCCGATGTCGGCGGTCGAGCGGAAGATCGTGCACGAGCGGCTTGCCGAATACCCGGGCGTGCGCACTGCCAGTGACGGAGTCGAGCCGAACCGCTGCGTCGTCGTCGAGCCCGACGCTTGACGCCTGGCTCGCCGCGGTCGTCGCCACGCCGGGACTGACCGCGCTCCGCGATCCGGCCGCCGCGCGGCGCGTGCTCCTCGACGACTCGCTGCGCGCGAGCGCGCTCGTCGAGCGGTTCCCGGGGGCGGTGGTCGACGTCGGGTCGGGCGGTGGTGCGCCCGGCATCCCGCTCGCGCACGCGTTCCCCGAGCGCGAGGTCGTGCTGCTCGACGCCGAACGGCGGAAGTGCGCGTTCCTCGAACGCTGGGCGCCGCCGAACGCCCGGGCCGTGTGGGGCCGTGCCGAGGAGCAGCCGACCGACTGGGCGGGGGTGGCCGTTGCGAAGGCGCTCGCGCCTCCGCCGGCCGCTGTCGAGTGGTGCCTGCCGCTCGTCCGAGAGGGTGGTGGGGTCGTGCTGTGGGTAGGCGAGAGCGCGGATCTCGAGCACGTGGCCCGGGTGGCACGCAGGCTCGCGGGCGAGCCGGAGGAGAGCCCGGCCGGCTTCGTCGTCCTGCGCAAGACGGGGCCGACCCCGGCCGGCTTTCCACGACGCGTCGGCGTCGCGCGCAAGCGCCCGCTGCCCTGATCCGCGCCTCCGGCCGCGTCCGGGGACGGGGCTAGGCTGGCGAGGTGCGCGGCAAGGTCTACGCGTTCGCGAATCAAAAGGGCGGGGTCGGCAAGACGACGAGCGCCGTCAACCTCGCGGCGTGCCTGGCCGAGGCCGGCGAGCGCGCGGTCGTCGTCGATCTCGACCCGCAGGCCAACGCGACGTCGGGGCTGGGGCTGCGCGCGAACGGGACGTCGACCTACGACCTGCTCGACGGCGCTGCGCTGTCGGAGCTCGTCAAGCCCACGCGGTTCGAGAACCTCTTCGTCGTCCCGTCGCGACCCGAGCTCGCCGGCGCCGCCGTCGAGCTCTCGCAGCGCGAGGACGGCGAGCGCTTCCTCGCCGCCGCGCTCGCGGACGCGGACGGTTTCGACTTCGTGCTGCTCGACTGCCCGCCGTCGCTCGGGCCGCTCACCGTCAACGCCCTGGCCGCCGCGCAGCGGGTTGTCGTTCCCGTGCAGACCGAGTACTACGCGCTCGAGGGCCTCGCGCAGCTCGTGCAGTCGATAGAGCTCGTCAAGCGCCGGCTCAACCCCTCGCTCACGATCGCCGGCGTGCTGCTGACGATGGCCGACGCGCGCACCCGGCTCTCCGCCGAGGTCGAGGCCGAGGTGCGCAAGCACTTCGGCGCGCTCGTGTTTGACGCGGTCGTGCCGCGCTCGGTGCGCGTCGCCGAGGCGCCGAGCCACGGCCTGCCCGTGACCCACTACGACCGGCGCTCCCGTGGCGCCGAGGCCTACTGGAAGGTGGCGATGGAGCTTGTCCAGCGGAGCTAGCGCGGCGCGGCGCGGTCTCGGGCGCGGGTTCGAGGTCCTGATCGGCGGCGGCTCGGAGCTCGCGCACGTGCCGGTCGAGCAGATCCACCCGAACCCGCGCCAGCCCCGGAAGCGCTTCGAGAGCGAGGGCGTCGCCGGCCTCGCCGACTCGATCCGCGCCCAGGGGCTGATCCAGCCCGTCGTGCTGCGGCCGCGGCTCGAGGGCGGCTACGAGCTGATCGCAGGCGAGCGCCGCTGGCGCGCCGCCCGCGACGCCGGGATCGAGAGCGTGCCGGCCGTCGTGCGCGACGCCGACGACCGCGACACGCTTCTGCTCGGTCTCGTCGAGAACGTTGCGCGCGAGGATCTCTCGCCCGTCGAGGAGGCCCGGGCCTACGCGGTGCTGATCGACGAGTTCGATCTCTCGCTCGGAGACGTCGCCGAGCGCGTCGGCAAGTCGAAGCCGACCGTCTCGAACCGGATCCGGCTGCTCGAGCTGCCGGACGACGTGCTCGGGATGGTGAGCCGGCACGAGTTGACGGAGGGGCATGCGCGCGCGGTGCTCTCGGTCCCCGACCACGACGGCCGCCGCCGGCTCGCGCGGCGGATCGTGCGCGAGGGGCTGTCGGTGCGCGCGGCGGAGCGCGCGGCGCGCTGGTCGGGCGCGCGCACGAGGGAGCGCCGTCCGTCCGCCGTCGATCCGATCCTCGCCGAGCGCGTCAAGAGCGCGTTGAAGCGGCTGACGGGTTTCGACGCAAAGGTCGGCGCTGCCGGCGTGCACGTCCCGCTGGACGGCGAGGTGCAGCTCGCGGAGCTCGCCGAGGCGCTCGAGCGTCTCGGGTAGTTGAGCCAATTACCGCCAGCTCAGGCCGTCGAGGTGCTGGACGAAGAGCCGTGCGACGAGTCGCCGCGCGCCGTCGGCGACCCGGACCGCGTGGATCTGCACGAACGCCCCGCCGGCGTCGGCGCGCTCTGTCGTGTAGGCGAGCCACCGTCCGTCGGGTGACCAGACGAGCGGCCCGGGCGCGCCGCGGTGACGCTCGACGAACCGGAGCCTTCCCGTTCGCACGTCGAGCAGCGTCGTCGTGACGGTGCCTGCGTGCTGCTCGACGAAGGCGATGCGCGCACCGTTCGGTGACCAGGCGGGCGACGAGACGTCGCGGTTCAGGAGCAGCCGCTTGCCGGAACCGTCGGCGAGCACCTCGCTGAGCCCGCCGTCGCCGACATAGACGATCCACCTGCCGTCGGGTGACCACGACGGCGAGGTCGCCGCGTGCACGATCGAGAGCCCGTGCAGTGCCGTGCCGTCGGCACGGACCAGCCAGAGCTCCGACGTCTCGTGGCCGTTGTCGACGCGGATGTACGCGAGCCGCCGCCCGTCCGGCGACCAGGTCGGTGTCGTGTAGGTGATGTACTCGGCGAAGCGCGGCACGATGTGCCGCCGGTTCGCACCGCTCGCGTCCGCGACCCAGACGCCGTTCAGCGTGAACGCGAGGCGGCCCGTCCGCGAGAACGTCGGGTAGTCACCGGTGCCGAGAGCGTGGCCTCCGCGTCCGTCCGCGCCGACGGCGAAGACGTACTGGCCGGTGCCGACCGCGATCGTGCCGGCGAGCAGCGGAGCGGTTGCCGCACCGGCCGGTGTGGCGCTGACGGCGACGGTCGAGACCAAGCCGGCCGCCAGCGACCTTGCAACTGCGCTCACGAGATGGGCGATCCTGGATTCGAACCAGGGACCTCCGCCTTATCAGAGCGGCGCTCTAACCAACTGAGCTAATCGCCCGCGCGATGGAGAAGTGTAGCCCCGGCCTGGGCGCGTTGTCCGGGAGGTGCAGGGGTACTCTGTAGGGCCAGATGGTCGAGATGACGATCTACGGAGTCTCGTTCGACATCGTCGGCAAGCAGCCGATCGTCCTGCTCAAAACGGCCGACGGAAACCGCTACCTGCCGATCTGGATCGGCCAGTCGGAGGCGGCCGCAATCCTCATGAAGCTGCAGGGTGCGTCGACACCGCGCCCGCTCACGCACGACCTGCTCGTGAACATCCTCTCGGAGCTCGACGTCGCGGTCGTCCGCGTCACCGTGACCGAGCTGCGCGAGAGCACCTTCCACGCGTCGATCACCGTCGCCCAGAACGGCACCGAGCTCGAGATCGACTCCCGCTCCTCCGACGCGATCGCCGTCGCAGTGCGCACGGGCGCACCGATCTTCGCCGACGACGACGTGATCGAGGAGTCCGCGATCGAGATGGAAGGGGACGAGGTGAACGAAGAGGAGATCGTCGACGAGTTCAAGCGGTTCCTCGACCGCGTCTCCGCGGAGGACTTCGCCGGCGCGGAAGTCGAGGCCGAGGCCGAGGCATCCGAGCCCGACGAGGAAGTCGAAGCCGACGACGAGGACGAGACCGTCTGAGGCTCTACAGGTAGACGAAGACCGCGGTGCCGACGGCGATGTCGCCGTAGACGCGCGTCGCGACCCACATCGGGATGCGCACGCAGCCGTGCGAGGCCGGATAGGGCGGCACGTCCGGGTAGCCGTGAACGGCGAACCCGCGCAGGAAGTAGTTCGGGTAGTAGAGGACCCAGTCGAACCCCGTCACCTTGCGGTACACGTGCCAGACCCCGAGCGGCGTGTTGCCGGTCGCGCCGGTCGAGACGGCGACGACGAGGGCGACCTTGCCGCCGCGCACGACGAAGAGCACCTGGCGCGTCTTGTCGACCTCGATGTGGTCGCCGCCGTAGCGCGCCCGCGGGACCTGCGCGTGTAGCAGCCGCGCCCAGAGGCCGGGCGTGACGGCGCCGGTGCGAGGCAGCCCATCGACCTTCTGGAAGGCGTAGATCGCCTCGACGTCGTCGTCCCCGTACACGCCGTCGACCTGCACCGCGTAGTGCAGGTCGTGCAGCACCCGCTCGAGCTGCAGCACGCCGGGCCCGTGCGCGCCCGCCGCCAGGCTCGGCCGCACGATCGTCCGCGCGACCGACTCGTGGACGGCGGCCCAGCCCTTCGCCGGCCGGGTGCGCACCGTCACCCGCGCGATCCGCGCGGTCCGCGTGTCGACGACCTGCGGGCCGACGACGGCACCCGCGCTCGCCGGGTGCAGCGTCGCCTGAACGCGCATCCGGGACCCGACGATCGGCGTCCCGACCAGGCGGACGACGAGCTTCGGCACGACGACGGTGTGCGCGGGCTTCGACTTGACGCCGACGGCGTTCGCGACCCAGGGCGAGGTTCCGAGCACCCGCACGCGCAGCTTTCCATGCACGAACCTGCGGCCGCGCAGCACGACCGGGAGCCGCGGCCTCACGGAGGCGCGGAGCGTCACCCACTGCGCGTACCGCGCGCGTGCGGGAGCGTGGAGTACGAGCGCGACGGAGAGGACGGTGGCGGCAGGCTCCACGCCCGCGTCGCTCGTGAGCGTCGGGCGGTAGACGCCCGCCGGGTAGACGTGCTGCACCGTCTGGCCGTCGGCTTCCTGTCCGTCGCCGAAGCTCCAGTGGTACTGCGTCGAGGCGCATGTGGTGCTCAGCGTGACGGTCACCGGCGCTGCGCCGGTCGCGTGTGTCGCGGTGACGCCGCAGGCAGCATGCGCGGCGGAGGGCGCCGCCAGGGCGGCGAGCGCGACGAAGGCGGCGCGGCGCATCCTCGACTGAGGTTAGACGGTGCCTGCGACGGCAACCACCGTCAATTGTTCGTGACGGTCACCGCGACGACGAGCGCGATCAGGTTGAAGGTGCCGTGGAGGAACATGCCGGGGATCACGCTGTCGGTGCGGTCGCGGATCCACGCGAGCGCGCAGCCGAAGGCGACGATGATCGGCAGCGACACGATCAAGCCGTGCGCGAGCCCGAACAGCAGGCCGACGAGGAGGATCGCCGTCCACCGGCCGAACGGGCGAAGCAGCGAGTAGCCGAGGCCCCGGTACGTGAGCTCCTCGGCGAAGGGCACGAGCGTGCAGATCACGACGGCGTTCGCGATGTAGGCCGCGGCGTGGTGCGGCTCCCAGCGAGAAGGCGTGAGGCCCTGCTCGTTGCCGGGGTGCGTCAGCGCGGCGTACGCGCCCTCGAAGACGTAGATCGCGACGAGGGCCACGGCGACGTAGGCGATCATGCGGCCGAACGCGTTCGGGCGACGCAGCGCGAGCAGGTCGTGTCGCCCGTGGGCGATCGCGAGGACGAGCGCCAGGATGAACCCCTCCTGGACGATCGTGAAGATCGCCGTCGACCACTCGTAGAGGATGTTCGGGTCAGGCTTGCCCTCCGACGCGCGCCCCACGTAGGCGATCAGCGCCAGCGCTCCGACGAGGACGAGCCAGAACACGAGACGCCGCGTCTCGCTCGTACGATACGGCGGCGCCGTGCTCGATCGCACGTTCACTCCGGCCGAGGCTAACAGCGCCCTCGGCGAGGTGCGCCCCGCCGCCGAGCGGCTGGTGCGACTGCGCGAGCGGATGCACGAGCTCGAGTCCGAGCAGGGAAAGCTCGTCACGGCGATCGGCGGCAACGGCGAGGGCCATGCCGCCGGCGACCTCGGCGCCGCGCAATCCGAGCTCCTCGAGCTCGCCGCGGCGGCGGCCGCGTGCGTCGAGCGGCTGGCTGCGCTCGGGACGCTCGTCAAGGACCCCGACCTCGGCCTGGTCGACTTTCCGGCGCTCCGCGACGGCATTCCGGTGCTCCTCTGCTGGCACGTCGGGGAGGACGGCGTCGCCTACTGGCACGGCTACGACGAGGGCTTCACAGGGCGGAAACCGGTCGACTGGGGCGAACAGGAGTAGATGTCCGAGTTCTGGCAGCACGCGCTGATCGCCGCGGCGGTGATCGTCGGCGCGTGGCTGCTCGCGAAGTTCGTCGACCGGCGCATCTCGAAGCGCGAGCTCCCGCCGGAGGTGATGACGCGGTACCGCGTGATCCGGCGCACGCTCTTCGCGACGATCGTCTTCGTCGGGGTCGTCTCGGCGCTGCTCGTGATCCCGCAGGTTCGTGCCGTCGCCGGCGGCGTGCTGGCCTCGTCGGCGGTGATCGGGCTGATCATCGGCTTCGCCAGCCAGCGCACGATCGGCAACGCCGTCGCCGGGATCATGATCGCGTTCACGCAGCCGCTGCGGCTGGGCGACGACGTCGAGATCGACGGCTCCCGCGGCGTCGTCGAGGAGATCGGCCTCACGTACACGTGGCTCCGCACCGGGGACGACGACCGGGTCGTCGTGCCGAACGAGAAGCTCGCCTCGGGCGTGATCCGCAACTCGACGATCCGGAGCGGCGGGGCGTTCGCCGAGGCGACGGTCCGGGTCCCGCTCCACGCCGACCTCCGCGGCGTGCTCCAATCCCTGGCGATGGACGGGACCGACGCCCACGTGGCGGTGCTCGGATCGACCGACGCGACGATTGCCGTGCGCCGGTGGGTGCCGAGAGGGCGCTCCGTCGAGGACGCCGAGTCCGACCTGCGCGTCGAGATCGCCGAGCGCCTCCGTGAGTCGGGAGTGCTCACATGAGCCGTAGGCTCGACGGAGGCTCACAAAGAGCGGAGGTGCCGGCTTTGCCGGCGCCGGAGCGGGTATGAGCCGTAGGCGCCACGACGACCTCGATTTCATCCTGGCGCAGCGCGACCGACGTCGCCGGCGCGCCGTGCGCGTCAAGCGCCGCCGCCGCGCCGCGCTGCTCTCCGTGCTCGTGCTGTGCGTGCTCGCGGCGGCGGTTGCGACCATCTCGATCGGCGCGGGCGCGGCGCTCTCGGCGAGCTGTGACCTCAACTCTCTGCGGCCGGTGGAGATCGGCCAGAACTCCTTCGTCTATGCGAGCGACGGGTCGCTGCTGGGCTCGATTCCGGCCGAGCGCAACCGCGAGCCTGTCTCGCTCGCGAAGATGGCGGTCTGGCTGCCGCGGGCGTCGGTGGCGATCGAGGACCGCCGCTTCTACCAGCACGGCGGCGTCGACTACGTCGGTATCGCGCGCGCAGCGTGGAAGGACATCAGCACGGGGAAGACGGTCGAGGGCGGCTCGACGATCACCCAGCAGCTCGTGCGCGGCCTCTACACGGGTCGCCAGAAGACGTTCAGCCGCAAGATCAAGGAGGCGTGCCTCGCGAACAAGCTCGCACGGAAGTGGTCGAAGTCGAAGATCCTCGACGAGTACCTGAACACCACGTACTACGGCAACCATGCGTACGGGGTCGAGGCAGCGTCGCAGACGTACTTCTCGAGGCCGGCGAGCAAGCTCACGTTGCTCCAGGCTGCGCTGCTCGCCGGGCTTCCGCAGGCCCCGTCGGTCTACGACCCGCTCAACAACCCGGCAGCGGCACGCCAGCGCCGGAACGAGGTCCTCCGCGCGATGTTGACGAACGGCGCGATCACGCCGAGGCAATTCCGGCAGGGCTCGCGCGCGAAGTCGCTCGGGCTCAGGCCGGGCAACATCTACAGCCAGATCAAGCAGCCGTACTTCTTCTCCTACGTGACCGACCAGCTCGTCGACGCGTACGGCGCCGAGACGGTGCGTGAGGGCGGGCTCAAGGTCTACACGACGATCGACCCGCGGCTGCAGCGGCTCGCGATCAAGTCGATTCGCGACGTGCTCCCGTACCGGACCGATCCCGCCGCCGCGATCGTCTCGGTCGAGCCTGGGACCGGCGCGATCCGCGCGATGACGACGGTCGTGCGTAAGGCCAAGAACCAGTTCAACCTCGCTGCCCAGTCGGCGCGGCAGCCCGGCTCGACGTTCAAGACGTTCGTGCTCGCCTCGGCGATCGAGCAGGGCGTCGATCCGGACTCGACGTACTACACCTCCGCGCCGTTCACCTGCGACGTCGGCCCGTGGTGCGACCCGAAGAAGCCGTGGGAGGTGCACACCTACGACGACTCCTACCGCGGAAGCGAGTCGGTCACGCACGCGACGTTGCAGTCCGACAACACCATCTACGCACAGCTGACGCTCGACGTCGGCCCGCGCTACGTGTGGAACATGGCCCACCGCCTGGGCGTGCACATGACGCCCGACAAGCCCGTTGCCTCGATCGGCCTCGGCTCGCTGGCCGTCTCGCCGCTCGACATGGCGGCGGCCTACGCGACGTTCCCGGCGCTCGGGATCTACGCGAAGCCGATGGCGATCACCAGGGTCGTCCTCCCGGGCGGGAAGGTCGACACGGCGAGCGGCTGGGGGAAGCCGCAGACGAAACGCGCGCTCTCCGAGGCGGTGGCGTGGAAGGTGACCGACATCCTCGGCCAGAACGCGCAGTACGGCACGGGCGCCGGCTCGGGCGACGGCGAGCATCCGAACGCGGGCAAGACCGGCACGACCGAGAACCATGCCGACGCGTGGTTCGACGGGTACACGCGCCAGCTCTCGACCGTGGTCTGGATGGGCTACCAGGGGGGCGAGATCCCGATGCTCGACGTCCACGGCGAGGCGGTCGCCGGCGCGACGTTCCCGGTCCCGATCTGGCACGAGTACATGACGGCCGCGCTCTGGAAGCGGCCCGCGCTCCAGTTCTTCCTTCCCGACAAGTACCCGAGCTGGCATCCGATCAAGCACGGCGACTACGGCTCGCTGCACTACGTGTACACGGCGCCGACCTACACGTCGCCGAGCACGACGACGTCGACCACGACCACCTCCTCGACCGCGACGACGCCGGCTCCGACGACGACGCCCGCCCGGGTCACGCCGACGCCGCCTGCCGCACCGACCACGACGGCGACGCAGACCCCGGTGCCGCCGGCGCCACCGGCGAACCCGACGCCTCCGCCCGCTCCGCCGGCTGCGCCGCCTCCCAATCAGTAGGGCAGCTCTCGCCGCCGGCGCGCTCACGCTCGCGCTCGTGGCGGCGTGCGTTGCCGTCGCACGTGCGTCGCACATCGGCACGGCGTTCCTCGTGCTGCTCGCATGCGCGTTCGCCGCCTACCTGGCCGGGCTCGTGCTCCTGCGGACGGGCGGCCGGTTCGCGCCGGTGTTCGCGCTCGCGTGCGCGATCCAGCTCGCCCCGCTCGCGGCGCCGGTGCTGTTGTCCACCGACGTCTACACTTACTGGAGCTACGCGCGTCTCCACGATCCATACCGCGACACGCCGTCCGAGGACGCGGTCTCGGCGTCGCACGCGGGAGCCGCATACCTGCACACGACGTCGGTCTACGGCCCGGTCTTCTCGCTGGTGACGCGGCCGCTCGGCCGCACCTCGTCGGCCTCCGTCGCGTCGTGGACGCTGCGGGTCGTCGCGGCGCTCGCGGTGCTCCTGGCCACGTGGTTCGCGTCGCGGCGTCGCGCGTTCTCCGCCGCGCTCGTCGGCTGGAATCCGGTCGTCGCCGTCCACTTCGCGGGAGGCGGGCACAACGACGCCCTCATGCTCGCACTCGTCTCGGTCGCGCTGGCGCTCGGGGATCGCGGGAAGCCGCGGATCGCCGGGGCCGCCTGGGGGCTCGCCGTCCTGGTCAAGTGGGTGCCCGTGCTGCTGCTGCCGCTGCGCGCGCTCGAGGCCCGCGCGGCGCGGCGCCGGGTCGACCACCTCGGGTTCGCGGTGACCGTCCTCGTCGCGCTCGGGGTGGCGACGGCGCTGTGGCGGCTTCACTGGTTGCACGCGTTCGCGCCGCTCGCGCACGACGCGACCCGCCGCACGTCGTACGCCCTGCCGTCGCGGCTGCACCTGCCGACCTGGGTGTTCGTCGTCGCGTATGCGATCGCCTATGCGTGGCTCCTCGTCGTCGCGGCGCGGGGCCGCGCCCGGCTCGGGCTCTCGCTTGCCCTGCTCCTGCTCTGCCTTCCCTACCTGATCGTCTGGTACGTCCTCTGGCCGCTCGTCGCCTCCGCGTACGACGACGACCGTGTCGCGGTGGTCCTCTCGCTCGCGCTCTGCGCGTACCTGCTGCCTCAGACGATCACGTGAGGAGGTCCTCGAGCAGCGCGCGCCACGTGCGGCCGCGCACGGCTCGGGTCGCGTGCAGCCCGAACGCCTCCCGGCCGCCCGAGGCGAGCGCGTTGCGCAGCGTCTCGTCGCCGGCGATCCGGTCGACGGCCGCTGCCAGCGCCTCCGGGTCCTCCGGCCGTACGAGCAACGCCGACTCGCCGTCGCGGAGGAGCTCGCGCGCTGCCTCGGTGTCGCCGGTGATCACCGGCGCGCCCGTCGCGAGCGCCGCGAACACCGACGGCGCGACCGCACGCGACTCGTGGAACGACCCGAGCACGACTCCCGCGTGCGCGAACGTGATCCCGGCCGAGCCGGCGGCGATCTCGGCCTGCTCGACGACGCGAACCGGGACGGTCGTCAGCGCGGCGGCCGCGCGCACGCACTCGGTCGAGGCATCCATCTGGTGGAGCGCCGAGAACGGGTACGCGGGCGCCCACGTCTCGCAGAAGATGTCCTCGTCCGCCCCCTGCAGCACGACTGCGGTGCGCTCGGCGCCGAGCTCGCGCAGGTAGCGGGCCTCCACCTCGGTTCCGCAAACGACGAGATCCGCAAGGCGAAACGCGCGGGCGTCGGCGACGCGCAGGACGTTGGCGGCCACCGACCGCGGCCGAAAGTGGCGCCGCACGGAGACGAGCTCGTGCTCGAGCGAGAGGACGGCATCGAAGATGAGCGGGCGCTTGCGCGCGACGCGCCGTGCCTGCGGCACGTCGAAGTGCCCGGGGTAGCCGACGACGACCGCATCGGCCGTGACCTGTCGCGAGGTGATCAGGCGGAGCTCGGCGTCGAGGACGTCGACGAGGCCGCGCACGCCGCCCCGCTCGAGCTGCCGCTGGCGCTCGACCACCTCGATGCCGGCGTCGCGGAGCGCGGCGATCGCATTCGTGTTCCGCGGGTGCCGGCGGTCGTAGGTTCCGAAGTAGAGGATCCTCACGGTGTGCCCCGCACGCGCGGATTATCGTGATCGTCCGTGAACCAGCCGGTACGCGTCGACCAAGCGCTCGGGCTCGTCCTCGCCGAGGTCAACCCGCTGCCGGCCGAGACGGTCGCGCTGGCGGACGCCCGCGGGCGCGTCCTGTGCGAGGCGGTGGAGGCCGCCGTCGACCTGCCGCCGTTCGACAGCTCGGCCATGGACGGGTTCGCCGTCCGGGCGGCCGACACGCCCGGCCGGCTGGTGCTCGCCGGCGCGTCCGCGGCCGGAGGCCCGTTCGCGGGCGTCGTCGAACCGGGAAGCGCGGTCGCGATCTCGACCGGCGCGGTCGTGCCCCCCGGCGCCGATGCGATCGTCCCGATCGAGCGCGCGGTGGCCGCGGATGAGACGGTCGACGTGGAGGCTGTCTCGCCGGGCGAGCACGTCCGTCCTCGCGGCGGCGACGTTCGAAGCGGCGAGGTGGTCGCCGCCGCCGGCACGCGCCTCGGTGCGTGGGCGGTCGGCGCTGCGGCCGCGGTGGGCGCCGGCCAGGTCCGCGTCGCACGGCGGCCGCGCGTCGCGGTCCTCGCGACGGGCAGCGAGCTGCGGGAGCCCGGCGTCGCGCTGCGCGACGGGGAGATCTACGAGGCGAACACGCAGCTCCTCGGGGCGCTGCTCGAGCAGACGGGGGCACAGGTCGACGTGCTCGGGTCGGTCGCGGACGACGAGCAGTCGACGCGGGCGGCACTCGAACGCGGGCTCGCGGCCGACGTGCTCGTGACGTCCGGCGGGGTCTCGGTCGGCCGGCACGACCTCGTGCGCGCGGCGCTTGCGTCGCTCGGCGGCGACGAGGTGTTCTGGCGCGTCGCGGTGAAGCCCGGGAAGCCGATCTCGTTCGGTGTGCGCGGGTCGACACTCGTCTTCGGCCTGCCCGGCAACCCGGTCTCTGCGCTCGTCGGCTTCGAGCTCTTCGTGCGCCCGGCCGTGCTCGCGCTCCAGGGCTCGACCGACCCCGGCCCGCACTGGCAGCCGGGCCGCCTCGGTACCGCCGTGCGCCGCGATCGGGAGCGCGACCAGCTGGTTCGTGCGCGTGTCGTCGACGGTGAGCACGGCCCGGTGCTCGAGCCCGTCTCGGGGCAGGAGTCGCACATGATCGTTCGCGCCGCCGGAGCCGATGCGCTGGTGTTCGTCGAGCGCGGCGACGGCGAGCA
Organism: Gaiellaceae bacterium; assembly: GCA_035473635.1. Taxonomy (GTDB): domain Bacteria; phylum Actinomycetota; class Thermoleophilia; order Gaiellales; family Gaiellaceae; genus PALSA-600. The sequence continues at coordinate 54,528 of DATIOD010000059.1, read as the reverse complement.
GCCGGCTGGCTCCGCCGCCCGCTACCTCGCGCCGACGTAGTCGTCTGCCGCACGCCGTCTTCTGCGGCCGCGCCGTCGCCTCCGGGAGGCGAGGACGGAGGCGCGCACGAGCTCGCGCAGCGGGCCGCGCCCCGTCTGCCCGGGGACACGCGACGGCGCCGCATACCGTCCCGCGGCTACGACTGCGAGTTGTGCCGCGCAGGCCGCGCCTGCGAGGAAGATCGCGAAGCTCGTCGCCTTGACGTAGCCGAGCGAGAGCAGCGTCAGCAGGTACCACGGCGCGTCGAAGCCGAGCCCGAAGCGAACGCCGAGCGAGAGGAGGACCAGCAGCGGCCCGACGAGCCCGACCGCGAACACGAGCCAGCGCACGACGGCGCGCTCGCGTCGCACCTGCGGGAGCCACAACCACGCGTGCGCCGCCGGCAGGCAGAAGAGCAGGGCGAACGGGTTCGTTGCCAGAACGAGCAACGTGACGACTGCGAGGCCGAGCAGCGCGACCGTGTCGCCGGCGAGGCGCTCCTCCGGCTTCGCGGGACGACGCGGCACGAGGCGTCTCCGGCCGATCAGCCACGCGAGCGCGATCAGCGAGCCCGCGGCGAGCAGCGGGAGCACCGCCCAGTCGTCCGCCGTCGTCGAGGCGGGGTTCGGGGGGCGCGGCGCGCCGCTCGGCCACGCGCCGAGCACGTCGAAGACGTAGAAGACGACGCCGACGAAGAGCCAGAACACGAGCCGGCGTCGCAGGCTTCGGCCCGCGGGGCCGAGCGGGATGCCGCGGCGGCGGCAGTGGGCGAACAGGTCGACTACGCCGACGAGGAACGGGACGAGCAGCGCGAACAGGAGCACCTCGACGGCCCAGCCGCGCACGGCCCGGTCGCCGATCCACACGAAGCTCGGTGTGCCGCGGGTCAGGTCGAGGCCCTGGTCGAGCGAGCCGACGAGCGCCTCGGCGGCGCGGCCGAGCTGCGTGATCCGCGCGGTGTCGAGCCCCGCCGGGCGGTCGGTGAACGCGTCGGGCGGTCGCTCCCCTCCCGTGGTCACCGTGATCGCCGGGATCCCGCGGGCCACGAACGGCCCCTGCTCGTGCAGGGTGAACGGGAAGGCCAGGTCGATCAGCTGCCCCAGCACGCTCGTCCGCACGGCCGCCGGCCTGCCCTGTTCCGCGATCCGCCGGGCCGTGGTGGCGGCGAGCACGGCGGCGGTCGTTCGCGGCGCGTCGCCCGAGATGACGACGCGCGGCGGCGCCTTGCCGCCGATCGCGGTCAGGTTCACGACTGCCGCGACGTGGAACGGCAGATGCGAGGCGAACCGCTCCGCGCCGAGGCCGCCGAAGGAGCCGGCGTCGGTCGACAGGAACACGAGCGTGTGCGCCGGCCGGACGCGCTCGGCGTCCGGCGTTTCCCCGGCCGTGTAGCCGCGGGCCAGCTCGATCAGCGCCGCCGTCCCGCTCGCGTTGTCGTTCGCACCGGGCCCGATGCCCGAGTTGTCGCGGTGCGCGACGATCACGATCGCGTCCCGCGACTGTCCCTCCGCGACGGCCCAGACGTTGTCCATGCGGGCAACAGGACCATTCGGGAGCCGCTCGCTCCAGTTGTCCGTCCTCACCGGGAGGCCGAACGTACGGAGGTGGTCTCGCAGCCAGTCCGCCGCGCCGAGCGCGCCCGCGCTGCCGGGCGCGCGGTCCGGGTAGCGGTTCGCGAGCTCGTCTGCGAGCGCCCTCGCCCCGGCGCCGTCGAAGCTCGGCGGGAGGCTCGGCGCCCCGAGCACGCCCGGGCGCGTCGTCGTGAACGCGAGCAGCAGCAGCGGCAGGACGACCACCACGAACGACGCGCGATAGAGGCGGCCGTTGACCGGCCGCTCGACGGAGCCGCGACGCGGCCGCCGGCGACCCGCCTGCGTGCGGGTCAACGTCATATGCAGGGCTATAGTAGGAAGGCAAGCCCTTGCACGGGGTCCCTCGCGCGCCCGGCAGGCGCCCCCGCTCATGCCCGATTCCTCACCCACGATCCTGCTCGTCGACGACGAGGACTCGGTGCGCAAGGTCCTCGCGTTCCCGCTCGAGCGCGACGGCTACGACGTCGTCCAGGCGGCGGACGGCGAGGAGGCGCTGCAGAAGTTCGACGCGCACACGGTCGACCTGGTCGTGCTGGACATCATGCTGCCGCGGCTCGACGGCCTCGAAGTGTGCAAGCGGCTGCGCGCGAAGAGCGCCGTGCCGATCATCATGCTCACCGCCCGCGACGACGAGCTCGACAAGGTGATCGGGCTCGAGCTCGGCGCCGACGACTACATCACGAAGCCGTTCTCGATCCGCGAGTTCCGCTCGCGCGTCCGGGCGCTGCTGCGGCGGGCGCGGGCTCCTCGTGCGGGCGACGGCGCCCCCGAGGAGCGGATCGAGCACGATGGCCTCGTGATCGACGTCCCGCGCCGCGTCGTCGAGGTTCGCGGCGACCCGGTGCAGCTCACCTACGTCGAGTTCGAGCTGCTGCGGGCGCTCGCGGCGCAGCCCGGCCGTGTCTTCAGCCGGCGCATGCTCCTCGAGGCGCTCTGGAAGAGCGCCGACTACCGCGACCCGCGCACGATCGACGTCCACGTCCGCCATCTCCGGGAGAAGCTCGAAGCCGAGCCGCGCTCTCCCGAGTTCATCCTGACCGTACGCGGCGTCGGCTACCGCTTCCGCGACCGATGAGCTCGCTGCGGGGCGTCGGCGGCAGGCTCGCGCTCGGGCTGCTCGTCGTCGTGGCCGGGGTGCTCGCGATCGTCTACCTGATCGTCGTGCCGTCGTACCAGCGCTCGCTCGAGAACAGCGAGCTCAAGGGGCTCGAGTCGGGGCTGCGCAAGGTGGCGATCCCGAACTACCCGGCGAGCCAGGTCGAGTACGCGAAGCAGGCGTTCGCCGACGAGTGGGCGCCGGCGGTGAACGCCCGGATCATCGTCTACGACCTCCAGAACGCCGTCCCCGCGCTGCTGCAGCCCGTCGCGGACTCCGCCGACGAGCTCAACTCCAGCGCGGTGCAGAACGACCCGGTCGCCTTCGCCGCGATCGAGCACCAGACGCTCGCACGGGGCACCGTCCGGCGGAACGGCCAGCGGTACGCCGAGGTGGCGTATCCGGTCGGGCACTCCGTCGTGCTGCTCTCGGCGTCGCTGCACGACCAGCTGCGGACGGTCTCCGTCGTCCAGCGGCGGCTGTTCGTCGCGGGCGGGCTCGCCTTCGGGTTCGCGCTCCTGTTCGGCTACGCCGGCGCCGTGCGGCTGGCGCAGCGCATCCGGCGGCTCGAGGCGGCGGCGGAGCGCATCGCCGCCGGGAACTTCACGGAGCCCGTCGTCGACGCCGGCTCGGACGAGATCGGCCAGCTGGCACGCGCGTTCGAGCGCATGCGGCTGCGGCTGGCGCGGCTCGACCGGGCGCGTGGCGAGTTCATCGCCAACGCCTCGCACGAGCTGAGGACGCCGCTGTTCTCGCTCAGCGGGTCGCTGGAGCTGCTCGACGATCCCGGGCTCGACGAGGCCACGCGGGACGAGTTCCTCGCGGAGATGCGCCTGCAGGTCGACCGGCTCGCCAAGCTCGCGACCGACCTGCTCGACCTCTCCCGGCTCGACGCCGGCCGCCTCGCGATCGAGCGCGAGCCCGTCGACCTGTCCGAGCTCGCGGGCGACGTGTCGCGCGAGCTCGCCCAGCGGGCCGCGGCGCTCGACCACGTGCTCGAGACGTCGGCCGGCGATTCGGTAATCGCGCGCGGCGACTCGGCGCGCGTCCTGCAGGTCGGCCGGATCCTCGTCGAGAACGCCCTCCTGCACACGCCGCCTGGGTCGACCGTGCGCATCTCGACCGCCCGCGACGGCGGCCGGGCGACGCTGACCGTGGCCGACGACGGGCCTGGGATCCCGAAGGACGCGCGGGAGCAGGTGTTCGAGCGCTTCTATCGGCTCGACGGCACGCGGGCCTCGGGCAGTGGACTCGGGCTCGCGATCGCCCGGGAGCTCGCCGAGCTGATGGGCGGCCGAATCGAGCTCGACTCGCAGAACGGCTGGACGCTGTTCACGCTCGCGCTGAGCGCGGAGGCGGCCGACCGCGAGCTCGAGCCCGTCTGAGCCGCCGCTTTCACGTGAAAACGGGGCGCTACAGTGGCCGCCGGTGCGCCCGGGCCATGTCGCCGCCGTCTCGGTCGTCGCCGCCGTCCTCGGCGGCGTGCTCGTGCTCGCGGTCGCGAAAGCCGCCGGGTGGCTCGATCCGAGCACGTCGACGACGGTCGTCCGCGAGCCGGCCGCGGCCGGCCTCGCCTCGCCGGTCGTGGTGGCGAAGCCGCTCGCGGGGAACGGCTTCTCGCCGGCCCGGATCTACCGCGAGCGCTCGGCCGGAGTCGTCACGATCTTCAGCCTCTTCAGCGCGAACGGCACGCCCGACGCGAATGCCGGACAGGGCTCCGGCTTCGTGGTCGGCCGCGACGGCACCGTCCTGACGAGCGCCCACGTGATCACCACCGCGGGAGAGGGCGCGGCTGCGATCGCGCCGGCGCACGCCGTCTACGTGGAGTTCCCGGACGGCGACCGCGTGCAGGCCCGGATCGTCGGTTACGACGTCTTCGACGACGTCGGCGTCCTGCGGGTCGACCCGCGGGCCCACCCCCTCGCGCCGGTGCCGCTCGGCAACTCGTCGCTCGTCGTCGTCGGCCAGCCGGTCGCCGCGATCGGCAGCCCGTTCGGCAACGTCGACTCGCTCTCGGTCGGAGTCGTCTCGGCCGTGCACCGCTCGATCCCGTCGCTGACGACGAACTACGACCTGGTCGACGCGATCCAGACGGACGCCCCGATCAACCACGGCAACTCGGGCGGGCCGCTCTTCGATTCCCGGGGGCGCGTGATCGGGATCAACGCGCAGATCCGCTCGACGGGCGACACGTCGGGCTTCGAGGGCGTCGGGTTCGCGGTGCCGATCGACTCGGCCAAGCGGTCGCTGGCCGAGCTCGATGCGGGCGGGAAGGTCCACTACGCGTTCGTGGGGATCACGACGGAGGACCTGACCCCCTCGATCGCGAAGAAGTTCGGTTACGCGGCGACGCGCGGGGCGCTGATCGACGGGTTCGCGAACGGTGACCCGGCCGGCAAGCGCGCCGGCCTCAGGGCGGCGACACGGCTCGAGGTCTTCCGGGGCGAGAGCGTGCACGTCGGCGGCGACGCGGTCGTCGCGATCGCCGGCATTCCGGTGCGGAACGCCGAGGACCTCGTCCGCGTGGTCGCCGAGCGCCTCGTTCCGGGCGAGACGGCCACGTTCACGGTCGTCCGCGGCAGCCGGCGCGTGAACGTCCCGGTGAAGCTGGACGAGCGTCCGCAGTAGCGGGAGGAGAGCGCTGCGCGGCGTCGAACGGCGTCGCAAGAGAATCCGGCAGAATCTCCGAGGTTTGTCCCGACCCGGTAACAGGGAAGAGGCCGGTTGAATGAGCGCGCTCGACGGCGGCGAGGTCCGCACGGTTCACCTGACGATCCCGGCGAAGGCCGAGTACATCGGCCTCGGCCGCCTCGCGCTCAGCGGTCTCGTCCGGGCGCACGAGACGCCGATCCAGGGCGAGGCGCTCGCCGACCTCAAGCTGGCGCTGACCGAGGCGTGCACCAATGCCGTCCGGCACGCGTACGAGGGCGCCGACGGGTCGGTCGAGCTGCTGTACGAGCTGCACTCCGACAGGCTGGTCGTGGAGGTCGCCGACGACGGCGACGGGTTCGATGCCGAGGCGAGCGTCCCGAACCTGGACGAGGACGAGCTCGTCGAAGGCGGGCTGGGCATCGCGATCATCCGCGCCATCGCCGACGAGTTCGAGGTGACAGGCCGCGAGCAGGGCGGCTCGACGCTTCGCTTCGTCAAACGCCTGGCGACGTCGTCGTAGGGCTCGCACGGCTTGCTCCACCTCGTCAACGCCGGGCGGAAGTCGCTCGCCGACTACGCCTCGCTCCTGTCGCGCGGCCTGATGGACGAGGTCCGGCGCCTCGCCGAGCCCCTCGAGGGGAAGCGCGTCGTGCACCTGTCCGCAACCGCCTTCGGCGGCGGCGTGGCGGAGATCCTCTACACGCTCGTACCGCTGATGGCGGACGCGGGGCTCGAGGTCGAATGGCGCGTGATGCGCGGCGCCGACGAGTTCTTCCGCGTCACGAAGACGATCCACAACGCGCTCCAGGGCGACCCCGCCGGGCTGACGGCCGAGGACGTGGCGGTCTACCATCACTACAACCGCGAGACCGGGGCGGAGCTCGACGCCGACGCCTACGACTTCGTGATCGTCCACGACCCGCAGCCGGCGGCGACGATCGACGCCTATCCGGACCGGAGCGCGAACTGGATCTGGCGCGGCCACATCGACTTCTCGACGCCGAACCGCGGGGTGCTCGAGGCGCTTCTGCCCTCCCTGCGCGCGTACGACGCCTCGATTTTTCATCTGCGCGAGTACGTCCCGCATGCGGATGGGCTCAAGCGCGTCGCGATCTGGCCTCCGGCGATCGACCCGCTGCAGCCGAAGAACATGGCGCTCTCGTCGGAGGACGGCGCGTACATCGTCGATCAGTTCGGCATCGACGTCGAGCGGCCGCTCCTCACGCAGGTCTCGCGCTTCGACCCGTGGAAGGACCCGCTCGGCGTCATCGACGCCTACCGGATCGTGAAGCGACGGGTGCCCGACGTTCAGCTCGCGCTCGTCGGCTCGATGGCGCACGACGATCCCGAAGGATGGGAGTACTACCAGCGCACCGTCGCCCACGCGGACGGCGATCCCGACATTCACATCCTGAGCAACATGAACAACGTCGGCGCCGTCGAGATCAACGCGTTCCAGGTCTACTCACACGCGCTCATCCAGAAATCGACTCGTGAGGGGTTCGGGCTGACCGTCACCGAGGCGCTCTGGAAGAGCCGCCCGATCGTCGCGGGCCGGGTCGGCGGCATCGTGGCCCAGATCGACGACGGCGACACCGGATGGCTCGTCGACTCGATCGAGGAGTGCGCCGAGGCGTGCCTCGCCGTCCTCGCCGATCCGGCGGCGGCGCGTGCGCGGGCGCTCCGCGGCAAGGAGAACGTCCGCCGGCACTTCCTGACGCCGAGGCTGCTCCGCGACTGGCTCGTCCTGTTCAACCTGCTCGACGGGAACGACACCGGCGGCAGCGAGATCACGCTCGTGTGAGCCGACGCCGGCTGATCGTCGTCTCGAACCGGGGCCCGGTCGCGTACGCGCGCGACGCGTCCGGCGAGCGCGTCGCGGGCCGTGGCGGCGGAGGTCTCGCCACCGCGCTCCGCGGCCTCGTCGCGCGGCACGACGTCACGTGGATCGCGAGCGCGCTTACCGACGAGGATCGCGCCGTCGCCGCTGAGTCGGGCGGCACGCTCGACGAGGTGGGGAGCGACGGCTCGCCGTACCGGCTGACGCTGCTCGCCCACGACACGGACGCATACGACGGCTACTACAACGTCGTCGCCAATCCGCTCCTCTGGTTCACGCAGCACTACCTCTTCGGGCTCGGCGACGCGCCCGTGCTCGGCGAGCGCTTCGCGCGTGCGTGGAGCGAGGGCTACGTGCGCGTGAACCGCTCGTTCGCCGACGCAGTTGTTGCCGAACTGGACAACGACGGCGAGGCAACCGTCTTCTTCCACGACTACCACCTTTACCTCGCGCCCCGCTTCGTGCGCGACGCGCGCCGCGACGCGATGCTCGCGCAGTTCGTGCACATCCCCTGGCCGCAGTCGGACGCGTGGTCCGTGTTGCCTCAGGAGGCCCGCGCCGCGATTCACGACGGCCTGCTCGCGAACGACGTGGTCGGCGTGCACACCGAGCGCTGGCGGCGGAACCTGTGCGCGAGCGCGGCGGACGTCGTCGGTGCGGAGCGGGACGTGGAGGGGCGCCTTGCGTATCGCGGGCACACGACGGCCGTCACGAGCCGGCCGATCTCCGTCGACTGCGCCGAGTTCGACGCGCTGGCCGACAGCGAGCCGGTGCTCGACGCCGAGCGGCGGATCGAGTCGACGCGCCCCGAGCGCCTCGTGGTGCGGGTCGACCGCATCGATCCGTCGAAGAACATCGTCCGCGGCTTCACGGCGTTCGGGCTCCTGCTCGACCTGCATCCGGAGTGGCGTGGCCGGGTGACGATGCTCGCGCTTCTCAATCCGTCGCGCGAGGACGTCCCCGAGTACGCGGCCTATCGCGAGTCGATCGAGCGGGAGGTCGCGGCGGTGAACGACCGCCACGGTGGCGCGGGGTACCGGCCCGTCGAGGTGCGGATCGGCGACGACTTCCCCCTCTCGGTCGCCGCGTACAAGCAGTACGACGTGCTGCTCGTGAACGCCGTCTTCGACGGCCTCAACCTCGTCGCGAAGGAAGGGCCGCTCGTGAACCGGCGCGACGGCGTGCTCGTGCTCTCGGAGAACGCAGGCGCCTTCGACGAGCTCGCGGAGTGGTCGCTCGGCGTGAGCCCGTTCGACGTCCTCGGCCAGGCCGAAGCGCTGAACGCGGCCCTGACGATGGACGAGGCGGAGCGGGCGCGGCGTGCGCGGGCGCTTGCCGACCACGTCCGCGCGCACGACCTGGACTGGTGGATCGGCGGGCTCGAGCACCTGCTCGAGCCGTCGTCGGCGTAACCTGTCGCGCATGTCCGCCGTTGCCGCGCGCGAACTGCGCGTCCTCAATCCTGCGACGCTCCAGGAGGTCGGTGCGGTCCCGGTGACCGAGGCCCCCGCCGTGCAGGAGCTCGTGGCGGAGGCGGCGATGGCGCAGGAGAGCTGGGGCGCGGCCCGGCCCGCCGATCGCGCCCGGCTGCTCGGCCGGCTGCGCGGCGCCGTCCTGAACCGCGCCGCCGAGATCGCCGAGACGGTCTGCGCCGAGACCGGCAAGCCGCGACTCGAGGCGTACTCGAGCGAGCTCTACCCGGCGCTCGACGCGCTGCAGTGGCTCGAGCGGCGGTCCGCCCGCGTGCTCGCGCGCGAACGCGTCCGGATGGCCCAACCGCACCTCCTGCAGAAGCGCGGGTGGCTGCGCTACGAGCCGGTCGGTGTGGTCGCCGCGATCACGCCGTGGAACTTCCCGTTCGCGATCCCGATCAGCCAGGTCGCCTACGCGCTCGCGGCCGGGAACGCCGTGGTCCTCAAGCCGTCCGAGCTCGCGCCGCTATCCGCGTCGCTGATCGCCGACCTTCTCGACGAGGCGGGCGCTCCGCACGGACTGCTGCAGGTCGCGCAGGGCGGCTCCGACGTCGGCGCGGCGCTCGTCGGCGCGCACGGCGTCGGGAAGGTCGTCTTCACCGGCTCGCCCGACGTCGGCCGTGAGGTCGCGGCGCACGCCGGCGCACGTCTCGTTCCCGTCACGCTCGAGCTCGGCGGCAAGGACCCGATGCTCGTGCTCGACGACGCCGATCTCGAGCGGGCCGTCGCGGGCGCGCTCTGGGCGTCGTTCCTGAACTGCGGGCAGGTCTGCTCCGGTGTCGAGCGCATCTACGTCGAGGACGGGTTGTACGAGCCGTTCGCGGAGGAGCTCGCACGCCGCACGCGCGAGCTCCGGCTCGGCGTCGACGTCGGTCCGCTCATCTCCGAGAGGCAGCGAGACCGGGTGCACGAGCTGGTCGACGATGCGGTCGAGCGCGGCGCTTCGGTGCTCGCCGGCGGGGGCGTGCCGGAGCGTGCCGGCTGGTTCCTGGAGCCGACCGTGCTCGCCGGCGTCCCCGAGTCCGCGCGCATCGCGAGCGAGGAGATCTTCGGGCCGGTCGTGACCGTCGCGCGCGTCACCGACGAGCGCTCGGCCGTGGCTGCAGCGAACGCCGGCGCATTCGGTCTCGGGGCATCGGTGTGGACCCGTGACGCCGGGCGTGCGGCGCGCGTCGCGGCGCGCGTCCGCGCCGGATCGGTCTGGCACAACGACCACGCGTACTCGTACGGCGCGGCCCAGGTGGCGTGGGGCGGCCGCGGCCGGTCGGGATACGGGCTCGCGCATTCGCGGCACGGCCTATACGACGTCTCGAACGTCAAGTTCGTCGACCGCGACTCGGGAAGAGTCCCGGTGCCGTGGTGGTTTCCCTACGACGACCGCACGCCGGATGCGATGCGCGCCGCGCTCGCGGTGCTGTACGGGGATCGCGGCCTCGGCCGCGTCAAGGCTGCGTGGGACGAGCGTCGCTCGCTCGTGCTGCTCGCGCGCAGGTATCGCGCCGTAGGCTCGACGGAGGCGACTCGGCACGATGGGTGAGCTCTCGCACGTGGACGACGCCGGCTCGGTGCGCATGGTCGACGTCGGCGCCAAGCCGGAGGTCGCCCGCCGGGCGGTGGCGCGTGCGTTCGTCGCGACCGCCGCGGCCGAGCAGCTCCGCGCGCTGCCGAAGGGCGACGCGCTCGTCACCGCGCAGCTCGCCGGGATCATGGCGGCCAAGCGGACGGCGGACCTGATCCCGCTGTGCCACCCGCTGCCGCTCTCGCACGTCGACGTGTCGACCGAGCTCGTCGAGGGCGGCGTCGAGATCCGCGCCGAGGTGGCGACGACCGCGCGCACCGGCGTCGAGATGGAGGCCCTGACGGCGGCGTCGGTCGCCGCACTGACGGTCTACGACATGGCGAAGGCAGTCGACCGCTCCATCACGTTCACGGTCGAGCTGGTCGAGAAGGTGAAGGAGTGAACGCGGCGGTGCTCACCGTCTCGGACCGCGTGTCGCGCGGCGAGGCGCCCGACCGGAGCGGCGACGAGCTCGAGCGCGGCCTCCGCGAGGACGGCTACGAGGTCGACCGCCGCGTGGTGCCGGACGAGGCCGACGCGATCGCGGCGGCGATCGTCGAGCTCGCGGCCGGGGCGCGCGTCGTGCTGACCACCGGCGGCACCGGCGTGGCCCCGCGCGACGTCACGCCCGAGGCGACGCGCACGGTGCTCGAGCGCGACGTGCCCGGGATCCCGGAGGCGCTGCGCGCCGACGCGGCCGGCAAGACCCCGCACGGGCTCCTCTCGCGTGGGCTCGCGGGCCTCGTCGGGAGCACGCTCGTCGTCAACCTCCCCGGCTCGCCCGGCGGCGCCCGCGACGGCTACGCGGTGCTGCGCCCGGCGCTGCCCCACGCTCTCGCCCTGCTCGGCGACGAGCCCACCTCCCACCGGCAGACCTGAGGGCCGATGTCGCTCGCCCGCCGCTACTACCGGCTCGTCAAGTTCGAGCACACGATCTTCGCTCTCCCGTTCGCGTACGTCGGCGCGTTCCTCGCGGTCGAGGGCGTTCCGCCCGGCCACGACCTCCTCTGGATCACCGTTGCGATGGTCGGCGCCCGCTCGCTCGCGATGGCGCTCAACAGGCTGATCGACGCGCGGATCGACGCCGCCAACCCACGCACCGCGGGCCGCGAGCTGCCGAGCGGGTTGCTCAGCGTGCCGGCGGTCGTGGCGTTCTGCATCGCCTCGCTCGTCGTCTACCTCGTCGCCGTGTGGCAGCTGGACCCGTTCGTGCGCCCGCTCGCGCCGATCCCGGTGATCGCGTTCGTCGTCTACCCGTACCTGAAGCGCTTCACGTGGCTGTGCCATCTCTGGCTCGGCGCCGTGGACGGGCTTGCGCCCGTGGGCGCCTGGGCCGCCGTGCGCGGCGATCTCTCCTGGGAGGCGTGGGCGCTCGGCGGCGCGGTCGCGACGTGGGTCGCGGGCTTCGACCTCTTCTACGCGCTGTTCGACGTCGACGTCGACCACGAGCAGGGCCTGCACAGTTGGGCGACGCGCTTCGGCGAGAACGGCGCGTTCCTCGGCGCCCGGCTGCTGCACCTGACGACCGTGCTGCTGCTCGTCGCGGTCGGTGTCGGCCTCGACCTCGGCTTGCTGTACTGGGTCGGGGTCGCGCTCGTCGGCGGGTTGCTCGCGTACGAGCACTCGCTCGTTCGTCCCGGCGATCTGCGCCGGCTCGACGCGGCGTTCTTCGCGATGAACGGCGTGATCTCGGTCGCGTTCCTGGTCTTCGTCGTCGCCGACGTGGTGTGATCATCGGCCTGCTGCACCCGGGCGAGATGGGCGCGGCGCTCGGCGACGCGCTGGTCGCCGGCGGGCACGAGGTGCTCTGGGCCTCGGAAGGTCGCAGCGAGGCGACGCGTGCGCGGGCGGCAGCGTTCCGCGACGCCGGCACGGCGGCCGGAGTGGCCGCGGCGAGCGACGTGATCCTCTCCGTCTGCCCGCCGCACGCGGCCGTCGAGGTCGCCTCGGCGACGGCCGGCTTCCCGGGCCTGTACGTCGACGCCAACGCGATCTCGCCGGCGACGGCGCGCGAGGTCGCCGCGCTGCACGAACGGTTCGTCGACGGGGGCATCATCGGCTCGCCGCCGCGGGCCGCCGGCACGACGCGCCTGTACCTGTCGGGCGACGATGCGCATGCGGTCGCGGGTCTGTTCGCCGGGTCGGTCGTCGACGCGCGAGTCGTCTCCGGTGCGTCCGCGCTCAAGATGGTGTACGCCGCGTGGTCGAAAGGGACGGCGGCGCTGCTGCTCGCGATCCGCGACGTGGCGCGCGCCGAGGGCGTGTGGGACGACCTGCAGGAAGAGTGGCGCGAGTCGGCGCCGGAGCTCTTCGACCGGCTGGCGGGCGCCGAGCGCTCCGCCGCCGCGAAGGGCTGGCGCTGGATCGGCGAGATGGAGGAGATCGCGGACACCTTCGCCGCCGCCGGCGCGCCGGCCGGGTTCCACCGCGCGGCCGCCGAGGTCTACCGCGGGTGATCCACGGCCGCGGCCTCGCCAAGCGCTACGGCGACCGCCGGGTGTTCGCCGGCGTCGACGTGGACCTCGACGACGACGGCTTCCTGCTCGTCACCGGCCGCAACGGGTCGGGCAAGACGACGCTGCTGCGCATGCTCGCCGGGCTCGCCGCGCCGTCGGCCGGCGAGCTCGCGCTGCCCGCGCGGCACGAGATCGGCTTCCTGCCGCACGAGCCGCTCGTCTACCGGGAGCTGACGCCGCTCGAGAACCTCACGCTGTTCGGCCGTCTCTACCGCGTCGCCGAACGGGCCGAGCGGGTCGGGATGCTGCTCGAGCGCTTCGGGCTCTGGGACGTCCGCCACGAGCGAGTGTCGACGTTCTCGCGCGGAATGCAGCAGCGGCTCGGGCTCGCGCGCGTCCTCCTGCACTCACCGAGGCTGCTGCTGCTCGACGAGCCGTTCAACGCGCTCGACGCCGACGGCGCGGCGCTGCTCGACACGCTGCTCGGCGAGCCAGGACGCGCGGTCGTCGTCGCGACCCACGAGCCCGAGCGAATCGATCGTCTCGCCACCGTGCGGCTCGCACTGACATGACGTACGCGCGCGACGTCGTAGCGCTCGCGCGCAAGGATCTCCTGCTCGAGCTGCGCGCGAAGGAGACGCTCCCCGCGATGCTGCTCTTCGTCGTCGCGACGCTGACGATCTTCCACTTCGCGCTGCCGGCGGGCACCGGCGACGACGCGACGCTCGGGCTTCTGTGGTCGGCGCTCGTCCTCACCGCGCTGCTTGGGCTGACACGTGCGTTCGTCGCGGAGCGCGAGCAGTCGATGTTCGACGCGCTCGTCCTCGCGCCGTGCGACCGGAGCGCGATCTGGCTCGCGAAGGCGCTGTCGGTGCTCGTGTTCCTCGTGTGCGCCGAGCTCGTCGCGCTGCCCGCGTTCGCGGCGTTCTTCTCGGCGGTCGACGGCCGGACGATCGCGGCGATCGCGCTGGCCGATCTCGGGATCTGCACCGTCGGCACGCTGTTCGGCGCGATGGCGGTGGCCGGCCGCGCCCGCGAGCTCCTGCTGCCGCTGCTCTTCCTGCCGGCGGCGGTGCCGATCGTGATCGGCGGGGTCGGTGGGTACCTCTGGTTCCTGGCGCTCTACGACGTCCTGTTCGCGGTGCTCGCGTGGGCGACCTTCGAGTACGTCGTCGTCGAGACGTGAGGCGTCACGCCCCGTCCGGAGCGGCGGCGGGACTACGATTCCGGCCGTGAGAGCCCGCGGCCCGAGCCTGCCCGCGCTGGCGGGAGCGTGCACACTCCTGTTCGCGGTCGCGATCGCGCTGGCGTTCTACTACGCCCCGACCGACGCCAACCAGGGCCTCTCACAGCGCATCTTCTACTTCCACGTGCCGCTCGCCCTGACGGCGTACGCGTGCTTCGGCTGGGGCGCGTGGAAGGCGCTGCTCCACCTCTGGAAGCGCGCGCCGCAGGCCGACCTCGAGAGCTACGTGGCGATCCATCAGGGCGTGATCTTCGGCGCGCTCACTCTCGCGACCGGCTCGCTCTGGGCGAAGATCTCGTGGGGCGTCTGGTGGTCGTGGAGCTCGGATCAGCTCGTGCTCTTCCTCGTTCTCTTCCTGTTCTACTGCGCGTACTTCATGCTGCGCTACTCCGTCGACGCCGGCCCCGGGCGGGCGAACATGTGCGCCGTCTACGCGCTCTTCGGCATCGTGCTCGTCCCCGTCTCGTTCTTCGCGATCCGGCTGTCGCACGACTTCATCCACCCGGTCGTGTTCTCGTCGCACGGCCCGCAGATGACGGGCGCGCAATTCCTGACGTTCTGTGTGTGCCTGGCCGCGATGCTCGTCCTGTTCGCGACCCTCTACTCGATCGAGCTCGCGGGGAAGCGCCTGGACGCGTCGCTGCGCGAGCTGCGCGAGCTGCTCGCATGACACCTTCGGAGAAGTACACCGCCGCCGCGTATCTCGTCGTGTTCGTGGCGGTACTCGCGTACGTCGTGATCATCGCGTCGAAGCTGCAGCGCCTCGAGCGCGAGGTGGCGCGGCTGGTCGAGCTCGCGCGGGAGAAGCAGAGTGGTTGAGGCGCTCTTCTGGCCCGCCCTGATCGGCTACGGAGAGGCCGCGTTCGCCTACGCCTCGCCGCGGACGTCGCGTCTCGCAACGTGGGGCGTGCGGCTCGGCTGGCTCGCACAGACGGCGCTGCTCGCAGTGCAGGCGAGCCGCTCGAGCGGGTTCCCGTGGTCGAGCTTTGCCGGATCCCTGAACCTCTTCGTCTGGCTCGTCGTCGGCGCGTACCTCGTGTGGGGCTGCCGTCCGCGGTTCCGGCTGCTCGGCCTCGCCGTGATGCCGCTCGCCGCGCTGCTGTTCGCGGTCGCGCGCGTCGGCGGCGGCACGGCGGTCGGCGCCAACCCGCACTACTCGAGCCTGTTCCTCGTCCTCCACGTCGGCTTCGTGCTCGCCGCGTTCGCCGGCTTCACGCTCGCGGCGGCGCTGGCCGCGCTCTATCTGTGGGAGGAGCACCGCCTGAAGCGCCGGGCAGCCGACATCCTGCGCCTCCGCCTGCCGCCGCTGCAGACGCTCGAGAGGCTGACGCGGCGCACGATCGCGGTGTCACTGCCGCTGCTCACGCTCGGGCTCGCTGCGGGCATCGTGCGCCTGCGCGAGGACCACGGCTCGACCGACGCGCTCGAGTGGCTGACGCTGGTCACGTGGCTCCTGTACGGGGGCTTCGTCGTTGCGCGGCCGTCGGGACGCCGCGGGGCGTACGTCGCGCTCGGCGGGTTCGCGCTCGTCGTGATCGCCCGGCTGGCGCTGGCAGGGAGCCACTTCGCGTGAAGCAGCTAATCCTCGTCGGCCTCTCGCACCACGTCGCGCCGGTCGAGCTGCGCGAACGGGCGGCGCTCGAGCCGGCGGCCGCGGCCGCGCTCGCCCGCTCGCTCGGGGAGGCGGTCTGCCTGTCGACCTGCAACCGCACCGAGCTCTACCTCGCGGGTGGTGACGAGGAGGCCGCCGCAACGGCGCTCTCCGAGCTCGCGGGCGAACCGCTCGACGGCGTGCTGTACCGCCTCCACGACGACGACGCGGCGCTGCACCTCTTCCGCGTGGCGGCCGGCCTCGACTCGCTCGTGCCCGGTGAGGGGGAGATTCTCGGCCAGGTGCGCGCCGCGTACGAGGCGGTCGAGCCGGGGGCGCTGCTCGACCGCGTCTTCCGGCAGGCGCTCGCGCTCGGCAAGCGCGTTCGCACCGAGACCGCGATCGGCGAGAGCCCTGCCTCCGTCTCGTCGGCGGCCGCCGCGCTCGCCGCCCAGGTGTTCGGCGAGCTCCATGACCGGCGCGTGCTCCTGGTCGGCGCAGGCCGGATCGGCGAGCTCGCTGCGTCGAACCTCGCCTCGCGTGGCGCGAGCATCGCGTTCGTCGCGAACCGGTCGCTCGACGCAGCCCGCGAGCTCGCCGGGAGATTCGGCGGCCGGGCGGTCGGGCTGGACGAGCTCGCCGGCGTGCTCGGCGACGTCGACGTGGTGGTCTCGTCGACGAGCTCGCAGGAGCTGGTCGTCCACGCCGCCGACGTGCCCGAGCGGCGACGGCACCCGTTGTTCTTCATCGACATCGCGGTGCCGCGCGACCTCGACCCGCTGCTCGCGCGGCTCGAGGGCTGCTTCCTCTACGACATCGACGACCTCGAGGCCGTCGTCGCCGAGACCCTGAACGGCCGGCGCGCCGAGGCCGAGCGCGCGGAGCAGCTCGCCGCCGAGGAGGTCGAGCGGTTCGGTGCCTGGCGCGCGTCGCTCGACGTCGTTCCGGCGATCGCGTCCTTGCGCGCCCGCGCCGAGGAGATCCGATCCGCCGAGATCGCGAAGGTCGCGGGCCGCGTCACCGACGACGAGCGTGCGAAGCTCGAGTCGGTGACAGCCCAGATCCTGAACAAGCTCCTGCACCTGCCGACGATCCGCATGAAGGAGGCGGCGGTCAGCGCCGACGGCGCCGCGTACGCAGATGCGGTCAGGCACCTGTTCGGCCTCGAGGACGACCCGCGGTGACGGACGACGAGCCTCGCCGGATCGAGCGGCCGCTGCCGGTTGTTGCGCCGTCGGCGTTCATGCGCGTGCGCCGCGGCCCGCTCGTCTGCGGGCGGAGCACCCGGTCTGCGAAGGCGATCTGTGCTCGTCCGCATCGGGTCCCGCGGCTCTAGGCTCGCGCTGACGCAGGCCGAGCAGGCTGCGAGCCACCTGCGCGGACCCGGCGTCGAGGTCGCGTTCGTGCCGATCACGACGGCGGGCGACCGCGACCGCACGCGGCCGTTCGGGGAGATCGGCGAGCGCGGCGTGTTCGTGAAGGAGCTCGAGGAAGCCCTGCTCGCGGGCCGTGTCGACGTCGCCGTCCACTCGGCGAAGGACATGACCTCGACCGATACGACAGGGCTCTCCGTCGGGGCGTACCTCGCGCGCGACGACCCGCGCGACGCGCTCGTCGGCGCCGGCAACCTCCGGCCGGGGATGCGCATCGGCACCGCCTCGGTGCGCCGCCGGGCGCAGCTGCTGGCCGCCGAGCCGTCACTCCGGATCGAGTCCCTCCGCGGGAACGTCGACACGCGACTGCGGAAGCAGCGCGAGCGCGGGCTCGACGCGATCGTGCTCGCAGCGTGCGGCCTCGACCGGCTGGGTCTCTCCGCGGAGATCGGCGCGAGGCTCGACCCCGACGTGATGCTGCCCGAGGCGGCGCAGGGCGCGCTTGCCCTGCAGGTCCGCGCCGGTGAGGAGCCGCTCGTCGCCGCCGCCGACGACGCGGAGACCCGCAGACGGGTCGAGGCGGAGCGGGCCTGCGTGGCGGCGCTCGGCGCCGGCTGCCTCGCGCCCGTCGCCGCGCACCACGACGGCGCGACGCTGACCGCGCTGATCGCCGGCGAGAACGGCGAGTGGCTCGAGCGGCGCACCGGCGACGACCCGATCGCGCTCGCGGGCGAGCTCGCCGCGCTGGCCGCCGCGCGATGAGGGTGCTCGTCACGCGCCCGCGCGCCCAGGCCGGCGAGCTCGCCGAGCGGCTGCGCGGGCTCGGCGCCGAGGTCGTCGAGTGCCCGTTGATCGAGATCGAGCGCATCTCCGACGACCCGATCGACGGGGCCGGCTACGACTGGGTGATCGTCACGAGCCCGAACGGCGCCGCCGAGCTGGCCCGGCGCGGCCGCAACCTCGGACGGCTCGCCGCCGTCGGCCCGGCGACCGCCGAGGCGCTGCGCGCCCACGGGTTCGAGCCCGTGTTCGTGCCGCGCACCTCGTCGCAGGACGGGCTGCTCCGCGAGCTGCCTCGGCCGGCCGGCCGTGTGCTGTTCGCCGCCGCCGAGGGGGCCCGTCGCGGTCCGGTCGAGGAGCTCGGCGCCGACTTCGTCCCGCTCTACCGGACGCGCCGCCTGCACCCGGCGCTGCCGGAGGCCGACGCCGTCGTGCTCGCCTCCGCGTCGGCGGCGGCCGCGTACGCAGAGGCGGGCGGATCCGCGGCCGCGGTCGCGATCGGCCCGGAGACGGCTCGCGCTGCCCGTGCCGCTGGCCTCGTCGTCGCCCGCGAGGCGGCGACGCACGACGTCGAAGGGCTCGTCGCCGCGGTCCGCGATCTGATGAAGTCTGTTTGAGCGGCCCATGCTCCCGATCACGTTCCTCAGCGACTTCGGCCTCCAGGACGACTTCGTCGGCACGTGCCACGGCGTGATCGCGACGATCGCACCCGAGGCGCGCGTGCTCGACATCACGCACGGCATCGACCCGCAGGCTGTGCTGCAGGGCGCGCTCGTCCTGCGGAACGCGGTCCGATATGCCCCGCCGGGGGTGCACCTCGCGGTCGTCGACCCCGACGTGGGCGGCAACCGCCGCGCGGTCGCGCTGCGCACAGAGAACGGGCGGCTCTTCGTCGGTCCCGACAACGGCCTCCTCATGCTCGCAGTGGACGAGCTCGGCCTCGACGCGGCGCACGAGCTCGCCGATCCGCGCTTCCGGCTGCCCGACGTCTCGCGCACCTTCCACGCGCGCGACATCTTTGCCCCGGCCGCCGCGCACCTCGCGTCGGGCGTGCCGCTCGAGGAGCTCGGTCCCGCGGTCGACCCCTCCACGCTCGTGCGCATCTCGATGCCTCAGCCGGAGGTCGGACGCAGGCAGGTGCACGCGACGGCGATGATCGTCGACCGGTTCGGCAACATCGCGACCAACGTGCACCGCGACGCCGTCGACTCGCTCGGGTGCGAGGACGGCGAGCGCGTCGAGGTGCGGCTGCAGCTCGACCGCTACTTCGCACTGCTCGCCGGGACGTTCGCCGATGCGCCCCCTGGCGAGCTGATCCTCTACGAGGACTCGTACGGATTGATGTCGCTCGCAATCAGCCAGGGCGACGCGGCGCGGCTGACGGGCGTCCGCCCCGGCGACGAGCTGAGGCTTGCCCGCACATGACGGTCGGGCAGCGGTTTGCGCGCTTCGTCACGCGTGTGGTCGTCGCACGGCCGCGGCTGTGGCGCGTGCTGCGCCGGCCGATGGTGCACATGTTCGACTCGCTGGCGCCGGAGTGGGAGGAGCGGCGCGTGTCGCCGCAGCACCGGCTTCCGCTCGAGGCCGCGCTCGATGCGGTCCCGCAGCCGCCCGCCCACGCGCTCGATGTCGGCACGGGAACGGGCGTCGGCGCCCGCGTGATCGCGGCGCGGTTTCCGGCGGCGTCGGTGGTCGGCGTCGACGCGTCCGAGCCGATGATCGAGGAGGCGCGCTCTCGCGCCGGCAGCGACCGCGAGCGGTACGACGTCGCCGACGCGGCCGCGCTGCCGTACGAGGATGCGGCCTTCGACCTCGTGACGCAGCTGAACATGATCCCGTTCTTCGACGAGCTCGCGCGCGTCACCGCGCCGGGCGGTCACCTCGCAGTCGCGTTCTCGCGCGGCTCGAGCACACCGATCTGGGTGCCGCTCGACCGTGTCCGGGCGGAGCTCGAAGAACGAGGCTTCACGCACGTAGCGAACTTCTCGGCCGGCGCCGGAGCGGCGCTGCTTGCCCGGCGTGACGGGACTGCCTAAGGTTCGGGCACAGGGACGTTCGCGACGCGGTAGCACCGGTCCGGACGTCTCTTTTTTGCTCGTCGGAGCGGTTGCGCTCGCGCTGCTCGCGGGCGGCGGCGGGGCCCCACCGAGCGCTGCCGGAACGAGTGCCTGCGGCGCTCCGGGCGTGACCTCCGCGTATGCCCACTCCGTGCGCGCGGTGCTCTCCGCGAGGCGCGACGTGTGGGGGCGCCGGCTGCTCGCTGCACCGGACGGACCGAGCTACGAGCGCGCGCGCGCCGTACTGGCGCCGCTTCTCTACGCCACCGGGCGCGGCGGCAAGAAGCTCACCGACTCCGGTGTCTATTACCTCCCGTTCGCGTTCCCGTTCAACGTCAACGGCAGCCGGCTCTTTGCCCTGCATGTCGCCGACGGGAGCCAGATCGTGCTCCGGCGCGCGGGCGGCCCGAGCGTCACGGTCGACGTCGGCCCCGACGGCGACGAGCGCTACGGGTCGTGCCTGGGCCGCCTCGAGTCTGCGACGCTCGCCGACGGGTACCTGCCGATCCTCGACACGTCGTACACCGACGCGGGGGGTGTCCGCTACGAGCAGGAGTCCTTCGTCGGACGTCTCTACGGGACGATGTCGCTCAGCTTCGTCCACCTTCACGTCGACGCCACCGGCGCCGCGGGTGACACGACCGTGCGGCTCGTCCCGTCGCCCGGCGGCCTCCTGCACGACGGGAACCAGCTGCTCTCTCACGGCTCGACGCGGCTCGTGTGGGCCGGCGACGGGAGCGTCGCCGACTCGGCCGTGTCGTTCGCCATCCCCGCCGGCACGGAGAGCGACGTGTACGCCGCCGTGCCGAGCGGCCCGAACGACGGGCGGCCCCTGCAGGTCGGGCAGCGCACCTACGAGACGGCCAGGGCGGTCGTCTCGAGCTTCTGGCAGGCGCGGGTCGACGAGGGAACTGTCTTCGACGTGCCCGACGAGCAGGTCGGCGACGCCGAGCGCGCGCTCCTCGTCCAGGAGCTGCTGCTCGCCTGGCGCTACAGCGCGGGCAATCCCTACGAGGAACTGTCCTTCGCGGAGGCTGCCGACGTCGCGCGCGTGATGGCGGCGTACGGTCATGCCGACGTCGCGCAGACGATCCTCCGCTTCGCGATGCGCCGCCTGCCGGAGCGGTTCACGAACTGGCGTGCCGGCGCGCTCCTGGTCGCCCACGCCGACCTCTACCGCCTCGCCCGCGACCGGACGTTCCTGAACGAGGAGACACCGAAGCTCGCGCAGCTCGTGCGCGCCGTCGGCCGCCAGATCGACGAGAGCACCAGCGGCCTGCTCGCGCGCGAGCCGTACTCGTCGGACATCGGCAGGGAGGTGTATGCGCTCCACGGCCAGGCGGTCGTCTGGCAGGGGCTCGCGTCGCTCGGCCGCGTGTGGTCGGTGACCGGGCATCCGCAGCTCGCCGCCCGCTCCCGTGTGCTCGCTGCGCGCCTCCACACGGGGCTCCTCCGTGCGATCAAGCAGTCCGAGCGGCGCGCGGCCGACGGTTCGATCTTCGTCCCGGCCGCCCTGCTCGCGGGCGAGCGGCCGTACCCCAACCTCGCGCTCTCGCGCAAGGGCACCTACTGGAACCTCGTGATGCCGTACGCGCTCGCCTCGGGCCTGCTGCCGCCGCACGGCCGGGTCGCGCACGGCGTTCTCCGCTACCTGCTCGGGCACGGCGGCCGCCTGGCCGGGCTCGTGCGCGCGGGTGCGACGCGCCTCTACGGGCAGTACCCGCCGGCCCCCACGTCGGGCATCGACCAGGTGTACGGGGTCAACGTCGCACGCTTCCTCGCGGACGCGGATCAGCCCGATCAGCTCGTCCTCTCGCTCTACGGCATGCTCGGCCTCGCAATGACCCCGGACACGTTCGTCGCCGGCGAGAGCGAGAGCGTGTCGCCGCTGCACGGACGCCTCTATCGCTCGATGTACCAACCGCCGAACGGCGGAGCGAACGCGGCGTTCCTCGAGAACCTGCGGCTGCTGCTGGTTCACGAGACGCGTGGCCGCCAGACCGCGCCGCGCGGGCTCGAGCTCGCGTTCTCCACTCCGAGACCGTGGCTGTCTGACGGGCAGTCGATCGACGTCGAGGACGCGCCGACGAGCTTCGGCACCGTGTCGTTCTCGCTCTCGCGCCAGGGCGACTCGGTGGTCGGCACCGTCGATCCGCCGGACAAACCGACTCCGTCGTCGGTGCGTCTCCGGCTACGCCTGCCGGCGGGCGAGCACGTCGGCGCGGTGCGCGTGAACGGCCGGCAGGTGGCGATCGACCGCCGCACGGACACGATCGACCTGAGCGGGCTCACGGGTCATCTCCAGCTGGAGGCCGTCGTCCGGTGAGCTACGCTGCAGTCCCTCCGGGCGAGGTAGCTCAGTTGGTAGAGCACACGGCTGAAAACCGTGGTGTCGCCGGTTCAAGTCCGGCCCTCGCCACTCGATGACGACCGGTGCCGCCCGGCGGTCTCGCATCGCCGACGCCGGTCTCGCGCCGGAAGGCGAACGGCGCATCGCGTGGGCGCGCGCGCACATGCCGGTGCTCGCCCGGCTCGCGCTTGGGCCGCTCGCCGACGGATCGCTCGAGGGGCGGCGCGTTGCCGTCGTCGTGCACCTCGAGGCGAAGACGGCGTGCCTCGTGCTCGCGCTCGTCGAGGCGGGCGCGCAGGTCGTTGCGGCCGGCTCGAACCCGCTGTCGACGCAGGACGCCGTGTGCGCGGCCCTCGTCGAGCGCGGTGTCGAGGTGCACGCGAGACACGGCGTGACCGGGGCGGAGTTCACGGACGACCTGCTCGCCGTCGCGGCGACCGAGCCGGAGCTGGTGATCGACGACGGCCTCGAGCTGACGCGCCGCATGGCCGAGCACCGGCCCGAGGTCTACGAACGGCTTGCGGGCGTGAGCGAAGAGACGACGACGGGCGTCGCGCGCCTCCGGGCGCTCGAGGCGGCCGGCCGGCTGCCGTTCCCCGCCGTCGCCGCCAACGACGCGCGGTGCAAGCACCTGTTCGACAACCCGTACGGGACCGGCCAGACCACGCTCACCGCGCTGCTCGCGCTCACGAACGTGCTCGCGGCCGGGCGCGAGTTCTGCATCGTCGGCTACGGCTACGTGGGCCGCGGGCTCGCACGCGCCGCCGACGGGCTGGGCGGCCGCGTCACGGTCGTCGAGGTCGATCCCGTCAAGGCGCTCGAGGCGCACATGGACGGCCATCGCGTCGCGCCGCTCCGCGTGGCGCTCCCCGACGCGGACGTCGTGATCACGGCAACCGGTCTCGTCGACGCGGTCGGCCGCGATGCGCTCCCGCTGCTCAAGGACGGCGTGCTGCTCGCGAACGCCGGCCACTCGGACCGCGAGCTCGACGTGGCCGCGATCGCCGGCGCCGCCGACGCGGTCGTCGATGCGCGCGAGAACGTGAAGACGTATGCGCTCGGCGGCCGTAAGGTGCACGTGCTCGTGGACGGCGCGCTGGTCAACATCGCCGGTCTCGACGGCAACCCGATCGAGATCATGGACCTCTCGTTCTCCGTGCAGGCGCTCGCGCTGCACGGCCTCGCCGCGGGTGAGTTCGAGGCCGGCGTGAACCGCTTCCCCGACGCGCTCGACGACCTGATCGCGCGCACGAAGCTCGAGACGCTCGGGATCGAGCTCGACGCGCTCACCGAGTCGCAGCGGCGAGCGCTCGAGGAGTGGAAGGCATGAGCGAAAGACCGGTCGCGGTGATCGGGGCGGGGCTCGACCTCGGCGCCGGGAGGCGCGGCGTCGACATGGGGCCGTCCGCGATCCGGTACGCGGGCCTCGAGGCGCGCCTCGCGGCGATCGGGCGCGAGGTCGCAGACTCCGGCGACATCCACGCCCCGGTCGCCGAGGCGACCGACGTCGGCGAGGCGAATGCGCACTACCTCGGCGCGATCCTGGCGGCCTGCGGGCTCGTCGCGGCGCTCGTCTCCGACGCGACCTCGCGCGGGCGCGTGCCGGTCGTGCTCGGCGGCGACCACTCGATCGCGATGGGCACGCTCGGCGGGATGGCCGATGCGCACGGCGCCGGCAGCGTCCTCTGGATCGACGCGCACGGCGACCTCAACCGCCCGCACACGTCTCCCACCGGCAACGTGCACGGCATGCCGCTCGCGGCGGCGCTCGGCGCCGGCGGCCAGGCGTTCGACGCCGCGCCCTACCCGACGCCGTCCGTGACGAAGGCCGCGCTGCTCGGCATCCGCTCGCTCGACCCGGGTGAGCGCGCGCTCATCCGCGAGCTCGGTCTGCGCGTGTACACGATGAAGGAGCTCGACGAGCGCGGCGTGCAGGTGTGCACGCGCGAGGCCCTCGAGTACCTGCGCGGGTCATCCTTCGTGCACGTCAGCCTCGACCTCGACGCCGTCGATCCCATGTTCGCACCGGGCGTCGGGACGCCCGTTCGCGGCGGGCTCTCCTACCGCGAAGCCCACCTGGCGCTCGAGCTCGTCGCGGAGTCCGGGCTCGCCGACTCGCTCGACGTCGTCGAGGTGAACCCGATCCTCGACCGCGAGAACGAGACGGGCGAGCTGGCGGTCGAGCTGGTCGCGAGCGCGTTCGGCGCGCGGATTCTCTAGCCTCGCTGCTCGGCGTCCGCCGAGCGCTCGACCGGCTGCTCCGCACCATGGCCCGACGGCTCGTAGTAGACGCGGCCGCGGAGCCGCTCCGGCAGGCAGTCGACGGCGAAGCCCTCGGGGTCGTCGTGCGGGTAGCGGTAGCCCTGCCCCCGGCCAAGCTTCTTCGCCCCGGAGAAGCCTGCCGAGCGGAGCTCGGCGGGAGGCGTGAGCGCACCGTGCTCGCGCACGTCCGAGACGGCGCGGCCGAGCGCGGAGGTCGAGGCATTCGACTTCGGTGCACGCGCCAGGTAGACGGCGGCCTGGGCGAGCGAGTGGCGCGCCTCGGGCAGCCCGACGTGCTCGACCGCCTGGGCCGCGGCGACCGCGACGACGAGCGCCTGCGGGTCGGCGTTCCCGATGTCCTCGGAGGCGAGCACGATCATCCGGCGCGCGAGGAACCGTGCGTCCTCGCCGCCCTCGAGCATCGCCGCCAGGTAGTAGACGGACGCCTGCACGTCCCCGGCGCGCGTCGACTTGATCCACGCGGAGATCAGGTCGTAGTGCGCGTCGCCCTGCTTGTCGTAGAGCAGTGGCCGCTTGCGGGCGGCGTCTTCGACGTGCCGCTCGGCGAGCGTCGCGTCCTCCGCCTGCGCGGTCTCGGCAGAGAGCTCGAGGATCGAGAGCGCCGAGCGCCCGTCGCCGCCCGCGCGCCGCACGATCAGTGCGCGCACGTCGTCGGGAACGTCCACGCCGAGCTCCGCCGCGCCGCGATCGACGATGTGCGCGAGGTCGTCGTCCGAGAGCGGCTCGAGCTCGTAGAGCTGCATGCGCGAGAGCAGCGCGGAGTTGACCTCGAAGTACGGGTTCTCGGTCGTCGCCCCGATCAGCGTGACGAGCCCGTCCTCGACCGCGGGCAGGAGGGCGTCCTGCTGCGCCTTGTTGAAACGGTGGATCTCGTCGAGGAAGAGGATCGTCCGCGTCCCCGTCGCGCCGAGGCGTTCGCGCGCACGGGCGAGCACGTCGCGGACCTGCGAGACGGTCGCCGAGACCGCCGACAGCTCCTCGAACTCCGCGCCGGTGGTCGCGGCCACGATCCGTGCGAGCGTCGTCTTCCCCGAGCCGGGCGGCCCGTAGAAGATGACGGACGGCACGCGGTCGGCGGCGATCGCGAGGCGCAGCGCCCGCCCCTCGCCGATCACGTGGGCCTGTCCGACGAAGTCGTCGAGCGTCGTCGGGCGCAGCCGCTGGGCGAGCGGCGCTGACGCGCCGAGCCGGCGCTCCGCCGCCTCGGAGAAGAGGTCGCCCACGCCAAAAGTATGCTCTGGAAGCGCGGGTGAGCGAGATCTGGGCGAACACTGCGAGGTACGAGCGGCTGGCCGCGCGCTTCACGCCGGTGCACGAGCGCCTCGTGGAGCGCCTCGAGGTGCGGGCCGGCGAACGGGTGCTGGACCTGGCGACCGGGACGGGCGCCGTCGCCCTGCTCGCGGCGCGGACCGGCGCCGAGGTGACCGGCCTCGATCTCGCGGAGCCGATGATTGCCAAGGCGCGCTCGTCTGCCGAAGCGGCCGGCCTCGACGTTCACTTCGACCTCGGCAACGTGGAGCACCTGCCCTACGACGACGCGTCGTTCGACGTCGTCTCCTCGGCCTTCGGGCTCGTCTTCGCCCCGGACCACGCGAACGTCGCCGACGAGCTGCGGCGCGTGACGAGGGTCGGCGGCCGCGTCGGCTTCACAGCGTGGAAGCCGAACCCGCGCCTGGGGGAGCTCTACCGGCGGTTCACGCACGAGCCGCTCGAAGGCCGCGAGGCCTACGAGTGGGGCCGCGAGGATCACGTCGAGGACATGCTCGGCGAGACGTTCGAGCTCGAGTTCGAGGACGGCACTCTGTGGCTCGAGGCCGAGAGCGGCGAGGAGATCTGGGAGCTCTTCTCCACTTCCGCGCCGCCGGTCGTCGCCCTGGTCTCCCAGCTGGACGAGGCGAAGACCGAGGAGTTCCACCAGGCGTTCGTCGAGCTCTACGAGGGCTATCGCACGCCGCAGGACGGCGTCCGCGCTCCGCGCCGCTACCTGCTCGTGCTCGGCGTGCGCCGATAGCGCGAAGTTCGCTTCAATTCGCGAGATGGAGGAGAAGGTA
This sequence comes from Gaiellaceae bacterium, assembly GCA_035473635.1. Classification (GTDB taxonomy): domain Bacteria; phylum Actinomycetota; class Thermoleophilia; order Gaiellales; family Gaiellaceae; genus PALSA-600. The sequence goes on along the minus strand of DATIOD010000059.1, from coordinate 28,112 downwards.
CGGCTCGGCGGGATGGCGCTGCAGAACGGCGTCCTCGTGCACGGCCCGACCGCCTGGGCGTGCGCGGTGCGGAACGATGACGGTGAGCTGAAGGTCGTCGCGCGGCGGAAGCGGTTCACGGCTGCGAGCGTGAGGTCGCCACTCTTCCGCGGGCCGGCGCGCATCGCCGAGGTGTTCGCGCTGCTGCCGACGGTGAAGCGCGCGCTGCCGGAGGCGACCCTCCCGATGGAGCGCTCGCGCGCGCTCGTGTCGATGGCCGTGACCGCCGGAGCCGTGCAGGCGCTCAAGCGCGCACGCCTCGCGCCCGCCGTGCGCGAGCTCGCGGCGGCGCTGCTCTCGCTGGCGCCTGCCGCGCTCGTCCTGCGCGAGGGCGAGATCGCCGCGTACCACGGCGCCGAGCACATGACGATCGGTGCCTACGAGCACGGCGCCGACCGTCCGAAGGAGCACGAGCGGTGCGGCTCGCACCTGATCGGCCCACTGCTGCTGACGACGGCGGCCGGGAACGTCGCCGCCGAGCGGGCCCCCGCGTCGCTGCGGCCGGCCGCCCGCGCCGCCGCGACGGTCGGTGCCCTGGCCGCCTCCGTCGAGACGTTCGGCTGGATGACCCGGAACCCTGAGCATGCGGTCGCACGCGCGCTCGCCTGGCCCGGCCACGAGCTGCAGCATCGCTTCGCGACGCGCGAGCCCACGGCGGAGCAGCTCGAGGTGGCCGAGGCGGCGCTGCAGGCATGCCTCGAGCTGGAGCGCGCGTGATCGCGACGCGCACGCGGCTCGACCCGGGCGTCTTCGACCTGCCGGTCGAGAAGATGCGCGCCGGCTGGTACACCGACGCCTACTTCAACCACACGCGTGCGGCGCTTCTGCGCGACGGCCGCCACCCGCAGGTGCTGATGCAGGTGTTCCAGAAGCGCGAGGCGTATCTCGGGGGCATGGACGAGGCGATCGCCATCCTCAAGCTCTGCGCCGAGGGGTTCGACATGCTCGAGGTGCACGCGCTCTACGACGGCGAGCGCATCGAGCCGTACGAGACGGTGCTCACGATCGCCGGCGACTACACCGCGTTCGCGCATCTCGAGACCGTCTATCTCGGCACGCTCGCGCGGCGCACGCTGATCACGACGAACGTCGTGCACGTGCTCGAGGCGGCGAACGGCAAGCCGCTGATCTTCATGCCGGCGCGGCACGACCACCATCGCGTGCAGACCGGCGACGGCTACGCCGCGTACGTCGCGGGGCAGGTCGCCGGCGCGCCGATCGGCGTCACCACCGACGAGCAGGCCTCCTGGTGGGGCGGCCGCGGGCTCGGCACGGTGCCGCACGCGCTGATCGCGGCCTACGGCGGCGACACCGTGCTCGCCGCGCGGCACTTCGCCGACTGGGCGCCGGACGACATGAACGTGACCGTGCTCGTCGACTTCGAGAACGACTCCATGCGGACGGCGCTCGAGGTCGCCCGCGCGCTCGGCCCGCGCCTCTGGGGCGTCCGGCTCGACACGGCCGAGTCGCTGGTCGACCGCTCGCTGTGGGAGGAGATCGGCGACTTCAAGCCGACGGGCGTCAACCCGCGCCTCGTCTGGAAGGTGCGCGAGGCGCTCGACGAGGCCGGCTTCGAGGAGGTCAAGATCGTCGTCTCCGGCGGGTTCACGCTCGAGAAGATCCGTGAGTTCGAGGGAGCGGGCGTCCCGGTCGACGCCTACGGCGTCGGGTCGTCGCTGATCCGCGGCTCGAACGACTTCACGGCCGACATCGTCCGCGTCGACGGCAGGGAGGTCGCGAAGGTCGGCCGCCGGATCCGCCCGAACCCGCGGCTGGAGCGCGTCGAGTGAGGCGTGTCCTGTGGGACGTCGACACGCAGGTCGACTTCGTCAGCGCTGCGGGCAAGCTCGCCGTCCCGGGAGCGGAGGAGGCCGTGCCCGCGATGGCCCGGCTCGTCGAGGCCGCCAGGGCGGCCGGGATCCCGCACGTCGCCTCGGCGGACGACCACGAGCTGACCGACGACGAGATCTCGGAGCAGCCCGACTACCGCGAGACCTATCCGCCCCACTGCCTGCGCGGCACCCGCGGCGCCGAGCGGATCGACGAGACGCGCCAGGAGGACCCGGTCCCGCTCGCGCTGACCGCCGTCCCCGGCCGCTGGCTCCAGGGACGCGAGTTTCTCCTGCTGAAGAAGCATTTCGACGTCTTCACCAACCCGAACGCCGACCCGCTTCTCGACCGCCTCGATCCGGAGGAGATCGTGCTCTTCGGGGTCGCGACCGACGTCTGCGACGACGCGGCGATCAGGGGCCTCCGCGCCCGCGGCCGGGCGGTCACCTTCGTCGAGGAGGCCTCGCGGGGCCTCGACTCCGAGCGGACGGCCGCGTGCCTCGAGGACTGGCGGGACCGGGGCGTCCGGTTCGCCTCGGTCGACCAGGTGCTCGCCGACCTTTAGCTCGGAGCATCTGCTGCCGATGAGTCCCGGGATGGCGTTGGCGTTCAACTTCGGGTCCTACGCCCGGGACTTCGCTCTCACCTGGCTGCCTGTCCTCTTCTTCGGCCTGATGTGCGTCGTGGTCTTCCTGCTGTGGAAGACCGTGCGCCTGATGCCACGTGTCAAGCCGCACGAGATCACTCCCGGCTCGGACTCCTCGGTCACGTGGTCCGACGTGGCAGGCCTCGACGAGGCCAAGGAGGAGCTGCAGGAGATCGTCGACTTCCTGCGTGACCCGAAGCGCTTCGAGCGGCTCGGTGCGCGGGTGCCGAAGGGCATCCTCTTCCACGGCCCGCCGGGGACCGGCAAGACCCTGGCGGCGAAGGCTGTCGCGAACGAGTCGGGCGCCCGGTTCTACGCGCAGAGCGCGTCGGCGTTCGTCGAGATGTTCGCCGGGCTCGGTGCGGCGCGGATCCGCAAGCTCTTCGACGACGCGCGCAAGAACGCGCCCTCGATCGTCTTCATCGACGAGCTCGACGCCGTCGGGCAGGCGCGCAGCGGCCACTCGTTCAACCGTGAGCAGGACCAGACCCTGAACCAGCTGCTCGTCGAGCTCGACGGCTTCGGCCCGCGCGACCAGGTCGTCGTCATGGGCGCCTCGAACCGGCTGCAGGACCTCGACCCGGCCCTGCTCCGCCCCGGCCGCTTCGACCGCCAGATCCTGATCCAGCCGCCCGACCTGCGCGGCCGCATCGAGATCCTGGGCGTCCACACTCGCGGGAAGCCGCTGGCCGACGACATCGACCTCGAGAGCATCGCGCGCCAGACCTCGGGCCTGACGGGTGCCGACCTCGCCAACATCTGCAACGAGGCGGCGATCGGCGCAGGCCGGAAGGACTCGTCGTCCATCGCCGCCGCCGACTTCGAGTACGCGCTCGAGCGTGTCGTCGCCGGCCTGCAGCAGCGGCGCGTGGTCACCGACAAGGAGAAGCGGATCCTCGCCTACCACGAGGGCGGCCACGCGCTGATGTCGCACCTCGTCGGCAAGGAGCCGCAGAAGGCGTCGATCATCGCGCGCGGCACGGCTCTCGGCTACGTCCTCCACCTGCCGGAGGAGGAGCGCTACCTCGAGACCAAGGAGGAGCTGCTCGACTGGATGGTCGTCGGGCTCGCGGGCCGGGCCGCCGAGGAGCTCGTGTTCGGCCGCGTCACGAACGGCGCGGCGAACGACCTCGAGAAGGTGACGCAGATCGCGCGCGCGATGGTCTTCGAGTGGGGCATGGGCGACAGCGTGACCTCGCGCACGCTGCGCGCGGACAACTACGCGCTGTCCGAGGAGACGAAGCGTCTGCGCGACTCCGAGCAGGCCCACCACACCGACACGGCGTACTCGGAGGCCCTCCGCCTCCTCGGCAAGCACCGCGTCGCGCTCGACCGGATCGCCGGTGCGCTGCTCGAGCAGGAGACGCTGTCGCGCGACGAGCTCGTGAAGCTGTTCGCGGACGTCGAACCGGAATCGCTCTCGTCCGAGTCGGTCGGTGTGGTCCGCGCGCTCGGCGCCGATCCCACTGGTTAGGGGATCATCTAGCCTCTCCCGCGTGTCTCCGGAGTGGCCGCTCGAGACCGAGCGTCTCGTCCTGCGTCCGTACGAAGCGGACGACTTCGACCTGCTCTACCGGCTCCAGTCGGATCCGGAAGTCGTCAAGTGGCTCTACAACGACACGCGCGACGAGGCAGAGACGCGAACGCTTCTCCAGCGCAAGGTCGCTGGTGGAGAGCTCCGTGAGGAGGGCGACTGGCTCGCGTGCGTCGCAGTCGCCGATGCTCCCGTGGGCGACGTCAGCTTTCACTGGGTCAGCCGCGAGCACCGGACGGGCGAGATCGGGTTCATGTTCGATCCGCGCACCCAGGGGCGCGGCTACGCGACCGAAGCGGCCCGCGCGCTGGTCGACTGGGCCTTCGGCGCCGGCTTCCATCGCGTGATCGGCCGGACGGAGGCGCGGAACGTGGCCTCGGCCCGCGTGCTCGAGAAGCTGGGGATGCGGCTCGAGGGGCGACTCGTCGAGAACGAGTGGGTCAAGGACGAATGGCAGAGCGAGCTTCAGTACGCGATCCTGGAGCACGAGTGGGCGGCCTAGCGATCCACCACCTCGGCGTGGCGGTCGAGGATCTCGACGCGTCGATCGTCACCTACAAGCAGCTGTTCGGGGCGGCGCTCGAACACCGCGACGTGGTGCCGGCTCAGGGCGTCGAGGCCGCCTCGCTGCGTGTCGGCTCGTCGCGGGTCGAGCTGCTGCGGCCGCTCGAGGCCGACTCGCCCGTCGGCCGCTTCCTCGCGGGGCGCGGCCCGGGCATGCACCACGTTGCCTTCGCGGTCCAGAACCTCCCGGCCGAGCTCGACCGGCTGCGCCGGGACGGCGTTCGGCTGATCGACGACGAGCCCCGTGTCGGGCTCTTCGGGCTCCAGGTCGCGTTCGTTCATCCGGAGGCGACCGGCGGGGTCCTGGCAGAGTTGGTCTCCGATGGCAGCTGAACGCATCCGCATCGAGATCGCATTCGCGGGCCCGCAGGTGCTCTCGGTGCTCGTCGACGCCGGGGACGCGGACGAGTTCGACCGCGTTCTCGCGAACGGGAGCGACGGCTCGTTCACCTTCGAAGCCGAGGACGGCCGGTACACCGTGCTCCTCCGCCGCGTGATCTACGTGAAGCGCTTCGCTCGCGAGAGCCGCGTCGGCTTCGGCGCGAACGGCTGACCGCTCACCTCGGTGGCGCTCGAGGTCGGCATCGTCGGTCCGTCCGGCAGCGGCAAGACGTCGCTCTTCACGGCGCTGACCAAGGCCGGCGGCGGGGACTACGGGAAGACGAACGTCGGCATCGCGCCGATCGCCGACGAGCGGCTCGCGGCCCTCGCCGAGGTCGTCAACGCGCGCAAGGTGACGCCAGCCGCGATCCGGGTGCAGGACGTCCCCGGCGGCGCGGCCTCGCAGCTGGGCAACCTCCGCCAGGTCGACGCGCTGCTCGTCGTGCTGCGCGGGTTCGGCGCCGACCCGGATCCGGCGGGCGATCTCGAGACGTTCTCGCTCGAGCTGCTCGTTGACGACCGCGACCACGTGGAGCGGCGTCTCGACCGCGTGTCGAAGCAGGCGAAGTCCGGCGACGCGCAGCTTCGGGCCGAGGTGGACGAGCTCGAACGCGTTCTCGCGCACGTCGATGCGGGCGGCTCGCTCGCGGACTACGCCGGCGAGCTCCCCGCCGAGCTCGAGCCGCTGACCACGAAGCCCCTGCTCTCGGTCGTCAACGGGCCGGGCGGGATCGACCTGAAGCTCGAGTCGGAGCTCGCCGAGCTTCCCGACCAGGAGGCGGCCGCGTTCCGCGACGGCGGCGACTCCGCGCTGGACGAGGTCGTGCGCCGGCTGCGCGACGCGCTCGACCTGATCACGTTCTTCACGGCAGGCGAGAAGGAGACGCGCGCGTGGACGCTCCGCTCCGGGCAGACCGCGCTCGACGCGGCCGGCTCGATCCACTCCGACATCGCGCGCGGCTTCATCCGCTGCGAGGTCGTCGACTGGCGCGAGCTCGTCGACGCCGGCTCGCACGCGGAGGTCGCGAAGCGCGGCCAGCAGCGGCTCGAGGGAAAGACCTACGTCGTCCGCGACGGCGACGTTTTGAACATCCGCTTCAACGTCTAGGGGAGCGCATGGGATCAGCCCGTGGCTTGGGTGCTCAGCAGTGCTCGCTGCTCGACGGCGAGGCGCTCCAAGAGTGCTGCTGCGTGCTCCGGGCCCGGTAGTCGCGCGATCTCGTCCCGGATCCGTTCGGCATTGAAACGGTAGGACGGGTCGCTCAGGACTCGCCGCACGGCGTTGCGGATCGCGGCAGGTGTTCGCTGGTCGTGCTCGATCACCCTGGCGACGCCGAGCGCGGCGCAGCGTTCGGCGTTCAGCGGTTGGTCGGCGTCGATCGGGATCGTCACCAACGGCAGTCCGTGGGTGAGCGCCTCCGCGACGGTGCTGAAGCCTGCGTGGGTGATCACGAGATCGGAGTGCGGGAACGACAGGCTCTGCGGGATGTAGCGCTCGATATGGACGTTGTCCGGCTGGGGACCGAATCGCGCGGGGTCTTGATCTCGGCCGATCGTCAGGATCAGGTTGACGGGCTCGTCGCGCAGTCCGTCGAGGATCGCCTGGAACAGCTCGGGGAGCCGACTATTGAACACCGTACCGAGCGTCGCGGAGATTGTGGGACAGCCGGGAAGCTCGGCGAGCCAGGCCGGCGATCCCTCTCCCCCCGAACGGCTGAAGGGGACGGGCCGCAGCAAATGTGACGTCGGGGCCGGCGGCAGCGCCGGGTCGTGGAACCCGGGCGGCTCGAACGCAAGATGGAGATACCGGAACAGCATCGCCGTTTCCGGGTCTGGTGGAAGCCCGTAGGCCGCCCGTAACTGCGACATCTCCTTCCCGACGAGATGGCGTCGGGAGTACGTCGAAAGCATCGTGTTGCTGCGCACCGATGCATGGGGGATACCGAGAACCTCTGCGGCTACACAGCCGCCGAACTCGCCGACCTCCCGAACGATCACATCGGGCTGCCAGTCCTCCGCGATCGCGAGCAGGTCGGGAACCATCCGCTCGGCGTAGAGGCCGGCGAAGAGCTTCCGAATCCGGAAGAGCGTCCGAGCAGGTCCGTTCTCGGGAAGGGCTGCGAGCTCGAGTTGAAGCGACGCGTAGCGCTCATCGGCCCCGTCGCGTTCTTGGTCGAACCCTGCGGCAACCGCATCGAATCCACTGTCCACGACATTCGGATGAAACGAAGGGGCTGTCGCAATGCGAACCGCATGCCCGTTTGACTGCACGGCTCGCGCCGCAGGAACGAGCGGATGGAAGTGACCAGAGCCCGGGAGCGTCACGAACAGAAGCCGCATTCGCCGTTCCTACCAGCAAGGGGGTCGCCGCGGCTGGATGTCGGCGATTCCAACGGCGGCGCGACGAAGGTCAGACCGAGATCAGCACGACGCCGGCCAGGGTGAGCACGATCCCGGCCCGCTGTGGGGAGGAGACGTGCTCGTGGAGGACGGCGGCGGCGAGCAGCACCGTGACCATCGGGTAGAGCGAGGCGAGCACCGAGGTCAGGCTGATCAGGCCGTGCGCCGACGAGGCGGCGAAGAGCGCGTTGCCGATCGTGTCTCCGATGCCGACCGCCAGCACGATCGCGAGGTCCCGCGCGCGCAGGCGAAGCGGCGGCCGCTTGACCGCGACCGCAGCGAGGACGATCGCGAAGGCGGTCGAGCGGAACAGCAGCGACGCCCACCAGAAGTCGACCTTGCCCGCTGCGTGCATCGGCGGGAAGTAGAAGCCGAAGCCTACCGCGGCGAGCGCCGCCAGACCGACGCCGGCGGCCAGGTGGCGGGTGCCTCCTCGCTGCTCGAGCGACGCGAGCCCGACGCCGACGATCGCGCAGGCGACCCCGACGTACTGCGCCGGCCGCGGGTGGTCGCCGGCGGCGATCCCGAAGGCGACGGGGACGATCGCCGAGACGCCCGCGATCGGTGCGACCACCGTCAACGCCCCGATCGCCGCACCGCGGTAGTAGGCGTAGAGCCCGAGCGTGCCGGAGACGGCGGCGGGTATCGCGAACAGGATCGCGATGCCCTGCGGCCCCTCGCCGCGGACCGCGACGGCGATCGCGATCGCGACGACACCGCCGACCTGCGCCCACAGAAGGACGCGCAGCGCTCCCCACGTGCGGCCCCAGAGCGGCCCCACGAAGTCCGCGACTCCCCACGCGAGGCTCGCGCCGAGCGCGAGCGCGTAGGCGCTCAACCGGTCGGGCGGGTTGCGGCGACTGCGTCGAGGGCGTTCGCGTGGTGCAGGACGGAAGCCTCGGCGATCCGCGCGCTACGCGGGTCGTGGTGCGCGGCGACACAGTGCAGGAGCTCCGCCTTCTGGACGGCTGTCAGTTCTTCCGCCCGCGCGTCGATCAGCCGGACGCCGAGCGTCACGTGGCCGAGCAGCCGTCCCTCCTCGGTGAGTGTGAACGCCGGCCCCGGGCCGAGCTCGAGCGTGCGCCCGACGTCGTGCAGGAGCGCGGCGGCGAGCAGGAGATCGCCGCGGAGGCGTGGATGCAGTTGCGCCGTCTCGCGGCAGATCGTTGCGACGGCGACCGTGTGCTCGAGCAGGCCGCCCGCGTACGAGTGATGGCCGTCGGGTGTCGCCGGCCGCTCGGCGAGCGGCGCGTCGGCGAGCACTGCGGCGACCGTCGCCTGGAGCCCGGGGTGGACGAGCTCGCCCGCGAGAAACTCGAGGAACCCGCGGAGCTCGTCGGCGTCGCGGCGAATCGCGGGCGTCAGCGAGCCGGGATCGACGTCGGACGCCTCGAGCGAGCGCACGTCGAGCTGCAGGCGATCGCGAAACAGCTCGACCCGGCCGAGCACGCGCACGGCGTCGCCCTCGGCGAAGCGGCCGTCGAGCAGCTCGACGTCGCTCCAGACCCGTGCGTCGATGCGGCCGGTCTGGTCGACGAGCTCGAGCGCAAGGTACGGCGCGCCGCCGCGCGTGCGCAGCTTGCGCTTCGCCTTGACCGCGTAGACCGCCTCGACGACCCGGTCGGCCTGGAGCTCCGAGATCGTCACGAGCGCCAGTCTACGGAGCCGTCCAGATGCGGAAGTCCGCCTCCTGCCGGCTCGGCGCGAGCTCGTCGAGCACCGTCGCGCAGAGCGCTCGCTTCCATCCGAGAGCCCCGGTCAGGTCGGCCGCGGTGAGCTCGCCGGCGCGCGCGAGCAGGAGGCCGGCGAGCTCGCGCCGGGCTTCCTCGGGGGGCGGCAGCCGCTCGGGCAGCCGCCACTTCCGGTCGACGAGATCGTGCGCGAGCGCGCTCCAGCCGACCTCCTGCGCGACCAGGTGCGAGCTCGTGAGGAGCAGGCGGCGGTGCAGCAGCGTCACCGCGCGGTCGACGTCCTTCTTCGCTGCGCCGAGCAGGTCGCGAAGCTGCGGCCCGGTGAGAGGGCCGTGCTCGCGCACGGCGTCGAGCACGTCGGCCGCCGGGCCGTCCGGCACGCTCCGGTCGGCCTGTGCGCAGACGCTCGGCAGGAGCGGCGGCGCGATCAGGGCCGTCACGCGCGCGAGGTGCTTGCCCACGCAGACGAGGTTCCGCGACGGGAGCTCGTCCTTCGCGTTCCAGAGGAAGCCCATCTCCTCCGTCCAGCGCACGAAGGTGCCGTCCGGCTCGCGGACCGCCCAGTTCTCGTCCGTCGAGCCGTTCACCTGCTCCCACAGCGACGGCAGTACGACGTCGGCCTTCGGGAAGAGCAGCGCGAGCCCGACCCGGTCGACCCACGCCGCCGCGGCCTCGATCGTTCCCATCATTAGGCTCCAAGCATGCCCGCGGTGCGGCCGTTCCGTTCGCTTCGCTACGACCCGGCCGTCGCCGGCCCGCTCGAGCGGCTGGTTGCACCCCCCTACGACGTCATCTCGGACGAGGCGCGTGCCGAGTACCTCGCGCGCAGCCCGTACAACATCGTTCACCTGACGCTGCCCGACTCGCCCGAGCAGGCCGGGCGCGAGCTCGCGGACTGGCGCGAACGCGGCGTGCTGGTGCGCGACGACGAGCGTTACTGGCGGCTCGCGCAGGACTACGTCGGCCCCGACGGCGTCGCCCGCTCGCGGGAGGGCGTGGTCGCGGCGATCCCGGTGACTCCGTACGCCGACCGGGAGGTGCTGCCACACGAGCGCACGCACGCAGGCCCGAAGGAGGGGCGCCTGCGGCTCCTGCGGGAGACCCGCTCCGAGCTCGAGCCGATCTTCGTCCTCTACGACGGCGAACCGCTGCTCGGCGCCGACGTGCCGGAGGGAGCTCCGGCACTGGACGTCGAGGAGGGCGGTGTCCGTACGCGCCTCTGGCCGGTCACCGAGGCCGACGAGCTCCACATCGACACACCGCTTCTGATCGCGGACGGTCACCACCGGTACGAGACAGCCGTCGCCTACCGCGAGGAGAACCCCGCCGCCACGCACATGTTCGCGGTGCTCGTGTCGACGCGGGCCTCCGGCCTCGAGATCTTCCCGACCCACCGCATCGTCGAGCACATCGGCGACGTCCCCGGGACCGAGGTCGAAGCGCCGAACGGCGGCGTCACGCTGTACCGCGGCGGGCGCTACCTGCGTGTGAGCAGCGACGACGACTTCGGCCCGCGCATCGTCGACTCGTTCTCCCCGGAAGGCGTCAGCTACACCGCCGACGCTGCGGCGGCGGTCGCCGCCGTCGACCGCGGCGCGGCCGAAGCGGCGTTCCTGCTCGAGCCGGTCACCGTCGAGCAGGTCGCGCGCTTCGCGCACGCCGGCGAGACGATGCCCCAGAAGTCGACCTTCTTCTACCCGAAGCTGACATCGGGCCTGCTCGTCTATCCGCTTGACTGACTGGCTCGCTCTCTGCCGGTCGGCGCGCGACGACGTCCAGGCGGTGCTCGAGGCGCTCCCGACGCGCGCGGAGCGCGAGCCGATCGTCGGCAACGGCGAGGGCGGCGACGACACGACCGCGATCGACGCCGCCGCGGAAGCCGTGATCCTCGAGCGCTTCCGGCGTCCCGGCGTGCGCATCGTCAGCGAGGAGGTGGGCGTCGACGGCGACGGGCCGACCACCGTGGTCGTCGATCCGATCGACGGCTCGCTCAACGCGAAGCGCGGCATCCCGTTCTTCGCGATCTCGATCGCGGTCGCCGACGGCGGGACGATGGCCGACGTCCACACGGCGTACGTCTACGACTTCGGCACGGGAGAGGAGTGGACCGCGGTCGCCGGCGACGGCGCGAGGCTCGACGGCGAGCTGCTCGTCGCGCTTCCGAAGGACGAGCTCTAGATCCTCTCGTTCGAGGCGACGACCACCGCGTTCGTCGCCGACAACGCCGCACGTTTCGTCGGCGTGGCGCACCGGTTGCGGGTGATGGGCTCCCTCGCGATCACGCTCTGCCACCTCGCGGCGGGGCGGCTCGACGGCGTCGTGTCGCTGAAGGCGGCGCGGTCGGTCGACATCGCCGCCGCGCAGCTCCTGGTGCGCGAGCGAGGGCTCGCGATCGACCTCCCGGAGGCGCCGCCGTTCGGCGCCGCGCCGCTCGACCTCGAGGGTCGGTCGCGCGTCGTCGCGGCCGGCAGCGAGGCGCTCTGCGCGCAGCTGGCGGCGGCGCTCGCCGGCTGACGAATAACCCGTCCGGGCGTCAAGCGCCCCGCGCGAACGGCCGATGGCGGCCGCATGGGAGCAGAGCCCTCCTTCGACTACACCCACCGGGGCGGCCCGCGGCGACGGCCGGCGTTCCTGTCCGGCTCGAGCCGGGCGAGGAGGTGACCCTGCGCGGGCAGGTCCAGGCCGGCTGGGGACGGCGGACCCCGCTCGGGCAGCTCGTCGTCACCGATCGGCGCCTGCTCGTCGTCGCGCAGCGGCTCTTCGGCCGCAACCGCACGGTCGAGATCGGCCGCGAGCGGATGCTCGGCGTGTCGCCGCCCTCGCCCGACGGCTTCGTCGACGTCCGTTATCTCACCCCGGACGGCCGGGAGGCGGTCGTTCGTCTGGCACCGCTGCGCTTTCCGGTGGACGAGCTCCACCGAGCACTCGCCGACGCGGCATCGTGAGCCTCTAAGCTCACGGCATGTCCCTGCGCGACGACGTCCTGCGCGCGCTCGAGCGGGTGATCGACCCGGAGCTCCGCCGCCCGGTCACGGAGCTCGACATGGTCCGTGCGGTCGAGATCGACGACGGCGTCGTGACGGTGACGATCGCGCTCACGGTCGTCGGCTGCCCGCTCCGCTCGAGCTTCGAGGACCAGGTGGCCGAGCACGTCGGGACGCTGCCCGGCGTGAGCGCCGTCTCGGTCCGCTTCGACGTGATGACGCCCGACGAGCGCGCCGCCCTGACGACGAAGCTCCGCGGCGGCACCGAGCAGCGGGGCATCCAGCTGCCCGCGACCACCCGGGTGATCGCCGTGGCCTCAGGGAAGGGGGGCGTCGGCAAGTCGACGCTGACCGTGAACATCGCCGCGGCGCTCGCCGCCGCCGGGCACGAGGTCGGCGTGCTTGACGCGGACATCTACGGCCACTCGATCCCCTACATGCTGGGCATCGACCAGCGCCCGGTTGCCGTCGACCGCATGATCGTGCCGCCGGTCGGCCACGGCATGAAGCTGATGTCGATCGGCTTCTTCCTCGACGACAACCAGCCGGTGATGTGGCGCGGCCCGATGCTCCATCGCGCGCTCGAGCAGTTCCTGCAGGACGTGCACTGGGGCGAGCTCGATGCGCTCGTCGTCGACATGCCGCCCGGTACCGGCGACGTCTCGATCTCGCTGGGCCAGCTGCTGCCGCGCGCGGAAGCGGTGATCGTGACGACTCCGCAGCCGCTCGCCCAGGAGGTGGCCGCGCGCGCGGCCGCGATGGCGCAGAAGACCGGGATGCGCGTGCTCGGCGTGGTCGAGAACATGACCTCCGACGTGTTCGGCTCGGGCGGTGGCGAGCGGCTTGCCACCGAGCTCGGCGTGCCGCTGCTCGGGTCGGTGCCGCTCGACGCGCGCGTCCGTGCGTCGTCCGACGAAGGGATGCCGCTCGTCCTGAAGGATCCCGCCGCTGCGCCGGCGTCGGCGATCGCCGCGATCGCGGAGGCGATCGACGCGAGTCGCACCGGCGGCTTCACGCGCACGCTCCCGCTCGTCTCGTAGCGGCTAGTGGACGAGGCCGACGTCGTCCGGCGGCTGCGGGCGCTCGGCTTCGCGGATGTCGACGCCGAGACGCTCGCCGCGCACTTCCTCTGGTCGGAGCGTCACGGGCTCACCGGGCACGGCATGACGCGCGTCGACTGGCTCGAGACCCTCGACGACCTTCCGGTCGGCGGCAGCCCGCGCCGGGTCGAGCAGACGGACGGGTACGAGCGCTGGGACGGCGACGGCGCGCTCGGGTATCTGACGCTCGCCGCGGTGGTCGCGGCTCAGCTCGACCGGCCGCCCGAGCGAGCGCGGGTGATCGTCTGCTCGCGCACCTTCCCGACGGGCGCACTCGGCTACTGGGTGCGGTTGCTCGCGAAGGGCGGGCTCGTCGCCGCCCTAACCGCGACCTCGCCGCGGCGGCTCCCGTCGCCGGCCGGCGGGCCTGCGCTCACCGGGACGAACCCGCTCGCGATCGCGATCCCGTCGTCCGACGGCCGGCCGCTCACCGCGGACGTCTCGATGGGCGCCGTCACGTATGGAGACGTGCTTGCCGGGAACGCCCGGCCGGACGAGCTCGTGCCGTTCGGCGGCGCGCAGTCGCACAAGGCGTTCGCGCTCGCAGTCGGCCTGCAGCTGCTCGTCGACGCGCTCAACCCGGAAGACGGGTTCGGCGCCGTGCTCGTCGTCGCCCGGCCGCTGGCCGATCCGGTGCCCGCGCTACGTGCGCTCGCGGCGGGCTTCCGCCTCCCGGGCGATCGCGACGAGCTCTGAGTCGTCACGCAGGGACACGAGGTCGTCGTCCGTCAGCGGGTCGACGTCGGCGCCGAGCGCGTAGGCCGCCCGCAGGTGCTCCATCGCCTCGTCGCGCCGGCCGAGCAGCGCCGTGGTGCAGCCCATGTTGTAGAGCAGCACCCAGTCCGACGGGAATCGCTCGTGGCCTTCGCGGAACCCGGCGAGCGCCGTCTCGTAGTCGCCGTCCTGGTAGCGCTGCCACGCGCGCGCGCCCCACTCCCACGCCGACGGTGAGAAGGCGAGGCCCGGCTTCGCCCCCGCCGACAGCACGACCGTGTCGGCCTCGACTGCGACCGCGCCGCGCCGCGCCGCGGGGTCGCGCACGAAGACGATCGTGCCCTGCGGCGCGTCGAGCTCGTCGTCGGCGATCGTGAAGCGAGCGTGGCCGCGGACGACGACGTACAGCTCTTCGTGCTCGACCTGGAGCTCGTCGTGGGCGGGGATCACCGGGTCGCCGGCGTTCTCGACCGACCAGGCGTTGACACCGAAGGCCGTCACGTCGAGCAGCTCGCGCAGCGGGATCCACCCGCGGCGGTGCTCCGCCTCGTCGAGCGACACGACTCGCCAGCCCGCAGCGGTCATGCCGGGAACCCCGGCTCGCGGCGGATGGACGCGAGGTCGGTGTCGGTGCGGGCGAAGCCCGCGTACTTCGGGTCGAGCTCGACGGAACGGCGCAGGTGGACGAGCGCGTCGACGTGGCGGCCGGCGCGGGCCTCCATGCACGCGAGGTTGTAGAGCAGGGCGGGGTGCTCCGGCCGCTTCTCCAGCGCTTCCTCGTGCAGGCGGATCGCCTCGTCCCAGTCGCCACGCCTCGTCGCCGGCAGCGCGGCGAACATCGCCTCCCAGGCCGACACCTCGTACGGCTCGCCCGGCTTGCCGCCGAGCGCCAGCACGGTCGTGTCGGGGTCGCGGCTGACCGCGACGCGCCGGATCTCCGGGTCGGAGATGTGGACGAGCGAGCCGGTCGGGACCTCCACGTCCTCGCCGTCGAGCGTGAACGTTGCGCTGCCCCGAAGCACGAGGTACAGCTCCTCGTGCTGGAGCTGCGACTCGGTGTGCTCCTCGACCACCTGCGTGCCGACCGCCTCGCTCGTGTACGCGTTCACGCCGAACGCACGCACGTCGAAGCGGCGCCGGATTGGCCGCCATTGCAGGCCGTGCGCTACGAGGATCGAGTCGAGCTCGTCGACGTGCGCGACCTCGTACGCGCTCGGCCTCACGCTCATCGCCGGCGGAGCTCCCCGAGCACGACCGGGTCGATGCGGTCCACGCCGTCGACGCGTTCCTCGAGGTTCTCCGTTCCCGCCCAGGCGGGCAGCGTCTCGACGAGCGCGCCGTCGTAGCCGAGCCGTTCGAGCCGCTCGCCGAGCTCGGCGCGCAGGTCGTCGTCGACGGCGACCCAGCTGCTCCGCGGTGTCTTGCCGAAGAGCAGGTCGTGCATCTCGTAGAGGCGGGCCAGCTCGGTGATCGGCTCCGGGTGCTCGTCGACCCGCAGGTCGACGAGCAGGTCGCTGAGCCCGGCGTAGCCGCCGTCACGCTCGACGACGAGCAGCGCGGCGGACTGCTGCCCGCGGCGGTCGCCGCCCGCGGCCTGCGCAGCGGCGAGACAGTCGATCAGGCGCCGCGCGAGCGGGCGACCCTCCGTCGCGGCGAACGTCGCCGCGAGCGCGTCGACCGTCTCGGCGCCGACGAGGATGTTCCCCTGCGCGGCGAAGCACGTTCCCGCGGCCCCACCGGCCCAGTCCATGCACTCGCTTCCCGTGAACGTCGCTCCGCGACCCTCACCGTCGACGACGCCGAGCTGGCGGTGGTCTCGTCCGTCGTCCGCGTCGGTCAGGCGACGGACGACTTCGTCGGCCGCGAGCCCCTCGCGGAGGAGCGCGAGCCCTTCCGGGCCGTACCGGGGGTTCGCATAGGCCTGCGTGGCGATCGCGCCGACGCCCGGCTCGGCCCAGGGGACAACCGATCCGACCGCCAGGAACTTCGACTGCGTGGCGACTCCCCACTGGCCGGCCGCGGGGTCGCAGGCCGCGATCGAGTAGGTGGCGACGATGCGGTCAGCCATACGTCAGCTCCGTCAGGTCGAGGTCGAGCAGCGCGGGGTCGGTGACGAGCGCGCATGCAACCTCCGGACGTGCGAGCGCCGCCTTCACCTCCGTAGGTGTCTGCGCGCGCACGACGACCGGTCGTCCCTCGCCGTGCGCCGCCCGAAGCGTCGCCTCGTCCTCCGGGGAGTCGAGAACCAGCGCACCTTCGAGGTCGAGCTCGCCGTCGAGCGCGATCTCCGGCACCCGCCTGCCGGTCGCCCCGAACCAGCGCTCCCTCACAGGGTGATCGTGTCCCCCGGCTGGACGCGCTCGACCGTGGCGCTCGTCAGCGACGCGAGCTCGTCGGGAGTCCCGGTGAAGATCGGGAACGTCCCCCAGTGGCACGGCACGCACCGCGGGTTGCCGAGCAGCTCGAGCGCCTTCGCCGCCTCGCGCGTGCCCATCGTGAAGTGGTCGCCGATCGGGAGCACGGCCACGTCCGGCGAGTACAGCTCGGCGATCAGGGCCATGTCCCCGAACACGGCGGTGTCGCCGGCGAAGTAGACGGTCGAGTCGCCGAGGTGGAAGACGAATCCGGCCGGCTCGCCGGTGTAGGTGAGGTCGGGCGCGGAACTCGAGTGAAACGCGTGCGTCATCGTGATCCGGATGCCGGCGACCTCGATCGTGCCGCCCTTGTTGAAGCCGACCAGCTTGTCGTCGGGCACGCCCTGCCCGTTGAACCAGGCGACCAGCTCGATCATCCCCACCACCGTGCACCCGAGGCGCTGCTGCAGGGCGACGACGTCGGCGCTGTGATCGCCGTGACCGTGCGTGACCGCGATCGCGTCGCCGCGATCCGGCTCCTTCTCGCTGTCCGGGCAGGTGGGGCCGGAGAGGAACGGGTCGACGTAGATCCGGCTGCCTGCGTCGGTGTCGACGCGGAACGAGGCGTGGCCGAGCCAGGTGAGCGTTGCCAAGGAGCGATCCTTTCGTCGCGGACGGAATGAGCATAGAAGGACCGTCCGGCCGGGGGGCGAAGCTTGAAGGGCGTGGGACGCCGCGTTCTCCCGGCCCTGCTCGCAGCCGCCGCCTGGTGGGCGGACGGCCGCGGCTCCCCCGGGCTGGCGCTCGACGCACTGCTCGTCGCGATCCCCTTCGCCGCTGCGGCGGGCCTGACCGCGTTCGGCGACGCGGTGGAAGGTCGTCGCGAGCTCGCGCGCCTGCAGGCGGCGCTCTGGGCGCTCTGCGCCGGGCTGCTCGTGCTCTCCTGCGCGGCGCGCAGCGCGCACGACGCGACCGGCTCACTGCCTCCGCTCGGCACCTCTGCGCTCGCCGCCTGCTTCGGCGTGTTCGCGCTGAAGCTCGTGCTCGGCGCCGCCGTGTTCGTGCGCGGGGCCGCGCCGCGCGCTGCGAAGCCCTAGGCGAGGTCAGATCGGCAGCGAGCTCGCCGCCGCACGGCACACGTCGATCAGCGGCTGCACGGCGAAGAACGAGACGACCGTGACGACGACGCAGATCAGCACGCCCGCCTGCAGCACGACCTCGCGTGGCGGCGAGCCGCCTGCCGGCGCGAGCTGCAGCTCGGCGGCGTCGCGCAGGTACATCGAGCGCACGATCCCGAGGTAGAAGTACGCCGAGATCATCGTCGCGATCACGCCCACGACGATCAGCCACCACCAGCCGGCCTCGTACGCGGCGGAGAAGACGTAGAACTTGGCAATGAACCCGCCCGTCAGCGGGAAGCCGAGCATCCCGAGCATGAACACCCACATCGAAATTCCGAGGAGCGGCCGCTCCCAGCCGAAGCCCGACAGGTTGTCGAGCGTGACGGGCGCGCCCAGCTCGCGCTCGCGCGCGGCGACCACGGCGAAGGCACCCAGCGACATCGCCGAGTACGGGATCAGGTAGAAGAGCATCGCGCGCACGCCGAGCGAGTTCGCGGCCGCGATTGCGATCAGCATGAAGCCGGCCTGGGAGACCGACGAGTACGCGAGGATCCGCTTCACGTTCTTCTGGACGAGCGCGGCGATGTTCCCCCACGCGAGCGAGGTGCACGCGATCGCGGCGATCGCCCAGCGCCACAGGTGCTCGTCCGCCGGGAACGCGGTGAGGAGCAGGCGGTAGGTGACGGCGAGCGCGGCGATCTTCGTCGCCGAGGACATGAACGACGTCACCGGCGTCGGCGCACCCTGGTACACGTCCGGCGTCCACATGTGGAACGGCGCCGCGGACGCCTTGAACGCGAGCCCGACGATGATCATCGCGAGCCCGACGACGAGCATCGCATCGTGCGCGTGGCCGGCAGCGGCGATCTGGTTGAACGACAGCTCGCCGGTGATCCCGTAGACGAGCGCCGAGCCGAAGAGCAGCGTCGCCGAGCCGACCGCGCCGACGATCAGGTACTTGAGCCCGGCCTCGAGCGACCCGATCAGGTCGATGTCGATCGCCGTCATCACGTAGAGCGCGATCGAGAACCACTCGAGCCCGAGGAAGAGGGTCATCAGGTTCGCCGCCTGGACGAAGAAGATCATCCCGGCGCCGGCCGCGGCGAGCAGCGCGTAGTACTCGGCCAGGTGCTCGTCGCGCCACTGCTCGCCGTAGCTGATCAGCACGGCGATCGCACCGCACGCCGCCACCAGCAGCTGCGCAAGCGCGGCGTAGCGGTCGCGGTAGATCGAGTCGCTCATGATCGCGGCGCCGTCGGGCGTGCGCGCGCCGACCACGATTGCAAGGGCGAACGCCCCCGCGAAGCCGCCGAAGCCGACGGCCGCCGCGCAGAGCTTGCGCGTCCGGCCCGAGGTGAACACGGCGACCATCAGCAGGAGGCCGGCAGCCCCGAGCAGCTCGAGGGAAGGCGAGAGGGCGAGCCAGTCGACATGCGGCGTGGCGATCACGGCAGCCCCTTCGCGATCACGCTCTGCGCATGGTTCCCGCCGAAGGCATGGCCGGAGATCAGGTTCGGCCACGCTGAGAGACCGAGCAGGCAGACGAGGAGCGGCACGACCACCGCCAGCTCACCGAGCCGGAGGTCGAGCGCCGAGTCGGGCACGGCCGGCCCGACGTCCTGGTGCAGCACGCCGGAGATCGCGCGCAGCATGTACATCGCGGCGAGCACCATCGCGGCCGCCCCGATCACCCCCCACCACCAGCCCTGCTGGAAGACGCCCGCGAGAATCAGGAACTCGCCGGCGAACGCCGTCGAGAGCGGCACCGCGAGCGCGATCACCCCCACGGCCATCACGACCGTCGCGAGCGCCGGGCGGCCACGCGCCATCCCGCCGAGCAGGCGGAGCTCACCGGTCGAGCAGCGCCGCTCGACCATCCCCGCGATCAGGAAGAGCGATGCCGAGATCAACCCGTGGTTGACGATCTGCAGGACGGCGCCGTCGAACCCGAGGTCGTTGCCGGCGAAGAGGCCGAGCACGATCAGGCCCGCCTGGGAGAGCGACGAGTACATCACGACGCCGCGGAAGTCGGGTGCCCGGAACGCGAGCAGCGCGCCGTAGACCAGCGAGATCGAGGCGAGCACGAGCAGGACGATCCGCCAGTCGTGCACGGGCCCCGGGAACTTCGGGATCACGATCCGCAGCAGGCCGTAGAGGCCCGCCTTCGACACGACGCCCGACAGCACCGCCGACACCTCGGGCGGCGACTCGCGATAGGTCTCCGGCAACCAGCCGTGCAGCGGGAACAGCGGCGACTTGATCGCGAACGCGACGACGAAGCCGAGGAACAGCCACGTCGAGCTGCTCGGGCCCATCTCCGTCAGGTTGAACGTGCCCTCCTGGAGGCCGTACACGATGATCGCGGCCAGCATCAGCAGCGAGCCGACGACCGTGTAGATGACGAAGAGCTGCGTCGCGCGCAGCCGGCCGGGGCCGCCCCAGACGCCGATCAGGATGTACAGCGGGATCAGCATCGCCTCGAAGAAGGCGTAGAAGAGGATCAGATCCTGCGCCGTGAAGACGCCGACGATCGCCCCCGTGAGCATGAGCATGAGCGCGAAGTACGCGCGCCCGCGGTCGCGCCCGACCCACCACCCGTAGATCACACACGCGGCCATCACGACCACCGTCATTCCGACGATCCACAGCGAGAAGGCGTAGACGCCGACGTAGTAGGAGACGTGGAGGTCGGCGAACCACGAGACCTGCTGCGAAAGCTGCAGCGACGGGTTGCCGAAGTCGAACTTGCCGACTGCGGTGATCCAGACGGCGACCTCGATCAGCGAGACGAGCGCGGCGAGCGAGCCGAGCCCGTAGCTCGAGAGCGGCGCGATCGCCACGAGCAGCGCTCCGCCGATCGGCAGGAGGATCAGGATGGTTGTCAACCAGCTCATCTGACCGCCAGGAAGATGACGACGAGCACGGCGAGGCCGCCCGCGAGCGCGAGCGCGTACGAGCGCACGAGCCCGGTCTGCAGGCGGCCGACGTCACGCCCGGCGAGCGAGAAGCCCCGGCCGACCGCGACCAGGGAGCCGCCGATCAGGGGGCGTTCGACGAACGCGTAGAGGCCGCGCGAGACGAGATCCGAGCTCCGGTACCAGAGGACGTCGTACGCCTCGTCCCAGTAGAACTTGTGCTCGAGCACCGGCAGGGCGCGCGGGACGCGGATGCGCTTCGCCGAGTAGAGCAGCCAGGCGAGCCCGATCCCGGCGAGGCCGATCGTGATTCCGACCCCCGAGGTCGCCCACTCCTGTGCGCTCGTGGCCTCGACGAGCGGCGGCGCGACGGGGTCCAGCCACTTCGTCAGCGGGGTCCACAGCGGCGCCCACTGCAGGAAGCCTGCGATCGTCGCGAGCACGGCGAGCACGCCGACCGTCGCCATCATCGAGACGGGCCCCTCCTGACCGTGATGCGCGTGGTGGTGCTCCCGGACGAAGGACGACGGCTCCCCGGTGAAGACGATGAAGAAGAGCCGGAACGCGTACAGGCCGGTCAGGAAGGCGCCGGTCATGCCGATCACGTAGAGCGTGATTCCGAACCAGCCGCGCTGGAGGGCGGCGGCCAGGATCGGATCCTTCGAGAAGAAGCCGGAGAACGGGAAGATCGCGACGAGCGCAAGCGAGCCGACGACGAAGAACGCCTTCGTGCGCGGCATCAGCTTCCCGACGCCAGCAAGCTTGCGGATGTCCTGCTCGCCCGCGACGGCGTGGATCACGATGCCCGCGGCGAGGAACAGCAGCGCCTTGAAGAACGCGTGCGTCATCAGGTGGAACATCGCGTTCGCATACGTCCCGATCCCCGCGGCGACGAACATGTAGCCGATCTGCGACATCGTCGAGTACGCGATCACGCGCTTGATGTCGACCTGGACGAGCGCGATCAGCCCGGCCATCAGGAGCGTCAGCGCGCCGAGCGCCGCAGCGGTGTCCTGGATGAAGTACGCGTTCTCGAAGAGAGGATGGCAGCGGACGATCAGGTAGACGCCGGCCGTCACCATGGTCGCCGCGTGGATCAACGCGCTCACCGGCGTCGGGCCCTCCATCGCGTCGGGGAGCCAGGTGTGGAGCGGGATCTGCGCGCTCTTCGCAACCGCTCCGCCGAGTAGGCCGAGCGCGATCAGGTTCGCGACGGTGCCGCCGTGCGGCGCGGCGGCGAACACGCTCGAGTAGTCGAGCGAGCCCGTGTGCTCGACCAGCAGGAACAGCGCGAGCGCGAAGGTCGCGTCGCCGAACGCGTTCATGATGAACGCCTTCTTGGCGGCGGCGATCGCCGAGTGGCGCTCCTGGTAGAAGCCGATCAGCAGGTAGCTCGAGAGGCCGACCATGCCCCAGCCGGCGAGCAGCAGAAGCAGGTTCGCGCCCTCGACGAGCAGCAGCATCGAGAAGACGAACAGCGACATGTAGGCGAAGTAGCGTCGCTCCTCGTCCTCGCCGTCCATGTAGCCGAGCGAGTACGCGATGATCAAGCCGCCGACTCCAGCGACGATCAGCATCATCATCACGCTCAACTGGTCGACGAGCAGCGAGAAGCCGAAGTGGTACTGGCCGGCGGAGAGCCACGTCCACGAGGTGGTGACGTGCGTGCGTTCGCTCGCGCTCTCGCCGAGCATCTGGAAGAACGCAACGGCCGCGGCTACGAACGCGCCGAACGTGGTGAGCGTCGAGATCCATCCGGCCGTGCGTCTCGAGAGCGCCGTCCCGCCGAGCGTGATCGCGAGCGTCGAGGCCAGCGGGAGGAGCAGGCAGATCCAGGCTGCGGCCTTCACCGCCTACCCCCGCAGCGTCCGGAGCTTGTCGACGTCGAGCTCGATGTTGCGGCGCCCCATCGCGACGATCAGCCCGAGGCCGACGACGACCTCGGACGCGGCGACCGCCATCACCGAGATCGCGAACACCTGCCCGTCCTCGCTGCCGTGCAGTCGCGAGAACGCGATCAGGAGCAGGTTCGACGCGTTCAGCATGATCTCGACCGACAGCAGGATGATCAGCGGGCTGCGGCGCAGCAGCACTCCGAGCGCGCCGGTCGTGAAGAGCAGCGCGCTCAGGATCACGTACCACTGGATGTCAGGTCCGTGCATCGGCTCCGTCCTGGCGCGCGAGCGGATCGACGCGTCGCGCGTGCGCGCCGAGCACGACGCCGCCGACCGCGGCGACGAGCAGCACGATCGAGGTCACCTCGAACGCGAGCAGGTGGTCGGTGAGGAACAGCCGGCCGATGGACGCCGGCGACCCGAATTCGCGGGTGATGTGCTTCGGCTGTGAGAGCACGTTGCCGGCGGTCAGCCCGACGACGACCACGACCTCCGCGAGGATCGCCCCGCCGGCCGCGACCGCGCCGACCGCCTGCCACGAGGGCCCGCCCGACCACGGCGACTCCTCGGTGCGGTCGCCGAGGTAGGCGATCACGAACAGGAACATCACCATCACTGCGCCGCCGTAGACGAGCACCTGGCCGGCCGCGACGAACTCGCCGGCCAAGAGCAGGAACAGCACGGCGAGCGAGCCGAGGTTCCCGATCAGCGACAGCGCCGAGTAGAAGGGATTGCGGAAGGTGACGACTGCGAGCGCGCTCGCCAGGCAGGCGAACGCAGCGATGAACCAGACGACCCAGACGAGGAAGTTGGCCACTACGAATGATCCTTGTAAAAGGGAATCGGCGTGTCGTAGAGGTCGGCGTCGGCGACGGGGACGCGCTTCACGGGCGGCGCGAGCAGCATGTCCTTCGTGTAGATGAGGTCGTCGCGGTTGTACTCCGAGATCTCGAAGTCGTTGCCGAGCGTGATCGCGTCGAAGGGGCACGCAAGCTCGCAGTTGCCGCAGAAGATGCAGCGCGACATGTTGATCTCGTAGATGCGCGCATAGCGCTCGCCGGCCGACACGCGGTTGTCGGGTGTGTTCTCGGCGGCGACGACGCGGATGCAGTCGGCGGGGCACGCTGCTGCGCACAGCGAACAGCCGACGCACTTCTCGAGGCCGTTCTCGTACCGGTGCAGGCGGTGACGTCCGCGGTAGCGCGGGTAGATCGGCCGCTTGTACTCCGGGTACTGCTGCGTGATCGGCTTCTTGAAGATCTGCTTCAGCGTCACGCCGAAGCCCTTCAGCGTGTTCGGGACGGCGCTCACGACACAGCCACCACCAGTGCGGCGGTGATCACCGCGTTCACGGTCGCGATCGGCAGCAGCACCTTCCAGCCGAAGCGCATCAGCTGGTCGTACCGGAGGCGCGGCTGCGTCGCGCGCAGCCAGATGAAGATCATCACGAGCGTGAACAGCTTCAGCACGAACCAGATCGGGCCGAACTTGTCGAGCGACGAGACCCAGGGGAAGCTGTAACCGCCGAAGAACAGGGTCACGCAGAGGCCCGAGAGAACGAGCAGGTTGATGTACTCGGCGGCCTGGAAGACGCCCCAGCGCATCCCCGAGTACTCGGTGTGATAGCCCGCAACGAGCTCGGTATCGGCTTCGGGGAGGTCGAACGGGGCGCGCGACGTCTCGGCGGTCCCGCCGACGAGGAAGACGGCGAGGCCGACGAACTGGGGGATGAAGAACCACAGCGTGGCCTGCTGCTTGTCCACGATCTCGACCAGGCTCAGCGACTGCCCCATCATCACGACGCCGAGCACCGACAGGGCCAGCGACACTTCGTAAGAGACGAGCTGTGCGCACGTCCGCATCGAGCCGAGGATCGAGTACTTCGACTCGGACGCCCAGCCGCCGACGATGAAGCCGTAGATGCCGATCGAGCCCAGAGCGAAGATCAGGATCAGCGAGATCGGGACGTTCACCACCTGGCCGCTGATGTAGTAGCCGTCGACCGTCCAGCCGGGCCCGAACGGCAGCACGCTGAACGCGGCGAGCGCCGTGAACATCGAGACGATCGGCGCCAGGATGTACAGCGGCTCCTTGGCCGCGCTCGGTGCGAACGCCTCCTTGCGGATCAGCTTCAGCAGGTCGGCGATCGGTACCAGCAGGCCCTTGGGGCCGGCGCGGTTCGGCCCGTAGCGGAGCTGCATGCGGCCGAGCACCTTGCGCTCGAGCCAGGTCGTGAACGCGAAGAACAGCATCACGACGTTGATCACGATCAGCGCCTTGATGAAGGTGATCCACCAGACCTCGTGCACGGCTACGCCTTCACCTCGACCGTCTCGTGCAGGCCTACGGCGTGCTCGTCGGGGATTCGCACGACGCCGGCGACGAGATCGCGCGCGATTCGCGCGCGCAGCTCGATCGACGTCTCGTTCGAGCTGACCGCGACCATCGCGCCGTTTCGGATCCCGCGCTTGCGCGCGTCCTCCGGGGCGAGCTGGATCTCCGGCTCGGGCCGCTGGAAGGCGAGCTCGGGGGTCCGCTCGACGGCGGCGCCCGAGAAGAGCGGCCGGTAGGCGACGAGCCGCAGCCCCTTCGCGGCGCGGCGCGCGCGGGCGGGCTTGCGCGCCGGGGCGGGGGCTTCCTCGACGGCGCGCGGCGGCAGCGAGGCGCGCTCCCCGACGTCGGCGAGCGAGATGCCGCCGAAGCACGTCGTCGAGATCTCCTCGAACACGACGGGGACGTGCGGCGAGAGCTCGACGCCGAACCGCTCGGCGAGCTTGGCGAGCCAGGCGAGGACGTCCGGCACCGGCGCGACGACGGCGCGGCGCTGGCGCTGGAGCCGGCCCTCGAGGTTCACCGTCGTGCCGTCGCGCTCGAGGTAGCTCGTGCCCGGGAGGACGAGGTCGGCGAGGTCGCGGAAGCTCTCCTCGAACAGGCCGATGCCGATCACCGCATCCGCGTGCTCGGCGAGCACGCGCACGCTCGGATTGCGAGCGGCCTCGTCGCCCGAGACGACCAGCAGGCGGGGCTCGGCGTCGACCGGATCGCCGTCCCCGGCCATGCTCCAGGCGTCGGCGGCGCCGCGCCCGTTCGGCGTCAGCGGCAGGTAGTAGACGTTTGGCGCGCCGCCGACGGTCGGATCGTCGGTGACGATCGCGTCGACCGGCTCGTCGGGCGCGCCGTACGTGATCGTGGCGCCTGCCCGCGCGGCCGCTTTCAGCCAGAGGTCGACGCCGGGCGCGCGCTCGACGACGGGGTCGTCGGAGATCACCGCGATGCGCTTGGCGTCGCGCAGCGCGGAGAGCGGTGCGCGGTGCGCGTCGATCGTGTCCGGGACCGTCTCCGGGAGCACCGCGTTGTTCGCGCCGAGCCCCTGACGCAACAGCTTCGCGAGCCCGTAGGCCTCCTCGACCGACTCGCTGCCGGAGAGCGCGGTGACCGTCGAGGAGCCGCCCTGGCGGAGCAGCCGCTCGACCTCGTCCAGCGCGTCGTCCCAGCTCATCGCGTCGAAGCGTCGCCCGTTCTTCCTGACCGGCGTTGTGATCCGGTCGTCGGCACGGAGATGGGTGAACGCGAAGCGGCCCTTGTCGCACAGCCAGCCCTCGTCGATCTCGGGGTGAATGCGCGACTGGATGCGCTTCACCTTCCCCTCGCGCGTCGTCGCGCTGATGTTGCAGCCGACCGGGCAGAGCCCGCAGACCGTCGGCACGTCCTGGATCTCCCACGGGCGGGCCTCGAACCGGTACTGCGTCGAGGTGAGCGCACCGACCGGGCAGATCTCGGTGATGTTGCCGGAGAAGGGCGCGCGGTACGGCTCGTCCTCGAACGTCGCGATCATCGAGTGCGAGCCGCGGTTGACGGCGACGAGCTGGCCGTCCTCCGCGACCTGCTCGCTGAAGCGAGTGCAGCGGTAGCACAGGATGCAGCGTTCGCGGTCGAGCGCGATCAACGGCGAGATCGGGATCGGCTTCTCGAACGTGCGCTTCGGGAAGACCATGCGCGTCGAGCCGGGGCCGTAGCGGAACGTCAGGTCCTGCAGCGGGCACTCGCCGCCCTTGTCGCAGACCGGGCAGTCGAGCGGGTGGTTGACGAGGATGAACTCGAGCGTCGCGTTCTGGCCCTCGGCCGCGAGCTTCGACGTGCGCGCGGTGCGGACGACCATCCCGTCCTGCGCCGTGAGCGTGCAGCCGGCCTGCAGCTTCGGCATCCCCTCGACCTCGACGAGGCACATGCGGCATGCGCCGATCGGCGCCCCGAGCCGCGGCTCGTAGCAGAAGACCGGGATCTCGATCCCCGCCGCCTGCGCCGTCTCGACGAGCCCGGTCCCCTTCGCCACTTGGACCGTGCGCTCGTCGATCGTCAGCGAAACGCTCTCCTGCACCGGCCGCGTCACGCTTCCGTCACCCTCGCCAGGGGACCTGGGACCCGCGGGACTCCTGAGAAATCTGCTTGCTCAGCGGGTTGCGCCGGGCTGGGGATCGTTTGGCACCGATTCGTCACCCTTCCCTGGGAAGAGGACCTGTCGCGTTCCGTCATGTCGGAACCTCCACGGCCGCGTGGGCGTGCATGGCGACGGGGGCGAGCACGTTGTCGAGGGGGGACGTGCCGCCGAAGGGGCAGCCGCCTCCGTCGATGTGCGCGACGAACTCGCCGCGGAACTTCGCCACGTAGCTCGCGACGGCCATCGCCGCCGTGTCGCCGAGCGGGCACAGGCACTTGCCGTTGATCCGGTCGCAGACGTCGAGCAGCAGGTCGAGCTCGCGCCGGCTCGCGTCGCCGGCCTCGAGCTTCCGCAGGATCGCGGTCATCCAGCGCGTGCCCTCGCGGCACGGCGTGCACTTGCCGCACGACTCGTGCTCGTAGAACTCGCTGACGCGGACGCCGAGCTGCACCATGCACACGCGCTCGTCGAGGCAGATCACGCCGGCGGATCCCATCGCGGTGTGCAGCTTCGCGAGCGAGTCGAAGTCGTAGCCGACGTCGATCTCGTCACCGGTGAGGACGACCGTCGACGACCCGCCGGGAATGACCGCCTTCAACTTCCGGCCGCCCGGTACGCCGCCGCCGAGGTGCTCCGCGTAGATCAGGTCGCGCAGCGAGATGCCCGGCTCGATCTCGTAGTTGCCGCCGTTCTGCACGTGCCCCGAGATCGAGACGACGCGCGTGCCGCGCGAGTTCTCGACTCCGAGTTTCGCGTACTCGGCCGCGCCGAGCTCGAGGATCGGCGGCACCGTTGCCATCGTCTCGACGTTGTTGACCACGGTCGGCGACGCGTAGACACCGGAGATTGCCGGGAACGGCGGCTTCGAGCGCGGCTGGCCGCGCTTGCCTTCGAGCGACTCGATCAGCGCCGTCTCCTCGCCGCAGATGTACGCGCCCGCGCCGCGGTGCAGGACGATCGTCACGTTCCCGCGCACGTCCGGTTTGTCGCCCAGCTCCTCGAGCGCGCCGACGAGGATCTCGTACGGGCCGCTGTACTCGCCGCGGATGTAGACGAAGACCTTGTCGCAGTCGATCGCATGCGCCGTGATCAGGCACCCTTCGATGAAGCGGTGCGGGACGCGCGAGAGGATCTCGTTGTCCTTGAAGCTGCCCGGCTCGGACTCGTCCGCGTTCACGACGAGGTAGTGCGGCTTCGGCAGTTGCTCCGGCTTCGGCAGGAAACTCCACTTGCGACCCGTCGGGAAGAACGCGCCGCCGCGACCCCTGAGCTGCGAGCCGTTGAGCTCCTCGATCACGTCGTCCGGCGCCATCGCGCGCGCCCTGGCAAGCGCCTTGAAGCCCCCGACGGCCTCGTAGTCGCCGATGTCCGTGAGCGCGCCGCCGTTCGTGCCGGCGAAGACGAATTCAGCTGTCGCTGCCACCGGGCTCCTCGCTCGTGCTCTCGCCGCGCAGCTCGGCGGCGAGCGCGGGGACGTTTTCGGGCTGGACGCGCAGCCGGTGCCGG
>DATIOD010000058.1:0-1684 GCA_035473635.1 Gaiellaceae bacterium | reverse complement strand
CGCGACCACGACGCTCGCCGACGACCTGAAGGCCGCCGGCTCGCCCGGCACCGCGAGCGGTGCCAAGGCGAAGCAGTCCCTCGACACGCTGGCGAATCAGATGTCGGCGAGCGCCGACACGATCAAGACCGCGGCGAGCAGGGTCGAGTCCCGATACTTGGTGGGATTTCGGGGCGTGATGGCGTGAGGCGTTAGCGTCGGCCATCGTGTCGCCGTCCATGTCGATCCGGCTAGGGATCACCCGACAGGGAGGCAACGTTCGATGGCCGACGAGGGCATCGTCGCCCTGCGCGAGGCGCTGGGCAAGATCCTTGAGTGCGAGCACGCGGATCTGCTGCGTGAGGGCGTCGCGGTGCTGTACCGCGAGCTGATGGAGGCGGAGGTCGCCGGCGTCGTCGGCGCGGAGCGCTACGAGCGGTCTGAGGACCGCGTCACGATCCGCAATGGCTATCGGCCGCGGCAGCTCAATACGCGCGTCGGGTCGATCGAGCTGGCGATCCCGAAGCTGCGTAGCGGCAGCTACTTCCCGAGCTTCCTCGAGCCGCGCAAGCGCTCGGAGCAGGCGCTTTTGAGCGTCGTGGCGGAGGCGTACGTGAACGGCGTCTCGACACGCAAGGTCGAGCGTCTCGTCGAGCAGCTCGGCGTCGACGGCATCTCCAAGAGCACCGTCAGCCGCATCTGCCAGCAGCTTGACGAGCGCGTCGACGCCTTCCGCAGTCGGCCGCTTGAGGGCGCCTACCCGTATCTGTGGCTGGACGCGCGGGTCGAGCGGGTGCGCGAGTCGGACGCCGGCATGGTCCGCCAGAAGGCGCTGCTCGTGGCCTACGGCGTGCACGAGACCGGCCGGCGCGAGGTGATCGGCATCGAGGTCGGCGAGGTCGAGTCAGAGGCCGAATGGCGCGCGTTCCTGCGCGAGCTCGTCGCGCGCGGCCTGACCGGCATGCAGCTCGTGATCTCCGATGCCCACCAGGGCCTCACGAACGCGATCGGCCAGGTGCTCGGCGCGCAGTGGCAGCGCTGTGCCGTGCACTTCGTCCGCGACATGCTCGGCCACGTGCCGCGCACCAACCAGCCGCTCGTCCGCGGCGCGCTCAAGCAGATCTTCGCCGCGCCCGACCGCGCCACCGCCGGCGACACGCTCGCCGGCGTCGTCGCCCAGCTCGAGCCTGTCGCGCCGAAGGTCGCGCGGCTGCTCGAAGCCGCCGAGGAGGAGCTGCTTGCCTACATGCGGTTCCCGCGCGAGCACTGGCCGAAGATCCGAAGCACCAACCCGCTCGAGCGGGTCAACCTCGAGATCGCCCGCCGATCCGACGTCGTCGGCATCTATCCGAACGACGCCGCGCTGGTGCGGCTCGCGACCAGCCTGCTCGTCGAGCAGAACGACGAGTGGCTGATCCAGAAGCGCTACCTCTCGCTCCACTCCCTCGCCGCGCTCGCGGGCGAAGCGCACGGCCCCTACGGGGCCGCCGACACCGGCCAGTCAGCGCTATCTGAGGGCGCACTGACCGGCGTCGGAAAGACCACCACATAACGGGACTTGACTGCGAGCAGCGCCACGAGCGTCGCGAGCGCGGCGGTGGCGGCGACGACGGTCTCGACGACGCTCACGACGCTCACCGAGCAGGCGAAGTCGACCGTCGCCGGCCTCGCAGACCTCGACCCGACGGGCGAGATCAAGAAGGCG
>DATIOD010000057.1:0-131753 GCA_035473635.1 Gaiellaceae bacterium | reverse complement strand
CCGGCGGGACGACCGCGACCGCCACGACCACGACTCAGACCGTGACCAGCGATGCGACCGAAGTGCTCGCCGTGTCGGGGCACGGATGGGGCCACGGGCTCGGGCTCAGCCAGTGGGGAGCGTACGGCTACGCGCTCCACGGGCTCGACTACGAGCGGATCCTGGCGCACTACTACCAGGGCACGACGCTCGGGCCCGCCCCGGCGCGGACGGTGCGGGTGCTCCTCGGGTCGGGGAAGCGGCTCACGCTGACGTCGGTCTCGCCGTGGCGCGCCGTCGACGCGCAGGGGACGAAGGTCGCGCTCGACGCGGGAACTGTCGCGTTGACGCGCACCGCGAAGCTCGCGGGCCGCGCCCTGACGCTGCCGCTGACGTTCAGTGCGGTCGCGCCGTTGCAGGTGAACGGCAACGTGTATCGCGGTCGCATCTCCGTCTCGCTCTCCGGCAAGACGCTGCAGGCCGTCGACGTCGTCGCCCTCGAGTCCTACCTGCGAGGGGTGGTGCCCGCGGAAGTGCCGTCGGCCTGGCCGGCAGCCGTGTTGCAGGCGCAGGCGGTGGCGGCGCGCTCATACGCGCTCGCGAACCTCGTCAAGGGCCGGTCCTTCGATCTGTACGGCGACGTGCGCGACCAGGTCTACGGCGGGGTCGGCGTCGAGTCCCCGGCGACCGACGCCGCCGTCGCGGCGACGAAGGGCCAGGTGCTCCTCTACGCGGGGAAGGTCGCCGACACGCTGTACTTCTCGACGTCGGGCGGCCGCACCGCCTCGGCGAGCGAGTTCGGCCCGGCGATCCCCTATCTGGTCTCGGTCAGCGACCCGTACGACACCACCTCGCCGTACCACGACTGGGGGCCGGTTCTGTTCCCGGCGGCGTCCGTCGCGAAGCGATTGAAGGTTGCGTCGCCGCTCAACGACATCGAGACCTCCGCAAGCGCCTCGGGCCGTGTGCAGACGGTCACCGTCGTCGGCGGCGACGGGCTCGCGGCGACGTTCACCGGACCGCAGGTGCGAACGGCGCTCGATCTCCGCTCGACGTGGTTCGCGCCCTCGCTGCTCGGCCTCTCCGCCCGCACGACGGGGATCACCTACGGCGGTGCGGCGTCGCTGGAGGGGATCGCGCGCGCTGCGGGCGCGGTCTCGCTCGAGGCGCAGCGGTACGGCCAGGACTGGCAGCCCGCCGGCGCGCTCCAGCCCGGGACGGACGGGACGTTCTCGACGATCGTGAAGCCGCAGCTCCGCACGGCCTACCGCCTCGCGGCCGGCGCGGTGCGCGTCTCGCTCGTGACCGTCTCGGTCTCGGCGCGCTGCGACGCGACGATCACCTCGTCGGGCGCCACCGGGACGCTCCGTCCCGCCTCGGCCGGCGCCGTTCAGCTCCAGCGCGGCGGCAGCGGCGCCTGGACGACCGTGTCGTCCACGCTCGCCGACGCCGCGGGTGCGTTCTCGTTCGGCGGACCGCTCGCGCCCGGCGACTACCGGGCTCGCTGTGCGCCGGGCGCCGGGATCGCGCCCGGCCTCTCCGCGGAGGCGATGCTGCCGTGAAGCGCCTGCTCGCGCTGGTCGCCGTCGCCGCCGCGCTCGTCACCGCGTCGGGCGCCGCAGCCTTCGACAACACCGAGCCGTTCGCGTCGCAGCAGTGGTACTTGACCCGCGACCTCGCGTGGGACTTCTGGGAGACGCCGCCCGACCTCGCGCGCGTGAAGGTCGCGATCATCGACTCCGGCATCGACGGCGAGCATCCCGATCTCGTCGGCCGTGTCGTCGCCGCGCGCTCGTTCGTCGGCGGCTCGCCGTACCACGACGAGCAGGGGCACGGGACGTTCATCGCCGGCGAGATCGCCGCCAACCCGAGCAACGCCACGGGCATCGCCGGGATCGCGTTCAACGCCCGCCTGATCATCGGAAAGGTGGTCGAGCCGGACGGCACCGTCTCACTTCCGGCCGAGGTGGCCGCGATCCGGTGGGCGGTGCACGAGGGCGCGCAGGTGATCAACCTCAGCCTCGGGGGCGTCCGCGACCCCCTCGACGCCCGCCTCGACACGTACTCGGCGCTCGAGCAGGCGGCCGTCGAGTACGCGTACTCCAAGGGCGTCGTCGTGGTCGCTGCGGTCGGCAACGGCCCGCAGTCGCCGGCCACCCCCTGGAACTTCGCGCACTACCCGTCGGCCCTGCCGCACGTGATCGGCGTGAGCGCGCTTCAGAAGGACGGCTCCGTCCCCGACTACTCGAACCGCGACGCCGTCTTCAACGACATCTCCGCACCGGGCGACGGGATCTTCTCGACGATTCCGCGCGACCTCGCCGACTCGACCACCGCGTGCCCCGACGGGCCGTACTCGATCTGCGGGCCCGACGAGTTCCGCGACGCGATCGGCACGTCGTTCGCCGCGCCGCAGGTGACCGCGGCCGCGGCGCTCCTCCTGGGCCAGGACCCGCGGCTCACGCCCGACCAGGTCTCGTGGCTGCTCGAGCGCGGCGCCGACGACGTGTCGCCCGCGACCGGCTGTGCGGAGTGCCCCGTCGGCCGCGACAAGTACTCGGGCTGGGGCAGCCTCGACGTGCTGTCGTCGCTCACGATGCTCACGAACGGCACGCCGCTGCCTCCGCCCGACCGCTACGAGCCGAATGACGAGGCCGGGGCCTGGGCGCACGCGCTTCCGCCGCTCCCGCGCACGATCGACGCGTCGCTCGACTTCTGGGACGACAACGTCGACGTCTACCACGTGTATCTGCGCCGCGGCCAGCGGCTCTACGCACGCCTCACGCCGTCGGTGCGCGCCGGGATCAGGCTCGCCGTCTGGAGCCCGGGGACCAAGCGCGTCGAAGGCCTCCAGGTCGACGTGTCCCGCCGCGTCGCCCAGTCCCGCAGCGTCGGCGCGCAGGCGCGTATTGCGTACCGGGCCCCCGTGAGCGGCACCTACTTCGTCCAGGCGAAGCTCGTCAGCCGCAGCCAGAACCCGGTGCAGTATCGGCTGTCGCTCGTACGCCGGGCGAGCTAGACGCCCGGCCAGACCAGGCTTCGCAACCAAGGTGCGAGGCACATGTGCCTGGCACCTGCTCGAGCTCTGCCCACGGTCAGCCGCCGCTCGCGCGGAGCTCGTCCTCGTTCACCTGGCGCAGCACGCGCGCCGGGGAGCCGACCACGACCGTCCGGGCCGGCACGTCCTTCGTGACGACCGCGCCCGCTCCGACGAACGCCTCCTCGCCGACCTCGATCCCCGGGCACAGGATCGCGCCGCCGCCGACGCGCGCGCTCCGGCGGATCGTCGGCCCGCGCATCTCGGTGCGCCGCCGCTCGGTTCGGCCCATGTAGTTGTCGTTCGTCGTCACGACGCACGGGGCGATGAACACGTCCTCCTCGAGCGTCGAGTAGGCGGTGATGTACGCACCGGCCTGGATGCGCGTGCCTGCGCCGACGGTCGTGTCGTTCTCGATCAGCGATCCACGCCCGAGCACGCAGTCCTCGCCGAGGGTGACCCGCTCGCGGATGCACGACTGGTCGCCGACGATGGAGCGTGCGCCGACGGTCGAGCCGGCGAACACGATCGCCCCGGTCGAGACGACGGTGCCTTCGCCGATCCGCGCCGGAGGGAGCGGCTCGCGCCTCGCGGTCGACGACGCGCCGAGCGTCGGCTGCTTGCCGACGACGGCGTACTCGAGGACGCGCGCGCCCTCGCCCAGCTCCGTGCCGGGATAGACGGTCGCGGTCGGGTGGACGTCAGCCGGCAAGGGAATTGGTCAGCATCTCGAGCGCGCGTACGACGCGGGCGCCGTCGCGCGCAACCTTGTCCCGGTCGCCGTTGCCGTCGACGAGCTCCAGGAAATGCGCGCACTCGAGCCGCAGCGGCTCGGCGGTCGAGATCTTCGGGATGTAGATGTCGCCGGAGCGGGTCTGCCACTCGCCGTAGGTCTCCGCGCGCTTCCACGGCGACTTCTCGTACACGGTCACCTTCCGCTCGAGCTCCATGTCGTCGAACACGACCATCTTCTCGCGGCCGACGACGGTCATCTTGCGCATCTTGTGGGGGTCGAGCCACGAGAGGTGCATGTGCGCGATCTTGCCGCTCGGGAAGCGCAGGAAGCAGAACACGACATCCTCGACGCCCGGCGTCAAGAAGTCGCGGCCGCTCGCCGTCGCCTCCTCGGGGTCCTCGTCGAGCAGGTAGAGGATCACTGAGAGGTCGTGCACGCCGAGCGACCAGAGGGCGTTCTCGTTCGTGCGCACGATCCCGAGGTTCTGGCGGTTGCCGTAGACGCACAGGACTTCACCGAGCTCGTCGGCCTCGATCAACTCCTTCAGCTTCACGACGCCCGGGTGGTAGAGGAGCAGGTGGCCGGGCATGAGCACGCGGTCGTCGCGCGCGGCGAGCGAGACGAGCTCGTCCATCTCGGCGGCG
Source organism: Gaiellaceae bacterium (assembly GCA_035473635.1). Lineage (GTDB taxonomy): Bacteria > Actinomycetota > Thermoleophilia > Gaiellales > Gaiellaceae > PALSA-600. Next base: position 127,357 of record DATIOD010000057.1, on the reverse strand, counting down.
CGCATCGCCGGCGGCTTCTCGACGAGCACGTGCTTGCCCGCCTCGAGCGCCTGCTTCGCCAGCGCGTAGTGCGTCGGAACGGGCGTCGCGACGATCACCGCGTCGAGCGACTCGTCGGCGAGCATCTCCTCGAAGCTCCCCGTGACGCGGGCCGACGGATAGCGCGCGGCGAAGCGGTCGCGGAGCTCGTCGTCGAGGTCGCAGAGCCAGGTCAGGTCGGCGAGGTCGTCGAAGTTGCGTGCGAGGTTCGGGCCCCAGTACCCGAGCCCGGCGATCCCGACATTCGCCATCTAGATGGTTGATGCCACGGGATCGTCTGTTGCGGGGCGTGGACTGGGGGTGGTCGGGCGCGGCGGCCGGGAGCGGCCGGCCGCCTTCAGGCCGCGCAGCCGGACACGCGAGAACGTGGCATCAATCATCTAGAGCTTCCAGACCTTGCCGTCGACCTCGACGCCCTTGGTGGCGTTCCGGAAGTCGGCGACCACGAGGCTGCGGCGGACGAGGTCGCCGTAGTCGATCCCGGAGTGGTTCGTCACGATCGCGATGCAGTCGTACGCCTCGGGCTCGAGCGCCACCGAGGACCGCCCGTCGAACCGGGGCACGAACGGATCGTGGTACGAGACGTCGGCGCCCGCGCCTTCGAGCAGGTGGATCAGCTTCTCGGCCGGCGACTCGCGCGAGTCGCCGATGTCGGGCTTGTACGCGACCCCGACGATCAGCACCTTCGAGCCGTTCAGCGACTTCTGCGCGCCGTGGTTGAGCGCCTGCGAGATCAGCGACCGGCAGAAGTACGGCATGTTGTTGTTGACCTCGCCCGCGAGCTCGATGAAGCGCGTCGAGAAGTCGTACTCCCGCGCCTTCCACGTGAGGTAGAAGGGGTCGATCGGGATGCAGTGGCCGCCGAGGCCCGGACCCGGCTTGAACGACGCGAAGCCGAAAGGCTTCGTTGCGGCCGCGTCGATCACCTCCCAGACATCGATGTTCATGCGCTCGCAGAGCTGTGCGAGCTCGTTCACGAGCGCGATGTTGACCGCGCGGTAGATGTTCTCGAGCAGCTTCGTCAACTCGGCCGCGTCTGGCGTCGAGACCTCGTGCACCGTGTCGATCGCGCGCCGGTAGACGTCGGCGGCGGCGCGTGTGCACTCGGCCGTGAGGCCGCCCACCACCTTCGGCGTCGTCTTCGTCGTCCAGTCCTGGCGACCCGGGTCGACGCGCTCCGGCGACATCGCGAGGTGGAAGTCGAGGCCGGCCACGAGCCCGGAGCCCTCCTCGAGGATCGGCTGCAGCACCTCGCGCGTCGTGCCGGGCCATGTGGTCGACTCGAGCACGACGATCTGGCCGCGCTGCAGCACCGGCGCGAGGCTGCGCGCCGCGCCCTGGATGGCGCTCAGGTCGGGCTCGCGCTGCCGCGACAGCGGCGTCGGCAGCGCGATCAGCACGGCGGCCGCGTGCTTGGCCTGCTCGTAGTCCGTCGTGGCGACGATCTTGCCGCTCGCGGTCAGCGGTTCGAGCCGCTCCGAGGAGACGTCCTCGATGTGGCTGTGACCATCGTTCAGCTGTGCGACGACCTCGGGCTTGATGTCGAGGAGCACGACGCGGGCGCCCGCCTCGGCGAAGGTCGCGGCGAGCGGAACGCCGACGTACCCGGCGCCGATCACCGCAATGTCGTAGGTCTGCGAGCCGCCTGCCTCCGCCACGGCGGTCAAGCGTACAGGGCGGCTGCGATCGCTTCGGCGGCGTGGCCGTCGCCGTACAGGGTCGGTGCGGCGGGCGGATAGGCGGCGTTCGCGACGGCCCGCTCGATCGCGTCGGGGTCGTCGTCGACGAGCACGTTGGCGCCCACCTCCACCGTGTCGACCCACTCGGTGCTCGGCCGCAGGGTCACGCACGGCACGCGGTTCCAGTAGGCCTCCTTCTGCAGTCCGCCGGAGTCGGTGGCGACGACGCGGGCCTGTGCGACGAGTGAGGTGAAGTCGAGGTAGCCGAGCGGCGGGACGGTCGCGAGCTCGAGCCGGAGCTCGTCGAGCGCCGCTCTCGTCCGCGGGTGCGCCGGAAAGACGAGCGGCCCGTCGATGCGGCGCAGGCCCTCGGCGATCCGGCGGAGCCGCTCCGGCCGGGTGACGTTCGCCTCCCGGTGCACGGTCGCGAGTGTGTAGGCGCCTGGCTCGACGCCGAACCGCGCGAGCGCCGTCGAGCGTTCGCGCGCGACCGGCCCGAAGATGCGCGTCGCGTCGGCCATCACGTCGCCCACGACGAGCCGACGGCCGCCCACGCCCTCGCGCTCGAGCTGAGTGGCGGAGCGCTCGTCCGGGCACAGCAGCAGCGCGGCGAGGCGATCGACCTCGATCCGGTTCCGCTCCTCAGGCATCTCCAGGTCGAAGCTGCGGAGCCCGGCCTCGACGTGCGCCACCGGCACCTCGCCGGCAGCGCGCGCGCCGGCCGCGGTCGAGTTGGTGTCCCCGTAGACGAGCACCCAGTCGGGCCGCACGAGGACGATCGCCTCGCGGATCGGCGCCTCCATCGCGCCGGCATCGGCGGTGCGCAGGTCGAGCCGGTACCGGGGCGGCTCGATCGCGAGCTCGTCGAAGAAGATCTGCGACAGCGCATCGTCCCAGTGCTGCCCGGTGTGCACCACCACCTCGTCGATCCCGGCCTGCCGGAGCGCCACCGAGAGCGGGGCCGACTTGATGAACTGCGGCCGGTTCCCGACGACGGAGAGGACGCGCATCGACCGGCGCTACGATACGCCCGCCTTCGGGGCAACCAGGGCCGTTAGCTCAGTTGGTAGAGCAGGGGACTCTTAATCCCAAGGTCGAAGGTTCGAATCCTTCACGGCCCATCTCATCCTCCAGGCCCGCCTCGGCGTGGTTCTCCAATGTTCGTAGTCCTCTGTTCTTCGTCGAGGCCGGAAGACTGATGAGGAGAGGGCCGCTCCCGGGGCTGCCCTCTCCTCGGATCGGTCGGCCTAGTACCCGTAGCCGCTGCTGTAGCTGCCGGCTGTCGGATCTGTGCTCTTGGCGCTGCTCTCGTCGACCTTGGTGCCCGCGGCCGAGAGCGCGTACCACTCGGCCCCGAAGGCGTTCACGGCCTCGCCGTTCGTCTGCCCCTTCCGCACGTCCTTGGCGAACGTGTAGAGAGGGTGGTGGTTGTACGTGACCTGCAGGCGCCCGTCTGCCCGCTTCGTCGTTCCGAGCAGCGATGCCTTCGCGCCCGCCGCTGCGATCGGCTTTCCGGTCGCGATGAGCGGCGGCCAGAAGCCGGCGCACTGGCCGGTGCACGTGCTCTTGCCGTGCTTGTCCTTCTCGAAGAGGTAGAGAGTGCGGCCGCTCCCGTCGACCAGGATGCGACCGAGCCCTGAGCTTGTGGCTCCGACTCTCGGGCCGGCGCTCGCCGAGTGATTCGACGCCAGTGCGCTCCCTAGGCCAACCGCGAGCGACAGGGCTGCGGCGATTCCGGCGGCGGTGATGTAGAGACCTTTCATTTCGTTCCTCCTCTTGTTGTGCGACTTGGTCATCGCGCGTGCATAGACGCTCGTATTGGAAGACACCGCGGAGACGCCGGTATTCCCGGAAAGCGCAAGCGGCGTCAGCTCCGCGCTCGCGATGTCGGGCGACGAACGGCTCGTATCAAGCAACGGCCGCCGGACTCGTCACCACAGACCTTTCCGTCGCGACCACTGGAGCTTTCATGACGAGCCTCGCCACATCAGCTCGCGCCGCCCGGCCCGCTTCGGCTCCGCGCGCCGAGCGGCCGCTGCGGATCCTCTTCCTCGCCTCTGCCCACAACAGCCTCAGCCAGCGGGTCTTCGTCGCCCTCACCGACCTCGGGCACGAGGTCTCGGTCGAGGTCGTGGACTCGAGCGCGTCGATCGAGGCGGCGGTGGCGCGCCACACACCCGAGCTGATCGTGTGCCCGATGCTCAAGTCGATCATCCCGGAATCCGTCTGGAGCAGACATCGATGCCTGATCGTGCACCCAGGCCCTGTGGGCGACCGCGGGCCGTCGTCGCTCGACTGGGCGATCGAGCTCGAGATGGCGGAGTGGGGCGTGACGGTGCTGGAGGCGACCGGTGAGATCGATGCCGGCGGCGTCTGGGCGTCGCGAACGTTCCGCACGCGCGAAGCGGGGAAGAGCAGCCTGTACCGCCACGAGGTCCGTTGTGCCGCGGTCGAGGCCGTCGTCGATGCGGTGACGCTGGTCGCCGCAGGCGGACGGGTGCCCGAGCGGCTCGACCAAGGCGATCCGAGCGTCCTCGGCCGCCCACGTCCCTTGATCCGGCAGGCCAACCGGGCCATCGACTGGAGGTCGGACTCGACGGCGACCGTGATGCGCCGCATTCGCGCCGCGGAGGGCCACCCGGGCGTGCTCGACCGCATCGCCGGGATCGAGTTTCATCTGTTCGGCGTCCACCGCGAGGACACGTTGCGCGGCGTGCCCGGCGAGATCCTCGCGCAGCGACACGGCGCTATCTGCCGCGCGACGGTCGACGGGGCTGTCTGGATCAGTCACCTCAAGCGCCCCGGCCACTTCAAGCTTCCTGCGGCGCGCGCGCTCGCGATCATCGGACACGAGCTCGACGTCGCAGAGCTGTACGCGCCGCTGCACGCGCCGCCGTTCGCCCGGCGGACGTTCCGCGAGATCGTCTATGAGGAGCACCGCGGCGTCGGCTACCTGCACTTCGACTTCTACAACGGCGCGATGAGTACGGATCAGTGCCGAAGGCTGCTCGAGGCGTACCGGTTCGCGCGCTCCCGCCGGACGAGCGTGATCGTGCTCATGGGCGGCATCGACTTCTTCTCGAACGGCATCCACCTGAACGTGATCGAGGCGGCAGCTGACCCGGCGGCGGAGTCCTGGTCGAATCTGCAGGCGATCGACGACGTCGTACTCGAAGTGATCGAAACGGACTCGCACCTCGTAGTCTCGGCGCTCAAGGGCGACGCGGCAGCCGGCGGCGTGCCGTTCGCGCTCGCGGCCGACTACGTCCTCGCGCGCGAAGACGTCGTCCTCAACCCCTACTACGGGCACATGGGCGGCCTCTACGGCTCCGAGTACTGGACCTACCTGCTGCCGAGGCGCGTGGGCGATTCGATGACGGCCATGCTCACGTCCGCGCCGTTCGAGCCGCTCGGAGCGAGCCGGGCGGCCGAGCTCGGCCTTATCGACGACACCTTCGGGGCCACTTCCGACCAGTTCCTCGCCGGCGTACGCCGCTCCGCCGAACAGCTGGCGTCCAGCCCGACCAGGCTCGCCGAGCTGGCCCAGAAGCGCCGCACGCGCGCCCGCGACGAGCAACGCAAACCGCTCGCGGCCTACCGTGCGGATGAGCTTGCGCGTTCGCACGAGTGCTTCTTTGGCACGGACCGCAGCTACCACGAGGCCCGACGCGGCTTCGTTTACAAGATCTGAGCCCGACCCAAGCCCGCCGTGGGCACGCGGGCCGTCCGCCCCGTGGCGCTAGGAGCCCGCGCCGCCCGGCATCACCACGATCCTGACGACGCTGTCGTCGACGAGCGTCAAGCGCAGCGCAAAGTCACGCTCGAACGCCACGTCGCCGCTCTCACGCCAGCGGGCGATCTCATGCGTCCGGACAATCGTGTCACCCTCAACGTCCTCGAACTCAGGCGCTGACTGCTCCACGTCGTACTGCTCGTTCCCGCTCGCGTTCTCGAGCACTTGCCGACATGCCGCGATCCCACGAACCACGCCGCGCGGCGTGACGGTTTCGACATCGGCGTCGAGGAACACCTGCGCCGCCTCGAAGTCATGCGCCGTCACAGCCTCGATGAACTGGCGTGCGCGGACGGGCGTCACGGCCGGAACCTACTCCTGGTAACCACGGCGTCCAACGCGCATTGTTCGCGTCCGGCGCTCTCAGAGCGACACGGCCAGCGGGACTTCGACGTGTTCAGCGCTACGGCGTCGCGCACAAGCGTCTTCAACGCCTTCTCGTCGACCTGCTCGCCTTCGTGGAAGTCGATCGCGCGCCGGGTGTTCCCTTCGAGGCTGGAGTTGAACAGGCCCGAGGGATCCTCGAGCGACGCGCCCTTCGCGAAGGTCATCTTGACGACGCTCTTGTACGTCTCGCCGGTGCAGACGATCCCGTCGTGCGACCACACCGGGACGCCTCGCCACTTCCACTCCTCGACGACGTCGGGATCGGCTTCCTTGACGAGAGCGCGCAGTCGGCCGAGCAACTCGCCCCGCCAGTCGTCGAGCTCCTCGATTCTCGCGTCGATCAGCTGAGAAGGGGACTTGCCTTCCTGCGACCCGCTCACCGCGCCGATTCTACGCGGAGGTCGCTAGCCGAGACGCCGCTTGGCGAAGCGAGCGGTGACGAGCACCGCCGCGACCGTGAGCACGAGCTTGACCGCCTTGCTGCCGCGGAGCTTCGACTCGCCGCCCGCGCGCTCGGCCATGTCGACCGGCACCTCCCGCAGCCGCAGTCCCGCGTTCGTGATGCGGATCAGCGCTTCGACCTCGGGTGCGCCGGTCGTGAACTCGTTCGCGAGCAGCGGCATCGCCTTCGCGTTGACGGCGTACAGCCCGCTCGTCGCGTCGCCGAACGGTCCTTCGAGCACGAGCGCGAGCGCGCGTCGCAGCACAGCCGTGCCGAAGCGGCGCGCCGGGCTGGGGCGGTAGCGGTACGGCGCGTAACCTTCACCCGAGACGAAGCGCGAGCCGACGGCCACGTCGCAGACGTCGTCCCGGACGAGCTGCAGCAGACGGGCGAGCTCGTGGCCGGGATGCTGTCCGTCGGCGTCGACCCTGCCGCAGAACGCGTACTCGTGCTCGTTCGCGTAGCGGTAGCCGGCGGCGACGCCCACGCGAAGCCCGCGGTTCGCGCCGAGCGACAGCACCGCGGCGCCGCCGCCGCGCGCGACCTCCGCGGTCGCGTCGGTCGAGCCGTCGTCGACGACGAGCACGTCGGCGTCGGGAAGCTCGCGCCGGAGGTTCTCGAGCACCGCCGGGAGGTTGTCCTCCTCGTTCCAGGCGGGAATGAAGACGAGCGTGTCGCTCATCGCACCCGCTCGAGCTCGGCGAGCGCGCGGCGCAGCTGGGCGCGCGCCCACGGCAGCGCGGCGAGCTCCCAGGCGAGCGCCCGGGGCGAACGCGCGACCGGCACGGTGCGAACCTGCGTCTCGATCCCGCGGGCGGTGTACAGGCGCTGGAAGAAGTAGCGCGTCCGTGCGTAGTGGAACGGCGCACAGACGACGACCGCGAGCTCGATGCCGCGGTCGAGCAGCAGCGGGAGCGTGCGCGCGGCGTTCTCGGCGGTCACGGTCGCCGTCGGCTCGACGACGAGCTCGACCCCGGGCCCGCGCCAGGCGTCGCGCATCTGCTCCGCCTCGGACGGGCCGCCGAGCGGCGACCAGCCGCTGAAAACGACCGCGGCGGGGTCGAGCCGGACGGCCAGGCCCTCGGCGGCCGCCACTAGGCGGCGGCAGCGGGAGCTGATCCGGTATCCGGCCCGGTCGTAGGTCCCGTGGCCGGGCACGACGATCGCGGTGCGTGGCACCCCACCAAGGTAGACGCTGACGTTTGGGAAGGAATCCCGTGGGAGATTGCGAAGGCGGCCGTTCACGGCTCCACCCGTCAGTGCCGATGGTTCCGCCATCGCGTCCATGCCGATGAAACTCGCCCGCCTCCTCTCCGTCGCCTTCGCCTGCGGATTCGCCGCGGCCCTTGCCGCCGCGCCCCTGGGTGCGTCGCCTCCGCCCGCGATCAAGGCCAAGCAGCAACAGGCGCAGGTCGTGCTCGCACAGGTCGACGCGCTCGACCGGCAGCTCGGCACGACGGTCGAGGCCTGGAACGGCGCCAACTACGACCTGGGCAAGGTTCGCGTCTCACTCGCGGCAAACCGGAAGTCGCTCCGGATCGCGGAGCTCGCGCGCCGCCGTGCGGAGCAGCTCGTGCAGGCGCGCCTGGTGACGATCTACGAGAGCGACGAGCCGACGACGATCGACGTCGTGCTCGGGAGCGCGAGTCTGGGCGACCTGATCGACCGGCTGCAGGCCGAACAGTCGGTCGCCTCCTCCGACCGAAAGCTCGCGCGGCACGCGCAGTCCGTTCGCGACGAGCTCGCGGGCGCCCGGTCGCGGCTGCGGAAGACCGAATCGCGGCGCGTCGCATCCGTCCAGCAGCTGTCGCAGCAGCGCCTGCAGATCGGCGCGATGCTGTCGCAACGCCGCCGGCTGCTCGCGTCGGTTCAGTCCGAGCTCGCGACGCTGCGCGCTGCCGAGGCACGGCGCCAGGCTGCACTCGCGGCCGAGGCTCGCAGGCGCCTTGCCGCCGAGCAGGCGGAGCTCCGGCGGGAGGCCGCCGAGCGCCGCCGGGCCGCGGAGGAGGCGGCTCGCGCGGCGAATGCGAGGACCACGCCTGCGGCGACGACGACCGCGCAGACCACGACCGCGGCGGCGCCGACGACGACCACTCCGGTCGCGACGACCGCCCCGGTGACGACGGTCGTGGCCCCCACGACGGCGACCGATCCGCTCACAACGACCGACCCGATCGCGACGACCACCACCGAGGTGCCGTCGGCACCGCTCCCGGCCGGCCACCCGGCGGCGGCGACGATCGCGCTCCGGTACCTCGGCGTCAAGTACGTCTGGGGCGGCGAGAGCCCGAAGGGCTTCGACTGCTCGGGCCTCGTCGCCTACGTCTTCGCACAGCTCGGGATCACGCTGCCGCACTACGCGGCGGCGCAGTACGGCTTGGGCGCCGCGGTGCCTCGCGACCAGCTGCAGCCCGGCGACCTCGTCTTCTTCGACGGGCTCGACCACGTCGGCATCTACATCGGCGGCGACCAGTTCGTGCACGCGCCGCACACCGGCGACGTCGTGAAGATCACGTCGATGGCCGCCTACGGCGGCGGCTACGTCGGCGCGCGGCGAATCTAGGAGTTACCGAAGCCGGGCCAGCCGCGCTGCGCCGCGATCTCGGCGGCGGCGAGGAGCACCGGCGTGAACGGGCCCGGGGCCATCACGACGGCGCCGGAGCCGTCGCACAGCGAGCCGACGAGCAGCGAGCTCGAGTCCGCGGCTCCGCCGACGTGGCTGAAATGCGCGGCCGCGCCCTCACCGCCGACGAAGAGGCCGAGCCCCATCCGGTCCGGCGGCTGCAGGCCGAGCGAGCGGAGCTGCGAGAGCTCCTCGAGCGGCGGGAGCTCGACGACGCCGGTGACCATCAGCCGCGCCGTTTCCTCGCGCAGCGGCGAGGAGCGCCCTGCGAGCGCGTCCTGGACCGCGATCACGAAGCGCGCGAGATCGCCGGGCGTCGACCAGAGCCCGGCGGCGGCCGCCTCCGGGTAGACGTGCGTGCCGGGGTGCTGCACGAACGTGCTCGCGTCCATCCCCAGCGGCGCGAGGACGAGCTCGCGCGCGACGTCGGCGAAGGGCCGGCCCGTGGCGTCCTCGATCAGCGCCTGCACGATCGTGTAGCCGCCGCCGGAGTAGCGCCAGCCCGCGCCCGGCGTTCCGTCGACGACGACGGGCGGCGTCGCGGCCGGCGGTGCGCCGGCGAGCGACTGGCGGAATGTCGGCGGCTCGACGTCCGGCGGATACCCGGGGTAGGAGTCGACGTTGATCGCGGCGGTATGGCTGAGCAGACGGCGCAGCGTCACCCCGTCGCCGGCGACGAGCCGCTCGTCGACGTCCCCGTCGAGGTCGAGCGCGCCCGACTCGACGAGCGTGAGCGCCGTCAGCGCGGCGATCGCCTTGGAGATCGACCCGGCCTGGAGGAGCATGTCGGTTCCAGCCTCGGAGACGACCTCGAACTCGGCGACGATCGCCGCGCCGACAACCTCGGTCGCGCTCACTGCGTGCGTGCGCCCCGCCGCAGCTCGTCCCACGCGACCCGCACGAGCTCGGCCTCTTCGAGGAGCGCGTCCTCGGGCCGGGGCTGCGGGGAGCGGCGCTCGCCGTTGAGCCTGCGCGGCGCCGTCGAATCCCAGTTCAGACGCTTCATGCGTGCACCTCCGTCGTCCCGGCGGGCGCTGGCGCCCGCATGATCCTGATGTCGCCGCTCACGGTCTTGGCCCGGATCTCGACGAGCGGGCCCTCGCCCTCCGGGGCGTCCTGCCGGACCTCGAGCTCCGAGCTCGTGTCGCCGCTCACGGTGTTGCAGTCGAGCCAGGCCTTCGATCCGCGCCGCACGCCGATCTCGATGTCGCCCGAGACCGAGTGCGCCCCGATCTGGCCCTGCACGACGGCGCCGTGGTGCTGGTCGCCGCTCACCGTGCTGATGCTCAGCGAGTCGAGCGCTTCGTTGATCGTCACGTCGCCCGAGGCGGTCGCGACGTTCGCCGGCCCATGCGCGACGTCGATCTCGACGTCGCCGGACGCGGTCTGCACGTTCGCGCCGCCGGTGACCGAGCGCGCCGTCACGTCGCCGCTCGCGCTCTTGACCTTGATGCCGCCCTCGACCTGGTCGAGCTCCACGTCGCCCGACGCGGTCGCGACGTTTGCGCCGCCGAGCGTGCCGCGGGCCGCGACCGACGCCGACTTCGAGCGCACGGTCATGCTCGAGCGCTCCGGGCAGCGGACCCGGCACGTGATGCCCTGACGGCCGAAGATCAGGCCGAACGAGAACCCGCCGCGCTTCTGCGGCACGTCGACGAGGATCTTCGGGCTGATGCCGTCCTGCAGCTCGATCCGGGCGTTCTCGATCATCGCCCTGGACTCGTCGTCGTGGCCGATCAGCTCGACCTCGACCCGTCCCGGCGTGGTCGCATCCACCTCGATCTCGCCTGCCGCCAGCCGGAGGTCGAGCTCGACCGGCGCGTTCACTTCGAACTGTCTCTGCATCGCGTCTTTCTCCTCCTAGCTCTGGGCGTACCCGGACAAGCGCTTTCCCGTCGGTTGAGCGGGCCGCGCCTCGGCTGCGCGCGCGATTGCGCGCACGATCCACGTGTTCGTCGACACGCCTTCGCGGTCGGCGGCCTTCTCGACCGCGGCCTTGAGGCTGTCGGACAGGCGCAGGCTGATCCGCGCCGAGAGCTCCTCGCCGACTGCGCTGGCGCCGTCGCCGACGGTGTCGACGTAGACGAGCTCGGGCTCCTGTCCCGCGAGGCGGACCTCGACGTGGCCGGAGGGGAGCTTCGACGACAGCTCGACCGCGACCTGTGAGAGCAGGTCGAACAGCTTGAGCCGCAGGCTCGATCCGATCACCTCCGACAGGCGGCGGGCGACCTGCGCCGAACGCTCGTCGCCGAGCTCCGCCAGTCCCTGGAGATCCTCCTGCAGCCCTTCGAGCACAATCGTCAGATTCACAGTGACATCACTATGACATCACAAGCGACGGCTGTCAAACACTACTTACACGCTGTGGTGGTGTCGGATGTGTCATCACCCAGTAGTAGAGCCAGGCGGGCGGCTCGAGCTCGGCCAGGTTGACCACGGCGAGGCGCCGGTGCAGGCGGGTGAAGGCGCCCGGATCCCGGGTCACCTCGAGCGAGAAGCGGTCGGCGCTCCGCTCGAAGCGGCGCGAGAGCGCCGAGATCGCGGGCAGCGCCGCCAGCTCGAGGAGCGTCGCCGCCAGGGCGATCGCCGCTGCGTCGTCCGGGACGGGTTGGGGCAGGGCGAGCCGGAGGCCGATCACGAAGCAGGCGGCGCCGGCCATGCCGGCGGCGGTGAGGACGGCGACGTGGCGCCGCGCCCGGTGGCCGAGCTCATGCGCCAGCACCACGGAGATCTCGTCGTGAGGGGAAGCGAGCAGCGTGTCCCAGAGCACCAACCGGCGCGTTCGGCCCAGCCCGGACACGTAGGCGTTCTGACCGCGCGTGCGGCGGCTCGCGTCCGCGACGAGGATCTCGGCGAGCGGCGCCCCCGCGCGCGCCGCCGTCTCGTGCAGCCGGACGGAGAGCGGCCCCTCTGGGAGAGCCTCGAACCGGTTGAAGACGGGCTCGAGCACGATCGGTGCGAGCGCTCCGAGCACGAGGACGAGGAGGGCCGCGGCGGGGGCGAGCAGCCACGGCCATGCAGCGGGCAGCCAGTGGGCGGTGAAGAAGAGCGGCGCGAGCGCGAGCGTCGTCAGCACGGCGCCGATCGCGAGTGCCTTCGTGCGGTCGACCGCCCAGCCGCCCCACGATTGCGTCGAGAGCTCCCACGCGACCGCGTGGCGATGCCGCCACGCGCTCACCGGGGTTCTGACGACGCCCGGGACCAGCTCCACGAGGACCGGCAGCACGAGCGCGCCCAGGTACCACGGCAGTCCGAGCTGCAGCCGCGTCAGCGCGGCGAGCGTCGCCAGCGAGAGGACGAGATCGAGCAACAGCGCCCGGTGCAGAGGCCTGTTGAAGCGGCGGGAGCGATCGAGCTCGACGTCGGAAAACCCGGCTTGGCCCTTAACAAGAAGATAAGAACCGACGGAACGCACAGCAGTCTAACCTCAGCAGATGGCGACGGAGGTCAGCACGGTCTCGTCTGCCCGCAATGAGGCGCACGAGCTCGGGCGCCAGTGGCGTTCACTCGGCCGCGCCGCCACGTTCGTCGCGCTGCTCACGTCGCCGGTCGCGTTCGCGTGGTTCTACGTCCACCAGGGGCTCGACTTCCGCTACGCGCTTCTGCTCACGGTGATCGAGGTCGCGGCGTTCCGCGGCCTCGTCGATGTCGTCTTCCGGCGCTTCCTCGAGACGCCGAGCCTGTTCGGCGCCGACAGCCCCGACCTGCGCGCGGAGGACGTGGTCAATCGCCGCCGGTCCGCGTTCTGGCGCACGGCGTGGAAGTGGGTCTGGCGCTTCTTCGTGCTCGTCACGCTCACCTGGTTCGTGGCCGTCTTCTTCGGGCACGGGCTGACGTGGAGCGAGACGCTCCACAAGTTCACGCACATCTTCGCGCTGTTCGGCAACACGGCGTTCATCGGGCAGTTCATCGTCCTGCCGTTCTTCTTCCTCTTCAACTTCCTCATCTTCTTCGGGCCGATGATGGCGATGGGCATCTCGCAGGTGCGCGGCTTCCAGCCGGGCGACGCGGAGTGGGGCGTCAAGCTCGACGACGTCCGCGGCCAGGCGGAGGCGAAGGAGGAGATCCGCCGCATCGTCGCACTGTGGCAGTCGGGCGAGCGGTTCGAGCTGGCGGGCGGCAAGCGCGAGCGCGGGCTGCTCTTCCTCGGCGCGCCCGGCACCGGGAAGACGATGCTCGCGAAGGCGATCGCGACCGGGTTCAACTGCCCCTTCGTCACGATCCCGGGCTCGGGCTTCGCGCAGACGTTCATCGGGCTCGACTCGATCCTCGTCCGCTACCTCGCGCGCAAGGCGAAGCGGCTCGCGCGCAAGTGGGGCGGCCAGTGCATCGTCTTCATCGACGAGATCGACGCCGTCGGGATGCGCAGGAACGCGCTCGGCGACGGCGCGCACGGCTTCGTGGAGCCGACGTTCGAGGTGTCCGGCGACCTCGTGCTCGAGAACCGGATCTGGCGCGATCAGCAGTTCGAGCTGCGCGCCCCGGAGCGGCGTCCTCCGTCGCGCCTGAACCGGATCGTCGAGCAGGCGGTCCCGGGCGGGATGTTCGGCGGCACCGGCCAGATGGCGCTCAACCAGCTGCTGGTCGTCATGGACGGCCTCGACAGCCCGCCGACCGGCAAGCGCTTCATGACGAACATGGTGAACACGGCGCTCGACGCGCTGTACTTCGTGCCGCCGAAGATCCGCGGTCGCAGCCTGCGTCTGCCGCCGCCGCGGCCCCGCAGCGAGCAGATCTACTTCATCGGCGCGACGAACGTCCCGATCGAGCAGCTCGACCCCGCGCTCATCCGGCCTGGCCGCATGGGCCGCCACGTCTGGTTCCGGACGCCGACGAAGGGCGACCGCGTCGACATCTTCGACCTGTACCTCGCCAAGGTCGCCCACGAGCCCGAGCTCGACCCGCCGCACAAGCGGGACGAGTTGGCGCGGATGACGATGGGCTACAGCCCGGCGATGATCGAGCAGGTCTGCTCGATGGCGCTGACGGTCGCGCACCATTCCGGCCGCACGTCGTTCAGCTGGGAGGACCTCGTCGACGCGATGACCACGGTCGAGTCGGGCACCGCGATCAACATCGAGTACGTGCCCTCCGAGACGCGCGCGGTCGCGGTGCACGAGGCGGGGCACGCGATCGCCGCGCACGCGTACCTGAAGGGCGCCGAGTCGACGCGGCTCTCGATCCGCCGGCGCGGCGGCTCGCTCGGTCACCACATGGCGCTGCAGAAGGAGGAGCGCTTCTCGTCGTGGCGCAGCGAGGAGCTCGCGCGCCTGATCTGGACACTCGGTGCGATGGCCGCGGAGCGCGTGTTCTACGGCGAGAACTCGACCGGCGTCGGCGGCGACGTGCAGGCGGCGACGGACCGTGCGGCGTGGATGGTCGGCGCGTGCGGCATGGCGCCCGAGTACGTCGAGCTCCGCCTCGACGACGAGTCCGAGGACGAGGCGCGCGAGCGCGTGATGAAGCGCTTCCAGAAGATTGGCACCCAGATCGTCAACCGCCAGCGTTCGGGTGGCATGTCCGGCGACCCGATCGCCTCCACGCTCGGCGACCCCGCCAAGCGGGCGATGGTCGAGCAGCTGCTCGGCCAGGCCTACCTGGCTGCCCACCATCTGGTGCTCGCGAACCGCGACGCCGTCGATCGCGTTGCTGACGTACTGGTCGACCGCCGTGAGCTGCACGGCGACGAGGTCGTGCGCCTGCTCGACGCGCAGGCGCTGCGCGTCCCGGAGGTCGACCTGCTTGAGGAAACCGCATGGCCGAAGCTGTAGAGCCGAGCGACGGCCGTCCGCGTTCCTTCAAGCTCGCCTACGCCGCGCTCGCGCTGGCGCTCGGCATCGCCATCGCCGGGTTCGTGGTGCTCCTGACCCGCGGCCAGTCCCGCACCCAGGCGACCGAGTCCTGGTCGGCGTGGCAGCCGAGCGACTCGGGGCTGCTCGGGGCCCGCGAGATCGGCCATACGGTCTCGGCGCAGTACAAGACCGCCGACGGCCAGCAGCTCGCCGCCGTCCAGGAGCATCTGCCGGAGGTACAGGGCCTGCATCTCGAGACGATCGGAGTCCGGCGCCTGCTCGACACCGGGCAGATCGACCCGTACATCGGCCTGTTCGGCACCGACCGCACGCTCATCTACGCGTTCTGCGGCCTCCGGGCGAACTGCGCGGTCGGCGACACCTCCTCGCCGTCCCAGTTGCTCAGGCGGGAGGCGCTCGAGCTCTCGCTGTACGCGTTCAAGTACCTGAAGGGCGTCGACCAGGTCGTGTCGCTCGTGCAGGGGACGAGCACCGGCGGGCCGACTGCGGTGTTCCTGCGCCGCAGCCAGCTCTCCTCCGAGCTCGACAACCCGCTGCGCGACACACTGCCGCTGTCGGCGCCGCCGCGCGAGGGCGCGACCGACGAGCGCGAGGCGGCGGTGATCGACTCGCTCACGCTGCAGAACACCTTCCCGGCGCACTTCGAGCCGCTGCCCGACGGCGACGCGATCCTCGTGCTGGATATCTCGAGCAACGGTTAACACGCTCGAAAGGCCCTGACGCGTCAGGGCCCAGCGCTCCGGCGTGTCGATTAGGCTTGCCCCCGGGGTGCGCAGGGGTTCCATCATCCAGCTGGTCGTGATCGGACTGATCGCCGGCGCGATCTGCACCGCGGTCGCCCTGATGATCCCGTGGCTGCCGGTCGCCGCCGGCAAGGAAGCCGACCGCATCCACTTCGTCTACTGGTTCGCGACGGTCATCTCGATCGTCGTCTTCTCGGTCGTCGCCGCGGTGCTCGTGTACGAGGTCTGGAAGTTCCGCGTCCCGCCCGACGACATGTCGGACGGTCCGCCGACGCACGGCCACACCGCGCTCGAGATCGTGTGGACCGCGATTCCCGCGGTCCTCGTCACGTCGATCTCGATCGTCAGCGCGATCGTGCTCGCGAAGAACGGGGAGGCGGGCCAGAACCCGGTCGTCGTCAAGGTCGTGGCGCAGCAGTTCGCCTGGGAGTTCACGTACTCGAACGGCAAGACGTACGGCTTCCTGACGCTGCCCGAGGGCCAGCACACCAAGCTCGACATCACCTCGAAGGACGTCATCCACTCGTTCTGGGTGCCCGAGCTCTCGCAGAAGCAGGACGCCGTGCCGGGCCAGCACAACACGCTCGTCGTCACGCCGACGCGCACCGGGACATTCCCCGTGATCTGCACCGAGCTCTGCGGCCTCGGGCACTCGGTCATGCGCAGCCACGTGACGATCGTCCCGTCCACGCAGTTCACGAAGTTCATCAAGGGCGGCGGGTCGTCTGCGAACGGGCCGCCCGGCCTCGCCGTCTTCCAGAAGAACGGCTGTGGCAGCTGTCACACCCTGCAGGCGGCCGGCGCGACCGGGAAGATCGGGCCCGACCTCGACCAGCTCGCCGATCTCGCCGCGAAGGCCGGCCACGGCTCGCTCGAAGAGTTCACGCGGGAGTCGATCGTCAACCCGAGCGCGTACATCGAGCACGGCTACTCCGACCTGATGCCGCACACCTTCAAGTCGCAGATCCCGCCGGCCGACCTCGACCAGCTCGTGCAGTATCTGGTCGAGAACGCGAACGCGAAGAAATGACGACCGCGGCCACTCACTCCACCGAGGTCCACGCACCGCCCCCGCCCGATACGGGCCTCCGCCGGTTCACCCGCGCCGGCTGGCTTCGCGTGCTCTGGACGGTCCCGCTCTTCTTCGGGATCGGGCTGGCGATCGTGTGCGGGATCCGCTGGCTCGCCGGCTGGGACCCGGTCTGGGACGGCGTGCCGATCCTCACCGTCGAGCTCGTCACGGTGCCGCTCGGCTTCCTCGTCGGTATCGGCGGGTTCGACTATTGGGCCTACTACGCGAGCGGGCGCCGCACGATCCCCGACGACCACTCCGGCCACGGCGCCAAGAGCTGGCGCGACTACTTCCGCATCAACACCGACCACAAGGTGATCGGCGTCCAGTACGTCGTCACGACGATCTTCTTCTTCTGCGTCGGCGGGCTGTTCGCGATGATGTTCCGCGCTGAGCTCGCCCAGCCGGGCGACCAGTACTTCAGCCCGCAGACGTTCAACGTGCTGATCTCGAACCACGCGGCGCTGATGATCTTCCTGTTCATCATCCCGGCGTTCGCGGGGCTCGGGAACTACGTGATCCCGCTGATGATCGGCGCGGCCGACATGGCGTTCCCGCGCCTGAACGCGCTGTCGTTCTGGCTGCTCCCGATCGCCGGGTTCATGCTGATCGCCGGGATGGCGGCGCCGGGCGGCGGGCCGTCCGCCGGCTGGACGTGCTACGCGCCGCTCTGCTCGCACCAGCCCGTGGGGCAGGTGTTCTTCAACATGGCGGTGCAGTGGGCCGGGGCGAGCTCGATCATGACCGCCCTCAACTTCCTGGTCACGATCATCACGATGCGTGCGCCGGGCATGACGTTCTGGCGCATGCCGCTGCTCGTGTGGGCGAACTTCACCACCAGCCTGCTCGTCGTGCTCGCGACGCCGTTCATCGCGGGCTCCCAGTTCTTCGTGCTGTTCGACCGCGTGCTGCACATGAACTTCTTCGAGTACCAGCAGGGCGGCTACGTGCTCGGGTACCAGCACATCTTCTGGTTCTACTCGCACCCGGCCGTCTACATCATGATGCTCCCCGGCTTCGGGATCATCAGCGAGGTGATCTCGGTGATGAGCAGGAAGCCGATCTTCGGCTACCGCCTGATGGCGCTCTCGCTGATGGCGATCCTCGTGCTCGGGTTCTCGGTGTGGGCGCACCACATGTTCGTCGCCGGGATGGCGGGCTGGCTGCGGGTGCCGATGATGGTGACGTCGATGGTGATCGCGGTGCCGACCGGCATCAAGATCTTCTCCTGGCTCGCGACGATGTGGGAGGGGCGACTCCACTTCACGACGCCGATGCTGTTCGCGCTCGGCTTCCTCAGCATGTTCGTGATCGGCGGGCTCTCGGGCATCTACCTCGCCTCGGTGCCGATCGACATCCACGCGAGCGACACGTACTTCATCGTCGCCCACATCCACTACGTGCTCTTCGGCGGCTCCGTCTTCACGATCTTCGCCGGCATCTACTACTGGTTCCCGAAGATGACCGGGCGCATGTACTCGGAGCGCCTCGGCAAGCTGCACTTCTGGCTGACGTTCATCGGCTTCAACCTGACGTTCTTCCCGATGCACTACATCGGGCTGCAGGGGATGCCGCGCCGCGTCGCCGACTACGCGAGCCGGTTCGCCGACATCAACCTCTTCATCTCGATCGCGTCGTTCGGCCTCGGCGCCTCGACGATCGTGTTCCTCTACAACATGGCGCGCTCGTGGGCGCACGGTCCGGTCGCCGAGGCGAACCCGTGGCGCGCGCTCACGCTCGAGTGGCAGGTGTCCTCCCCGCCGCCGGTGTTCAACTTCGACGAGATCCCGCAGGTGGTCGGGAACCCGTACGAGTACGGCGTCCCGGGCGCGCGCCACGCGATCTTCGGCGCGCCGAAGCCCGAGCCCGTCGGGGCCGATTGACGGTGACGCCGCACCACATCCTCGTGATCGCGAACGAGACGGCCGCGTCGGACTCGCTGCTCGACGCGATCCGCACCGAGGCGGCCGGCGAGGCGCGGGTCACCGTGGTCGCGCCGGTCAACGAGCCGAATCAGGGCTACGTCGTGTACGAGGACACGCGCCGCGCCTCGGCGGGTAGGCGCCTCGACAAGACGCTCGCCGCGCTGCGCGCGGCCGGACTGTCGGCGCAGGGCTTCGTCGTCGAGACCGGCCCGGTGCAGGCCGCGGCCGACGCGCTCGCGCAGCTCGAGCCGAAGGTCGACGAGATCGTCGTCTCGACCCACGAGCCGGAGCGCTCCGGCTGGCTCCGGCGCGACGTGGTCGGCGACATCGAGCGGCGCGCGGGCAGTGTCCCGGTGAAGCATGTCGTCGCCGGGCCCGAGAGCGGGAACGGCGGCGACGCGAACGTGCTCGTGATCGCCAACCAGACGGTCGTCTCCGAGGAGCTCCTCGCGAGCATCCGCAAGCGGGCCGAGCAGGGGCCGGCAAGCTTCCTGATCGTCTCGCCGCAGGACGACGACACCCCGCACGCGGACGCCGACCGGCGGTTGAAGCTCGCTCTCGGCGAGCTGCGAGGGGAGGGGATCGAAGCGCACGGCCAGGTGGCGCATCCCGACCCGTACACCGCCGCGATGCACGTGGTCAACGACGAGCGGGTCGACGAGATCATCGTCTCGACGTTCCCGGGCGCGAAGAGCGGGTGGCTGCGGCGCGACCTCGTGCAGCGGCTGCGGAAGGACACCGGGTTGCCGGTCGAGCATGTAGTCGCGGCGGGAGCCCGCGTCGGCGTATGAGCCGTAGGCTCGACGGAGGCTCAAAAGGAGCGGAGGTACCGGCTTTGCCGGTGCCGGAGCGGGCATGAGTGCCGCCGCAGAAGCGCACGCTCACGGGCACCACGGCCCGCCGGCGCCGCACTACAGCTCGCGGGTCGCCCCTGCGACGCTTGGGATCCTGCTCTTCATCGCGTCGGAGATCATGCTCTTCGGCTCGTTCTTCACGGTCTACTTCTTCGACCGCGTGGTCAACAGCTCGTTCTGGCACGGGCAATGGCCGCCGGCGCCGTACCAGCTGCCCGCGTTCGTCGCCGGTATCAACACCGCGCTCCTTGTCACCTCGAGCTTCTCGATGCACTGGGCCGACACCTCCATCAAGAAGGGCAACCGGCGCGGGCTGCAGGGCGGGCTCGTGCTCACCTTCGCGCTCGGCCTCACCTTCCTCTGCATCCAGCTGATCGAGTACAGCCGCATCGGGTTCAACACCAGCGACACCGCGTTCGCGGCCACGTTCTACGGCCTGACGGGGCTGCACGGCGCGCACGTGTTCCTCGGGCTCTCGATCCTGATGATCATGATGGTGAGGGCGTTCCGGGGGCACTTCTCCGCGGAGCACCACCACGGCGTCGAGCTGGCCGGGATCTACTGGCACTTCGTCGACATCATGTGGATCGTCGTCTACTTCACGGTCTACATCCTCTAGCCGATGCCGAATCCCCTCCGGAGCGAGCGAGACGCGTTCCGGTTGGTCTTGGTCACGCTCGGCTACTTCGCGCTGATCGCGATCGGTTGGGCGATCTCCAGGTGGCTCGGGCTCGTTGTCTTCGTCGTGCTGTCGGCCGCTGCGATCGTGTGGATCCTGCACCGCGGCCGCAAGGAGGCGCCCGTCCGCGAGGCGCCCGCCGCGATCCCGCACTCGGAGCACAGGATCCTCGTGGTCGCGAACGAGACGGTCGGCGGCTCCGAGCTGCTCGACGTGCTGCGTGAGCGAGCCGCGGGCAGGCGCACCGTCGTGTATGTCGTGTGCCCGGCGCTCAACTCACCGGTCCGACACTGGGTCTCGGACGAGGACGGCGCGCGGGCGGCCGCAGGCGACCGGCTGGCGGAGAGCCTCGTCGCAATGCGCGCGGCCGGGCTCGACGCCACCGGCGAGATCGGCGACGGCGATCCGCTGCAGGCGGTCGAGGACGCGCTGCGCACGTTCCGCCCCGACGAGCTCGTCGTGTCGACGCACCCGCCGGGGCGGTCGCACTGGCTCGAGCGCGGGGTCGTCGAGCGCGCGGAGGAGCGCTTCGCGCTTCCGCTCACGCACGTCGTGGTCGATATCGAATCCCAGCCGGAGTGACGACGACCGCGCACCGGGTCGAGCAGGTCGACCCGCTTCCGCTCCAGGACGAGCTCCGCGACGTCCACCGCGCCGCGCTCGGCGCCGGGGCGCTCTCCGAGGAGTGGGCGACGAAGCGCCTGCCGCGCCACGTCGAGCGGGAGGGCTTCGTCTTCCTCGTCGTGCGCGAGGGGCCGTCGATCGTGGGCTTCGGCTATGGCTACACGGGGGCTTACGGCCAGTGGTGGACCGACCGCGTCGCGCTCGCGCTCACTCCTGCCCAGCGCGAGGAGTGGCTCGACCCGCCTCACTTCGAGGTCGTCGAGCTGCACGTCCGCCCCTCGGCCCAGCGGCGGGGCATCGGAAGCAAGCTGCTCGCCCAGCTGCTCTCGCGGCAGCCGCACCGCCGGGCCGTCCTCACCACCCAGGCCGCCGCCCGCGCGGCGCGCCGCTTCTACGCGAAGAACGGCTGGACCGAGCTCGCGCAGGTCGACTTCGGTCGCGGCTACCCGTCGTACATCGCGCTCGGCCGGCTGCTACGGCCGTTCTACTTGCCGGCGACCGAGCTGACGTAGCCGGCGACCGCCTGGATCTGCGCCTCGCTCAGCTGCCCTTTGAACGCCGGCATCGCGCCGCCGCCGACCTCCACCTGGTGGGCCACGGTCGCCTTCGAGGGCTTGAGCTGATCGAGGTCCGGGCCGACGGTGCCGGTCGCCCCGGCGTCCTTCAGCGTGTGGCAGCCGCTGCAGCCGGCGGAGGTGAAGACCTGCTTCCCGTTGACCGCCGGCCCGCCGGTCGCGCTGTGCGGCGAGGTCGTCGGGCCGCCGGTCGCAGTGACGCCGCACGTCGGGTTGCCGGAGCACTGGGCCACGTAGGTCGCGACGTCGTTCGCGTCCTGGCCCTCGTAGAGGTTGCCCGGCATCGGCTCCTCCGGGTACGCGATCTGCCCGCGCACGACGTCCTTGAGCGTCTGCTGCGAGAAGCCCTGCTCCTTGTCGCTCGCGAACGCGTCGTCGAGGTTCGGGCCCACGGTGCCGGTCGTCTTCGCGTCGGCGAGCGTGTGGCACGAGCCGCACGACGGGTTGCCCGCCTTCGACGTTACGAAGAGGTGCTTGCCACGGCCGGGGTCGCCCTCGGTGACGCGGCCGACGGCGCCGCAGCCCGTCGAGGCGAGCACCGTGAGCGCCAGAACGGCGAGGAGAAGTGCTCGCTTCAGCGTCAGGACTGTGGGGAGGCGTCGGGGACCTGGAGCCCGGCGAGCGCGTCGGCGCGCGTCTCGGAGAGCGCGAAGACGCGGTCGAGGCCCGTGATCTCGAAGATCTTGGTGATGTTCGGGTCGCTACAGACGATCGCGAGCCGGCCGTCGTTCGTGCGGAGGCGGCGAAGACCGCCGACCAGCACGCCGAGGGTGGTCGAGTCGATGAACGTCGTGTTCGTGAGGTCGACGACCACGGCACGGGCGCCCTCGCCGATCACCTCGAGCAGCTGCTGCTTGAATTCGGGAGCCGTGTACAGGTCGATCTCGCCGGTCAGCGAGATCGCGTACGCGTCCTCGGCGAGCCGCTCGGTCTTGATGTCGAAGTTCATGCGCACCAACCCCTCGTCTCTCAGGCCGGCGCGTGGGGCCGCGCCGCCGAGAGTCTAACCGGACGCCTGCGTCGAGGCGGTCGACTGCGCAAGGCTCTTGACCACGCGCTTGACCTGGGGTGCGAGCGGGTCGGTCGGGGCGAGCTTCAGGAACTTCCGGTAGGCGGCGAGGGCCGTCGCGGCGTCCCCGGCGGTCTGCGACGCCTGGCCGAGCTGGATCTGGAGCGTCGCGTCGTTCGGTGAGAGGACCGCCAGCTTCTTGTAGGCGTCCTCGGCCTTGGTCGCGGTGCTCTGCAGCTTCGTGTACGCGTCCGAGGCCTTCCCGTTCGCGATCGCCGCCACCGCCGCCGAGATCGGGTCCTGCAGGGCCTTCGGGTTGCTGAACGCGCGCCCGAGCGGCGTCGAGGCCGGCGGCGTGAAGGCCGTTGCGGGAGCCGTCTGCTGCGCCGCCTGCTGCACGGCCGCGTAGTCGTTGCCGTAGGTGGTCGCGAGCGAGGTGTACTGCGACGCGAGCTCCTCGAGCACGTTTCGGTTCTTCGGCTGGAGCGCGCTCAGGTGCTCGAGCGCGTCGACCGCGTCCGGGGTCCGCTGCTTCTGCTCGTAGGCGGTCGCGAGGCTGCGCCACGCGACGGCATTGCTCGGGTTCTTGGCGACCTTCCCCTGGAGGCCCGAGATCGACGCGCCGCCGTTCGAGCCGAAGTTGAAGGCGTTCTGGAGCGCGTCGCCGATCCCGGTCGAGCCCGAGCCGACGCCGAGCAGCACGAAGCCGAGGACGAAGGTGACCGCGAGCGCGATGTAGATGCCCTTCGCGTGCACGCGCAGCCGCTGGAAGAAGAGCTCCTCCTGCCACTGCGGCGGCTTCTGCTTGCGCGGGCGCGCTACCGGGGATGCTGCGACAGCATCTGCCCTCGGGCGGCGCTTGCGGTGCTGCGTACCTCTCGCCAACTCTCTTCGTCCTCGCTCGTGTATCGGGTTTCGCCGTCGACCACGGTCTTCAGCACTCGTTCCGGCGAGCCGCCGAAGACGACCGCCGCCGCCGCGTCCTCCACCGGATGGTAGGGGCTCCCGGCCAGCGACACCACCGCCAGATCGGCTTGCTTACCGGGCGCCAGGGTACCGACCCGATCGTCGAGTCGCAGGGCTCTTGCGGCCTCGACGGTCGCCAGGCGGAGCGCCCCGCCCGCGTCCAGGGCGTCGGGTCGGCGGGCGGAGGCCCGGGCGAGCACGATCGCCGTCCGCATCTCCTCGAAGACGTCGAACGACGGGGTCGACGCGGGCGAGTCCGTGCCCAGGCCGACGCGGGCCCCGGCGGCGGTGAGCTGAGCCAGCGGGGCGATCCCACAGCCGAGCAGCGCATTCGAGCGCGGACAGTGGGCGATCGGGACGTCCCGCTCGGCGAGCAGGGCGATCTCGGCCGGGTCGAGCTCGACGCAGTGCGCGCACAGGAGCTCCGGCCCGAGCACCGGCTCGAGCGTCGCGACGCTTCGCCGGCCGGTCGGCGGCACCAGCATCGGCCCGATCTGCTGAAGCGGCCCGGCGCCGTGCTGCAGCCACTCGTGCTCGTTCGAGCTCTCGGCCAGGTGGGTCCCGGCGGGGATCCCGAGCGACAGGCACCAGCGGTAGACGTCGACCGAGCAGGAGTAGGGCGCGTGCGGCGACACGCCGATCCGGACGAGCCCGGTCTCCTCGACGCGCGACCGCGTCTCGGCGAACTGGCGCTCGGCGTCGGCGGGATCGGTCGCGAACACCTCGAGGTAGACGATCGCCCTCAAGCCGAGCTCCGCGGCAGCGGTGGCGGCGGCGCCGGAGAAGCTGTAGTCCGCGGTGGTCGTGATGCCGGCGGCGAGCGAGTCGGCGGCGCCGCGCCGGGCGATCGCGAGCATGTCGTCGCGCTCGAGCGTGCGCTTCCGGTCGACGTGGGTCTTGAGCCACGACGCGAACGGCTCGCCGTCCCCGAACCCGGCGTAGACGGCGTACTCGAGGTGCGAGTGCGCGTTCACGAAGCCGGGCACGATCACCGCGTCCTCGTAGTGCTCGGCGGCGCGGCCGGGGCCGACCTCGACGAGCACGCCGTCCTCGTAGCGCACGAGACCGTCCCTGATCGGCGGCCCGTCGACCGGCAGGACCCAGTCGGCGGAGAGCGCTGCGCTCGTCACGTGCCGGCGGCTGCGGCCTGCGCGCGGCGTGCCGCGCGGCGGTCGAGCAGCACCGACATCCAGATCGAGAGCTCGTAGAGGATCACGAGCGGGACCCCTTCCATGATCGTCGTCACCGGGTCGACGCCTGGCAGGGCGACGGCGATGCACGCGACGAGGAAGTAGCCGATACGGCGGTTCTTGCGCAGGCGCTCGGTTGTCAGGATGCCGGTGCGCGTGAGGCCGATCACGAAGATCGGGAGCTCGAAGACGATCGCCATCGCGATCATGACCTTCGCCGCGAACGTGATGTAGTCGCGCGCCCGGATGAACTGCTCGTACTCCGCGCTGTCGTAGTTCGCGAGGAAGTGCGCGGCGGCGGGAAGCGCGAGGTAGTAGCCGAACGCCAGGCCGGCGGCGAGCAGCAGCGCCGAGAGCAGGGTGAACAGCCGGACCATCTTCGCGTGCTCCCGGTCGAGCGCCGGGCTGAAGAACGCCCAGCCCTGCCAGAGGATCACGGGGATGGCCACGACGAAGCCCGCATAGAGGCTGATCCACATCGACGTCATGAACGGCTCGCCGAGCGTGAAGGTCGAGAGCTGCCTGCGATCGGGCGGCAGCGCGTGCGTGAGGAGATTGATCAGGTGCGTGTGGAAGATGTACGCGACGACGAACCCGAGGAGGAGTGCGCCGAGGCAGACGAAGATGCGCTGACGCAGCTCCTCGAGATGCTCGACGAGCGTCGCCTCCTCGCCGTGATCCAGGCGACGCGGGAGGCGGGCCATGGCTCGCTAGTGGACGGTTTCGTTCTCGCGGGCGGAGGTGTTGCTCAGATCCTGCGTGGCCGGCGGGAGCTCCGAGGCCTGGGTCGCCTCGGGCTTGGTCGCGCCGGTCACGGAGTCCTTGAACTCCCTCATTCCGCTGCCCAGCGAGCGGCCGATCTCGGGCAGTCGCTTGGCTCCGAACAGAAGCAGTGCCACGAGCAGCAGGAGAACGATCTCACCGGTACCGATATTCGGCATGTGGGCAGCGTACCACCGGTGTCCCGGTACCATGAGTCTCGATCGAGATGGCGACGCTCGAATTGAAAGATCTGCACGTCGCGCTCGAGGACGGCACCGAGATCGTGAGGGGAGTCGATCTCACCGTGTCCTCAGGCGAGGTGCATGCGGTGATGGGCCCGAACGGGTCGGGCAAGTCGACGCTCGCCTACGCGATCGCCGGGCACCCGGCCTACGAGGTGACCGAGGGCCGGATCCTCCTCGACGGCAAGGACATCACCGAGGCCGGAGCTGACGAGCGCGCGCAGGCCGGGCTGTTCCTCGCGTTCCAGTACCCGCACGCCATCCCCGGCGTGACGGTCACCAACTTCCTGCGCCAGGCGCTGAACGCAACGCGCAGGGCGCGTGCCGGTGTCGACGATCCCATTCCCGTGCCGGAGTTCCGCAAGGAGCTGCTCGCTCAGATGGACCGGCTGAAGGTGAGTCGCGAGCTCGCATCGCGGTATCTGAACGACGGCTTTTCGGGCGGCGAGAAGAAGCGCGTCGAGATCCTCCAGATGGCGATGTTGAAGCCGAAGATCGCGGTGCTCGACGAGACCGACTCGGGCCTCGACATCGACGCGCTCAAGATCGTCGCGCACGGCGTCTCCGACCTCGTCGGGCCGGAGATGGGAGCGCTCGTCATCACCCACTACCAGCGGATCCTCAACTACATCAAGCCGGACTTCGTGCACGTGTTCGTCGACGGAAAGATCGTCGAGGAAGGCGGGCCGGAGCTCGCCGAGAAGCTCGAGGTGTCCGGCTACGAAGAGTGGGAATCTGACAAGGTGATTGCCTGATGGCGCAGACCGAGAGCGAGATCGTCCAGGGGATCGGCTCGGACTACGAGGTCAAGTACGGCTTCAACGTTCCCGAGGACTACTTCTTCAAGTCGGGCCGCGGCCTGTCGCACGAGCTGGTCGACGCGATCTCGTCGCACAAGAACGAGCCCGACTGGATGCGAAAGTTCCGCCACAAGTCGCTCGACTACTTCCTTGCGCGCCCGGTGCCCACGTGGGGGGGCGGCGACACGCTGCAGGAGATCGACTTCGACAACATCTACTACTACATCAAGCCGACCGAGAATCAGGCCGAGTCGTGGGAGGACCTTCCCGCCGACATCAAGGACACCTGGGACAAGCTCGGGATTCCCGAGGCCGAGAAGAAGTACCTCGCCGGTGTCGGCGCCCAGTACGAGAGCGAAGTCGTCTACCACAAGCTCCAGGAGAGCCTGACCGCGCAGGGTGTGATCTTCCTCGACACCGACACGGCGCTCCGCGAGCACGAGGACGTCTTCAAGGAGTACTTCGGCACGATCATCCCGCAGAACGACAACAAGTTCGCAGCACTGAACAGCGCCGTCTGGTCGGGCGGCTCCTTCATCTACGTGCCGCCGGGGGTTCGGATCGAACTGCCGCTCCAGGCCTATTTCCGCATCAACGCGGAGAACATGGGCCAGTTCGAGCGCACGCTGATCATCGTCGACGAGGACGCGTACGTGCACTACGTCGAGGGCTGCACGGCGCCGATCTACTCGACCGACTCGCTCCACAGCGCGGTCGTCGAGATCGTCGTCAAGCCGCGCGGCCGCTGCCGGTACACGACGATCCAGAACTGGTCGACCAACGTCTACAACCTCGTCACCAAGCGCGCCGTCGCCTACCAGGACGCGACGATGGAGTGGGTCGACGGCAACCTCGGCTCGAAGCTGACGATGAAGTACCCGGCGATCTGGCTGCTCGGGGAACGCGCGCACGGCGAGGTCCTGTCGATCGCGTTCGCGGGCAAGCACCAGCACCAGGACGCCGGCGGGAAGTGCATCCACGCCGCTCCGAACACGACGAGCGTGATCACGTCGAAGTCGATCTCGAAGAACGGCGGTCGTGCGGGCTACCGTGGCCTGCTCGAGGTCGCGAAGGGCGCTCACGGCTCGAAGTCGAAGGTCGTCTGCGACGCGCTGATCCTCGACGAGGAGTCGCGCTCCGACACCTATCCGTACATCCGGATCGACGAGAACGACGTCGACATCGGGCACGAGGCGACCGTCTCGAAGATCGGCGAGGAGCAGCTCTTCTACCTGATGTCGCGCGGCCTGTCCGAGGCCGAAGCCTCTGCGATGGTCGTCTCCGGCTTCGTCGAGCCGATCACCAAGGAGCTCCCGCTCGAGTACGCGGTCGAGATGAACCGGCTGATCCAGCTGCAGATGGAAGGGTCGGTGGGTTGATCGTCGAGCGGACGGACTTCATCTCGGTGCCTGTCACCGACATGGAGCGCTCGAAGCGGTTCTACGGCGACACGCTCGGGCTCGAGCAGGTCGGGCACGGGAACTGGCCCGAGTACCAGCTCGGCGAGAACGTGAGCCTGTACCTGCTCGACCTGACGAACATCGGGCAGGAGTTTCGCGGCCCGCACACGGCGTCGGTAGCGCTCCGCGTCGCGGACGTCGAGGCGACGCGTCAGGAGCTCGAGGCGAAGGGCGTCGCGTTCGGCGGCGACACGTACGACACGGGCGTGTGCCATATGGCGCCGTTCACCGATCCGGACGGCAACGTCCTGATGCTGCACCGCCGCTACGCCCCCCGCGCATGACGACGCTGACGCGCGACGAGGCCGCGAAGCTCTTCGCGGAGCTGCCGCTGCCGTCGACCTCCGACGAGCACTGGCGCTTCACCGACCTGCGGGGCTTCGATCCGGAGGAACAGGTGCCAGGCACCGTGGTGCCCGGCACCGGAGGAACGCCGATGCTCGACCTGGAGACCTCCGGGCGTGCGTTCGTCACCGAGAACGGCATCGAGATCGTCTCGGCGCCCGAGGGCGTGACGTTCGAGCCGCTGCCGGACGAGTACGAGGCGCGGCTGATCCCGGACGACGACCGGTTCGCGCTCGAGAACCTTGCCCGCTGGCGCCACGGCCTGCTCGTGCGCGTCCCGAAGGGCGTCGAGCTCGACCGGCCGCTCTACGTCAAGGTGACCTCGAACGGCGGGTCGCTCTACTGGCGGATGGTCGTCGAGGCCGAGGAGGGCGCGCGCTTCACGCTCGTCGAGGATCTCTCCTCTGCCGGCCCCGACACGCTCGCGTACACGAACGCGGTCGTCGAGCTCTTCGTCGGCGGAAACGCCAAGGTCGAGTACGTGTCGCTCCAGAATCTGTCGCAGGAGACGTGGCACTTCGGCCGCCACCGCGCGTGGCTCGAGCGGGACGCCGAGCTCGACTGGGTGATCGGCGGCTTCGGCTCGAAGCGCGGGAAGGTCTGGATCGAGAACGACCTGGCCGGGCCCGGAGCGACCTCGCGGGTCACCGGCGCGTACTTCGCGGACGGCGACCAGCACCTCGACTACGACACGTTCCAGGAGCACATCGCGCCGAACACGGAGAGCGACTTCGCGTTCAAGGGCGCGCTCCGCGAGCGGGCGAGCGCGGTCTGGCGCGGGATGATCCGCGTCGAGGAAAACGCGCAGAAGACGAACGCGTACCAGGAGAACCGGAACCTGCTGCTCTCCGACGCGGCCCACGCCGACTCGATCCCGGGCCTCGAGATCATGGCGAACGACGTGCGCTGCACGCACGGCGCGACGCTCGGCCGCGTCAATCGCGAGGAGCTCTTCTACCTGATGGCGCGCGGGCTCTCGCGTGCCGAAGCCGAGCGGCTGATCGTGCGCGGCTTCTTCCAGGACGTGCTCGACCGGATCGAGCTCGAGCCGGTGCGCGAGGCGCTCGGCGCCGCGCTCGAGGCCCGGATCCCGCAGTAGCCCTGAGCACACTCTTAGGTTCGGGTGCGACGATTCGGTGCGACCCGAGCGAAAGGAGACTCCAGATGCTCGGTCGCAGGGCTGCTGTCGCTGCCGGCACCGTCGTGCTCGCCGTCACGGGCGGGGGCGTCGCGCTGGCCGCGAACCACGGCAGCTCACAAGGCTCGAAGCCGGCCACGCATCCGTCGAAGCACTACTCGATGATGCGGAGCACGCAGGGGCATTCCGGCGGCAACTGCCCGAACATGGGCGGATCGACCTCCGGTACCTCGGCGTCGCTCTAGGACCCGGCCTGAGCTGAAGGGCGCCCGGCGCGGTTTGCGCCGGGCGCCCTTTCCCCCAACGGATGCTCAGTCGAGCTCGTGGTTCGAGCGGATCAGGTTGAGCGGATCGACGGCGGCCTTGATCCGGCGCAGCCGGTGGTAGCTCGTCTCGCTCCAGAGCGTGCTCGGCTTGCGCCTCGTCTCGGCGAAGTTCAGGTAGGTGTGCCCCGACTCCCACCGTGCGAGCGATTCGCGGAGGGTCGCGACCGAGTGTTGGACTGCAGCGAGCGCCTCCGGCGTCGGCGTGATGCCGATCGCGAACAGCAGGAAGGGCGCCTCGAACGAGGCGACGGCGCCGTGCTCGGGCCGGCTCCGGGCGATCGCGCCGCCGAGGTGGCGGATCTCCACCGACAGCAGCGGCGCGCCGACGGTGTTCGAGACGACGGCGTCGATCGCGGCGGCGTCCAGGTCGTCGAGCGCCATGCCGTCGCCGCTCCCCGGCACCGGGTGCTCCGGATCCATGTGCAGGTGCGCCAGTGCCGGGACGGGGATCGTCTCGATCGTGTCCATCACCGGCCCGAGCGCGCGCAGCGGCGCGACGAGCTCGCGGCCCTCGTCCTCGCTGCCGCAGTGAATCACCTCGACGACGACGAACGACTTGCCGCGGACCGGCTCGGGGATCTCCTCGAGCGGCGGGAGCTGCAGGATGCGGCCGACCGAGGTCGTCTCGTCCGGCAGACCGTCCGTCCACGCCCGCCACTCGGCCAGCACCTCGCCCGCGCGGTCGACCGGGAACCAGAGGATGCCCGCGTACACCTCGCTGATCGGGAAGAGACGGAACTCGATCGCGGTCACGATCCCGAAGTTGCCCCCGCCGCCGCGAAGCGCCCAGAAGAGGTCGGGCTCCGAGTCGCGATCGACGCGGTGCAGGCGCGCGTCGGCGGTCACGACCTCGATCGCCGTCACCTCGTTCGCGCCGATGCCGTACTTGCGGCCGAGCCACGAGAGGCCGCCGCCGAGCGTGTAGCCGACGACGCCGACGTCCGGAGACGAGCCGGCGAGCGCGGCGAGCCCGTGCTCCGCCGCCGCCTCGACCACCTCGGTCCAGATCGTGCCGGCGCCGGCCCGCACGGTCTGCGACTCGGGGTCGACCGTGACGCTGCGCAGCTCGTGCAGCTTCACGAGAATCGTGTCGGCGAGGTCGCCCATCGCCATCGCCCCGTGCCCGGTGCCCTGCGGCGCGACGCGGAAGCCGGCCTCGCGCGCGAACTCGACGATCTCGACGACGTCGCCGACGTTGTCGGGCACTGCGACCGCGGCGGGCCGCTGGTCGGCGGCGAGGTTCCACGCCTGCCGTGCCGCGTCCCAGCCCTCGTCGGTCGGGACGACGACGGCGCCGTCGATCCGCGCTGCGAGCTCGCGGATGTCGGTCTGTGTGAGCTGCGCGCTTCTCGGTTCCTGGGTCATCTCGATCGGCCTCCTGCCGGGTCAACGGGTTTCGACCGATGCTGCTCGACGGGGAGGCGCGGCGCGTCGGCCGCCCAGCCGATCTTTCGGTCACCCGCGCGGGTGAGGCCCGGAGCTGCGCTCGTCGTCCGCGAGGACTACGCGCGGACGAGCGGCTTGTACTTGATGCGGTGCGGCTCGAGCGCCTCGGGGCCGCGCGTCTCGCGCACCCAGTCGGCGTACTCGGCCCAGTCGCCCTCGAACCAGGTGACCTGCGAGTCCCCCTCGAACGCGAGGATGTGGGTGGCGACGCGGTCGAGGAACCAGCGGTCGTGCGTGATCACGACGGCGCAGCCCGCGAAGTCGAGCAGCGCCTCCTCGAGCGCGCGCAGGGTGTCGACGTCGAGGTCGTTCGTCGGCTCGTCGAGCAGGAGCACGTTGCCGCCGCTCTTCAGCAGCTTGGCCAGGTGCACGCGGTTCCGTTCGCCGCCCGAGAGCATCGCGACCGGCTTCTGCTGATCGCCGCCTCGGAAGTTGAACCACGACGTGTACTGGCGCGAGTTGACCTCTCGCTTGCCCAGCAGCACGACGTCCTGGCCGCCGGAGATCTCCTTCCATACCGTGCTCGCCGGGTCGAGGTCGGCGCGGGACTGGTCGACGTAGGCGAGCTGGACCGTGTCGCCGACGCGGAGCGTCCCGGCGTCCGGCGTCTCCTCGCCGGCGATCATCCGGAAGAGCGTGGTCTTGCCGGCGCCGTTCGGGCCGATCACGCCGACGATGCCGGCCGGGGGCAGCGAGAACGTGAGCCCCTCGACCAGCAGCCGGTCGCCGTAGCCCTTCGTGACGCCGTCGGCCTCGATCACGACGTCCCCGAGACGCGGGCCCGGCGGAATGTGGATCTCGACCCGGTCGAGCTTGACGCTCTGCTCCTCGGCGAGCAGCTTCTCGTATGCGCCGAGGCGCGCCTTCGACTTCGCATGACGCGCGCGCGGCGCGAGGCGGACCCACTCGAGCTCGCGCTGGAGCGTGCGGCGGCGTGCCGACTCGGTCTTCTCCTCGTGCGCGAGCCGCTCCTGTTTCTGCTCGAGCCAGCCCGAGTAGTTGCCCTGGTACGGAATGCCTCGGCCGCGGTCGAGCTCGAGGATCCAGCCGGCGACGTTGTCGAGGAAGTATCGGTCGTGCGTCACCGCGACGACCGTGCCCTTGTAGTCGGCCAGGAAGCGCTCGAGCCACAGCACCGACTCCGCGTCGAGGTGGTTCGTCGGCTCGTCGAGCAGCAGCAGGTCGGGCGCCTGGAGCAGGAGCCGGCACAGCGCGACCCGACGGCGTTCGCCGCCCGAGAGCGTCGTCACCTCGCGGTCGCCCTCGGGCAGTCGGAGCGCGTCCATGGCGTGGTCGAGCTGCGCGTCGAGCTGCCATGCGTCGCGACGGTCGATCTGATCCTGCACGGTCGCCTGCTCCGCGAGCAGCGCGTCGAAGTCGGCGTCGGGCTCGGCGAAGCTCGCCGAGACGGTGTTGAAGCGGTCGAGCAGGTCGCGGATCTCGCGGACGCCGTCCTCGACGTTCTCGCGCACGCTCCTTGCGTCGTCGAGCTCCGGCTCCTGCTCGAGCAGCCCGACCGTCGCGCCGGGCGCGAGCTCGGCGACGCCGGACGACGTCTCCTCCTTGCCCGCCATGATCCGGAGCAGCGTCGACTTGCCGGAGCCGTTCGGGCCGAGCACGCCGATCTTCGCCCCGGGCAGGAACGAGAGCGAGATCGACTGCAGAACCTGGCGGTCGGAGCCGTAGAACTTGTCGGCCCGGTACATCGTGAAGACGTAGTCGCTGCTCACACGCAGGCCACGATACCTTCACGTTTCTCTCACCCACGCGGCGTAGCGTGAGCGCGTGAAGGCACTCGGCGTCCTGGTGGCGGTGCTCGTGCTGGCGCTACCGGCCACGGCGGCGCGGCCGCGCACGCTCGCGGCGCAGGACGCGTGGCCTCTCTGGTCGCCGGACGGGCGGAGCATCGCGTTCACCCGCATCGACTCGGCGGGGATGACGCTCGAGGTGCTTCGGCTCGGCGGCCGGCCGGTCGCGATCGCGCGAAACACCTACCAGCTCGAGCCGAGCTGGTCGCCCGACGGGAAGCGGATCGCCTACCAGGCGCACGGGAGCGTCTACGTGGCGCCGCTCGGTGGTGCGACGGTGCGAGTCGGGCCGGGCGGCGCTCCGGCGTACGGGCCGTCGGTGGCGCGGGTCGTCGACGGCAGCCTCGTCGTGGACGGGGTCGTCTGGGCGAAGGCGGTGATCGGGCACCCGGCATGGTCGCCCGACGGCCGCCAGATCGCGTTCCAGCGGGAGAACGGGATCTATGTCGCAGCCGGTCCGGGCGGAGGCGTGCTGTTGCTCGGCGGCGACGAGCCCGGTTCTCCGTCCTGGTCGCCGGAGGGGTCGATGGTCGCCGCCGCGATCCGCGACGAGGTGTGGGTGGCGGGCCGCGCAGTCGTTCCGGCGTACGCGATCGCCCGCGACATGCCCGACGCGTCGACCCCGAGTTGGTCTCCCGAAGGAGATGCGGTCGTCTACAGCCGCCGCGGCGCGATCGAGGTGAGCTACCTGAGCGGCTCCTCGTCGGTGCTGATCCCGTCGACCGGTCTCGGCGCCTCGTTCGCGCCGAACCAGGATCTCGTCGCGTTCGCAGGGCCGCGGCCCGGCTGCCCGGGGCACGACGCGATCCGCGTCTGGGCGGACGCCGTCGCCAACGGCCCGATCACCGGCACGTGCGCGGTGCGCGGAACGTCGCGCGCCGACGTGATCGAGGGCACGCCGCTCTGGGGCGACGTGATCCTCGCGGGAGCCGGGAACGACCAGGTGCATGCAAACGACGGCCACACCGACCGGGTCGACTGCGGTCCCGGCCGCGACGTCGTCTGGGCCGACCGCACCGACCGCTTGACCGGCTGCGAGATCGTTCACCGCTAGGCAGTACAGTCGCCGCGTGCTGCGTCCGCTGGACGTCGACGACGACCGGATGCTCGAGCGCGTGCACGGTGTGCTCGCAGCGTGTCACGAGGAGGCGAGCCCGCGCGTTCCGTTCCAGACCGAGGCCGAGACGATTGGCTACCTCCGCTTCCCGGTCTCGCTCAGGCGACCCATGGTGCTCGTGGACGCCGACGTCGACGGAGTGGCGCGGCTCGGGTTGGCCGCCGCGTCCGGCTGGCTCACGCTCGCCGTTCGCCCTGGGGCGCGTGGTCGCGGTCTCGGCGGGGCGCTGTTCGCGGCGATCCGTGAGTGCGCTCGAGCGCAGGGCTGCACGTCGCTCGCAGGGAGGTATGCGGGGCCGGAAGGTGCGGCGTTCGCGCGCCGGGTCGGCGCCCTGGACACGCGAGTCGACGTGACCTCCCTGCTCGAGCTCGCGGCGGCGTCCATCCCCCCGCGGTCTGAAGCGGTGGAGCTCAGGAGCTGGGTCGGGCCGGCGCCCGACGAGCTGATCCCGTCTTACGTCGTCGCCAGGAACGTGATCAACGACGCTCCGGCGTCGAACGACGACGAGGTATATGTCTACGGCGTCGAAGACGTTCGCGCCTTCGAGCGTGCATGCGAGGCCCGTGGGCGCGAGCTACGGGTGACCGTCGCCCTGGAGCGGGGGCGCGTTGTCTCGTTCACCGAGCTGCGCTGGACGCCCGGCGTGAGCCACGCGAGCACCGAGGACACGGCGACGCTTGCGTCCCACCGGGGTCGCGGACTTGCTTCCGCCGTGAAGGCCGAGTCGCTCCGCCGCCTCGCCGCTGACCATCCGGAGGTGACGCTCGTGACGACGACGAACGCGGCCGAGAACCGGGCGATCCTGTCCGTCAACCGCCGATTGGGCTTTCGCGAGGCGGCGCGGGCGACGACGGCGAGCCTCTCCCTCTAGTCGCGCGATCCGGTGCCAGGCACCGTTTCGGGGGACGCCGACCGCCGGGGTGATCGCCATCCTGCGACGTGCCGCATGCGCCTGCTCGCCGCCCTGCTGCTCGGCCTGATCGCCGTCCCCTCGGCCGGTGCCGCCTGGGTGACTGTCTCGACCGTTCCGGTCTCGAACACGATGCGGCCCGGCGTGCTGCGCACGGCTTCCGGTGTCGAGCTCGCCGCGTACAGCGACGGGAAGGGCACGTTGAAGGTCTGGTCGAGCGCGACCGGCGACCACACGGTCGCGGCGGGGCTGCTCTCGGTGGGAAAGCCTGCGCTCGTGCAGTTGCCGTCCGGGTCGATCGAGCTGTACGCGCCCGCTACGACGGCGGGCTTTGCGCTGCAAGGCGTGCTTCGCTTCGAGTCGACGTCGGATGGTGCGAGCTGGTCGGCGCCAGTCGCGACGCACTCGACCAGCCTCGCCGATGTCGAGTCCGCCGCCGTTCGCCCTGACGGCACGCCGATGTTCAGCCAGGACGGAACGTTCGGCGTCGTCGTCTCGCAGGGCCTGAACGGCGAGGCCTCGCACACCGTGTTCGGCGCGTGCTGCGGCTACGCCGAGTCGCTCGCGGTTGACACGACCAACTACGCGCAGGTCGCGTTCTGGTCGAACGCCAACGCCTTCCCGAGCCAGTTCGTCTACGAGGGCCTCGACGCGACGGGGGGCCAGGCCGGCCCCGGGCGGGCCTTCGGCCTGCCACAAACGGCGCCGCACGACGACGGCGTACCGCTCGTCGCCGACGGCCTTGGCAACACCTTCATGGGCTGGGCGGGCGGCTACCCGACCGCCACGAGCTTCGCGCTCAACACCTTCCGCGGCGGCAACCTCGTGTACTCGGCCGTCGTCGGAGGCGGGGTGTTCGCGGGCGGCGACCCGCACATGGCGCTCGCGGTCGATCCGGCGAACCGGCTCTGGGCGGTGTGGACGCAGAACGGCGCCGTCCATGCCCGCCGGTCTCGCAGCGCCGGCAGGCACTTCGGCGCGGCGACGGTCGCCGGCCTCGGGGGCGCCACCGCCTACCAGGTCGCAGCGGTCGCGCTCCCGGCCGGCGGCGTCGCGGTCTACGTCGACAACGGCACCTCGATCGTCCGCTCGACGCTGCTCCCGAGCCTCACCGTCGCCGCGACCGCGAAAACGATCACCGTCGCCGACGAGGGCGTCGGTGTGAAGGCGACGCTCAAAGGCGGCGGCCACACGGTGAAGACCAGCGCCGCCGGCAAGGCGAGCCTCGCCGCATTTCGAAAAGGGACACTCGTAACGGTGACGGCAGCCGGCTACTCGCCGGCCTCGTTCCGCAAGCGCTGACCAGGTCGCAAAGCTGGCAGCCGCAAGGGGCTGGGTACAGTAGCCCCGTGGCGGTCAAGGAATCGCAGGCGCTCGACGTCAACCGGCTGCGCGCGGACTTCGCGGTCTTCGACGAGCTCACGAACGGGCTCCCGGTCGCCTATCTGGACTCCGCGTCGTCGACGCAGAAGCCGCGGCAGGTGCTCGATGCGATGCGCGACTTCTACGAGCACTCGTACGCGAACGTCCACCGCGGCGTCTACACGCTCTCCGAGCGCGCGACCTCGGGCTTCGAGGGCGCGCGGGAGAAGGTGCGGGCGTTCATCAACGCGCCCTCGAATCGCGAGGTGATCTTCACACGGAGCGCGACCGAGGCGCTGAACCTCATCGCGTACGCGTGGGGGCTCGACAACCTCGGCCCGGGCGATGTCGTCGTGATCACCGAGCTCGAGCACCACGCCAACTTCGTGCCGTGGCAATTCATCGCGAAGCGCACGGGCGCCGAGTTCGCGCACATCCCGATCGACGACCTCGGCGAGCTGCAGCTCGACACGCTCGACGAGCTCGCGACCCGCGGCAACGTGAAGGTGGTCGCGAACAACCTCGTCTCGAACACGCTCGGGACGATCAACCCCGTCGAGAAGCTCGCCGAGTGGGCGCACGAGCAGGGAGCGATCATGGTCGTCGACGCGGCGCAGGCCGCACCGCACCGGCCGATCGACGTGCAGGCGCTCGGCTGCGACTTCCTCGCCTTCTCGTCGCACAAGCTCTGCGGGCCGAGCGGCGTCGGCGCCCTGTGGGGGCGGCGCGAGCTGCTCGAGGCGATGCCGCCGTTCAACCTCGGCGGCGAGATGATCCGTTCGGTCGCGCTCGACAAGACGAGCTGGAACGAGCTGCCGTACAAGTTCGAGGCGGGTACGCCGGCGATCGCGGAGGCGTACGGGTTCGGCGTCGCGATCGACTACGTCTCCTCGGTCGGGCTCGAGGCGATCGAACGGCACGAGCACGAGCTCGTCGTGCAGGCGATGGACCGGCTCTCGGATATCCCCGGCATCCGCATCTTCGGCCCGCCGGCCGACCGGCGGACCGGCATCGTCAGCTTCGAGCTCGAGGGCGTGCACCCGCACGACGTCGCGCAGATCCTCAACTGGGAGGGCGTCGCAGTTCGCGCCGGCCATCACTGCACGCAGCCGCTGATGACGCGGCTCGGCGTCGCCGCGACCACGCGCGCCAGCTTCTACCTCTACTCGCTGCCCGAAGAGGTCGACCGCCTCGTCGACGGCCTCGTGAAGGTCAAGGAGACCTTCGGGGTCTGACCTGATCATGAGCGAGTTCGACCAGCTCTACCGCGAGGTCATCCTCGACCACTACAAGAACCCGCGCGGGCACGGGCTGATCGACCATGCCGACGCGCATGCGGAAGGGCAGAACCCGCTGTGCGGCGACGAGGTCACGATCTCGGTGCGCTTCGCCGCCGACGGCGAGACGATCGAGGACGTCGGCTTCGAAGGCCGTGGATGCGCGATCTCGCAGGCCGCGACCTCGATGCTCACCGAGCTCGTGAAGGGGCGGAAGGCGTCCGAAGTGGCCGAGCTGCCGAAGGAGGAGCTGCTCGACGAGATCGGGATCCCGCTCACGCCCATCCGCCTCAAGTGCGCGATCCTCGGGCTCGGTGTCCTCAAGGTCGCGCTCAACCGCGCGAAGGGCACGCCGCTCCCCGAGGAGTGGCGCGGGCTCTCCGAGGGCCTCCAGTTCGACTAGGGAGACCGGGGTGCCCGACGTGCACGTCGCGCCGCTCGACGAGTTCGGGCCGGGCTCGGTGAAGATCGTCACGGTCGGCTGGACGTCGATCGGCGTCTACAACTGCGGCGGCGAGCTGTACGCGCTCGAGGACCGGTGCTCGCACGACGACGGCCCGCTCTGCGAGGGCGACTGGGAAGAGGACTCGTGCCGGGTGATCTGCCCGCGCCACGGCTCGGCCTTCGACCTCCGCACGGGACGGCCGCTCACGCTCCCTGCCTTCGAGCCCGTCGATACGTACCCCGTCGTCGTCGAGGACGGCGTCGTGAAGGTCGTCGTCGCGGACGTGAAGCCCTGATCCGCTGCTGGGAATCGAGCGACCCGCTCTACAACGCCTACCACGACGACGAGTGGGGACGGCCGGTGCTCGACGAGCGCGGCCTCTACGAGCGCCTGACCCTCGAAGGGTTCCAGTCGGGCCTCTCGTGGCTGACGATCCTGCGCAAGCGCGAGGCGTTCCGCGCGGCGTTCCGCGGATTCGACCCCGAGCGGGTCGCCCACTTCGGCAAGCGCGACGTCGACCGTCTGCTCGGCGATGCGTCGATCGTGCGCCATCGCGGCAAGATCGAGGCCGCGATCGCGAACGCGCGCGCGACGCTCGCGCTCCGCGAGCAGGGCACGCCGCTTCCCGAGCTGCTCTGGGCCGGCGCGCCGCGTCGCCGGAAGGCGCCGCGCTCGCACGCGGACTGGGCCGGGTCGACCCCCGAGTCCGCCGCCCTCTCGAAGCGTCTCCGCGCCGCCGGCTTCCGATTCGTCGGCCCGACCACCGTCCACGCCGCGCTGCAGGCGTGCGGGATCGTCAACGACCACCTCGTCACCTGTTTCGTGCGCGCCTCCGTCGAATCCGAGCGGGCATCCGTCCTGAGCGATCCGCTATGGTGAGCGATAACCGCGGAAAGGAGGTGGTCCGGCGTTGGAGACTTCGAGTACGGGCAGTGGAGGTACCGGCTCGTAGAGGCGTGTCCCCGGAACCTGAGAGGGGAATCGTCTAGCCAGCGTGGGGGACTCGCGTTACGCGCCGCCTGAAACGGTCGGAAACGCCTCTACGAAATACAAGCTGGTTACCGGATCGAGGGCCGCCGTTTGGCGGCCCTCATCTTTTTTGGGAAGAGAACCTGCGGTTCCCTTCCCAAGGCCCATCCCTCCCTCTTGCGCCTGCTGTCGCGGGCACGCGCTTCGCCTCTCGGCCGGGCAAGCCGGCCTTCGGCGGCGACCCACTGCGCTTTGAAGCGGTACAAACCGGCGGGTTGACCGTGGATAGCTTCATTGCTGATCCGTCGCTGGCTGCGCGTGGCTTGGAGAGGGCCGGGTGGGCTCGGGCGAACATGCCGCTGCTCGCGGCGCTCCGCGACGACTTCTCTCGGGAGCGGCCGCTGGCCGGTCGGCGCCTTGGGATGTGCTTGCACGTCGAGCCGAAGACGGCGGTGCTCGTCGAGGTCTTGCTCGCCGGCGGGTGCGACCTCGCGCTCACCGGCAGCCCGGCGACGACCGACGACGGCA
This sequence comes from Gaiellaceae bacterium, assembly GCA_035473635.1. Classification (GTDB taxonomy): domain Bacteria; phylum Actinomycetota; class Thermoleophilia; order Gaiellales; family Gaiellaceae; genus PALSA-600. Next base: position 88,009 of record DATIOD010000057.1, on the reverse strand, counting down.
CCGCGGCGGCGCTCGCGGCGCTCGACGGCGTCACCGTGTTCGCCGCGAACGCCGACGATGCTTCGGCGCACGCCGCGCACCTCGAGCGCGTGCTCGCCTTCCGGCCCGACTTGCTGCTCGACAACGGCGCCGAGCTCATCGCCGCCGCCGCCGCGCGCGGGCTCGGCGTCACCGCCGCCACGGAGGAGACGACGTCGGGCGCGAACCGCCTCAAGGCCGAGCTGCACGGGCGCGTGCCGTTCCCGGTGGTGGTGATCGACGACTCGCCGCTCAAGCGCCTGATCGAGAACACGTACGGCGTGGGGCCCACGGTCGTCGAGGGCTTCATGCGCGCGACGAACCTGCTCGTCGCCGCGACCGTGTTCTGCGTCGTCGGCTACGGCGCATGCGGCCGCGGTGTCGCACGGGCGCTGCGCGCCGACGGGGCGACCGTCCTCGTCGTCGAGCGCGATCCGGTGCGCGCGCTCGAGGCGGCGTTCGACGGGATGACCGTGCGTGGGCTCGACGCCGCGCTCTCGCAGGCGGACGCGGTGATCACCGTGACGGGCACCACCGGCGTGATCGGGCGGCGGGAGCTCGGGCTCGTGCGCGACGGCGTGCTGCTCGCGAACGCCGGGCACTTCTCGGAGATCGAGCTCGAGCAGCTCGGCGAAGGTGTGCGCGCCGCCGACGCAGTCACGGAGCACGTCGTCGACGGTCGGCGGATCAGGCTGCTCGGCCGCGGCGAGATGCTCAACCTCACGGCCGCCACCGGGAACCAGATCCAGGTCATGGACCTCGGGTTCGCCCTCCAGGCGCGCTCGCTGCGCGCGCTCGCGGCCGATCCGTCGGGCTTCGCCGCCGGCCCGCAGCCCGTTCCGGCGGAGATCGACGACGCCGTCGCGCGCGGGATGCTCGCGGCGCTGTCTACGGCCTGAGGCGGGAGACGACCCGACCGGCGCCGTCCGGCACCCAGATGTCGCCGAACGCCTCGTTCAGGACGAACGGCGTCCCGGAGACGCGCACCGTCTGCACGACGCGGTTCGTGCGTGGGTCGATTCGCGTCACCGTCCCGTCGAGCTTGTTCGGGACGTAGACCCGGCCGTCGGCGCCGAACGCGCCGTCGCCGGGTGTGTTGCCGAGCGGGACTCGCGCGACGACCGCGTTCGTGCGTGGATCGATCCTGACGGCCGTCCCGTGCGTCACGCCGACGCACGTCACCCACGGGTCGGCGTCGCCCGCGACGGCGAAGTACGCGGGCCTGGCGCAGCCCGGTGCGACCGTCGTCACCTTCCCGGACACGGTGTCGACCCGCGAGAACGTGCGATCCGTGTACCCGTTGTTGCCGACCCAGAGCGTGCCGTGCGCGAACGCGAGCCCGGTCGGCGACCGTCCGACGACGACGCGACGCATGATGCGGTTCGTCGCAGGGTCGATCTCGACGACCGTCCCGTCGCCGTTCGCGTCGGCCCAGACGTACCGACCGTCGAACGCGACGTCCCACACGGAAGGGCCCGCGGCGATCGCCGCGACGCGGCGCATCCGCTTCGGGTCGATGCGCTCGACCGTTCCGGTGCCGTAGCCGTCCACCCAGATCGAGCCCGCGCCGGCCGCGAGCCCGCACGGCGCGGCCCCGACGCGCACCGTGCCGACGACCCGGTTCGTCCGAGGGTCGATGCGCGAGACCGTCGACGAGCCGTAGTTCGCGACCCAGACCGAGCCGAAGCCGGCGACCTCGGCGCACGGCTGGAGCCCGACCGTGATCCGGGCCGCCACGCTCGCCCCCGGCGCACCGGCCGCGAAGAGCATCGAGAGGAGGAGCGCCGCCGCGCTCACGGGCGCAGGCGCCAGATGTCGACGCCCTTCCAGCTCGGCACCCACGCCTCGCCCGCGATCTCGGTGACGACGAACGGGCCGGCGCCGACCTTCACGGTGCCCGCGGGCCGGTTCGTCGCCGGGTCGACGATCGCGACCCGGTTCTGGCGGATCTCGGGCACCCACACCCGGCCGGCGACGACGGCCGGATCGCCGAGCGGCGTCGGCAGCGCGATCGTCGCGGCGACCTGATTCGTCGCCGGGTCGATGCGTACGAGGCCGTTCGGCGAGGTCACCCAGACGGCGTCGTCCGAGGCGGCGGTCCAGGCCGCGCCCGCGACGGGGATCGTCGCGACGACGGCGTTCGACGCCGGGTCGACGCGGATCACGCCCTCGCTGCCGGTCGCCCAGATCGAGCCGAACGCACCGACCACGCCGGTGGCCGACGGCAGCGGGAAGCGCCTGACGACCCGGTTCCGCGCGGGATCGATCCGGTCGAGCTGCCCGCCGGTGAAGGCAGTCGCCCAGGCGGCGCCGTACGCGAACGTCGCGTCGTACGGCTGCGCGTCCACCTTCACCGCGATCCGCTTGCGCGTGCGCACCGACACGCGGCTGACCGTGTTCGAGCTCGTGTCCTCGATCCACAGCGAGCCTGCGCCTGCACCCAGCCCGCATGACCCGAACCCGATCTGCGTCTTCGAGAGCACCTTGTTCGTCTTCGGATCGATGCGCAGGAGGTACGGCGCGCCGTATTCGCTCACCCACACCGAGCCGCCCGCCCCCGCTGCGGCGCACGGCGCGACCCCCGGCGCCACCTTGATCTTCGCGACCACCGCCGGACCGGCCCCCGCGCTCGCGGCGACTGCCGACGCGGCCGCCGCGAGCAAGATGAAGGTGAGGATGCGGATCGGCCGACGATACTCCGGATCCGGACGATGTGCTCCGGATCCGGATTAATCTTCGGTTAACGACCGTGCGAAGGCGGCGTCGAGCTCCTCGAGCGCGGCCACCACCCGGCCGGAGTCGTCGAGCTCGCTGTCGAGCGCGCGGTTGATGCGCGCCAGCGCGTCGAACCCCTGCCGCCATGCGCGGTCGCCGGCCGCGCTGAGCTCGAACAGCGACGAGCGGCCGTCCTCGGGGTTCGGCCGGCGACGGACGTCGCCGCGCGCCTCGAGTCGCCGCACGACGTCGGACGCCGTCTGGAGTGGCATGCCGAGCTCCGCCGCGACCTCGGTGAGCCGCACCGGCCCGCGGACGCCGATCAGGCTGAGGATCCCGTACCCGTCGGGCTCGACGCCGTCGGCCGCCAGCTCGCGTTCGACGAGCTGCGCCATCCGCTGGTGGGCGGCGACGAGCCGCAGCAGCAGGGACAGGCGCCGCTCAGGCCGTGGCGCGGCGGAGCTGGTCTTCGAGCGTGACGAGCGGGAGCGAGAAGGTGTCTTGGGCATCGGTGTTCGAGCAGACGTTGTCGCCGGCGTCGATCATCGTGACCTGGTCGACGCTCAGCGGCGCGCCGGGCGCCCACTGTGTGAGGCGCGCGCCGGCTCGGACCACGCCGATCGGGACGTGCACGAGGCGGCGCTGCTTGCCAAGCACGCGGGCGATCGTGAGGTAGAGCTCGTTCCACGTGACGACGTCCGGGCCGCCGATCTCCCAGATCCGGCCGGTCGCGCGCGGGTCGTCGACGATGGTCGCGAAGAACTGCGCGACGTCGTCGAGCCAGATCGGCTGGATCCGCTGCGTGCCCGGGCCGATCACGGTGACGACCGGCGCAACCTTCACCTGGCGCACGAACGTCGGCAGCGCGCCGCCGCGGCCGAACACGAAGCTCGGGCGGACGATCGCGTACTCGAGCCCGGACGACTCGACCGCCCGCTCGATCTCCCACTTCGCCTTGAAGTAGGGCACGAGCTCTTTCGTCTGCTCGTTCGTCCCGAGCGCGCTCATCTGGACGAACCGCTCGATACCGCCCTCCTTTGCGGCCGCCAGCAGGGAGGCGGTGCCGTCGGTCATCACCCGCTGGAAGTCCTCGGGCTTCCCCTTGATGATCGCGACGAGGTTCACGACGTGCGTGCAGCCCGCGAGCGCCGGCGCGAGCGTCTCGGGGCGCGTCAGGTCGCCGGTCACCACGTCGGCGCCGATCGCGGTCAGGTGCGAGCCGTTTTCGGGCCGGCGCGCGAGCATGCGCACGTCCAGGTCGCGTGCGCGGAACGCGTGGACGATCGCGTGCCCCACGAACCCCGTGCCGCCGGTGACGAGGACCTTCATGCGAAGTTCTGCCAGTAGCGACTCGGAGTCGGGCCGCGCTGCCCCTGGTACTTCGACCCGAGCGCGGTCGAGCCGTACGGCGCCGACGCGGGCTCGGTGAGCTGCATGAACGAGACCTGCCCGATCTTCATGCCGTGGTAGATCGTGATCGGGAGGTTGGCGACGTTCGAGAGCTCGAGCGGCACGTGGCCGTCCCAGCCCGGGTCGATGAAGCCGGCGGTCGAGTGGATCAGCAGGCCGAGCCGGCCGAGCGAGCTCTTGCCCTCGAGTCGGGCGACGAGGTCGTCGGGCAGCGTCACGCGCTCGAGCGTCGACCCGAGCACGAACTCGCCGGGGTGGAGGATGAACGGCTGGTCGTCGGTGATCTCGACCTCCTCCGTCAGCTCCTCCTGGGGCTCCTTGACGTCGATGAACGGGTAGCGCGCGTTGTGGAAGACGCGGAAGTAGCGGTCGACGCGGACGTCGACGCTCGAGGGCTGCAGGAGCGACGCGTCATACGGGTCGATCGCGATGCGGCCTTCTCCGATGAGGCGCTCGATGGTGCGGTCCGAGAGAACCATCGCCGGATTCTTCCATCAGTGCGTCGGCGAGCGTGTGGAGGCCCTTGAGGAAGGCGTCCCGTTCCGCCGCCGTGAGCGCGCCGAGGGTGCGCTCGAGCGGCCGGTTGCGGCGCTCGAGCCAGGCCCGCACGCGCTCGGAGGTCAGCGCGTTCAGGTCGACGACGGTGCGGCGGCGGTCATCTGCGTGCTCGCGCCGGTGCACGAGCGAGCGGTCCTCGAGGTCGCGGGTGAGCTTGCTCGCGGCCGGGAGCGAGAGCCCGAGCTCGCGCGCGAGCTCGCCGACCGTCCGCTCGCCCTCGGTGCCGATGTGCGCGAGCACGGCCACGTGGCGGCGGGTGAGCCGCGGCCCCGCGCCGACGAGCGCGAGCAGGTCGTCGCTCGGCCGGCGCCGCTGCCAGAGGCCGCGCACGACGCGGCGGAGCACCCGGCGGAGCTCGTCGAGCTGCCCGCCGCCGCTTACCATCTCGTATTGGTTATCATCGGGTAACTATTATCGAGAGATACGAAAGGAGGTGAGCGTAGCCATGTGTGAGGAAGAGCACCACACCCACCACCATCGCCACCACCGGCGCCATCGCTTCGGGCGCCGCGGTCCCGGCTTCCCGAACCGGGAGCAGCTGGTCGAGCGCCTGACGTCCTACCGCGCGCATCTCGAGCAGGAGCTCGAGAACGTGCAGGATCTGCTCGAGCGCCTCGGCGACGCGCCAGAGCAGGCGCCGCCGGCGCCCGGGACGGTCTGACTACCCGGTGCGGCGTCGTGACGAGGCGGGGACGTAGTACGCGTCCACGTACTCGATCACCGTTCGCTGCATCGAGAACCGGGGCGCGAGCTCCGCGATCGAGCTTCGCATCATTCGAGCCCAGTCGTTCCGCGCTTCGAAGCGCGGAACGACGTGCTCGGAGAGCAGTCGGTACAGCTCGGCGGCGTCCTCCTCGTCGGAGCCGCCCGCGATCGCCCAGCCGTACGACGGGTCGTAGGCCTCCGCCCACCACCCGTCGAGCACCGACAGGTTGAGGACGCCGTTGACCGCCGCCTTCATCCCGCTCGTCCCGGACGCCTCGTGGGGCCGGAGCGGCGTGTTCAGCCAGACGTCGCAGCCGGGGATGATCGCGCGCGCGAGGTCGATGTCGTAGCCCTCGAGGAACACGACGCGGCCCGCGGCCTTGCCGCGCGACAGCTCGACGATCTCGTGCAGGAGCTGCTTGCCGGCGACGTCCTGCGGATGCGCCTTGCCGGCGACGACGAGCTGCACCGGCAGCCCGAGCAGCCGCTCGAGGTCGCTGAACACGAGGCCGGCCCGCTTGTACGTCGCGAAGCGTCGGGCGAAGCCGATCGTCAGTAGCGAGGAGTCGAGCCCCGTCAGGCCGTGGAGGCGCTCGCGCAGTCCCGAGCGGACATCGCGCAACTCGTCCAGGTCGAGCTCGCGCGCCGCCTCCCAGCCGCCGCTCGCAGGCGGCGCCTCGGGGCGAATCCCGGCCCGCCGCAGGACGCGCTGGAGCTCGGGCGCGAGCCACGTGCCGAGGTGGACGCCGTTCGTGACGTGGGTGATCGGCGCCGGACGGCCGGGCCAGAGCGCCTTCCAGATCGAGCGGGCGACGTCGCCGTGCAGCTCGGAGACGCCGTTCGCGTGCGCTGACAGCCGCAGGGCGAGCGGTGTCAGCCCGAAGCCGTCGTCGCCGTCGGCGCGGCCGAGCGCGAGCAGCTCGTCGTGCGAGATGCCCGCCTCCTCGGCGAGGTCCCCCACGTAGCGCAGCACGAGCTCGCGGGCGAACACCTCGTTCCCTGCCGGGACGGGCGTGTGCGTGGTGAACACGGTGCTCGCCCGCACCTCCTCGAGCGCGTCCGCGGGCGGGATGCCGCGCCCGACCAGCCGGCGCGTCCGCTCGATCGTGAGGAAGGCGGCGTGGCCCTCGTTCACGTGGAAGACGCTCGGCTCCAAACCGAGCGCCTGCAGCGCGCGGACGCCGCCGACGCCGAGCACGAGCTCCTGGCGGATCCGGTGCTCGCGGTCGCCGCCGTAGAGCACGTCGGTGACGCCCTCCACGTCGAGCAGGTAGAGCGGCACCGAGCCGACGTCGTACCGCCAGACGGCGGCCTCCACCGCCTCGGCGGCCAGCTCGATCTGCACCGAGACCGGCTCGCGGACGAGGCCGAGCGCCGCCGGGTCGATCGCTTCGTTGCTCTCCGTCTGCCGGGCGTCCGGGCCGACCGACTGCCTGAAGTAGCCGCGGCGGTAGAGCAGCCCGACCGCGACGAGCGGGAGCCCGAGCTCGGCGGCCGCCTTCAGATGGTCGCCGGCGAGCACGCCCAGGCCGCCCGAGTAGATCGGCAGCCGGGCCTCGAGCCCGAACTCCATGCTGAAGTAGGCGACGAGCAGGTCGCCGTCGGCGCCGTGCGTGTCGGACCACCAGGTCGAGGGGCGCGTGTCGGTCGCGGAGGTGAGCATCGTCGGTGAGCCCGGGGCGTCGGGCTCTCTTGGAGACTGCGGGAGGCTAGCGAAGCCGCGGCGGCCGCCGCGGGCTCACGGATTCGGCACGAACGTCACGATCCTCGAGGTGCGGACGCTGCCGTCCGTGCCCCGCGCGACCGCGATCCCCTGGACGCGCTCGCGCTTCCCGAACTTCGCCGGCTCGAGGTACGCGCGGTACGGCGCCGAGTCGTCGATCGCCACCCGCTGCCAGGCCCCGCCGTGGCGGCGAACGGCGAACGCGACGCTGGCCGGCCCGCCCGGAACGGCCGCGCCGAGGCGGTAGAAGGAGGTGAGCGGGTCGCCGCCTGCGGTGAGCGCCGGCGTCCCCGGCGCCTTCGCCGCGAACGGCTGCCCCGGCGTCACGACCTGGCTCGACACCGGCTGGATGGTCAGCTTGAGCGGCGCGCCCGACGCGGTCGGGACGGTGACCGTCGCCGCCGTGTCGCCGTTGTTGAAGCCGACGACGGTCTCGCGTCTCGTCGACAGGTCGATCCGGGACACGACGAGCACCGGGCCCTTCGCGTAGCGCACGACCGAGGCGCCCGTCGCGAGCTCGGGATGCGCGTCGCGGAGCGCGGCCAGCATCTTCAGGTGAGCCTCGATCGGGTTCTGCGTCACGTCGAAGGAGGTGCCCTTGCCGATCGGCTGCCCTCCGACGCGCGCCTGCGTCTGCCAGTCGGCGACCTGGGTCGGGAACATGTCCTGCCGTGCCTGCTGGTCGCCGCCCGAGCCGATCATCCCGACCTCGTCGCCGTACAGCACGGCGGGCGCGCCGCGGAGCAGGTACAGCAGGTCGTAGCCGAGCAGGACGTGCTGCAGGAGCTGGCTCGGAGAGAGCCCCGGCGCCTGGCTCAGGATCTGCTGCGCGGCCCGCCCCATGTCGTGGTTCCCGAGGAAGGTCGTGAACGCGGGGTCGACGCCGTTCGCGGTGCGGAAGTAGTCGTCGGCGTCGAGCCGGTCGGCGATCCCGCGCGCGCCCGCGGCTCCGGAGGCGTACCCCGACGCGGCCTCCTGGAACGGGAAGTCGAGCACCTGCGGCAGTCCGCGGTCGCGGACGTAGTACGAGAGATCGGTCGCGTCGTTGATCGTCACCTCGCCGAAGACCGGGAAGTCGGAGATGCCCGCCGCCTTCGCGGCGGCGCGGATCTTCGGAACCCAGAGCCGGAAGAAGGCGGCGTTGACGTGCTTGGCCGTGTCGACGCGGAAGCCGTCGACGTGGAAGCGCGTGATCCACTCGGCGTAGATCTGCGCCAGCCCGTTCTGCACGTTCGGCTTCTCGGTGAACAGGTCGTCGAGCCCGTAGAAGTCGCCTTGCTCGAAGCAGGTGTCGCTGCACGAGCCGAAGTCGATGTTGCCGCGGTCGTGGTAGTTGAGCGGGTCGTTGAGCCAGGCGGGCTTCTTGAGGTCGCGGTCGCCGGCGACGACGAACGGGACGCGCGGCATGTTCGCGGCCTTCAGGCAGGGGAAGCGGCCGGTCACGTAGCGGGCAGGGTTGAAGCGCTTGCCGTGGCAGTCGCGGTACGGGACGTCGGAGTACGACGTGCCTGTCAGCTGGACGACGTCCGCCGTGTGGTTGACGACGACGTCGAGGTAGACCTTCAGGTCGAGCCCGTGCGCGGCCCCGACCAGCGCGGCGAAGTCGGCGTCGCTGCCGAGGTGCGGGTCGACGGTGGTGAAGTCGAGGCCCCAGTAGCCGTGGTAGGAGGCGCTCCCGTTCTCGAACGGGTCCTGCTTCACGACCGGCGTCACCCAGAGGGCGGTGAAGCCGAGGTCCTTGATCCGCTGCAGGTGCTGCGTCAGCCCGGTCAGGTCGCCGCCGTGGTAGAAGGCCGGATCGGTGGGGTCGAAGCCCGTGCGCGTGCGCGGGCCGCTCAGCCCGCCGGTGTCGTTGTCCGTGCTGCCGTTCGCGTAGCGGTCCGGCATCACGAAGTAGATGCGCTGCGACGCGAGGGAGCTCTGCGACGGCAGCTGCGACAGCGCCGCGAGCGCCGCACCGGTCGGCGGCCCGGCGGAAGGTGCGCTGCCGGCGGTGCCGACGACGACGACGGCCGCGAGCGCGGCGAGCCCGAAGCTAGCGGAGCGGAGCCCCACTTGCCTCTTCGAAGAAGTGGAGGCCGCGCGTGTCGATCGCGACCGGCACCTCGTCGCCGATCCGCAGCATCACGTGCGGCGGGAACGACGCCACGAGATTGGGGCGGGAGCCGACGACGCTGGCCTCGTCGTCCGACTCGAGCGACTCGTCCGGCGTCTCCGCCTTGATCTGCCGCGCGTTCACCTGGAAGTACGCCATCGACTCGCCCCCGAGGGCCTCCACCAGCTCGACCTTCGCGCGGATCGACGGCATCCCCGGCTCCTCGCGGGCGGGATGGAGCAGCCCCGGGCGGAGCCCGACGATCACCTTGCGGCCCGCGTACTCGCGCAGGCGCGGGTACTCGCGCAGCGCCTCGTCCGAGATCGGGATCACGTTCCCGCCGAGGTCGATCTCAACGTTGCCGTTCACCGAGACCCCGGCCTCGAGCAGGTTCATCGGCGGCGTCCCGATGAACCCGGCCACGAAGAGGTTGTCCGGGCGGTCGTACAGCCGCTGCGGAGCGTCCACCTGCCGCAGGTAGCCCTTGCTCATGACGGCAACCCGGTCGCCCATCGTCATCGCCTCGACCTGGTCGTGCGTGACGTAGATCGTCGTCGTCCCGAGCTCGCGTTGCAGCTTCGCGATGTCCGCGCGCATCTGCACGCGAAGCTTCGCGTCGAGGTTCGAGAGCGGCTCGTCCATCAGGAAGACCTGCGGCTGGCGCACGATCGCGCGGCCCATTGCCACGCGCTGGCGCTGGCCGCCGGAGAGCTCCTTTGGCTTCCTGTCCAGATAAGGGGTGAGGTCGAGCATCTTCGCGGCCCACGTGACGCGCTCGTTGATCACCGTCTTGGCCGTCTTGCGCAGGCGCAGGCCGAAGGCGATGTTCTCGCCAACGGAGAGGTGCGGGTACAGCGCGTAGTTCTGGAACACCATCGCGATGTCGCGCTCCTTCGGCGTCACGTCGTTGACGACGCGTCCGCCGATCGAGAGCGTGCCGGCGGAGATGTTCTCGAGCCCCGCGACCATGCGCAGCGCGGTCGTCTTGCCGCAGCCGGACGGCCCGACGAGCACGAGGAACTCGCCGTCGTGGATGTCCAGCGTCAGTCCAAAGACGGCCTGCACGCCGTTGTCGTAGATCTTGTCGACGTCGTCGAACGCGACCTCAGCCATGGATCCTCCAGACGTGGAACGACGGGCCCTCGGACGGGAGCACGCCGCCGCGTGCATCGTCGCCGAAGAGCGTCTCGAGCGTGGTGAACGGAACGGCGATCGGACGGGTGGGCGCGCGCAGGGCGAGACAGAGCAGGCGCTCGTCCGCGGTCTCGCGCAGGTAGCAGACGGCGTCGGCCGACACGTGGACGTAGCGGATCGAGCCCCGCTGGAGCGCCGGGCTCGCGCGCCGGAGCTCCGCGAGCCGGCGGTACCCATCGAGCAGCGCGGTGTCCCACGAGCCCTCCGACTCCCACGGCATCGTGCGGCGGGCGTCCTCGCCCCACTCGCCCTCGAGGCCGAGCTCGTCGCCGGCGAAGATCATCGGCACGCCCGGCGTCGTCATCTGCAGCCCGACGCCGACGAGCTGCCGTTCGCGCGTGCGGACGGCCGTGCGGAAGCGCGGCGTGTCGTGCGAGTCGAGCAGCGTCCAGGAGTGCAGCGTCACCGGCCACGGCACGCCGGCGCGGAAGCGCCGCATCACATCGACCATCTGCGTCCCCGAGTACTCGGGCGCAGGCGCGGGCGAGAACGGATCGTTGCGCAGCGTCCCGCCGTGCAGCCACCACGTCACCGGGCGCAGGAAGCCCGCGTAGTTCATCGCGCCGTCCCAGCCCGTCCCGTCGAGGTCGGGACGGTAGTCGTGGCCGTGCTCCGCGAGGAGCAGTGCGCCGTCGGCCGCCCCGCGCGCCCAGCGGGCGACGTCGTGGTTCAGGTCGACCGACCGGAAGCGCCCGGCCATGTTCGCCACGTCGATGCGCCAGCCGTCGAGGCCCGCTTCGAGCCACCGGCGGACGGTTCCGCGCATGCGCGCGTGCAGCTCGCTGTCACGCCAATCGAGCTTGGGCAGCGTCGGCACGCCGAGCCACGACGCGTACCCGCCGGGCAGCGCCTCGTCGAAGAGGTAGAAGCCGCGCTCCGGCGAGTGCGAGTGCTCCCGCGCCGTCTCGAACCACTCGTGCTGCCAGCCTGTGTGGTTGAGCGTCAGGTCGCCGATCAGCCGAATCCCCTGCCGGCGCGCCGCGGCGACCAGCTCGGCGAACGCCCCGTCGCCGCCGAGCAGTGGGTCGATCCGGTCGAACGTCGTCGCGTCGTAGCGGTGCGTCGACGTCGCGGGGAAGATCGGCGTCAGGTAGATCGCGTTCGCTCCGAGCGCCGCGATGTGGTCGAGGTGCGCCGTGATCCCGGGAAGGTCGCCCCCGAACCACTCGTGCGGCGTGGCGCGGCCGCGGCCGGTCGGGAGCGTCGCCCACTCGCGCGCGATAGCCCACGAGGGCGCGCTCCGCGCAGCCCCCGTCGTCGCAAAGCGGTCGGGGAAGATCTCGTACACCACCGAGGAGAGGTGCCAGTCCGGCCCGCCCGCGCCCGGCGTGGCGACGAAGTCGTCCGAGCCCGCCACCTCGGTCGGCTGCAGGCCGTTGGCGTTCAGCCACGCGTAGCCCCGGGCGCCTCCCGAAAGCAGCCAGCGGTAGCGGGTGACCGGGTTCGACGTGCGGAAGCTCGCGCGCCACCACGTCTCGTCGCCGGTCTCCGAGTCGACCCTCGCCTCGACCAGCGTCGGCTCCCCGTCCCGCAGGTGGCGCAGGTGCACGCGCTCGGCATCGCCGCGGCGCGTGCGGAGCAGCAGGGTCGCCGTGTCGCCGACCGCGAGCGGCGGCTCGGGCGTGTAGAGCTCGGAGCCGTCGTGGTGCGGCTCGTCGAGAAGCGTCTCGACGGCCGTGCTTTCTTCAGCGAGCCTCATCCCTTGACAGAGCCCGCGGTCAGGCCGCCGACGATCCAGCGCTGCAGCGACAGGAACAGGATGACCACCGGGATCATCGCCATCAGCGCGCCGGCGCAAAACGGGCCCCATAGCTGGCCGTACTGCTGGTTGACCCACCCGAACATCCCGACTGACAGCGTGAAGTGATCGTTCGTCTGGAGCAGCGCCGAGGCGAGCACATAGTCGTTGAGGGTGAAGATGAAGGAGATCAGCGCGACGACGATCAGCACGGGCAGGGCGAGCGGCAGCACCACGCCCCAGAAGATCTGAGCGGGTGTCGCGCCGTCGACGCGCGCCGACTCGTCCAGTTCGTTCGGGATCGTGTCGAAGAACCCCTTCAACAGCCACGTCTGTACGCCCATCGACCCCCCGAGGTACACCACGACGACGGCCAGGATCGAGTTGATCCCGAGCGGCCCGAAGACGTTCCCGAGGTTGTAGACGAGCAGGTAGATCGCCACAACCGCGAGAAACTGCGGGAACACCTGGATCAGCAGCAGCGCGATCATCCCGAAACGTCGGCCCTTGAAGCGGAAGCGGCTGAAGGCGTAGGCCGCGAGCGCGCCGAGCAGTGTGGTGAGGAGCGCCGTCGTGCCGGCAATCACCATCGAGTTGAAGACCCAGCGCAGGTACGGCGCGTCCGTCTTGCCCCCGCTCTTCAGCGTGACGTTGTTGTGCAGCAGGTTCCCGAAGTTGTGCAGGGTGACATGCGTCGGGACGAGCGTCGCGCCCTGCAGCGAGTTGTCGCGGTTGAAGGCAGACGAAAGCGTGTACACGACGGGGAACAGCGCGATCACCATGGCCGTGATCGCTACGGCGTGACGCCACCAGGTGTCCTTGAGCTTCGGCCGGTCGCGACGGATCGCCTTGGCCGCACGCGGCGCCGCGACGGCGGCGGTGAGCTCTGTGTGGTCGGTCGTCGTCATTGCACGCTCCGGATCGCCTTCGTCCGGTAGAACATCGCGCCGGATATGGTCGCGACGATGAAGAAGATCACGATCGAGACCGCGCTCGCGAGCGCGTAATCCTGGCCCTTTCCGGTCGCGATCGCGAGCTTGTACGTGTAGCTGATCAGGATGTCGGTCGAGCCCGCGATCGACGACGTGCCCGTGTAGGGGCCTCCCTGCGTGAGGAAGTAGATGTTGTTGAAGTTGTTGAAGTTGAACGCGAACGAGGCGACGAGCAGCGGGCCGACTGCAACGAGCACCAGAGGCAGCGTCACCCGCCGGAAGATCGCCCAGCCGGCTCCGCCGTCGACGCGCGCCGCCTCGGTCAGCTCGGCGGGAATCGACTGCAGCGCGCCCAACGAGACGAGGAAGAAGTAGGGGACGCCGAGCCAGACGCTCACCAGCACCACGGACACGCGCGCCCAGTTCGCGTCGAAGAGCCACGGGATGTGGAGGTGGAGGATCTTGTTCACGACCCCGAAGTCGTCGTTGAGGAGCCCGGCCCAGATCAGGAGCGCGAGGAAGGCGGGCATCGCCCACGGGATCACGAGCACGGAGCGGTAGAAGCTCTGGAAGCGCAGCCCCTTCTTGTCGAGGGTGATCGCGAGGAAGAGCCCGACCGCGAACGACAGCCCGACGACGAGCCCGGCAAACACGAACGTCCAGACGAAGACCTTGACGAACGGGCTGCGGTAGAGCGGGTCGTTCGCGAGCTTGCCGAAGTTGTGGAACCCGATGTACGTCTTCCAGCCCGGCTCGAGCTCCTCCTTGCCGTTGACCGAGACGAACGACCCGCGGCCGTTGTCCCTGAAGACGGTGCCGTCCGAGATGCGGACGAACGCGTTTTTCGCCGAGTCGTAGCGGAGTGTCGGCTGCAGCTCGACGGCCTGGCTCACGCCCTGCGCCTGGATCGCCGAGTCGCCCTTCGTCGGGATCTCGAGCGCGCGGAGCTGCGCGTCGAGACTGAACAGCTCGGCGCCCTTGATCAGCGTGTAGCCCTTGGCCGCCGTCGGCTGGCCGGTGTCGGGCGAGATCGTCACGGTCGGCTTCGCGAGCGGCTGGAGGCCCTTCTTCGTGCCGGCGTAGACCGCTCCGGACGAGTCGTCGTGGAGGATGAGCACGAGCTTCCCGTCGGCGTCCCGCGCCGGGGCCATCTCGAACTGGCGCCCGTTCGCCGGCGGCTGCAGCGAGTTGACCTTGATCGCCTGGATCGCGTCGGCCCTCGAGATGATGTGCCCGGTCGAGTAGTTCGTGAAAGCGATCTCGATCGTGTAGATGATCGGGACGATCTGGAACGCGAGCAGGAAGACGGTCCCGGGGACGATGAACTTGGCGGGCAGCGTCCAGGATCGCGGCGCGAGGTAGATGTAGTCGATCAGCAGCGTTGCCGCCACGAGGATCGCGAGCGAGATCCACTTCCCCCGGTCGATGAGCACATAGGCCGCCCAGACCGCGAGCGCGTTCAGGATCGCGAGCAGGACGAACTTGATGATCATTCCGGGAAGGCCCGAGAACAGCGCGATCGCCCGTGCGATCAGTCCCGGCTTGAACGGCGCTCTCGGTGTCGGGGCGGCGATCTCGCTCACGCGGTTTCCGTTCGAGGGAGGCGCCGGGCGCCCTTCGGGCGCCCGGCGCGGTCGTTCGTAGTGCTAGCCGATCTTGGCGGCGATGCTGCGGGCTGCCGCCTTGAAGGACTTCGACGCAGCCATCGCGCCGCTGCCCTTGGTGGAGCGAACCCACGCCTGGCCGAGGTCCGACCAGACCGAGCTCATCTGCGGGATGTTCGGCATTGGGACGCCGCCCTTCGACGCAGCTGAGAACTGCTGGAGGACGGGGTCGCTCGACTTGGCCTTGACGTTCGCAGGCGGGCGGCCGTTCGCCGCCGCGAGCTGCGTCTGGGCTGCGGGCGTCGCCATGAAGCTCGTGACGAGGTCCTTGGCCGCCGAGTCGACGCCGTGAACCGTCGCGTACTTCGTGACCATGAAGCCCTGGACGCCGAGGAACGGCACCGACGGCTTTGCGATCGCCGGCATCTGGATGACCTTGAACGTGAGACCGCTCTTCTTCAGCGTGTCGGCGTTCCACGGGCCGGTGATCCAGAAGGCGGCCTGGCCCTTCAGGAACGCGTTCTGCGCGGCCGAGGAGTCGACCTTCGAGCTGATCAGGCCCTCCTTGTTCCACTTGTCGATCAGGTGGGCGTTCTTCAGGAGGGTCGGGTTTGCGACCCCGATGTCGGACGGATCGAGGTTGCCGGCCTTGTTCGTGCCGAAGACGTAGCCGCCCAGGCCCGAGAAGAACGGGTACATGTGGTACGCGTCGCCGCCGGAGCCCTGCTGGACGGCGATGCCGAAGGTCTGGTGCTTGGCCTTCTTGACCTGAAGCGCCTCGGTCTCGAGCTGCGAGAACGTGGTCGGGACCTTCGCGAGCTTCGTGTTGACGACGAGGCCGATGTTCTCGACCGCGACGGGGACGCCGTACAGCTTCTTGACCGCGGTTCCATACGAGAACGCGTTCAGCGTGTACGACGGGAAGCTCGCCTTCGTGGCCGAGCTGAGGAAGATCGGCTCGACGAGGCCGTTTGCAGCCAGCTGGCCGGTCCAGTCGTGCGCCGCGGTGATGACGTCAGGAGCGTCGGCGGCGGAGACCGTTCCGAGGTTGTCGCGGATGTCGCCGAAGTTCTTCGTGACGACCTGGATGGTCGCGCCGTTCGACGCGGCCCAGTCGTTGGCGACCTTGGTGACGGCAGCCGCGCGATCCGTGTCGGTCCAGATCACGATTGTCGGCCCCGCCTTGTGGGACGCACCGGCAGAGGATGCGGCGACCGCAGCGATCGCAGCGATCACGCCGATCAGCGCCCACATGCGCTTGAGCGAGTGATGCATTCAGAGCCCTTCCTTCGCTAGGGGACGTAAAGAGAGCCAGCTGGGGACAGGCCTCTTCGCGCGGCAGTGTAGAGCGGCAGTGACGAAGGTCGCAATCGGAAAACCCGAAATGACGCAAACGTGCTGTCGCGGAGGGGGAGCGACGCTGGGCGGCCGTTCGCCCGGGTGCTCTCGTTGCTGCTGACAACGTTGTCCAGAAGGCCAGAGACGGTAGTCGATCGCTCTCCGATTGTCAAGCAGCAGTGCGGTGTGGCAAGATCGTGGCGGTGAACGGAGCAGCTGACAACGTTGCCGAGGTCGCGAGGCGTGATCCGACGATGCGCGACGTCGCCGCGCTCGCGGCGGTCAGCCTGAAGACGGTCTCGCGCGTGGTCAACCGCGAGGACGGCGTCTCCCCGGAGCTCCGCGCGCGCGTCGAGGAGGCGGTGCAGCTGATCGGCTACCGGCCGAACCTGACCGCCTCGAGCCTGCGCCGCTCCGACCGCAAGACCCAGGCGATCGGCCTCCTGCTCGAGGACGTTGCGAACCCGTTCTCGTCCGCGCTCCACCGCGCCGTCGAGGACGTCGCCGCCGCGCGCTCGTGCCTCGTGTTCGCCGGGTCGAGCGACGAGGACGCCGCGAAGGAAGGCGAGCTCCTGCGGGCGTTCGCGCACCGGCGCGTCGACGGGCTGATCGTGATCCCCGCGGGCGACGATCCCTCCGGGCTCGCGGACGAGCGCCGGCAGGGGCGCCCGATCGTGTTCGTCGACCGCCGCGCGACGCTGCACGACGCCGACAGCGTGACGGTCGACAACCGGGCGGGCGTGGCGCGGGCCGTGCGGCACCTCGCGGGCTTCCGGCATCGGCGGATCGCGTTCCTCGCCGACCTCAGCTCGATCTGGACGGCGACCGAGCGCTACCAGGGCTTCGTCGACGGCCTACTGGAGTCGCAGATCCCGCTCGACCCGAGACTGGTGCGCCGCGACGTCCACGGCATCGGGCCCGCCCGGGACGCGATCCTCGAGCTCCTCCACGGCCCCGACCCGCCGACGGCGATCGTCGCGGGGCAGAACCTGATCACGATCGGCGCGATCCGCGCGCTCCAGGCGCTCCGGCGCCAGCGCGAGGTGGCGCTGATCGGGTTCGACGACTTCGTGCTCGCCGATCTCCTCGACCCGCCGGTCACGGTGGTCGCGCAGGATCCGGGCGAGCTCGGGCGGGTCGCCGCCGAGCTGCTCTTCGCCCGCCTCGAGGGCGGCCCCGGGGAGCCGCGGCACGTGGTCGTGGAGACCACGCTCGTCGAGCGGGGCTCCGGCGAGATCCAGCCCGGCTGACGCGTCGGCTACGCTCGGTGCGATGGCGGCGACGAGGACGATCGCGGTGCAGACGGCGCTCCCGGGCCCCCGCTCGCAGGCGGTGCTCGACCGCCTGCAGACGAGCGTGGCCTCGCCGCTCGCGCTCACGTTTCCCGTCGTCGTCGCCGAGGCGCGCGGCGCGACGCTCACCGATCTCGACGGCAACGTCTTCATCGACTTCGCCGGCGGCGTCGGCTGCCTCAACGTCGGTCACTCTCACCCACGTGTGGTCGCGGCGGCGCAGGAGCAGCTCGAGCGGTTCGCGCACACCGACTACACGGTCGTGCCGTACGAGGTCTACGCAGAGCTCTCCGAGCGGCTGCTCGCGCTCGCGCCCTTCACCGGCCCGGCCAAGGCGGCGTTCTTCAACGCGGGCACCGAGGCCGTCGAGAACGCGGTCAAGTTCGCGCGTGCGTTCACCGGACGCCCCGCCGTGATCGCCTTCGAGGGCGCGTTCCACGGGCGCACGCTGCTCTCGCTGTCGCTCACCTCGAAGACCCACCCGTACAAGGCGGGCCTCGGGCCGTTCGCGCCCGAGGTGTACCGCGTGCCTTTCCCGAACGCCTATCGCGGCCCGTCGGCCGGCGAGGCGCTCGCCGCCCTCGACCGCGCGTTCGCGACGCTCGTCGCGCCCGAGAACGTCGCGGCGATCGTCGTCGAGCCGGTGCAGGGCGAAGCCGGGTTCATCGCCGCGCCGCCCGAGTTCCTGGCGGGCCTGCGGCAGATCTGCGACCGCCACGGGATCGTGCTCGTCTGCGACGAGGTGCAGACGGGGTTCGCGCGCACCGGACGCTTCTTCGCGATCGAGCACTACGACGTCGAGCCGGACCTGATCACGGTCGCGAAGTCGATCGCCGCCGGGCTGCCCCTGTCGGGCGTGCTCGGCAAGGCCGAGATCATGGACGCGCCGGTCGACGGCGGCGTCGGCGGGACCTACGTCGGCAACCCCGTCGCGCAGGCGGCCGCGCTCGCCGTGATCGACGTGATCGAGGACGAGGGGCTCACGGCACGCGCCGCAGCGATCGGCGAGACGATGCGCGCGCGCATGGAGCAGTGGCGCGCCCGCTGGCCGCAGGTCGGCGACGTGCGCGGGATCGGCGCGATGCTCGCGATCGAGCTCGTCGAGGATCCGGGCACGAAGGCGCCGGCCACCGAGCTGGCGACACGAGTGCAGGAGGAGGCGCTCCGGCGCGGGCTCCTGCTGCTGAAGGCCGGGGTCCACGGCAACTGCATCAGGGTGCTCGTCCCGCTCGTGATCACGGACGGGGAGCTCGCCGAGGCGCTGGACGCCTGGGACGAGGCCCTGTCCGCCGCGCTTTCCTAGCCGTTTCACCGCTGGGCGGAGGGGCTACCCTCACCCGGAGGATGGTCGGTCAGGTGTTCGCGGACCGCTACGAGCTCCAGGAGCTCGTCGGCTCCGGCGCGATGTCGAGTGTCTACCGGGCGCATGACCGGCTCCTCGACCGCACCGTCGCGCTGAAGGTGCTGCACGACCACCACCAGCACGACCCCGAGTACGTCGAGCGCTTCCGTCGCGAGGCGCGGTCGGCCGCGGTGCTCTCGCACCCGAACATCGTCACCGTGATCGACCGTGGCGAGCACGAGGAGCGTCAGTTCATCGTCTTCGAGTACGTCGGCGGCCAGACGCTGAAGCAGCTGATCGTGACCGAGAGGCCCCTGCCGGTCGAGTCCGCGCTCGCGCTGACCGTCCAGGTCGCTCGCGGCCTGTCGTTCGCCCACAAGAACGGCCTCGTGCACCGCGACGTCAAGCCGCAGAACGTGCTCCTGAACGGAGACGGCCAGGCGAAGATGACCGACTTCGGGATCGCGCGCTCGCTCGACGTGCAGCGCGGGATGACCGAGACCGGGACGGTGCTCGGCACGTCGGACTACATCGCGCCCGAGCAGGCGCAGGGCGGTCGCGTCGACGAGCAGTCCGACGTCTACTCGCTCGGTGTCGTGCTCTACGAGCTGCTCACCGGCGACGTGCCGTACCCCGGCGAGAACTTCGTCGCGGTTGCGATGCAGCACATCAACGAGCCGGTGCCGTCGGTGCGCGAGAAGCGGCCGGATGTCCCGCCGCGCGTCGACGCAGCGGTTCAACGGGCGATGGCGAAGAGCCCGGCGGAGCGCTTCCCGACGATGGCCGACTTCGGCCGGGAGCTCGAGGCCTGCGCGTCGAACGGCAGCGAGGAGGGCACGCAGGTGATCGCGCCGCCGCCGGCCGCGCGGAGGCACCGGCGAGTCTCGCCGTGGCCGCTCGTACTCGTGCTGCTCGGCGTGCTCGCGGTGTGCGGGGCGCTCGCGTACTTCCTCCTGCACGGCACGAGCTCGCTGCCGGGGGGCGGCGGAGGGAGTTCGGCCGGGCCGCCGCCGAAGCTCCGGGCGGTGACCGCCTACGACCCGAACGGGACGGGGAGGCCGGGCGAGAACAACAACCTGGCGCCGGCCGCCACCGACAACAACCCGGCGACGGCGTGGTCGACCGAGAACTACTACGACGGCACGCTCAACAAGCCGGGAGTCGGCCTCGTGCTCGATGCCGGCTCGTCGCGAACGGTCCGCCAGATCGACGTCGACACGACCACGCCCGGCTTCACGGCCGTGATCAAGGCCGGCGACTCCGAGCAGGATTTTCCGGCGACCGTCTCGGCCTCGCAGGCCGTCTCGGGAACGCACGCCACCTTCACGGTGAGCGGCGGAGCGCACCGCTACTACCTGCTCTGGATCACCGACCTCGGCGGCCTGCACCGGGTGCGGATCACCGAGGTCAGGGCAGCCTGAGCAGGTTCCGGACCGAGACGCTGCGCGGCGTCGCGCCAGGGCCGTGTCCCCGCGTCTCCAGCCTGAACGGGAAGTCGTCGGGCGAGATCCGAAGCTTCGCGCGCGGCCGCACGGGGACGCTGCTCACGAGCTCGCGGCTCGCGGGCGTCGGCGAGAACGTGTCGGCCGGCAGCACGTAGATCGTTCCGTCGCACCACGAACGCGGGTCACGCGGGTCGGAGCCGATCGAGAACAGGTAGCGCGACGCGCCCGGGACGTGCTCGCACCAGTTGATGTAGCTGCGTGCGACCGGCCGGTTGACGACGGCGAAGTACATCGGCCACACGGCGTCGTCGGACGCAAACACCGCTTCGACGGGCTTGCCGTGCGCGTCGTCGTTCGCCCGCGTCCGGAACTCGGCGATCTCGGGCTCGTTGGTGCCGTGCAGCAGGTAGCCCGAGCGGACGAGATGGTGGAGGAACCACCAGCGCGGCTGCTCGAGGTCGTAGTCGACGACCTTGCCTTCGCCGGTGCCCGCGAGCAGCACGTCGAAGGCCGCGCGATCGGCCGTCGAGAGCTCAGGGTCGCGGAGCACGAGCAGCCGCCAGAGGTTCAGTCGCACGCGGGGACTAATACCGGAGCTGCGCGCGGCGGTCGAAGCGCTCCACCGCGAGGTCGGCGAGCCGCTCGAGCAGCTCGCCGTACGGGATCCCGGACGCCTCGAACAGCTGCGCGTAGACGCTTGTCGGCGTGAAGCCGGGGATCGTGTTCAGCTCGTTCACGAGCACCTCGCCGTCGTCGCGCACGAAGCAGTCGGCGCGCGCCATTCCCTCGCAGTCGGTCGCGACGAACGCGCGCACCGCCAGGTCCTGCACCCGCTGCGTCTGCGCCTCCGTGATCCCGGCCGGCACGCGCAAGTCCATCTCGCCCTCGTCGTACTTCGCCTCGTAGTCGTACCACTCGTTGTGCGTGACGACGATCTCGCCGGGCAGCGACGCGATCGGCTGGAGGTTCCCGAGCACGCCGACCTCCACCTCGATTCCGCTCACGAGCTCCTCGACGAGCACCTTCTCGTCGTGCTCGAACGCGAGCGCGACGGCGCGCTCGAGCTCCTTCTCGTCGTGTGCCTTCGTGATCCCGATCGAGGAGCCGAGCCGGGCCGGCTTCACGAAGCACGGGTAGCCGAACGGATTGCGCGGCTCGTCGCCGAGGCGGAGCGTGACGTTGCGCGTGACCGGGATCTCGTGGTCGCGCATCACCGACTTGAAGACGTCCTTGTCCATGCAGAGCGCCGACGCGAGCACGCCCGCGCCGACGTACGGGACGCCCGCCAGCTCGAGCAGCCCCTGCACCGTCCCGTCCTCGCCGAACGGCCCGTGCAGCACCGGGAAGACGACGTCGACGTCGGCGAGCGTCGAGGCGACCTCGCGCGGTGGCAGCCGCTCGAGCGACGTCGAGCCGGAGCCGCCGCCCGCCTGGAGCTCTCTCGGCGCGGCGCCCCCGATCGCCCAGCGGCCGCCGCGGTCGATCTCGACCGACACGACCTCGTTCCCGTTCGCGCCGAGCGCGGCCGCGACGCTCGACGCGGAGGCGACGGAGATCGGGTTCTCGCTCGAGCGGCCGCCGAGGATGACGGCGACGCGACGGCTCACGGGACCGTGGTCGTCGTCTGGGTCGTCGTCACGCCGGTGGTAGTCGTCGGCGTCGTCGGCGGCACAGCGTTCTGGTTGCCGCCCTGGTCGCCGCCGGCGCCGGCCTGCAGCTGCCCGACCGTGATCACGACGACCTCGCCCTGCTGCCCCGTCGAGCCGCCGACCGGATCCTGGCTCACGACGATCCCGTCCTCGCTCGGGTCGGTGACCGGCTGCATCACGAGACCGACCGTGAAGCCCGCCGCCTTGAGGATCCGCGAGGCGTCGGCCTGCGTCTGGTTCGTGACGTCGGGGATCTGCGAGGTGGCCGGCCCGCTCGAGACTGAGAGCGTGACCTTCGAGCCCTTGCCGACGGCCGTGCCCTGCGGCGGGTCCATCGAGACGACGACGCCCTGCGGCTGCTGGTCGGACTGCACGTCGACCCGCGAGACCGTGAAGCCCTGGCCGCGCAGCACCGACTCGGCCTGCACGTAGGGGACGCCGGTGACGTCAGGCAGCGTGACCGGCTTCGGCCCGCGCGAGACGTTGATCGTGACCGTGCTCCCCTTCTTGACGCGGTCGCCGGCGGCCGGGTTCTGCCCGGTGACGGTGTCCTCCTGCTGCCCCGAGTAGATGCGCTTGATCTTCTGCTGCAGGCCCGCTTGCGCGAGCGCGGCGACCGCGCTCGTCACGTCCTGCCCGACGACGCCGGGCACGGTCACGTTCGGGATGCCCGTCGAGACGACGAGGGTCACCGTGGACGTCTTGCTGATCTTCGTCCCGGGCCCGGGGTTCTGGCTCGACACCTGGCCCGACGGCACCGTCTCGTCGGGGGCGTACTGGAAGCGCGCCGAGAGGCCGACCTCCTCGATCTTCGTCTTGGCGAGGTCCTTCTGCAGGCGGGTCACGTCGGGAACGGCGACCGGCTTCGAGTCGTTCAGCTGCTCCTGGATCTTCGTGTAGAGGAACCAGCCGCCGGCCGCGGCCGCGACGACGAGCAGGGCGGCGAGCAGCCACGGCAGGAACGACCGCCGCGCCGGCGTGTCCTCGTAGTCGTAGTACGGCGTCCGGTAGGCGGGCGGGATCGGCGGAGTGGCGAGCGTCCGCGGCCGCGTGACGAGCGTCTGCGAGGCCGTCTCCCCGGCGCCCGAGAGCACCTGGGTCATCGCGTCCTCCGTCTCCCGCGACACGGCGACACCGCGTGCGACTCGCGCGAGGTCTGCGTCCATCTCCTCGGCCGAGCCGTACCGCTGGTCGGGGTCCTTGGCGAGCGCGCGCATCACGACGGCGTCGAGGTCGTGCGGGACGTCGGAGCGCAGCTTCGAGGGCGGCTCGGGCACCTGCGAGAGATGCTTCATCGCGATCTCGACGGGGGTGTCGCCGGTGAAGGGGACCTTCCCGGTGAGCATCTCGTAGAGCACGATCCCGAGCGAGTAGAGGTCCGAGCGCGGGTCGACCGGCGCGCCGCGCGCCTGCTCCGGCGAGAGGTACTGCGCCGTCCCGACGATCGAGCCGGCCTCCGTCATCTGCGACGCGCCCGACCGGGCGATCCCGAAGTCGGTCACCTTCAGGCGGCCGTCGGGGCGGACGATGATGTTGTGCGGCTTGATGTCGCGGTGGACGATCCCGTTGCGGTGCGCGAACGAGAGCGCGCCGAGGATCTGCCGTGCGTAGTCGATCGCGATCGGGATCGGCGTCGGGCCGTTGCGGACCAGGAGCTCCTTGAGCGTCCGCCCGTCGAGGAACTCCATCGCGATGTAGTAGGTGCCCTCCGCCTGGCCGCGGTCGAAGATCGAGACGATGCTCGGGTGGTTCAGCCCGGCGGCGCTCTGCGCCTCGCGGCGGAAGCGCTCGACGAACTGCTCGTCCGAGGCGTGGCGGTCGTCGAGCAGCTTGAGCGCCACCCGGCGGCCGAGCTCCTGGTCCTCGGCGAGGTAGACGTCGGCCATCCCGCCCGAGCCGAGCTTGCGCTTGATCACGTACCGGGTGTCGAAGACGCGGTTGAGACGGGTGTCGGTCGAGGCCATGGCCGGCGCGCTACTGCTTCGACGCCTGCGGGAGGATCGCCTGCATGAGGTCCTTCGCGATCGGGGCCGCGACCGAGCCGCCGAAGCCGTTCAGCTGGTGCTCGACGACCACCGCGCCCGCGATCTGCGGGTCGTCGGCGGGCGCGAAGAAGATGAACCACGCCGTGTAGACGTGCGGGATGCCCGTCTCGGCGGTGCCGGTCTTGCCGGCCACCTTCACGCCCGGGATCTGCGCGTGGGTGCCGGTGCCGCCCGACACGACCGCCTGCATCATCGTGTTGAGCGTCGCCGCGGTCGACGGCTTCATCGCCTGCTTCCAGACCTTCGGCTTGGTGCGCATCACGATGCTGCCGCCCGGGCTGCGGACATTCTTGACGAGGTACGGGGTCATCACCTTGCCCTTGTTCGCCACGCCGGCGGCGACCAGCGCCATCTGCAGCGGCGTCACGAGCATTCGCTCCTGCCCGAACGCGAGCCGGCCGGGATCGACCTGCGTGGGGTCGGTGATCAGCCTGTGCTTGGCGAAGTCGTAGAGACCGCTAGGGGCCTGCTCGTTGGCCGGCAGCTCGAGCGGCGGCGTCGAGTAGAAGCCGAAATCCTTCGCCTTGTCGAGAATCCTCCGGGCGCCGATCTGCTTGCCGAGGTTGCAGAAGACCGCGTTGATCGAGTGCTGGTATGCCTGGAGCAGGTCGACTCGACCGTACTGTTCGGGGCCGTTCTGGTCGGGGTTGCCGGCGTTGTAGACCTTCTTCCCGTAGAGCTCGCAGTACCCGGGGTCGTAGAAGCTCGAGTCGATCGTCGCGGCGCCCGCGTCGAGCGCAGCGGCGGCCGTCACTGTCTTGAACGTCGAGCCCGGCGCGTAGAGGCCCTGCGTGGCTCGGTTCAGGAGCGCGGACGACGAGCCGGGGCAGGCCGACGGCGAGTGGATGATCGACGCGTAGCCCTTCGCCGACTCGATGCGGTTCGGGTTGAACCCGGGCGACGACGCCATCACGTAGACCTCACCGGTCTTCGGGTTGAGGACGACCGCTGCGCCGCATGATCCGGCGAGTGCGGCCTGCGCGAGCCGTTGCGCGTTCGGCCGGATCGACAGCGTCAGGTTGTTGCCGGTGACGGTCGTTCCGCGGAGCTTGTCGCTGAGCTTGTCGATGATCGTGCCGAGATTGGCGTTGGACGCCGTCAAGAAGCCGTTCTGCTGGCGCTCGATGCCGGCGCGTGACCGCCCCTGCGTGGAGTAGCCGACAACGTGCGCCGCAAGGTCTCCCTGGGGATAGAACCGGAAGTAGAAGGTCTGGCCGGTCTCCTTCTTCTTGACGTTGCCGGCCAGGATCGTGTGGCCGTCCGACGCGTAGATCAGGCCGCGCTTGATCTTGAATTGCGCGACGCGCTGGATCGCGTTGTCCTGCCGCGCGGCGAGCCCGCCGGTCGCCCAGCTCTGCCAGTACGTCGTGGCGACGATCAATGCCGCCATCAGGAGCAGCGCGACCACGGAGATGCGGGAGATCTGCTTGTTCACGTCTGGGCGTTCGCGCGGTTCGAGACCAGCAGGAGCCCGGCGAGCAGCAGGAAGTTCGCCACCACCGAGGATCCACCGTATGAGACGAACGGGAGGGTGATTCCGGTGAGCGGGATCAGCCTCAGGACGCCGCCGACGATGATGAACGTCTGCAGCGCGAAGCCGAACGCGAGCCCGGCGGCGAGCAGCTTCGAGAAGCCGTCGTCGGCGCGTAGGGCGATCTTCATGCCGCGCGCGACGAACAGCATGAACACGAGGAGCAGTGCTGCCGCGCCGACCAGGCCGAGCTCCTGGGCGAGCGCCGAGTAGATGAAGTCGGTGTTGATGAACGGGATCAGCGCGTGCCCGTCGGCCGACGTGAACGTCCCCTTGCCGAGCCCCGCGCCGCCGAAGCCGCCGTTGCCGATCGAGTAGAGCGACTTCACGAGCTGGTAGCTCTCGCAGTCCTGCCGCAGCGCGAGGCCGCCGGTCTGCGGGCAGTAGACACGGTGCTCGGTCCACGGCTGCAGCCAGATCGTGACGCGTTCGTGGACGTGCGGGATCTGCTTGTACGCGACGAAGCCGCCGGCCGCGAAGAGCGCGATGCCGCCGAGCACGAACGACAGGCGCCCGGTGGCGATGTAGAGCATCGCCAGGAAGATCCCGAAGTAGAGGAGCCCCGAGCCGAGGTCGTTGGTCGCGACGAGCACGAGCATGCAGCCGCCCCAGATCACGAGTAGCGGCCCGAGGTCCTTCAGGCGGCCTTGCGCGAGCACCTCGCGCTTCTCGCGCAGGTAGCCGGCGAGGAAGACGATCAGGAAGATCTTCGCGAGCTCGCCCGGCTGGAAGCGGAGCGGCCCGACGTGCACCCACAGCCGCGCGCCGTTCACGGTCGAGCCGAGCCCGGGCACGCGCGGCAGGTAGAGCAGCAGGATCGCGCCGATCCCGAACAGGTACTTGTAGTTCTCGAGCACGCGGTAGTCGCGGCGGAGCCAGAGCAGCGCGAGCGCGAAGAGGGCGACGCCGATCACGATCCACAGGCCCTGCTTGAACGCGTCGTCCGGGCCGAGGCGGTAGATCTCGGTGACGCCGACCGCCGCGAGGAGCGCCGCGATCGGCAGCAGGTACGGATCCGCGTTCGGGACGGCGAAGCGCGTGACGAGATGCGCGGCCAGGTAGAGCCCGAAGAAGAACAGCGCGTACGTCAGCGAGCCCCAGCTGACGACCGACTGGCGGGCGATGTAGACCGAGGCGAATCCGAGGCCGGTGAGCACCCCGACCACCGCGAGGTAGACGAGCTCGCGGTTCCTCATCGCGGTCAGCGCGCGAGCCCCCACCACGCGAGGAAGACGATCAGGCAGACGAGCAGCACGATCACGAGCGAGGCGAGCACGCGGCGGCCGAAGCCCGCCTCGGGCGTGGCCGGCTCGGGCTCGGGCTCGGGCGCTGCCTCCGGTGCTGCGGGCAGGCCCGCCGCGATCGCCGCGACCGGGATCACGGCGGTGTCGTCGGCCGGATGCTCGTCGGCGGGCGTCGGCTCTGGCTCGGGCGTCGAGACGACCGGCACGCCGTCCTCCGGGTGCAGCGTGTCCTCGAGGTCCGGCTCGCGCCGTTCGGGCGCGACGGCGTACTCGCGCGTCCGCTCCTCGGGCTCGACGCCGCCGACCGAGAACAGGACGGCCGTGATGTTGTCGTCGCCGCCGCCCCGGTTCGCCGCCTGGATCAGCGTCCTCGCAGCGGTCTCGAGGTCCCGGCGGTTCTGCAAGACGACCTGCTCGATCTCGCCGCCGTCGACGTAGGAGGAGAGGCCGTCGCTGCAGATCAGGAAGACGTCCCCGGAGCGCGCATCGATCGAGAACGTGTCGACGTCGACGTCGGGGTCGGTGCCGAGCGCCCGGGTGATCACCGACCGCTGCGGGTGCACCTCGGCTTCCTGCGGCGAGAGCTCGCCCCGCCGCACGAGCTCCGCCACGAGCGAGTGGTCGTCGGTGAGCTGGTCGAGGCGGCCGTCGCGCAGCAGGTATGCGCGCGAGTCGCCGACGTGGCCGAACGCCACCCGGCCGTCCGGCTCGAAGAGCGCGGCGGTGATCGTGGTCCCCATCCCGGATGCCGCCGCGTCGGAGGTCGCGCGGTCGTGCACGCGCCGGTTCGCCTCCTGGATCAGCTGCGCGACGCGGCGCTCTCCGCCGCCGTTTGCGCCGCTCTCGCGCAATGCCGCCGCGGCGAGGCCCGACGCGACCTCTCCCGCTTGCGCGCCGCCCATCCCGTCGGCGACCGCGAAGAGCGGTGGCTCGCAAACGAACGCGTCTTCGTTCCGCCGCCGCTTGCGCCCGGTGTCGGTGCTCCCGAACGACTCGGTGATCGTGATCACGACTCGTACCTCAGGTCGGTCTCTCCGATGCGGACGACGTCGCCCGGCGCGAGCCGGCGCTCGCGCGTCAGCCGGATGCCGTTCACGAACGTCCCGTTCGTCGAGCCGATGTCCTCGAGCCACACGCCGTCGCGGCGGCTCTCGAAGCGCGCGTGCCGCCCTGACGCGAACTCGTCGCCGGCGAGCGGGAGGTCGTTGTTCGTGCCGCGGCCCACGGTGAGCGGGCGCGAGTCGAGGTCGTACACCTCGCCGTCCTCGAGCGCGGGGCTGTCGAGCACGACCAGGCGGCCGACCTCGCGCGGCATCGGCTGCGGCAGCAGGCTCGAGGCCTGCTGCGGCGACAGGATCATCGACTCCTGCGGCGCGCGCACGTCGCGGGCGGCGGAGCGGACGATCCGCCAGATGAAGAGGTAGAGGAGGACGAGGAACGCGATCTTGAGGGCGAGCAGCGTGGTCTCGACCTGAGCGGATCCGACGAGCGCGCTCACCGGGTCTCCCGCGCGAACGTGACCTCCGTCGAGCCGATCGTGAAGCGGCTGCCGTCCTCGAGCTTGAGCCGTTTCACCCGCTTGCCCCGTACCTCGATGCCGTTCGTCGAGTCCAGGTCGACCAACCAGTACGCCGATCCTTCGCGCCGCAGCTCTGCGTGCCGGCGCGAGACGTTCGGGTCGTCGACCTGGATGTCCGCGTCCTTCGAGCGGCCGAGCACCGCGCGCTCCTTGGTTACCTCGCGCCGCCCGCCGTCCCACGAGAGGACGGCGATCTCCTCCTCGATCCCGAGGTCGATCGGGGCTGCGGCTTCGGTCGGCTGCGGCACGGGCGGTGCCTTGTACACCATCGTGGCCCCTCGCTCGGCCAAATCGTTCAAGACGGGCGCCGCCTCGGGCTGCACCTGCGCGAGCCGCGTCGCGATGCCGAACATGCCGACTGCGAGGTCGGCGTCGGTCTCGAGCAGCACCTTCGGCGGGCTGATCAGCGCGTAGTTCTCGCGCCGCGCGTGCTCGGCGAGGTACTCGCCGAGCTCGTCGGTGAGCTGCGTCTCGTAGCTCGCGAACTGCGCCCGATCGGCGGGCGCCAGGTAGATCGTGTACTCGTTCGGGACGTAGACCCGCGAGACCGAGACGTTGCGGTGGTCGTCCATCTCCTTGACCAGCTTCCGTGCGAGCTCGACCGGCTGGACGTTCGTCCTGAACGCGCGCCCGAACACGCCCTCGAAGAGCGATTCGAGCTTCGATTCGATACTGCGGAGCACGGGCATGGGCAGGCCTTCGGGCGGATTTCCCGGCGGTCAGTCTACGGCTTCGTTTCGAGCGTCAGAGCCGCCGCGATCAGCCAGGCGGCCCCGATCAAGGGAAGCACAGCGGCGGCCGGAGCCGCCAGCACCGAGCACGCGAGCAGCACCGCCGCGAAGGCGGAAGCGGCCCACGGCCCCCGTCTGCGGACGAGCGGGACGGCGGCTGCCGCGGCCCCGAGAATCACTGCCTCGACCACGAGCACCGGGTGCGCGGCGAGCTGCCCGGCGAGGGCCGAGGCGACGGCGGCCGGCCGGTGCGAGCCCGTGATCCCGAGCCCGAGCGGCGGCAGCGAGGCGTCGAAGGGTAGGCGCGCGTGCCTGAAGCCTGCGACGACCGCCGCGAGCAGCACGGCCGCGCCGGCCTGCACCCCGCGGCGGACCGTGCCGCGCGCGAACTGCGCGGCCAGGGGGATCAGTCCGAGCGCGGCGAGCGGCGCGAGCAGCGGCCCGGCCACGAGCAGCAGCCCGGCCCGCGCGTCGCGCCACGAGAGCGCGAGCCACCCCACGGCGAGCACGGCGTAGACGACGGCGAGCCCGATCGACATGTTCGCGAGCGGGAACCAGCCCGCGGCCAGTGTCACCGCGAGGCCGAGCCGGGGGCCCACCATGCCCGCGACGGCTGCCACCGCGCCCAGCGCCGGCGCCGAGCCGGCGGGATAGAAGGGGATCGTCGAGGCGATCCAGGCGGTCGTAGCGCCCGCGGCCGTGGCCGGGAGCGCACGCTCCAGGACAAACGCCTTCCGGTCGATCGCCGGGCGGGCGGGGCGCGACCCCTTCGACTTCGGGCGGCGGCGCGTGCCGAGCGACCGCAGCTCCGCCGCGAGGCGGCCGGCGGAAGGCCGGCGCGCCGGGCTCGCGACGAGCGCTCCTGCGACGGTGTCGAGCACGTGACGGGGGAGGTCCGGCCGGCGGGTCTCGAGCGGCGCCGCGCCGCGGGCGATCCGCTCCGAGGTCGTCGCCAGGTCGCTCTCCCAGAAGGGGTGCTCACCGGCGAGCGCCTCCCACAGGAGCACCCCGACGGCCCAGACGTCGGCGGCCGGTGTCGCCGTCTCGCCGTGCAGCCGCTCGGGCGAGATGTACGCGAGCGTCCCGGGCACGTCGCCGAGCGCGGTCAGCGTGTCGAACTCGGCCATCTGCGCGAGCCCGAAGTCGAGCAGCCGGACGTCGACGCGCCCGGACTCGGCGAGCAGCACGTTCGACGGCTTCACGTCGCGATGCACGATTCCGCGCCCGTGCGCGTGCGCGAGCGCGTCGCAGATCTGGGCGGCGACCTCGATCGTCGCGCGGTCGTCGAGCTCGCCCGAGCGCATTGCCTCGCGCATCGTGCGTCCCGGCACGTACTCGTACGCGATGTAGACGTGGGACGCGTCCCGGGCGAGCGAGAGGATGCGCTGGCAGCGCGGGTGCCGGAGGGCGGCCGCGGCGCGGGCCTCGCGCTCGGCGCGCTGGCCGGCCTTGCCCTCGCGGGCGACGATCTTGAGCGCGACGTCCAGGCCCGTGCGCTCGTCGCGAGCAAGCCAGACGTGCCCCATCCCGCCCGAGCCGAGCGGCCGGACCGGCCGGTAGCAACCGAGAACGAGGTCGTGCGCGAGGGCGTGCGAGGACACCAAGCGCTGGTTACACCACGCGCGAAGCGAGTCCTCCACCGGCGCGGTTCCGACCGCGAAGCCCTGTACCCTCGGAGAGTCCATGGCCCCGTCGGGCGACGACATCCACTTCGACTTCTTCGAGGACGATCCGGCCACCACAGAGGTTCAGCAAGCGACGCAGCGCCGGCTGCCGCGTCGCGGCGGCACCGGCGGCAGGCTGCGCCGCCCGACCGGACCGCCTCGCAACCTGACGCCTCTCCTGCGGCTCGGCGCGCTCGTGCTCGGGCTCGTCGTCCTGCTCGTCGTCTTCGGGCTGCTGCTGCAGTCGTGCGCAGGCACCTCGAAGCACGACACCTATTCCAACTACATGGACAAGGTGTCGACGATCGCGAAGAGCTCGGCCGACAACGGCACCGCGGTCGCGAACGCGCTGATCACCCCGGGCGCGAAGGCCTCCGATCTGAACAGCAAGCTGCTCGGCATCGCCGAGCAGGAGCGCCAGAACGTCGCGGCGGCGCAGAAGCTCGACCCGCCGGGCCACCTCCGCGAGGAGAACCTCAACCTGATCCAGTCGCTGCAGCTCCGCGTCAGCGGAACGCAGGGCCTCGCGAACGCCTTCAAGGCGACCGCGGGGTCGACGAAGTCGAGCGACGCGGGCACGCTCGCCGACCAGGGTGACCGGCTGCTCGCGAGCGACGTCGTCTGGGACGACCTCTTCAACGCGCCGTCGACGGCCGTGCTGCAGGACCAGAACATCACGGGCGTCGCCGTTCCGGAGTCGCACTACGTCGCGAACCGCGACCTCTACAGCGAGCAGTCGATGGCCGCCCTGCTGGCGCGCATCTCGAACGCCGGCTCGGGCACGACCCCGAGCGGCCTCCACGGCACGAACATCGTCGAGACGAAGGCGCTGCCGTCCGGCAAGACGCTCTCGCAGACGGCGCTGAACACCGTCAACGGCGTGAGCACCAATCTTGCGTTCTCGGTCACCGTCCAGAACTCCGGGAACTTCCAGGAGGCCGGCATCAAGGTGACGCTCACGATCCAGCAGAAGAGCCCGATCGTGCGCACGCAGACCATCGACCTGATCAACCCGGGCCAGACGAAGACCCTCACCTTCTCGAACCTCGGCGAGGTGACGTTCGCGATCCCGGCGCACGTCAACGTCGACGTGAAGCCGGTGCCCGGTGAGCTCAAGACCGACAACAACAAGGCGAGCTATCCGGTCCTGTTCTCGCTCGGGTAGCAGTCGCTAGATGCATGTCTCTGCTGCAACCGCGCTGATCGTGGCGCTCGCCGGCGTGGCGGTCGGCGTGATCTCGCTCGCGCTGGCGTGGTGGGGGTTCGTGAAGGTACGCCGCGTTCGCGACGCCCAGCGGCTCATGCTCGGCGGCGGCCGCCGCGACCTCGTCGAGTTCGCCGTGTCGCTGCAGGCTCGGGTCGACGATCTCCACCGGGCTGTCGACGAGGTCGCCGCCGGGCTGCAGCGCGTCGACCGCCGCGTCGATGGGGTGGTCGCGAACAGCTCGATCGTCCGCTACGACGCCTACGAGGACACGGGCGGCCACCAGTCGGCGTCGCTCGCGCTGCTCGACTCGGCGCGGAGCGGCGTTGTCGTCACGGCGATCCAGGGCCGCGACTACGCGCGCATCTACATGAAGGAGCTCGAGCGCGGCCGCGCCTCGGTCGACCTCTCGCCGGAAGAACAAGAGGCCGTCGAGCGCGCGATGGCTCGCTGACCGCTTGATACGACGCGGCCCGATTCCGTTTTCCGAACGGGCTTCGTGACCGCTTTGTCCGGTACATTGCGCGCACGGTGCATCAGGTTCTGGTCCTGAACGCCAGCTACGAGCCACTCAACGTGTGCACGGTTCGTCGCGCGCACGTGCTCGTCTTCAAGGGAAAGGCAGAGGTCGTCGAGCAGCTCGACCGACCACTCCGCTCGGCCAGCGACACGTATCGCTGGCCACATGTCATCCGCCTCGTGCACTACGTCCGCGTTCCGCGGCTCGTCCAGCGAAAGATCTCCCGCCGCGCGCTGTTCGCGCGTGACGGCTGGCGCTGCGTCTACTGCGGCTCCGCCGGCGGCCGCCTGACGCTCGACCACGTGATCCCGCGCTCGCGCGGCGGCGACTCGACGTGGGAGAACGTCGTCACCTCGTGCTCGCCCTGCAACCTCCGCAAGGGCGACCGCCTGCCGCACGAGGTCGAGATGGTGCCGGCGAAGAGCCCGCGCCAGCCGGCGCCCGTGCTGTTCATCCGCCTCGCGACGCCGAACATCCCGGATCGCTGGGAGCGCTACCTCGCGCCCTACGCGACCTCGACGATCGGCGCAGCGGCCTAATCGCTAGTCGCGCTCGCCCGGCAGTTCGGGGCGCTGCTCCCACTCCGACCAGCCGCCCGGGTAGAGGCGGCCGTCGCGGCCCGCGAGGTGCAGCCCGTGCAGCACGACGCAAGCAGTCACGCCCGAGCCGCAGTACGCGACCACCTCGCCGTCCGGGAGCGGCGGCAGCGGCGCGTTCCACGGCGCGTTGACCGCGCCCGGGACGCGACCGGGCACGCGGTCGACGGCGTTCGGCTCGCCGCGCCAGCGCTCCGCGACCCGCGCGTCGACGACGACGAGCCCGTCGAGGCGTGAGGCGAGCTCGTCCGCGTCGACGGTGTCACCGCCGCGCTCGCGCGCCTCGAAGCTTGCCGGGACGATCCGCTCTTCGCCGCCGCGCAGCGGCCCCCGCCACGCGTCGAGGTCGAACACCGCGCATGCGTCGTGGCCGAAGTGCCGGAGCAGCCACCACAGCCGCTCGGCGCCGCCGAGCGTGCCGTAGGCGACCACGAACGTCGCGGCGCCGATGCCCGCGCGGCCGGTGGCGTCCTCGAACTGCGCCCGCTCCGGCAGCGGATGGCGCCCCGCCGGGCCGGGCGGCGACGAGAGATCGCGCTCGACGTCGAGGAACGCGGCGCCCGGGACGTGCGCAGCCAGGTAGGCCTCGCGGCCGAAGTCGGGGTCGTCCAGGGCCCAACGGCAGTCGACGAAGCGGTACTCCATCTGTGACATCTGAGCACGCGGCGGCGTATGCGGGGCATGACACGCAAACTCCTCATCTGCTCCGCCGTCGCCGCCGTGGTCTTCGCGGCCGCGGCGGTCGCCGGCGTCGGCCGCCCCGGAACGGCAAGCGGCGCCGCCGGCACGTCCACGGCTTCACGGCTCGTGACCGCGTCGGGACACGGCACCGTCACGGTCGTTCCCGACCAGGCGCTCGTCTCCGCCGGTGTCGTCACGCACGCTCCGACCGCTACCGCTGCTCTCGCCCAGAACGGGCGCGAGATGCAGCAGGTCATCGCCGCCCTCAAGGCGGCCGGCGGCTCGAACGTCCAGACCGAGCAGGTGTCGCTCGACCCGCAGACCAACGAGCGCGGCGACGTCACCGGCTACACGGCCCAGAACTCGGTCACCGCGAAGACCGCGATCTCAAAGGCCGGCGCGCTGATCGACGCCGCCGTCGGAGCGGGCGCGAACTCGGTCAGCGGCCCGAGCATGTCCACCTCCGACCGCGACGCCCTCTACCGCAAGGCGCTCGAGCAGGCCGTCGCCGATGCGCGCGCGAAGGCGGAGGCGCTCGCGCACGCCGGCGGCTTCGCCGTCGGGCCCGTGTCCTCGGTCGCCGAGAACGGCGCCGCCCCGCCCGTGACCTGGGAGGCCGTGCCGGCCGCCGCGAAGGCGTCCGACGCGACGCCCGTCGAGCCCGGCACGGAGGACGTCACCGCCGACGTGACCGTGTCGTTCGAGATCAGGTGAGTCGTAGACTCGTGGCGTGCCCGACGTCGTCTTCGTCGAGATCCCCTCCGGGTCGCGCAACAAGTACGAGTGGGACGACGAGCTCGGCGGGATCACGCTCGACCGCCGTCTCTTCACCTCGATGAGCTATCCCGCCGACTACGGCTTCATCGAGGGCACGCTTGCGTCGGACGGCGACCCGCTCGACGCGCTCGTGCTCGTCGGCGAGCCCACCTTTCCCGGCTGCCGGATCCGCGTGCGAGCAGTCGGCGTCTTCCATATGGCCGACGAGAAGGGCGACGACGAAAAGGTGATCTGCGTGCCGCTGCAGGACCCGCTCTGGAGCGCGATCTCGGACATCGAGGACGTCCCGGCGCAGCTCCGGAACGAGATCGAGCACTTCTTCCAGGTCTACAAGGACCTGGAGGACAAACGGACGGAGACGTGGGGGTACGGCGACCGCGAGGATGCGAGAGCCGTGATCGAGGCGGCCCGCCGCCGCCTCACCGTCTAGGACGCCGACAGGTCGCGCTCGATCGCGCGGATGCGCGACCGGCGGCGCACCCAGCGGATGCCGGCATACGTCCCGCCGACGATCGCCAGGAACCCGAGCGCGACGAGCGGCAGGATCAGCACCCAGCCGGGCACGCGGCCCTTGAGCGTGGAGAGGCCCGGGCTGCCCGCCGGACCGAAGTCGTTCGGGCCGATGACGGCGGCCTTCTTGCCGCGCGGCGCGAACTGCGCGACCACGTACCAGGTGGTGATGCGCCATCTCCCGCCGAGCTTCTGCGCCTCGGCGCGGATCGACCACGGGCCCACCTTCGTCGAGTCGGGCTGCAGCAGGATGTCGAACCCAACGTCGTTCGGATACGAGTAGTTGGCCTTCCAGCCGTGGAAGGTCGTGCCCTTCGCCGGGTAGTGCTGGATCGGCGTGTCGCCGCGCAGCCAGTCGCGGTAGGAGACGGCGCGGGCGTAGCTCGCCGCGAGCGGCCAGCCCGCCTTCAGGTCCTTTCCGACGACGACGTCGGGGACGAACTGGTCGAGCAGCGCGTCGATCGCCGGCCGGTCCGGCGGCACCTGCTTCGGGTCGGCGGCGTTCGCCGCGGCGGGCAGCAGGACGAGGGCGAGCAGCAGCGCGGCGCAGATGCGGCCCATGTGGATTGGGACGCCGGGGACGCCGGATGGTTGTGTGAATTTCGCTTGCGGGTCCCGGCGCTCTCGCCTATCGTGGAACGCGCCATGTTCGGGATCGCCAACGCAGACGTGACGCCTCGCCGCTGACAGCGGTCGAGGTGCGTCTTCGTTCGGTTCTTTTTCCACGCGATCCAAGGAGCATGAGTGCAGGAACAAGCAGTTGTCGTCTCGGACCTTCGCAAGGTCTTCAACCGTAGGAAGGGCCTCGGCCGGCGCAAGCGGGCCGCGCTCGCCGGCGTCACGTTCTCGATCGACCGCGGCGAGTGCGTCGCGATCCTCGGGCAGAACGGGTCGGGCAAGTCGACCCTCGTCCGCCTGCTCTCGACGCTCCTCCTGCCCGACGGCGGCGAGGCGCGGGTCTTCGGCCACGACGTCTTCTCCGACTCGCGCAGCGTGAAGCGGCTGGTCAACCGCGTCTCGGTCGAGGCGAGCTTCTTCAAGAAGATGAGCGCCGCCGAGAACCTCTCGTACGCGGCGCGGTTCTACGGCATGACCCCGCGCCAGACGCGCGACCGCATTCCGGCGATCCTCGAGCGCGTCGGCTTCCCGCCCGACCGGCGCGGCGAGGCGATGGAGCACCTGTCGCGGGGCATGCAGCAGAAGGTCGCGCTCGCGCGCGCCCTGCTCACCTCGCCCGTGCTCCTGCTGCTCGACGAGCCGACCACGGGGCTCGACCCGCGCTCGAAGTTGGAGGTTCAGGGGTTCATCCGCGAGATCAGGGAGCGGCACGACTCCACCATCTTGCTGTGCACGCACGACATGAGAGAGGCGGAGGAGCTCGCCGACCGCATCGGCCTGCTCGACCGCGGGGAGCTGCTCTTCCTCGAGCCGGCCGACGACGTGAAGGAGCGCTTTGGCGTCGACTCGATCGAGGAGGCGTTCTTCGCCGCGACGGGGCGGACGTTCGAGGACGAGAAGACGGAAGAGGACGAGGAGAGGGAGGTGTTCGCGTAAATGGCCAGCGCAGACCTGACATTCAGCCGCCGGCGCGTCGTCCGCGACGAGCTCGTCGGGCTCTACGGCGTCGTCGAGCGCAACCTCTACCTGACCAAGCGCTACCTGCTCTGGGACCTCGCGTTCCTGGTCTGGACGATCGCGAACACGCTCACGATCGTCTTCATCTCGCGCGGCGTCGGCGTGTCGCCGGCCGAGCAGAACGAGCTCGCGACCTCGCTGCTCGTCGGAGGCGTGATCTGGGCGTTCCTCGGGATCATCTTCGAGATCGTCACGGAGACCGTCGCGTGGGAGCGCTGGGAGGGGACGATCGAGTACACGTTCATGGCGCCGGTCTCGCGTCCGGTGCACCTGATCGGCATGGGCGTGTACGCGGTGCTGTACGGGCTCGTGCGCGCAGCGGCCGTCTTCGTCGCCGTCGTCGCGTTCATCGGGCTGCACATCTCGAACGCCAACTACGCGGCGGCGATCAGCCTGCTCGCGATCGCATCGGTCTCGTTCATCGGCGTCGGGATGATGACCGCCGTCCTGCCGCTCGTCTCCCCGGAGAAGGGGACGCAGCTGGGCTTCGTCGCCCAGGGCCTGATGCTGGTCGTCTCCGGCGTCTACTACCCGGTCAGCGTGCTGCCCGAGTGGATGCAGTGGATCTCCAAGATCTCGCCTGCGACGTACGCGCTCCGCGGCTGCCGCGCGTCGATCCTCGACGGCGCCGGTCTCGCCTGGGACGACGTCTGGCCGCTGCTCGTGATCGGCGTGTTCTCGATTCCGATCGGGTTGCTGGTCTTCCGCGCGGGCGAGCGGTACGCGAAGCGGACCGGAAAGCTGAAGCGGTCGGGATGATCCGGCCCGCGCAGACCGAGGCCGACCTCGAGGTGTGCGTCGCCGTGTTCAACGCCGTGCACCCGGAGGCGCCGATCACGGTCGAGATGCTCCAGCGTGCGAGCGGCAGCTTCCTGCTCGACGACGACAAGGGCTACGCGTACGTCGACCGCTCGTCGGTCCCCGGCAGCGCGTACGCGATGGTGCGCGTGCGCCCGAACGCCCGACGCGGCGGGATCGGCTCGGCCCTGCTCGCCGCTGCCCGCACGGCCGCAGGGTCGTTCGGATGCGAGTCGATGTGGGGCCGCGTCGGCGACGACGAGTCGCTCGGCTTCGTCACGCGCCGCGGCTTCGAGGAGCTCATGCGCGAGGTGAACGTCGCGCTCGAGGTGCGACCGGGTGACGGCGAAGTCGCTCCGGGCATCGAGGAGCTTC
This sequence comes from Gaiellaceae bacterium, assembly GCA_035473635.1. Classification (GTDB taxonomy): domain Bacteria; phylum Actinomycetota; class Thermoleophilia; order Gaiellales; family Gaiellaceae; genus PALSA-600. Next base: position 50,361 of record DATIOD010000057.1, on the reverse strand, counting down.
GCCCGGAGCACCTCGAGGGCGCCTACCGGGTATGCGCCGTGTGCATGCCGGAGACCTCGGTTCCGCAGCGCGCCGAAGCCCCGCCGTTCGAGGACTGGGTCGAGCGGGTGACGCGCGACACGCCGGCCGCGTTCGTCGCGCTGGATCAGGACGGCGGTGTCGTCGGGTTCGCGTCGCTCCACCGCACCGGGACGGCGACGCGGCTCGAGCACGGGCTCACGGCCGTCCTGCCGAGCCACCGCAGGCGCGGGATCGGGACCGCGCTCAAGCGCGCGCAGATCGCCTGGGCGGCGGGGCACGGCTACCGGGAGCTCGTCACGGAGATGGTCGACGGCAACGCCGCCATGCGCGCAGTGAACGAGCGCCTCGGCTACCGCCCGCTTCCCGCGACCGTCGTCGTCAGCGGGAGCGCCGCATGATCGAGTTGCGCGTCGTCGAGTCCACCGCCGACCTCGAGACCTGGGCGCGGATCAAGAGCGCCGTCGTCCCGAACGAGCCGGTGACGCCCGAGCAGCTGACGGCGAACGCCGAGCCGGAGCGGCTGCTGCTGCTCGCCTCGCTGGACGGCGTCGACGCCGGCTGCGGGATCGCCGACCTCTCCAACTTCGGCGGCCGGGCGTTCGCCGCAGCCCGCGTGCTCGAGCAGTACCGCGGCCGCGGCGTTGGCACGACGCTCGCGCGCGCGCTCGCGGCGCACGGGCGGTCGCTCGGCCGCGACGGCGTGAACGCGTTCGTCGACGCCGATGACGACGACGCGATCGCGTTCGCGCGAGGGTTCGGGCTCGTCGAGGTCGACTACCAGCTCGAGCAGCTGCGGACGGTCGAGCCCGGGGAGCCGGACCCCGTTCTGCCGGCAGGGATCGAGCTCGTCTCGCTCGCCGAGCGGCGCGAGGAGTGGCTGCGCGCCGCGTGGGACGCGGTCGCGCTCGCCGGCTACGAGGACATGCCGTTGCCCGGCCCCGTCACGTACCGCCTCGACACCTGGCTGCGCGAGGAGGCGACGCGGCCCGAGGGGTCGTTCGTCGCGCTCGAGGACGGCGAGATCGTCGGCTACGCCGGCCTCCAGGAACATGCGAACGGCGACGCGACGGCCGAGCACGGCCTCACCGCCGTGCGGCGCGACCGGCGGCGGCGCGGCATCGCCGGCGCGATGAAACGCGCTCAGCTCCACTGGGCGTCGCGGAACGGCGTCGTCGAGCTGATCACCTGGACGCAGCGCGGCAACGAGGCGATGCAGGCGGTGAATCGCAGCCTGGGCTATCGCGACGCCTCGAAGGTGCTCACGATGCAGGGCCCGCTGCCGTGAGGCTCCGCGCGACCACGGTCTTCTACGCGCTCGAGCTGCTCCTGGCGCTGCCGACGTGGGTCGTCGTGTCGATCTACCTCGTGCGTGAGCTGCAGCTCTCGCCGCTCCAGCTCGTGCTGATGGGGACGGCGATGGAGGCGGCCGTGTTCGCGTTCGAGATACCGACCGGCGTCGTCGCGGACACCTACGGCCGGCGGCTGTCCCTCGTCGTCGGCTTCGTCGGCTCCGGCCTCGCGTGGCTGCTCGTCGGCGCGGTGTCGGCGGCCTGGGCCGTGATCGCGCTCTGGGTGCTCTGGGGGTTCTTCTACACGTTCACGAGCGGCGCCTACCAGGCGTGGATCACGGACGAGGTCGGGGCGGCGAACGTCGGCCCGGTGTTCCTGCGCGGCGCCCGCCTGGGCTTCGTCGGCGGCTTCGTCGGGCTCGTCGGCCTGGTCGCGCTCGGGACGCAGTCGCTTCGCGCCGCCGTGATCCTGGGCGGCGCGATCACCGTCGCCGCCGGTCTCTTCTGCGCGGTCGCGATGCCGGAGACGGGCTTCGCGCCGCGGCCGCGCGGCGAGCGCGCCGGTGCGTGGCGCGAGCTGCACACGACGGCGAGGAGTGGGTTCCGCTTCGTCCGCGCCCAGACGCTCGTGCTCCTGCTCGTCGTGAGCGAGCTGTTCGCGGGCACCGCCAGCGAGGCGTTCGACCGGCTCAAGGAGGCGCACGTCCTGCGCAACGTCGGGCTGCCGGCGGCGCCGTCGCTCGATCCGGTCGTGTGGTTCGGGATCTTCAGCGCGGTCTCGATGGTCTTCGGCTTCTTCGCGGTCTCGATGCTGCTGAGGCGGATCGAACGGCGCGGCACGCGCGAGGTCGCCGTTGCGCTCGTCGGCCTCGTCGCGGCGATGCTCGTCGCCGAGCTCGTCTTCGCCTTCGCCGGCGTCTTCGCGCTGGCGGCCGTCGCGCTGCTCGCGGTGTTCGTCACGCGCGCGCTCGCCGATCCGCTCTACCTCACGTGGCTGAACCAGCAGATCACGGATTCGAGCGTCCGGGCGACGGTGATCTCGATCTCCGGGCAGGCGAACGCGGTCGGCCAAGCGGCCGGCGGCCCGCTGCTCGGCGGGGTCGGCAACGTCTTCGGGATCCCCGCCGCGCTCGCGGGCGGCGCCCTGCTGCTGGTCCCGACGCTCGCCGTCTACGGACGCGCGCTGCGCTACGGGGGCGTCGAGCCCGAGCTCGCCGGCGCCTCTTGACGTCCAGCCGCTGCCCCAGCTAGCGTGAGGAATGCGTCCGCCCCGATGGGCGGGCGTTCGGGCGATGAGGCCTGAGGACTCGAGGAGTCCTTGGGCCTTTTGTCGTTGTTGGGGCGAAAACACGAACGGAACCGGGAGACGCGATGACCAAGTACAAGCTCGAGTACATCTGGCTGGACGGCTACGAGCCGACTCCGAACCTGCGCAGCAAGACGAAGGTGAAGGCCTTCGACGGCTTCCCGAGGCTCGAGGAGATCCCCGTCTGGGGCTTCGACGGCTCTTCGACGCGCCAGGCCGACGGAAGCGACTCGGACTGCCTGCTGCAGCCGGCCGCGATCTTCCCCGACCCCGCGCGCCGCGACGCGGCGCTCGTGATGTGCGAGGTCATGCTCCCGGACGGGACGCCGCACCCGAGCAACACGCGCGCTCGCGTCGTCGACGACCCCGACACGTGGTTCGGCTTCGAGCAGGAGTACTTCCTCTACCGCGACGGCCGGCCGCTCGGCTTCCCGCCGAGCGGGTTCCCGCAGCCGCAGGGCGAGTACTACACAGGTGTCGGCTTCAGGAACGTCGGCGACGTCGCGCGGGAGATCGTCGACGCGCACATCGACCTCTGCATCGACGCCGGCTTGAGCCACGAGGGCGTCAACGCCGAGGTGGCGAAGGGCCAGTGGGTGTTCCAGATCTTCGGCAAGGGCTCGAAGCACGCCGCCGACGAGCTCTGGATCGCCCGCTACTTCCTGCTCCGCCTCTGCGAGCGCTACGGCGTCGACGTCAACTTCCACCCGAAGCCGCTCGGCGTCGACCTCGACTGGAACGGCTCCGGCCTGCACACGAACTTCTCGTCCAGGCACATGCGCGAGGTCGGCGGCGAGTCGTACTTCACGGCGCTGATGGCGGCGTTCGACGACCACAAGGACGAGCACATCGAGGTCTACGGGCCCGACAACCACCTGCGCCTCACCGGCCTGCACGAGACGCAGTCGATCGACAAGTTCAACTACGGCGTCGCCGATCGCGGCGCGTCGATCCGCGTCCCGCACAGCTTCGTCGCGGACGGCTACCGGGGCTACCTGGAGGACCGCCGGCCGAACTCGCTCGGCGATCCCTACCGGATCACAGGGCGTATCGTGCAGACGATTCAGAAGGTCGCGACGGTCGACGAGGCCTCCGAGCCGCTGACCGAGGCCGTCGCCGCCTAGCCGGTCGAGAGAGGGAGACGAGACGATGGCGATGATCGAGAGCAAGTTCCGGGCGACGTCCGACCCGGCAGCCCGGAAGAACGTCCTCGACCAGGTCAAGAAACAGGAGGTCGAGAACGTCCTCTTCTGGTTCTCCGACATCGAGGGGCACCTGAAGAGCTTCGCGATCACGCCTGCGGAGATCGAGGACGCGCTGAACGACGGCATGGGCTTCGACGGCTCGTCGATCACGGGCTTCAACGCGATCGAGGAGTCCGACATGGTCGCGATCCCGGATCCGGCCACGTTCCGGCTGCTGCCGGCGCGGCCCGGCGAGTCCCGGGTCGCGCGGATGATCTGCGACGTCGTCACGCCAGACGGAGAGCCGTACGAGGGCGACCCGCGGCACGTGCTGCGGCGCGCGCTCGAGCGCATGCAGTCGCTCGGCTTCGACACGTTCAACGTCGGCCCCGAGCTCGAGTACTTCCTCTTCCGCGACAAGCTCGGCACCGAGACGCTCGACGAGGGCGGCTACTTCGCGATGACGGCGCTCGACGCCGCGACCGAGCTCCGCAACGAGACGATTCGGGCGCTCGAGGAGATGGGCATCGGAATCGAGTACCACCACCACGAGGTGGCCCCGTCGCAGCACGAGATCGACATGCGCTACGCGGGGGCGCTCGACATGGCCGACCAGACCCTCACGTACCGGCTGATCGTGAAGGAGGTCGCGGCGAAGAACGGCGTCTACGCGACGTTCATGCCGAAGCCGCTCTACGGCGAGAACGGGTCGGGGATGCACACGCACATGTCGCTGTTCACCGACGGGCGCAACCAGTTCTTCTCGGGAGACGACGACTACCACCTGTCCGAGACCGGGAAGCAGTTCATCGCGGGCCTGCTGCGGCACGCGCGCGAGCTGTCGGCGGTCTTCGCGCAGTGGGTCAACTCCTACAAGCGGCTCGTCCCCGGCTACGAGGCGCCGGTCTACGTGGCGTGGTCGCAGCGCAACCGCTCTGCCCTGATCCGGATCCCGCTCTACAAGCCGGGCTCCGAGCAGGCGACCCGCGCCGAGATCCGCTGTCCCGACCCGGCCTGCAACCCGTACCTGACCTTCGCGGCGCTGCTGCACGCGGGCCTCGAGGGGATCGAGAAGGGCTACGAGCTCGAGGACCCGATGGAGACCAACCTCTACCACCTGACCGCCGAGCAGCGGAAGGAGCGGGGGATCGTCTCGCTGCCCGAGACGCTCGGGGAGGCGATCGACGAGTTCGCAGCGTCCGAGCTGATGCGGCGGGCATTCGGGGCCCACATCTTCGACAACTACGTGACCCTGAAGCGCAAGGAATGGGACGAGTACCGGGTGCAGCTCACCCAGTGGGAGCTCGACCGCTACCTCGGGGTCCTGTAGGCCCGAAAAGCGCGAAAGACTAGCCCCGAACCCGCCTTGGCGAGGCGGGAGGGAAGAGCTACGCTCGATGGACCCAGCGCGGTTTGACCCGCCGCGCTGCTGGCGGCAGATCGCGGGGCGTCGATCTTCGGCGCCCTGTGGTCTTTCTCCGAAGCCGGGGGCCTAGAGGAAGGTGCGGATCGACTCGCGCTCGACGCGCAGGCCGATCACGCGAGAGCTGCCGTCGATCTGCTCGATCGAGTCCGCCGGGACGAGCCGGCGGCGGCGCGCGAGCCAGCCGGAGCGCACTGCCAGCGCGTCGGGCTCCTCGGGCGACGTCCCGTACATCGGGCACTCGACCCGGCCGACGATCCGTCCCCGGGCGTCGGCCACGAGGAAGCCTGCGGTGCGGCGGAGATCGACGGCGAGCGCACTCACGGTTCGAGAACCTATTCCCCGTTTTCGAGGAAACTCCCTCCCGCCCGGTAAAGGTTCTGTAAGAGGCCGGGGCCGGGCGCCTACGACCACTTGCCCGACATCGCGAGCCAGGCGACGGCCAGCATCATCAGGTAGAGGCCCGCGAGGCCGGTCACGATCCGGCCGGCGACCGGCTTTCCGCCGCGGTTCCACCAGAACGCGACGGCGGTCGTGACCAGCAGGACGAGCAGGCCGGCGTCGGCGACGATGAACCCGATCCCGATCCAGGTCGGGTCGTTGCTGCTCGAGCCGAACTCCTTGGAGTGGATCCACTCGGCACAGACGCGCATCACCACCCAGGACGGGATCGCCAGGAAGAGCAGCGTCCCGAAGGCCCCGCGCCGGAGCCCGGCCACCTCGGGCCGCCGCCAGGCGGCGATCGCGAGCACCAGCACGGCCATGGTCGCGCCGACGAGCACCATCGCCCCCAGGATGTGGAGGAAGAGCGGCCAGAAGGGGCGGCTGTACGCGATCACGAGCCCGGCTTCCAGACCATGTCGACGAGCAGCAGGAGCGTCGCGAGGCCGGCGAGCCACGACATCGCCTGCCCACGGCGGTCGCGGAGGAGCGCGCGGAGCTCGTCGTCGGAGGCGTCGCCTGCGGCCGCGAGCTGCTCCGCCTTCGCACGCGCGCGCTCCTGATGCTTGCCGCCGGCGCCGCCGAGGGCGCCCGAGATCAGCCACAGCACGAGCGCGGCGATGATCCAGAAGCTCCAGAACGAGAAGTCGAGCTGGTGCACGAGCCAGAGGCCGAACACGAGCGTCGCGATCGAGCCGAGGCCGATCACCGGCACCACGCTGCGGATCAGGCGCAAATAGAGCGCGGTCTCGCTCGGCCGCTGCGCGCGCACCGAGAGGATGTTGAGCACGCCCGCGGCGACCGACCCGCTGACGAGGAGAAACGCGCCCGTGATGTGGAACATCAGCAGCCACTGGGCGGTGGTCACGAGGGGACCTTACTCTGATCCGATGGAGACTCGTGACCGGCATCTGAAGCTGCTCACGCAGACGATCGAGGCGGTCAACTCGACGCTCGATCTGCAGGAGGTGCTGTCGCAGGTCGCGACCAATGTCGCCGCTGCGCTCGAGGCGGACGCGTGCTTCGTCTACCTCTATGACGAGCGCGCCGACGAGCTCGTTCTCCGCGCCACGCACGGCACGCGCGTCGACGAGCTCACGCGGCGCCCGCGCATGCGGCCCGGCGAGGGCATCACCGGCTCGGCCGCCGCAGCGCGTGCGCCGGTGATGGTCGAGTCGCAGGCGCATCTCGATCCGCGCTTCAAGCACTTCCCGAACCTGCCCGAGGACGAGTACGAGTCGATCCTTGCCGTGCCGATCCTGATCCGCGACGGCACGCTGGAGGGGGCGCTCAACGTCCGCACGCGCGAGCCGCGCGCGTTCGTCGAGGACGAGGTCGAGCTGCTGCTCGCGATCGCGGCGCAGGTCGCACAGTCGATCGAGCACGCGAAGCTGTACGCCGAGGCGCAGCGGCGGGTGCACGAGCTCGAGGCGCTCGCACGGATCTCCGAGGCGGTCTCGAACTCGCTCTATCTCGAGGAATCGCTCGAGGCGATCGTCAAGACGACGATGGACGCGCTGCACGCGAGCGGCGCCGCGCTCGTGCTCGACGACGGCCGGATCGCCTGGCCGGAGGGCGTTGCGAGCGCCCACGCGATCCGGCAGCCGCTCAGATGGCGCGGCCGGCAGATCGGCGAGCTCGTCGCCGACCGCGAAACGCCGTTCTCCGACGCCGATCGCGAGCTGCTCGGGTCGATCGCGACCCATGCGGCGGTGGCGCTCGAGCACGGGCGGGCGGTGCTGCGCGGGGTGCTCGCCCAGGAGATCCACCACCGCGTGAAGAACAACCTGCAGACGGTCGCGTCGCTGCTCCGTCTGCAGGCGCGAGCGGCCGAGACGGATCCACGCGAGGCGCTCGAGCACTCGGTGAACCGGATCCTCGCGATCGCCGCCGTGCACGAGCTGCTGACCGAGCGGCGCGACGAGGACGTCGATCTCGCCGACCTGATCGACCGGCTGCGCGCGATGCTCGTGCAGGGCGTCGGCGGCGGCAAGTCGGTCACGGCCGAGCTCGAGCCGATCGAGCTGCCGGGTGCGCGGGCGACGGCGCTCGCGCTCGTCTTCGCCGAGCTGCTCCAGAACGCGCTCGAGCACGGCGGCATGCAGGTGCGGGTGGAGCTGGCGCGGCGGGGCAACGACGTGGAGCTCGCGATCGACGACGACGGCGACGGGATCGCGAACGGCGGCGTCGCGGGCACCGGCCTGTCGATCGTCAGCGCGCTCGTCCGGGACGAGCTCCGCGGGTCGCTGGAGCTCCGGTCCGACGGTGGGACGCGCGCGTCGGTCGTGTTCCCGGCCTGAAGCGCCGTCAGCCGAGCGCGCGCTGCACGCGGCGGCCGCGGGCGGTCGGGCGGTACGCGGTCGACGGCGGCCGGGTCGGGCGGATCTCGCGAGCGACCAGCCCGGCGGCCTCGAGCTCCTGCAGCGCGAGTGCCAGCGCGCGCGGCGTGACGCCGGCCAGCCCCGCCCTGAGCTCGGAGAACCGCCGTTCGCTCCCGAGCTCGGCGAGCACCGGGATCGACCACTTGTGCAGGAGCGTCTCCGCGTCGCCGCTGCGAAGGATGCGCGCCGAGAGCTCGGCGGCCGTCCGGCCGGGTGCGGTGGGCACGTACTCGGGCCGGAGCGGGTGCCCGTAGCCGGTGTTGTGGCGGACGTACCCGAGCTCGACCAGCCTGTCGAGGGCTCGCCGCAGGGATTCGCGCCCGACCCCGAGCCGGCGCTGGAGCTCCACGAAGCGCGCTCCGCCCCGTTCGCCGAGCAGCGCGAGCGCGGGCGGTGCCCAGCGGTGATGAAAGAGCTCGATCAGCTCGGCGGTTGACATGGAATGCTAGTAAGTATAAAAAGCGTTCCAGACAACGACAGGGAGGCCGAAGATGGGGATCGACTACAACCCTTCGAACTGCGTCATCTCCGTGGGCGTGAGCGACTACGACCGCTCGCTCGCCTGGTACCGGGACGTGCTCGGCTTCGAGCTCGTGTACGAGCTCGCGGAGTACGGCTGGTGCGAGCTCTCCACGCCGTTCGGCTTCAACGTCGGGCTCGGGCAGAACGAGACGGTGCAGCAGGGGAACATCACGCCGACGTTCGGCGTCCAGGACATCGACGACGCGATCGCGTACCTGCGCGAGCACGACGTCAAGGTCGAGGACTGGCACGAGATCTCCGGCATGGTCAGGCTCTCGACGTTCTACGACCCGGACGGGACGCCGTGGATGCTGGCTCAGACGCTCGACGAGAAAGAGAGGTTCGGGCGCGAGAGCGCACCGGCCGCGAGCTCCTCGTCCGGGACCGGGGGCGAATGAATCGACCAGGTGCCAGGCAACCTGGTGCCTGGCACCTGTCTGACGAGGCGTTAGCGTTCGCGGCGTGGTGGAGATGCGCGAGCCCGCGCCGCCGTACGCGGGCGAGGGGCCGCACGCCCTCTGGCACGTCAGCGAGGACCCCGGCATCGCACGGTTCGCGCCGCATCACCGGGAGGGCCACGCCGAGGACGAGCCGCTCGTCTGGGCGGTCGACACCCGCCACCTGCCGCTCTACTGGTTCCCGCGGGAGTGCCCCCGCGGCACCTTCTGGGCGCACACGGGGACGACGGCCGCCGACGTCCACCACTTCCTCGACGGCGACCGCTCGCGCCGCGTCCACGCGCTCGAGGCGACCTGGCTCGACGCGTTCCGTGACGCACAGGTGCACGCCTATCGCCTCCCGCCGGAGCCATTCGAGCCCTACCCGCCCGCCGGCGGCTACTGGATCTCCCGCGATCCGGTCGCGCCGCTCGAGCTCGTCGCCCTCGGCGATCTGACGGCGCGGCACGCCGACGCCGGGATCGAGCTCCGCCTCGTGCCGAAGCTGCGCCCGCTCTGGGAGCGGGTGATCGCCTCGTCGCTCGAGTTCAGCGGGATCCGCCTGCGCAACCTCGCACCGTGAGCCGTGCAAACTAGCCGGGTGCGGATCCTGATTGCCGAAGACGAGACGATCATCCGGCTCGACCTGCGCGACCTGCTCGAGCGCGCCGGGCACGATGTCGTCGCCGAGGCGCGCGACGGCGTCGAGGCGGTCGAGCTCGCCCGCGAGCACGAGCCGGAGCTCGCCGTGATGGACGTGAAGATGCCGCGTCTCGACGGGATCGAGGCGGCGAAGCGCATCATCGCGGAGCGCCCGATCCCGATCGTCATGCTCACCGCGTACGGCCAGGACGAGCTCGTCGGCCGCGCAGTCGAGGCGGGGGTGTTCGGCTACCTCGTGAAGCCGTTCCGGGAGCAGGACCTCGTGCCGGCGATCGCCGCTGCCCGCGCGCGCCACGACGAGCTGCAGGAGCTGCGCGACCAGGCCGACTCCCTGGCCGACGCGCTCGCCGCGCGCAAGGTGATCGAGCGCGCGAAGGGGGTCCTGATGGAGTCCGAGGGGATCAGCGAGTCGGTCGCCTTCGCCCGGCTGCGCAAGGCGAGCCAGGCGACCGGCCGCCCGCTGCGCGTGATCGCCGAGGCCGTGATCGCTACATTCGAGTCACGATGAGCCAGACGCTGACGCCGCCGAGGGAGAGAACGTCGCGCGGGACCGGCTCCGGGCTCGGCGCAGCGTGGCGCGTGATCGTCCTCAACGACAACCACAACACCTTCGAGGGCGTCGCCTTCGCGCTCGCGCAGACGGTGCCGGGCGTCGACTACGACCGCGGGATGGCGCTCGCAAACCGCATCCACACGACCGGGCAGGCGATCGTCTGGTCGGGGCACCGTGAGCTCGCCGAGCTGTACCACACGCAGCTCGACGGCTACGGCCTGACGCTCGCGCCGCTCGAGCAATAGACGCGCTCGCAGGCATCCACCGTGTGTTCGCCGCATTCGTCGGCGGGGATGCGCGCGCGCTCTTCGAGGTGATCGACGCCGACGCGGTCTGGCGCGTCCCGGGCACGGTTGCCGTCGCGCAGGAGTACCGCGGCCGCGACCGGATCTTCGAGCTCTTCCGCGACACGCGCCGGCTGACCGACGGCACCTACCGCAGCGAGCTGCGCTGGGCGCTCGCCGACGACGCGAACGCCGTTGCCGTCTATCGCGCGAGCGGCGCGCGGCTCGGCCGCGAGCTCGACATCGACCAGGTGCTGGTGATCGCGCACTCGAACGGCGTGTGGACCGACGTGACCGCGCTCCCCACCGACCCCGCCGCCTTCGCCGCATTCTGGGCGTGAAGCTCGGCGTCCAGCTGCCCGAGGTCGAGCGCGTCGTGCGCTGGCCGGAGTACGTGGCGATGGCGCGCGCGGTCGAGGACGCCGGGTTCGACTCGGTCTGGGTCGGCGACCATCTGCTCTACCGCGGCGACGGCCGGCCCGAGCGCGGGCCGTGGGACTGCTGGACCGTGCTCGCAGGGCTCGCCGTCGTCACCGAGCGGGTCGAGCTCGGGCCGCTCGTGGCGTGCACGGCGTTCCGGGCGCCGGGTCTGTTCGCTCGCGCCGCCGCCGCGGTCGACGAGCTCTCGGCCGGCCGGCTGCGCGTCGCCGTCGGTGCCGGCTGGAACCGGGAGGAGTTCCGCGCGTACGGCGTTCCGTTCGACCACCGGATCGCGCGCTTCGAGGAGGCGTTCGAGATCATCCGCCGCCTGCTCGCGGGGGAGCGCGTCACGGTTCACGGCCGCTACCACGAGGTGGAGGACGCGGTGCTGCTCCCGCCGCCGGCCCGCCGCCCGCCGCTGATGGTGGGAGGCGACGGCGAGCGGCTGCTCACCGCGACCTTGCCCTACGTCGACGCGTGGAACACGTGGTTTGAGCGCTTCGGCAATCGCGCCGACGGTCTCGCGCCGCGCCTCCGCCGCGTCGACGAGATCTGCGAGCGGGTCGGCCGCGACCCTTCGACCCTCGCGCGCAGCGTGTGCGTGCTCGTCGAGGTCGGCGGCGGCGCCGGAGAGCGTGCGAAGAAGCCCGGCGTGCCGCCGCTTCGCCCGGACGATCTGCCCGCCGAGCTCGACGCACTCGAGCAAGCCGGGGTCGCCGAGGTGATCCTCGTGCTCGACCCGATCAACGAGCGTTCGATCCGCGCGCTCGGCGTTCCCCGGCGAGCAGGCCCCACATGAGCAGGTCGACGCGCACGCCGCGCTCCAGGTTCCGTGCGCGCATGGTTCCCTCGTAGACGAAGCCGAATCGCCCGGCGATCCCGACGACCGCCTCGTTGCCGGGCAGCGCGGTCATCTCCATGCGCTCGATTCCCATCTCGTCGAACGCCCAGTCGAGCACCAGGCCCAGAGCGGCGGCGAGGAGACCGCGCCGGCGCGCGTGCGGCGCGATCCAGTAGCCGACCTCGGCCCGGCGGTTCTTCCAGTCGCACGAGTGCAGCAGGATCGAGCCGGCGAACTTGTCCGAGCCGGCCTCGGCGATGATCCACTCGTGCGCCCGCAGCTCGGGTGGGTCGATCCCCGGACGGCCGAGGCGGCCGCGCAGGTGCTCGACGGTCGGATCGGCGTCGAGCCCCAGCAGCGCCGCGAGCTGCGGGTCGTTGCGGAAGGACTGCAGGTACGCCGCCAGATCGCGCTCCTCGAGGGCGCGCAGACGGACGATCCCGTCGGCGAGCATCGGCGCACTCATGCCTTCGCCTCGAACAGCGCTTCCCAGCGCTTGAGCAGCGCCTCGAGGTCGGAGCGCGCCTCGCGGTGCGCCGTCAGCAGCGCGAGGTCGGACCAGTCGACCGACAGCTTGCGCTCGAGCTCGGCGACGCGTTCCTCCGCGCGCTCGACTTCGGCCTCCACGAGCTCGAGCGGCGACGGCTTCGCCTTCGCCGGCCGCGGTGGGCGCGTGCGCTTCGGCTTCGGCGCGGGCTCGGGCGACGGGGCCGGCTCGGGCTCCTGGGCGCGCACGTAGTCGGCCCACCCGCCCGTGTACGACGCGATCCGCCTGTCCTCGACAGCGAGCAGGCGTCCCGCCACGGCGTCGAGCAGCGCACGGTCGTGCGACACGAGCAGCACGGTCCCCGGGAACGCCTCGAGCGCGGCCTCGAGCGACTCGCGCGACTCGAGATCGAGGTGGTTCGTGGGCTCGTCGAGCAGGAGGAAGTTCGCGCCCGACGCGACCACGATCGCGAGTGCGAGCCGGCGCCGCTCGCCGCCCGAAAGGGCGACGACCGGCTTCTCGTGCTCGTCCCAGCCCGAGAAGAGGAACCGCCCGAGCAGCGTCTGCGCCTCCGGCCGCCGCAACCCGGTGCCCGAGATCGCCGCCTCGAGCACGGAGCCGCGCTCGTCGAGCTCCGCCTCGTGCTGCGAGAAGTAGGCCGGGACGACGCCGTGACCGAGCCGCACGCGTCCGGCGACGGGCTCGCGGCGTCCGAGGATCGTCTCGAGCAGCGTCGTCTTGCCCGAGCCGTTCGGGCCGATCAGCGCCACGTGCTCGCCCCGCTCGATCGCGAACGTGCCGTCGTCGAGCAGCCGCTTGTCGCCCGCCTCGATCACGAGGCCCTCGGCCACGACGACGTCGCGGCCGGAGCGCGGCGGCTTGAGGAACTCGAAGCCGAGCGTGCGGCGCCGCCCGTCCGGCGCCTCCACGCGATCAGCCTTGATCCGGTCGATCTGCTTGAGCTTCGACTGCGCCTGGCGTGCCTTCGAGGCCTTGTAGCGGAAGCGCTCGACGAAGCGCTCGAGCCGCTCGATCTGCTCGCTCTGCCGTGCGGCCTGCCGCTGCTGGTGAATCGCGCGCGCGGCCTGCTCGCGCCGCCAGACGTGCCACGAGCCCGGGAAGTACGTCGACCGGCCGCGGTCGAGCTCGAGCACTGCCGTCGTGACGGCTTCGAGAAACCAGCGGTCGTGCGCGACGAGGATCACCGCCGCGTCGATCGTGCGCAGCGTGTGCTCGAGCCACTCGAGCGATTCGATGTCGAGGTGATTGGTCGGCTCGTCGAGGAGGAGCAGGTCGGGCTGCGCCGCGAGCGCGCGGGCGAGCGACGCACGCGTGAGCTCGCCGCCCGAGAAACTGTGGAGCGGCCGGTCGAGATCGTGCTCGTCGAAGCCGAGGCCGCGCACGATCGCCGCCGCGCGGTCACGCCAGTCGTACCCGCCCGCGTGCTCGAGCCGCGCCTGTGCCTCCGCGTACCGCCTCAGGGTCGCGGCGTCGTGTGTGCCGGCGGCCATCGCGCGCTCGAGCTCGCGTAGCTGCTCCTCCACGGCGGCGAGGTCGGCGGTGCCGGCGAGCGCGTAGTCGCGCAGCAGCGTCCGGCTGAGCGCCGGCGGCCGCTGGTCGTGGAGCGCGACGCGCGTCCCCTTCTCGAAGGCGAGCTCGCCCCCCTGGAGCGATGTTTCGCCGGAGATCGCGCGGAGCAGGGTGGTCTTGCCGGCGCCGTTCGGGCCCGAGAGCGCGAGCCGGTCGCGGCGCTCGACCTTGAAGGAGACGCCGTCGAACAGCGGCTCGCCGGAGAGCTCCTTGCGCAATGTTGATGCGATCAGGACAGCCACGTGAGTGAAAGTATCCGGAGCGTGCTCCCCGCCACTCCCGACCGCCTGCAACGAGTCCTCGACGCGACGGTCGACGGCGTCCTCGTGACGGAGGCCAACGGGGCGACAGTTCTCGCGAACCGGCCGTTCGCCGCGCTCGCGGACGCCCTCGGCCTGGGCCTCGACGGCGTGTTCACGGACCGCCTGCTCGAGCTCGCCGACCGGACGGCGGAGCCGTACGCCTTCACCGCCGCCGTCGAGCGCCTGGGAGCGTCTGCCAGGCGGCTCGAGTTCGAGGACGCGGCCGCCGGGCGCGCCTTCGCCCTGCACGTCTCGGCACCGGATCCCGAGCTCGGACGCGTGTGGACGCTGCGGGAGGTGACGGACGAGCACGAGCGGCAGCGAGCGCGGGACGAGTTCGTCGCGACGGTCGGGCACGAGCTGCGAACCCCGCTCACCTCGATGTCCGGGTTCCTCGAGCTGCTCGCGGACGGCGACGCCGGGCCGCTCACGGCCGAGCAAGCGCGCTACGTCGAGATCGTCCAGCGGGCGACGGGCCGGCTGCACGCCCTCGTGGACGAGCTGCTCGAGAGATCCGATGAACGGGAAACGACGAAGAAAGGGACAGGATGATCGCGATCGTCGGGGGCGGCCTCGCAGCCGCGAAGCTGGTGGAGAGCTACCGCGAGGCGGGTGGCGGCGACGCGATCGTCGTCTGGTCGCAGGATCCGCACGGGCCGTATCACCGTCCCCCGCTGTCGAAGCGGCTACTCCGAGGCGAGTCCGCGGCGGAGGACGCGCTCGTCCATCCCACCGAGTGGTACGCCGGCCAGAACGTCGAGCTGAAGCTGGGCGAGAGCGTCTCGTCGCTCGACGACGTCGAGGCCGACACGGTCGTGATCGCCACCGGCGCGCGGCCGCGCCATCTCGGCGAGTCGCTCGTGCTGCGCACGATCGACGACTCCCTCGAGCTTCGCCGGCGCGCGGAGAGCACGAAGAACGCGGTCGTGATCGGCGGCGGGTTCATCGGCTGTGAGGTGACTGCGTCGCTCACGCAGCTCGGTGTGCAGGTCGTGCAGGTGGTGCGCGAGCCGATGGTGTTCGCGACGCTCGAGGCGCCGCCGCTGTCGCAGGCCCTGCACGAGACGTATCGGGCGCACGGGGTCGACCTCCGC
Source organism: Gaiellaceae bacterium (assembly GCA_035473635.1). Taxonomy (GTDB): domain Bacteria; phylum Actinomycetota; class Thermoleophilia; order Gaiellales; family Gaiellaceae; genus PALSA-600. The sequence goes on along the minus strand of DATIOD010000057.1, from coordinate 35,123 downwards.
CTCGACGCGACCGAGATCCCGACGGCGGAGCTCGTCGTGGCCGGCATCGGCGTGCAGCCGAACGTCGAGCTCGCGCAGGAGGCCGGGCTCGAGGTGAAGAGCGGGGTCATCGTCGACGACCACTTCGCGACCAGCCGTCCCGGTGTCTACGCGATCGGCGACGTCGCCGAGTTCTACGACCCGGTGTACCGGCGTCACCGCCGCATCGAGCACTGGTCGAACGCCGCCTACCACGGCACGACGCTCGGCAAGATCCTCGCGGGCGACGAGGACGCACGCTACGACATCGTCTCCGCGTTCTTCTCGGAGGAGTTCGGCCGGTCGTTCAAGCTCTTCGGCGACCCGGCGGGCCACGACGACTCGCGGCTCGACGGGGACTTCGCGGAGGAGGACGCCGTCTACCGCTTCATCCAGGACGGGAACACGATCGGCGCGGTCGTGATGGGCCAGGACGAGGACACCGAGAACGCCCTCAAGGAGGAGATCCGAGCCGGCGCGGCCGCTCTCTCCTAGGCGCTAAGGTCGTTACAAGACGACGACTCGAGGAGGAGCGGTGGCTCAGTCGGACATCGAGCGGCTTTCGATCGACACGATTCGCACGCTGTCGATGGACGCGGTGCAGCAGGCGAACGCCGGGCACCCCGGCACGGCGATGGCGCTCGCCCCACTCGCCTACCTGCTCTACCACGAGGTGATGCAGCACAACCCGGCGAACCCGGCGTGGCCGAACCGCGACCGGTTCGTGCTGAGCGCCGGGCACGCCTGCGTCCTCCAGTACACGGCGCTCCACCTGACGGGCTACGACCTGCCGATGGAGCAGCTGCAGCGCTTCCGGCAGTGGGGCTCGATGACGCCGGGCCATCCCGAGCGCGGTCACACGCCGGGCGTCGAGACGACGACCGGGCCGCTCGGGCAGGGGTTCGGCAACGGCGTCGGGCTGGGCTTTGCGGAGCGTTTCCTCGCGCAGACATTCAACCGTCCGCACCACGAGCCGGTCGATCATCGCGTCTACGTCATCTGCTCCGACGGTGACCTGATGGAGGGCGTCTCGTACGAGACGGCATCACTCGCGGGCACGAACGCGCTCGGCAAGCTCGTCTACTTCTACGACGACAACCACATCACGATCGACGGGACGACGTCGATCTCGTTCACCGAGGACCGAGGCGCCCGGTTCGAGGCGCTCGGCTGGCACGTGCAGCACGTCCCTGACGTCAACGATCTCGACGCGCTGCGCGCGGCGATCGCCGCCGCGGAGGCGGAGACAGCACGGCCCTCGATGATCGTCGTGCACAGCCACATCGCGTACGGTGCGCCGCACGCCGTTGACACCGCGAAGGCGCACGGCAGCCCGCTCGGCGCCGAGGAGGTCGCGGCGACGAAGAAGGCGCTCGGGTGGGACCCCGACAAGCACTTCTACGTTCCCGACGAGGTGCGCGAGCACATGAACGGCGTCGAGCGCGGCAGGCAGCTCGAGGCCGAGTGGGACGCCGGCTTCGCCGACTGGTCGGCCGCGTTCCCGGCCGACCGCGAGCGCTGGGACGACGCGTGGGCGGGCCGCATCGGCGACTGGGAGCTGCCCGAGTTCGAGGCGGGCGAGGAGCTCGCGACGCGAGCGGCCGGGAAGCAGGTGATGCAGGCGTTCGCGACGGCGGTCCCGACGATGATCGGCGGCGCCGGCGACCTCGTCGAGTCGACGTACACGGACTTCGAGGGCGGTGGTCTCTTCTCGCCCCGGTGGGCGGGCCGCAACATCGCATTCGGCATCCGCGAGCACGCGATGGGCGCGATCGTGAACGGCATCGCGGCGCACGGCGGATGCGTGAAGCCGTACGGCTCGACGTTCCTCATGTTCAGCGACTACATGAGGCCGTCGGTGCGGCTGTCCGCGCTGATGGGGCTGCCGGTCGTCTGGGCGTGGACGCACGACTCGGTCGGCCTCGGCGAGGACGGTCCGACGCACCAGCCGGTCGAGAGCTACGCCGCGCTGCGCGCGATCCCGAACCTCTGGTTCATCCGTCCGGCCGACGCGAACGAGACGGCGTACGCGTGGAAGGTCGCCCTCGACCGCGCCGACGGGCCCGTCGGCTTCTCGTTCACGCGGCAGAAGGTGCCGACGCTCGATCGCGCGGAGCTCGGGGCGGCGTCCGGCCTGGAGCGGGGCGCGTACGTCCTCTGGGACTCGCACGACGCGCCCGACCTGATCCTGATCGCGACCGGCAGCGAGGTCTCGCTGGCGCTCGACGCCGCGCGCCGGCTTGCGGGCGACGGCACCGCCGTGCGGGTCGTCTCGATGCCGTGCTGGGAGCTCTTCGCGGAACAGCCCGCCGACTACCGCGACGAGGTGCTCCCGTCCGACGTGAAGGCGCGCCTTTCGATCGAGGCGGGCGTGGCGCTCGGTTGGCGTGAGTGGGTCGGCGACGAGGGCGACTCGATCTCGATCGAGCACTTCGGTGCGTCCGCGCCCGGCGCGACCGTGCTCTCCGAGTTCGGCTTCAACGTCGACAACGTGGTCGCGCGCGCCTCGGCGCTCCTCCAGCAGGTCGTGTAGCCGTGCGCGTCGCCGTCGCGTTCGACCATCGCGGCGTCCATCTGCGCGAAGCCGTCATGCAAGCGCTGGCCGACCACGACGTGGTCGACCTCGGCACCGACACCGACGCCGTGCGCATCGACTATCCCGACAAGGCGCGCGAAGTGGGCGAGGCGATCCAGCAGGGCGACGCCGAGCGCGGCGTCCTCGTCTGCGGGTCCGGCGTCGGCGCCGCGGTCGCGGCGTGCAAGCTCACCGGGATTCGTGCCGCGATCTGCCACGACTCGTACAGCGCGCACCAGGGAGTCGAGCACGACGACATGAACGTCCTGTGCCTCGGCTCCGAGGTGGTGGGGCCGTCGCTCGCGTCCGAGCTCGTGACGCTCTTCGTCGGTGCGCAGTTCAACGGCGGCGACCGTTACGTCGAACGACTGGAAAAGGTCGCAGCGATGGAGAAGGAGATGAAAAGTGGCCAAGTCACGTCTGCATGAGCTGACCGAGCGCGGTCAGTCGGTCTGGTTCGACACGCTCTCCCGCGAGCTCGTCCAGTCCGGCGGCCTCGCGCGCATGATGGACGAGGACGCCGTCACCGGCGTCACGTCCAACCCGACGATCTTCCAGAAGGCCCTCTCCGAGGGCGACGCGTACGACGAGCAGTTGAAGGAGTTGCTCGGGACGGAGGACGACCCGAGCCGCATCTTCTTTGCGCTCGCGCTCGAGGACATCCGCGACGCGTGCGACGTGCTGCGGCCGGCCTTCGACGAGAGCGGCGGCGTCGACGGCTTCGTCTCGATGGAGGTGGAGCCGGGGATCGCCTACGACACGAAGGCGTCGTTCGACCAGGCGCGCTGGATCTCGACGGAGGTCGATCGCCCGAACCTGTACGTGAAGATCCCGGCGACCGCGCCCGGGCTGCCGGCGATCGAGGACTGCATCGCGCACGGCACCTCGATCAACATCACGCTGATCTTCTCGCTCGAGCGCTACAAGGCCGTGGTCGAGGCGTACCTGCGCGGGCTCGAGCGGCTCGTCGCGAGCGGCGGCAACCCGTCGCCGGTCGTGTCCGTCGCGTCGTTCTTCGTCTCGCGGGTCGACACCGAGGCCGACAAGCGCCTCGAGGCGCTCGGGCACAAGGGCCTCGAGGGCAAGCTCGCCGTCGCCAACGCGAAGCTCGCCTACCAGCACTACCTCGAAACGTTCAGGGGCCCGCGCTGGGAGTTCCTGGCGTCGAAGGGCGCGCGGCCGCAGCGGTGCCTCTGGGCGTCGACGTCTACGAAGAACCCGGCCTACAACGACGTGATGTACGTCGAGGATCTGATCGGCCCCGAGACCGTGAACACGATGCCGCTCGAGACGATCGAGGCGTTCCAGGATCACGGCAAGGTCCCCGGCGACACCGTGCTCGAAGGCGTCGACGAGGCGCGGCAGCTGTTCGAGGACCTCGCCGCTGCCGGCGTCGACTACGACGACGTCACCGACACGATCGAGGCCGAAGGCGTGCAGAAGTTCAGCGACTCGTTCGAGGAGATCCTCGGGAGCATTCGCGCGAAGCGCGGCGCGCTCCAGGCTGCATGAGCGACGCCGCGATCGTCGAGCGGGTCTGGGAGCGCGACGCGTCGCTGTGGACCGACTCGGGCGAAGGTGACTGGCTCGGCTGGCTCGACGAGCCCTCGCGCCTGGCCGAGGACGTCGAGCTGCTCGAGCAGTTCGTCGACGGCCTGCGCGGCGCGATCGATGCGGTCGTGCTGCTCGGCATGGGCGGCTCGTCGCTCGCGCCCGAGGTGCTGCGCCGCACGTTCGGCGCCGACACGTTCCACGTGCTCGACACGACTCACCCGCAGGCGATCCGCGACCTCGAGGCGAGGATCGACGTGCAGCGCACGCTCTTCGTCTCGTCGTCCAAGTCCGGCTCGACGCTCGAGACGCGCTCGCACACCGACCACTTCTGGGCGCGCCACCCGGAGGGCGCGTACTTCGCCGCCGTCACGGATCCCGGCTCGGCGCTCGAGCGGGTCGCGCGGGAGCGCGGATTCGGCGCGACCTTTCCCGGTGTGACGTCGATCGGCGGGCGCTACTCGGCGCTGTCCCCTTTCGGGATGGTGCCGGCCGCGCTGATGGACGTCGACGTGGCGCGGTTCCTGCTGCGCGCGCGCGAGATGGCGGAGGCCTGTCGCGGGACCGAAGGCAACCCGGGGCTCGATCTGGGCCTGTCGCTGGGCGAGAGCTGGCGCGAAGGGCGGGACAAGGTGCTGATCAACCCCACGCCCGGCGGGTTCGGGCTGTGGGCGGAGCAGCTGCTCGCCGAGTCGACGGGGAAGCAGGGCAAGGGCCTCGTCCCCTGCCCCGGCGAGACCGCGGAGGGCCCCGACCGCCAGGCGCAGGAGGTGCGCGTCTCCGACCCGTACGAGCTCGGCCAGGAGTTCTTCCGCTGGGAGTTCGCGACCGCGGTCGCGGGCTCGATCCTCGGGATCAACCCCTTCGATCAGCCGGACGTGCAGGCGGCGAAGGACAAGACGAACGAGATCCTCGCGTCCGGCGATGAGCCGACGGTCGATCCGGTCGGGTCGGCGGAGGAGCTGTTCGCCGGCGCGAACGCGGGCGACTACGTCGCGATCCTCGGCTTCGTCAACCCGACCGACGAGAACGAACGAAAGCTCGTCGCGCTCGCCGACAGGGCGCGCGAGGCGACCGGCTGCGTCGTGACCCACGGCTTCGGGCCGCGCTACCTGCACTCGACCGGCCAGCTGCACAAGGGCGGGCCGGCGTCGGGCAACTACCTGCAGGTCGTCGACGACACGGGTGACGAGATCCCGATCCCGGATCAGCGGTTCGGGTTCGGCAAGCTCATCCGTGCCCAGGCGATGGGGGACTTCGAATCGCTCTCCGAGCGCGGCCGGCGTGTCGCGCGCATCCGATTGGAGGACATCTAGTGCAACTCGGAATGGTCGGGCTCGGCCGCATGGGCAACGGGATGACGAAGCGTCTCGAGGAGCACGGGCACGAGATCAAGACGTACGACCCGAAGGTGGCGTCGACGGCGAAGACGCTCGGCGCGCTTTGCAAGCAGCTCGACGCGCCGCGTCACGTCTGGCTGATGATCCCGGCCGGCGAGATCACCGAGAAGGCGTTCCAACAGCTGCTGCGGCTGCTCGAGCCCGGCGACTCGATCGTCGACGGCGGCAACTCGAACTTCCGCGACTCGCAGCGCCGGTACAAGGAGGCGCGCAAGCACAAGATCTCGTTCGTCGACGTCGGCGTGTCGGGTGGCATTTGGGGCCTGCGGGAGGGGTTCTGCCTGATGGCCGGCGGCGACAAGGCGACGGTGCGCCGGCTCGAGCCGATCCTGAAGTCGCTCGCACCGGACGACGGCTACGCGCACGTCGGGCCTTCCGGCGCGGGGCACTTCGTGAAGATGGTGCACAACGGGATCGAGTACGGCCTCATGCAGGCGTATGCCGAGGGCTTCGAGGTGATGAAGGGCTCCGAGTTCGAGCTCGACCTCCACGAGATCGCAGGCATCTGGCGCTACGGGTCGGTCGTCCGCTCGTGGCTGCTCGAGCTGCTCTACGCCGCGTTCGAGCAGGAGGGCAACGACCTCGCGTCGATCCGCGGCTACGTCGAGGACTCCGGGGAGGGCCGCTGGACGATCCACGAGGCGATCGCCGAGAACGTCCCGGTGCCGGTGATCAGCGCTGCGCTGTACGCGCGCTTCTCCTCGCGGCAGGACGAGTCGTTCGCCGCGAAGGTCGACGCCGCGCTCCGCAACCAGTTCGGCGGCCACGCCGTGTTCCCGGAGAAGCGCCGTTGACGCTCGTCGCCGAGGATACGGCGCCGAACCCGCTGCTCGACGGCCTCCGCGTCCGGCGGAGGCCCGACTCGTGCATCCTCGTGATCTTCGGGGCGTCGGGCGATCTCACGTCGAAGAAGCTGATGCCGGCGCTCTACTCGCTCGCGTACCGCGGGCTCCTCCCGGAGAAGTTCGGGGTCGTCGGTGCGGCGAGGACGGACGAGACCGACGATGCGTTTCGCGAGCGGATGTGCGAGGCGGTGAAGGAGCACGCGCGCGATCCGTTCAAGGCGGACGTGTGGAACGCGCTCGCGAACGGGATGCGCTACGTGACGCTCGACTTCGCCGACGAGCACGGCGAGGATTCGCTCCGCGACACGCTCACCGAGCTCGACTCCAACCTCGGCACGCAGGGCAACCGCGTCTACTACTTCGCGGTGCCGCCCAGCGCGATCGGCACGCTCATCGAGGAGATCGCACAGCGCCGGGGCGCCGAGGGCTGGCTGCGGCTGATCATCGAGAAGCCGTTCGGGCACGATCTCGCGTCGGCCAGGGAGCTCACGGCCGAGATCCAGCAGCACTTCACCGAGGACGAGGTCTTCCGCATCGACCACTACCTCGGCAAGGAGACCGTGCAGAACATGCTGGCGCTGCGCTTCGCGAATGGCATCTTCGAGCCGATCTGGAACCGCCAGTTCATCGACCACGTGCAGATCACGGTTGCCGAGTCGATCGGGATCGAGGGTCGCGCCGGCTACTACGAGCGTGCGGGCGCGATCCGCGACATCTTCCAGAACCATCTGTTGCAGCTTGTCGCGATCACGGCGATGGAGCCGCCGATCGACTTCACCGCCGACTCGGTGCGCAACGAGAAGGTCAAGGTGCTGAAGGCGATCCACACGCCGGGCCCGAAGCACGTGGTGCGTGGTCAGTACGGGCGCGGGTTCGTCGAGGGCGTCGAGGTGCCCGGGTACCGCGAGGAGGACGGCGTCGCGCCGAACACGATGACGGACACCTTCGTCGCGGCGAAGCTCTACGTCGACAACTGGCGGTGGGCGGACACGCCGTTCTACGTGCGCATGGGCAAGCGGCTCGCGCGCCGTGAGACGACGATCGCGATCCAGTTCAAGCGGGCACCGCATCCGCCGTTCGAGGACGGGGCGTCGGAGACACTGCGGCCGAACGTGCTCCTCATCCACGTGCAGCCGAACGAGGGTGTGTCACTCGCGATCGGCGCGAAGGTGCCGGGGCAGGGGATGGCGATCCGCACGGTGCACATGGACTTCCTCTACGGCGGGACGTTCCGCGAGGGGCTTCCCGACGCCTACGAGCGCCTGATTCTCGACGCGATGCTCGGCGACGCGACGCTCTTCACGCGGTCGGACGAGATCGAGGAGCAGTGGTCGCTCGTCGACGCGATCATCGCGTTCTGGCAGCGCGATCGCCCGTCGTTCCCGAACTACCCGGCGGGCGAGTGGGGGCCGGCGGCGTCGGACGAGCTGCTGCACCGCGACGGCCGCTCCTGGCGGCGGCATTGACGGCGGACGTCCCGACGCCGCTCGCCGAGGTCGACTGGGACGGCCGGGACACGACGATCGGCGAGATCGAGAAGCAGCTCGCGCTGCTGCGCGAGGCGGCGTCCGAAGGCTCGACGCAGCCGAATCTGCGGACGTCGGTGATGACGCACATCGCGTGGGTGCCGCCCACGTGGAAGGGGCAGGCGGAGGTCACGCTTGCCGGCATGGCCGAGCGTCACCCGTCGCGCACCCTGCTCCTGGTACCCGCGCCGGAGGATGAGGACGGCCTCGATGCCAGCGTCGCCATCCGCTGCTTCCCGGTGTCGGATCGCGCGGTGTGCGGCGAGGTGATCGAGCTGACGCTGCGCGGCAACCGCACCGACGCCCCGGCGTCGATCGTGCAGCCGCTGCTCATCTCGGATCTGCCGGTGTTCTGCCGCTGGCGCGGCGAGCCGCCGTTCGGCGCGGGCCCGTTCGAGCAGCTCGTCGACATCGCGGATCGTCTGATCGTCGACTCGAGCGAGTGGGACGAGCTCCGGTACGAGGACCTGGCGAAGATCTTCGGGCGCACCGCCGTGTCGGACATCGCGTGGGCTCGCACCGACGACTGGCGCCGCGAGCTCGCGGGCTACTGGCCCGAGATTCGCGAGCGGGAGATCTGGATTCGCGGCCCGCGCGCCGAAGCGGAGCTCATCCGAGGCTGGCTGAACGCGCGCCTCGACCGAGCCGTGCGCGCGGTCGAGCCCGCGCCAACCCTGGCCGTCCGCCTCGGCGGCGAGGAGCTCCCGCATCCGAGCGACGAAGCCGCCTCCCCGAGCGACCTCCTGAGCGCCGAGCTCGACAACTTCGCCCGCAACAAGATCTACGAGCAAGCGGTCCTCGCGGCGGCCGGCGCGTAGGGACGGGGTGGTACCCCGGGGTCAGACCCGGGTCTGACCCCGAAGTTGTGCCAAAGCTGCGAAATCGACGCGCGCCGGCTTGCCGATGATCGCTCGGCCGGGCACGCTCGCAAGGTGCCTCGGCCTCTGCGGATCAACAACCCCGGCGACACCTTCCACGTAACCCAACACGGTGTCGATGACCGCCGCGTCTTCCGCGACGACGTCGATCGGGAAACATTCATCCGCCTCCTTCGGGACGAGGTCGCGCGCAGTAGTTGGACATGTCTGGCGTATGCGCTCATGTCGACGCACTACCACGTGCTTCTGCGACTGAACGAACCGACGCTGAGCAGCGGGTGCCAACGGTTGAACGGCCGCTACGCGCAGGCTTACAACCTCCGGTGGGGGCGGCGCGGCCACCTCTTCGAGCGCAGGTTCAGAGACGTGATCGTCGACAGCGACGCGCATCGCTACGAGGTGACGAGGTACATCCATCTGAACGCGACTCGGGCGCACATGTGCGAGGCGCCTGAGGATCATGTGTGGAGCGACTACGGGAGCACGATCGGCCTCTTGCCGCCCGACCCTCTGGTCGATCCAAAGGTCTCGCTCGAGCTCTTCGGCGACCGCCTGGACGTGGCGCGGCGGCGGTACCTCGCCTTCGTTGCCGAGGCGGATCCGCGGGTGCGGCGGGGTCAGACCCGGGTCAGACCCCGAAGGGCTACCACCAACCCTTAGTCGCGAGCCGAGAGCAGGCGGAGCGCCTCCGCGTGGAGCGTGCCGTTCGTTGCGACGAAGGTGTCGCCGTGCGCGGGGGGATTGCCTCCGAATGTCGAGCACGCCCCGCCGGCTTCGGCGACGATCAACTGCACGCCCGCGTAGTCCCAGACGCGCACGATCGGGTCGCAGGCGATGTCGACGACGCCTTCGGCGACGAGGCAGTACTGCCAGAAGTCGCCGTAGCCGCGGTTCGAGCTGCTGCGCTCGACGATCTCCGCCCAGCCGGCGGGCATGCCGCGCTGCGACGTGGTCGAGACGACTGCGTCCTCGAGCCGCTCGATCCCCGACACGCGGCAGCGGCGCCCGTCGGCGAACGCGCCCTCGCCGCGCGCCGCCCACCACCGCCGGCCGAGCGCGGGCGCCGAGACCAGCCCGGCGACGACCTCGCCCTCCCGCTCGAGCGCGAGCAGCGTCGCCCACACGGGGCTGCCGCGCACGTACGAGATCGTCCCGTCGATCGGGTCGACGATCCACTTCGCGTCGCCGCCGTCGTCTCCGAACTCCTCGCCGAGCACGCCCTCGCCGCGCCCCGAAGCCGCGACGTGGTCGCGGATCGCCTGCTCGGCGTCGCGGTCGGCGTCCGAGACCGGCGAGAGGTCGGACTTGCTGTCGACTCGAAGGTCGAGCGCGCGGAAGCGGGCGGTCGTGATCGCGTCCGCGACGTCGGCCAGCTCCTGCGCGAACCGGAGATCAGCCTGCAAGCGCCTGCTCCAGCGCGAGCCCGGCCGCCAGCACGAGCGCGTCGTCACCCGGTCGCCCCACGATCTGCGCCGACGCGGGAAGCCCGTCCTCCGCGCCGCCGACGGGCAATGCGAGCGCCGGCCAGCCGAGCGCGTTGAACGGGTACGTGAACTGCACGAACGACCCGCGCTGCGCGATCTCGTCGACGTCGGCGTCGGGTGCGACGAACGCCATCGTCGGGGCGACGAGGAGGCGGTTCGCGCCGAGCGCCTCCTCGGCCTGCTCCCGGAAGAGCTCGCGCGCCCGAGACGCCGCCGCGGCCTCGGAGTCCGTCACGGCGAGGCAGCGCTCGATCTTCGGCCGGATGTTGTCGCCGTACAGCTCCGCCGACTCCTCGTACAGCTCACGGTGCACATCGCCGACCTCGCGCATGAACGCGGGGTGCGTGCCGTCGCCGTCGGGGAACTCGATCGCCGCGCCCCGCGGGAACAACGACGCCGCGGTGCTCACCCGCGAGCGCACGAGCGGGTCGCACCGGTCGAGCCATGCATGGCCGACCTGCACCTCCTCGAGCGAGTCGAGCGGGGCCGCGTCGAAGCCGGGGACGAGGCCGCGCATCAGCTCGACGCAGCCGTCGACGCCGCGCGCCATCGGGCCGGCGTGATCGAAGGTCGGCGCGAGCGGAAAGACGCCGCCGGCCGGGACGAGCCCGTACGTCGGCTTGAAGCCGGCGATGCCGCAGAACGCAGCGGGGATGCGGATCGACCCGCCCGTGTCCGTCCCGAGCGCGCCGTCGGCGAGCCCCGCGGCGAGCGCCGCCGCCGACCCGCCGCTCGATCCGCCGGCAGTGCGCCCCGGTGCGCGCGGGTTCGGGACGACCCCGTAGTGGAGGTTCTGCGACGTGACGCCGTACGCGAACTCGTGCAGGTTCGCCTTGCCGACGTCGACCCAGCCCGCCGCCTCGAGCCGCTCGACCGCCTCCGCGCTCGTCTGCGGGACGTGCGCGTCGAAGACCGCCGAGCCGTACGTCGTCCGCACCCCGGCCGTGTCGAAGAGGTCCTTGACGGCGAGCCGCCGTCCGGCCGGAGCTGGACGGTCGAGCTCCGTGATCCAGATCGCGTCTAGTCCAGCCAGAGGTATGCGAACGCGATGCCGACGGTGCCCGCGAAGAGCACGACGAAGAGCGCGGCGAGCGCCCAGCCGAACTGCATGTTGCGGTGCTGGAGCTCCGCGTCGGGGTCGGTGACGGGGTGCGTCCCCTCGGTCGCCTCGTCCTCGGCCACTTCCGGCTCCGGCTCGCTCATGCGATCACCGATCCGATTGCCATCGCGACGAACAGCAGCGCGAGGTAGAGGAGCGAATAGTGGAACAGCCGGATCGCGGAGCGCCGCTCGAGCGTCCGCCGGAGCTCGAGCGCGAGCCACACGAAGACCGCACCGAGCACCACCGCCGCCACCGCGTACACGAGGCCGAAGGCGCCGAGCGCGACCGGGACGAGCGTGACGGCGATCAGCAGCACCGTGTAGCGGACGATCTGCTTCGCGGTCTCGCGCTCGCCGCGGGCGACGGGGAGCATCGGCACGCCGGCCCGCGCGTACTGCTCCCGCAGCATCAGCGCGAGCGCCCAGAAGTGCGGCGGCGTCCAGACGAACACGATCGCGAACATCCCGAGCGCGGCCCACGAGAGATGGCCCGTCGCGCCGGCGTACCCGACGAGGGGCGGCACGGCGCCCGCGGCGCCGCCGATCACGATGTTCTGCACCGTCGACCGCTTCAGCCAGCGCGTATAGACGAGCACGTAGAAGAGGTTGCCGGCGAGCGCGAGCAGCGCGGTCGGGAGGTTGACCAGCGAGTCGAGGAGCACGAACGAGAACGCGGAGAGCGCGAGTCCGAACTCGAGCGCGCGCTCCGCCGGCACGCGCCCCGACGCAACCGGTCTGCTCTCGGTGCGCGAGCCCATCAGACGGTCGATGTCGCGGTCGAGGTAGTGGTTGAGCGCGGACGCGCCGCCGCACGCGAGCGCGAGGCCGAGCATCGTCGCCACGAACGTCCCCGCCGCGGGGACACTGGCCGCGCCGACGACGAAGCCCGCGGCGCCGGTGAGCAGCAGGAGCGACATGATCCGCGGCTTCGTCAGCGTGAGGTAGTCGCGCGCCGGCCCCTGCACGACCTCGCCGCGCCAGACGAGCGCGGCGACCAGCACCGTCGCCGCGAGCGCGAGCGCCGCGAAGGTGAGGTGCTCGGCGCGGCCCGTGAGGAGGGCCGCGAGCCCGAACAGGAAGAGCGCGGCCAGCGCCGGGACGAGCAGCCGCCGGGACGACACCCATGCCGTCGCCGCGAGCGCGGCGAGCGGCGGCAGCGCGACGGCGGCAAGGACGCGGTGCGCGGTTCCCCAGCCGGCGGCGCCGGACACGACCGCGAGCCCGGTGCCGGCGACGGCGGCAAGCGCGGTGAGGCGGGCCCAGGCGCCCATCAGAACCCGCGCGTCTCCTGCAGGCGCCGGCGGAGGTCGCGGAGCGGGCGTGCGCTGGTCACGTACGGCAGCTTGTCGAAGTTCCACGGCGGCGGCGGCGAGGTCGTGTACCACTCGAGCGTGTTGCCGAGCCACGGGTCGTTCCCCGCGCGCGCGCCGGTGCGCTGCGTCTTGATCACGTTCCAGACGAACACGAGCATGCCGAGCGCCATCACGAAGGAGCCGATGCTCGAGATCATGTTGTAGGCCTCCCAGAGGCCGTGCTGGTTATACGTGTAGACGCGCCGCGGCATCCCGAGCAGCCCGAGCATGTGCTGCGGGAAGAACGTCAGGTTGAAGCCGATGAAGACGAGCCAGAAGTGCGCGCGTCCGAGGCCCTCGTCGAGTCGCCGGCCGAAGATCTTCGGCCACCAGTAGTAGAGGCCGCCGAACATGCCGAACACCGCGCCGCCGAACAGCACGTAGTGCATGTGCGCGACCACGAAGTAGGAGTCGGTCACCGCCTGGTCGATCGGGAACGCGGCGAGGAAGATGCCCGAGAGGCCGCCGATCGTGAAGATCGCGATGAACCCGAGCGCCCACAGCATCGGCGTCTCGAACGAGATGTTCCCGCGCCAGAGCGTCGCGAGCCAGTTGAGTATCTTCACGCCGGTCGGCACGGCAATCACCATCGAGCTGAGCATGAAGAAGACGTTGAGGCCGACCGGCAGCCCGACCGCGAACATGTGGTGCGCCCACACGAGCAGCGAGAAGAACGCGATCCCGACGGTCGAGTACGCGACCGCCTTGTAGCCGAAGATCGGCTTGCGCGCGAACACCGGGATGATCTCCGAGATCATCCCCATCGCCGGCAGGATGATGATGTAGACCTCGGGGTGCCCGAAGAACCAGAAGACGTGCTGGTACAGGATCGGGCTTCCGCCTTCGGCCGGGTTGAAGAAGTTCGTCCCCGCCTTCCGGTCGAGCAGCATCATCGTGAGCCCGGCCGAGATCGTCGGCAGCACGATGATCAGCATCCAGGCGTACGTGAGGATGCTCCAGCAGAAGAGCGGGATCCGCGTCCACGTCATGCCGGGCGCGCGCATGTTGTGGATCGTCACGATGAAGTTGATCGCGCCGACCGCGGATGAGATCGCGAGGATGTGCAGGCTGAGGATCCAGAGGTCCTGGCCGTGCCCCGGCTCGTGCAGCGTCGAGAGCGGCACGTATGCCGTCCATCCGGTGTTCGCGGCGCCGCCCTGCGCGAAGAAGCTGAGGAGGAGCACGATCCCGCCGAGCAGGAACAGCCAGTACGACAGCGCGTTCAGCCGCGGGAACGCCATGTCGCGGGCGCCGATCATCAGCGGAACGAGGAAGTTCCCGAACGCGGCCGCGATCGGCACGAGGACGAGGAAGATCATCGTCGTCCCGTGGATCGTGACGACCTCGTTGTACGAGTCGCGCGTCAGGAACCCCTCGTTCGGCGTCGTCAGCTGCGCGCGCATGAGCAGCGCGAGCACGCCGCCGGCTGCGAAGAAGAGGAGCGTCGTCCAGAGGTAGAGGATCCCGATGCGCTTGTGGTCGACCGTGGTCACCCACGATGCGAACCGTCCGCGGCGCCAGTCGGCGCGGTAGGGCCGGGCCTCCTCGACGTTCACTGCCACCGGCTCATCCTCCCGCCTTTGCGAACTGCTTCGTGTACCTGGTCAGCGCGTCGATCTGGGCGCGCGTCCAGTTGCGGCCGACCGCCGGCATCTGCCCCTGGCCCTGCCGCAGGAGCGGCGTGATCCGCGCCGGGTCGGCGAGCAGCGGGTTCCCGCCGAGCGCGGGCCCGATGAAGGGCTTGTCGAGGCGGTGGCACTTCAGGCAGACGCCCTGCCACTCCTCCTGGCCGACCCGCACGCCGCTCTGGTGCGCGCGCCGGTTGCGGATGAACGCCTCGTACTCGGCCCGCGGCACGACGCGCACGACGCCGTCCATCCGCGCATGCTGCAGCCCGCACAACTCCGCGCACCGCGCGATGTAGTCGCCCTCCGGCGCCTTGAACCAGGTCATGTTCACCTTGCCGGGGATCGCGTCGTACTTGGGGCCGAAGTCGGGGACCCACCACGAGTGGTTGACGTCCCAGTCGAGGCCGACAACGCGCTCGTGGACGACCTCGTCGGCCGGTGCGACCATCGTGTTGATCGAGACCGCCTGGTTCGGGTAGCGGAAGAGCCAGTAGAACTGGTGGCCCTCGACCGTGATCGTCGTCGAGTCTGCCGCGGAGGCCGCCGGCGCGTCCACGATCCCCGGGAGCAGGTAGAAGATGTAGCTCGCGATCGCGGTGAGGATCAGGATCGGGATCACCGTCCAGATCACCTCGAGGCGCGTCGCGCCGTGCACCTGCGGGCCCTCGGCGTCGCGTGGGCGCTTGCCGCGCCTGTACTTGACGATGAAGAGGATGAGCGTGCCCTCGACGAGCACGAAGATGATCCCGGTGAAGATCGAGACGAAGATGAACGCCTTTTGGACGTTGTGGGCGTTCGGGGAGTGCGCCTCGCCGGGCAGAAATCCGCCGTTGCCTGCCAGGGCGACGGCGCTGCTCGACAGCGTCACGACCATCGTGGCGAGTGTGGCAAGGGCGGTACGGCGCACGCCGAGTGGCATCGTATAGAGGTGGAATCGCACAGTCAGGTTGACCTGCCGGACGACGTCGGTCCCACGTTCGAGGTCTACGTGAACGGCGTCCCGAAGCACCGCGGCGTCGACTTCGACCTCGTCGGGAGGACACTCGTGTTCCGCGGTCAGCTCGCGCAGGAGGGCCGGCTCGGCTTCTGGCGGTGGCTCTCGCTGTTCCTCGGGGTCGCGGGCACGTACCGCCGCCACGACACGGTGGACATCGTCTACGACACCGGCGGACGGCGGTCGGTCGCGAGCCTCCAGCCCACGATTCGGTAGGTTCGCGGCCGTGGCGAGCGTCGATGCCCTGCGCAGGCACGCCCTCAGGCTCGACGACACGCTCGCGAAGCCCTGGGCGGTGCCGGTCGCCCTGTCCGCGCTCTGCGCGCTGACGCTCTACCTCCGCTCACGGCAGCTGCATGCGGGGTTCTGGATCGACGAGGGGCTGTCCGTCGGCATCGCGCATCACTCGTGGTCGTCGCTCGTCCACGTGCTCCGGCACGACGGCTCGCCGCCCGGCTACTACCTGCTGCTGCGCGCGTGGATCGCGTGGTTCGGGGACGGGGAGCGTGCGACGCACGCGCTGTCGCTCGTGTTCGGTGTCGCGTGCGTCCCGCTCGCGTACGCGGCCGGGCGCGTGCTGTTCGACCGCCGCACGGGCCTCGTGTGCGCGCTCCTCGCGGCGCTCAACCCCTACCTCACGTACTACGCGCAGGAGACGCGCATGTACGAGCTCGAGGCCTTCCTCTCGCTCGTCATCTGCCTCGCGTACGTGCAGGCGATCGTGCGCGGCCGCCGGCGCTGGGCGCCGCTGCTCGTGCTGGGGCTGGCCGGGATGGTGTACACGCACAACTGGGCGCTCTTCCTCTGCGTCGGGCTGGCGGTCGCGACCGCGGTCGTCGCGCGCGAACGGCTCGGCCTCTTCGCGATCGTCGCGGCGGCCGTCGCCGTCCTCTACCTGCCGTGGGTCACCTCGCTGCTCTTCCAGGTGCGCCACACCGGAGCGCCGTGGGCGTCGGTGCCGAGCTGGCGCGACCTGATTGTCTCGCCCGGCGCGGTCCTGTCGGGGGACGGCCCGCTCGTCGCGCTCGCGCTCGCGGCGGGCGTCGGGCTCGGCGCCCTCGTTCGCGGGCGCGAGACTCCCGAGCGCACGGTCGTGACGGCGCTCGCGTGGGCGGCCGGCGTGACGATCGTCAGCGCGTGGCTCGTCTCGCAGTTCTCCCCGTCGTGGACGACGCGCTACTTCGCAGTGGTCGTCGGCCCGCTGCTCGTGCTGGCCGCGCGCGGGGTCGTGCGCGCCGGGCGCTTCGGTGTCGCCGCGCTCGTGATCGTCGTCTTCTTCTGGGTGGGTTACAAGGCCAAGGACGACAAGGAGAACGCGCGCGCGATCGCGGCGGGCATCGGCGCGGTCCGGCCCGGCGAGCTCGTGATCTCGACCCATCCGGAGCAGGTGCCCGTGCTGCGTTACTACCTCGGGCCCAACCCGCGGTTCGCGACGACGCTGGGCCCGGTCGCCGACGACCGCGCCTTCGACTGGGTCGACGCCGTCGACAGGCTCAGGGATGCGAAGCCGAAGCCGACCCTCGACCGCCTGATCGCCTCGGTGCCGAAGGGGCGGGAGTTCGTGGTCGTCACGCCGGTGTTCCGCGACTACCGTGCGTGGCGGGCGAAGTGGACGAAGCTCGTCTGGCAGAAGTCGCAGGCCTGGACGCAGCTCCTCCAGGCCGACCCGCGCGTCAGGCTCGAGCGCCGCGTCGCGAGCGACGAGATCGCACTGCACCGGACCTTCTTCAAACCCTTGCAGGCGTTTGTCTATCGGCGAGTCGGATAACGTCCTCCTGCTCGTCCGACTCATGACGACCGACACCTCGCAGACGACGCTGGTCCTCGGCGGCGGCCCCGCCGGGCTGACGGCCGGCTACGTGCTCGGCAAGGCCGGGAGCCACGCGATCGTCGTCGAGGCCGAGGATCAGGTCGGCGGGCTCGCGAAGACGGTCGAGGTCGACGGCTACCGCTTCGACCTCGGCGGCCACCGCTTCTTCACGAAGTCGGTCGAGGTCGACGCGCTCTGGCACCAGGTGCTCGGCGAGGAGTTCCTGCTGCGCCCGCGGATGTCGCGGATCTACTGGAACAAGCGTTACCTCGACTACCCGCTGCGCGGGCCCGATGTGATCCGGAAGCTCGGCCCCGTCGAGTTGACGCGTTGCATGGCGTCGTACGTGCGCGCGGCGGCGCGCCGCGACAAGCGCGACGAGTCGTTCGAGGACTGGGTCTCGAACCGCTTCGGGAAGCGGCTGTTCGAGCTCTTCTTCAAGTCCTACACCGAGAAGCTCTGGGGCGTGCCGACCACCGAGATCCGCGCCGAGTGGGCGGCGCAGCGCATCAAGGGGCTCTCGTTCTTCTCGGCCGCGAAGGCGGCGTTCTTCGGCAACAAGGGCAACAAGGTGAAGAGCCTCATCTCCGAGTTCCACTATCCGCGCTTCGGGCCCGGGCAGATGTGGGAGGCGATGAGCGACGCGATCGAGGACGACGGCGGTGAGGTGCGCACGTGCGCGCCGGTCGAGCGGATCGAGGTCGCGGGCGACCGGGTGGTCGAGGTCGAGGCCGGCGGCGTCTCGTACACGTTCCCGGATGCCGTCATCTCGTCGCTGCCGCTGCGCACGGTCGTCGAGCTAGCGACGCCGCCGGTGCCCCCGGACGTGCGCGAGGCAGCGCGCGGGCTTCGCTACCGCGACTTCCTCACCGTCGCGCTCGTCGTCGACGGCGAGGATCTCTTCCCCGACAACTGGATCTACATCCACGAGCCGGGCGTTCGCGTCGGGCGGATCCAGAACTACCGGTCGTGGTCGCCGTGGATGGTCCCCGACCCCGACAAGGCGTGCGTCGGGCTCGAGTTCTTCTGCTTCGCGGGCGACGACCTCTGGACGATGAGCGACGACGACCTTGTCGAGCTGGCGGCGGCGGAGCTCGAGCAGCTCGGGCTGGCGGAGCGCTCGAAGGTCGAGCGCGGCTTCGTCACGCGCGTGCCGAAGGCGTATCCGATCTACGACACCGACTATGCCGAGCGCGTCGCGACGATTCGCGGCTGGCTCGAAGGGATCGAGAACCTGCAGCAGGTCGGCCGGAACGGCCTGCACCGCTACAACAACTCCGACCACTCGATGCTCACCGCGATGCGCGCGGTCGACAACCTGCTCGCCGGCGCGCACCACGACATCTGGGAGGTCAACGCGGAGAGCGTCTACCACGAGACCCACGTGGCGGACGAGCATCCGTACCGCGCCGCTCCCGAGACGCCAGAGATGCAGGCGCTCGCGGAGACCGGCCAAGCCGCGCCCTGACGAAGTCGGCAAACAGGCTGCTGCTGCCGGCCGCGGTGCTCGCCGGCGCCGGGCTGCTCGTCTGGCTGAGCCTGCCGACGGTCTGGGAAGGGCCGCTGAACGTCGACGAGGAGCTGACGCTGCGCCTCGCGCAGTTCTCGTTCGGCCACATCTTCCACATCGTCTCGACGCAGCGCGGCGGCGGCCCGCTGCACTTCTGGCTCGAGCACTTCCTGCTCGGGTGGTGGCCGGGCCTCCCGGCGCTCCGCGTCCCGTCGCTCGTCTTCATCTGCCTGGGGCTGCCGGGCGCCGGCCTCGTCGTGCGCCGGCTCGCAGGCGTCGAGGCGGCGGCCGGCGCAGTCCTGCTGACGGCCGTCGCGCCGATCCCGGTGCTCTACGCGACGTTCGGCCGCCCGCACACCCTGCTGTTCGCGTGGCTGATGTGGAGCACGGTCGTGATCCTCCGGGCGGCCGCCGACGGCGGGCGCGGCTGGTGGATCGCGGGCGGTTTCCTGCTCGGGGCGTCGGTCTTCGTCCATCCCACCGCGCCGCTCTACGCGCTCACCGCGTTCGGCGCGGCGCTCGTCTACTGCCCGCGCGCGCCGCGCGAGGTCGTGCGCGAGGCGTGGCCGGGCGCGGTCGCACTGCTCGTCGCGTTCGTGCCGTACTACGTCAAGACACTCCACGTGCTGAGCGACCGCTACGGCCTCGGCAGCGGGCAGACCGGACGCACGTTCAGCGGCCGCCCGGTCTGGGAGGACGCACTGCACTTCGTCGCGCCGGGTCGGCACGACGTCAACTACTTCACCGTGCTCGCGGCGGTCGGCGTCGTCGCGCTCCTCGTCGCGCGCCGCTACCGCGTGCTGGCGTTCTGCGCCCTGACGGTCGCCGCGCCGGTGGTCTTCTTCTCGATCGTGCCCGCGAGCGGCGACTCGGCGATTTTCTTCGACCGTTACATGATCCCCGTCACGCCGGCGTTCTTCGCCGTCGTGATGTCGGGCTGCCTCGCGATCGCCGCGCGTGCCGGCAGGCTGCGAGTGCCCATCCTCGTGCTCCTCGTCGCCGGGCTGGTCGCAATCGAGATCCGCTACGACGTCCACCACCGCGACGTCGTGCACCGGATCGGCGTCGACAGGGTGGTCGACGCGGTCGCCGACGCTCCCCGCGGCTCGGTGTTGTTCGGCTCGACCGGGACGAGCGGCCAGCTGTTCTCGTCGTTCGACTACGGGCATCCGGCGAACGTTCTCGATCATCTGGTCGCGCTGCGCGACCGGCGGCTCGACTACGTCGACGACGACGCGTGCGAGCGCGTGCTCCCGTTCCTCGCGACGAGCGAGCAACGCAACGGGATCTGGCTGTTCTACGCGGCGAGCCCGCAGGAGATCGTCGCCGCGTCGCACGCGTTCGACGGCGTCGCGGGCGTCGGCGTCCAGCAGGTGTCAGACCACTACTTCGTCGTGCGCTCGCGCGCGGCGCTCGCGCCGCGCGGGCTGATCCGGCTCGGGCGCTCGCTGCGCCTGCGCTGGAAGCGCGCCGTGCCCACGAACCCTCGCGTCGACGAGCTTCTCCAGGCGGACACGCAGGTCCTCGCCCGGCCGCTCCGCTGCGGGCCGTACGGCGAGCTCGGCGATCCCGACATCTCGCCGCACTGGCCGCCGGTCAAGACCCGCCACCAGTAGCGATATGGTCGACCGATGACGCGAGTGCTGATCCTCACCGCGAGCGTGGGTGAAGGGCACGATCTGCCCGCCCGGGTGCTTGCCGAGCAGCTGCGGGTCGAGGATCCCGACTGCGAGGTCGTCGTCGAGGACGGCCTGCGGGCCATGGGCCGTGGCTTCGTGCTCGTCAACGAGCGTGCGCCTGGCGTCGTGTTCTTCCGCTTCCGCTGGCTCTGGGACGCCGGCTTCTGGCTGTTCGTCGGGCTTGCGCCGACGCGACGGGCCACCCAGGCGTTCGTCCGCCGGCACGGCTCGCGCGGCCTGCTCAAGCTTGTCGAGGAGGTCGACCCCGACGTCGTCGTCTCCGTCTACCCGATGA
Source organism: Gaiellaceae bacterium (assembly GCA_035473635.1). Lineage (GTDB taxonomy): Bacteria > Actinomycetota > Thermoleophilia > Gaiellales > Gaiellaceae > PALSA-600. The sequence goes on along the minus strand of DATIOD010000057.1, from coordinate 14,477 downwards.
CGACCGAGGTGCTCGGCGGGCTGCGGCGCCAGGGGCGGCTTCGGATCCCCGTGGTCGCCGCGATCACCGACCTCGCGATGATGCACTACTGGGCCGCGCCGGGCGTCGACCTCCACCTGATCACGCATCCGGAGTCGACCGCTGAGGTGCTCGAGGTGGCCGGACGCGATGCCGAGGTGCGCGCGGTGCACGGCCTGACGCGCCCGGAGTTCGGCGAGCCGTGCGACCCGGCCGAGGCGAGGCGCGCGCTCGGGCTTCCGCGCACGGGGAAGGTCGTGCTCGTCTCCGGCGGCGGCTGGGGCGTGGGCGACCTCGGGAACGCGGTCGACGAAGCGCTCGCGCTCGACGACGTCGCGGTCGTCGCCGTGCTCGCAGGCCGGAACGACGAGCTGAGGGCGCGCCTGCAGCGGAAGTACGCCGACGAGCCGCGCTGCCGCGTCGTCGGGTTCACCGATCAGATGAGCGAGTGGCTGGCCGGCGGCGACGCGCTCGTGCACTCGACCGGCGGCCTGACCGTCCTGGAGGCGCACGTGCGCGGCTGCCCGACGATCTCCTACGGCTGGGGGCGCGGGCACATCCGCGCGAACAACGAGGCGTTCCGGCGGTTCGGGATCGCCGACGTCGCGGAGTCGGACAGCGAGCTGCGCGAGGCGCTCCGCCGCGCGCTCCAGTCCCGGCCCGCGCCGGCGCTGTCGCTCGCGGCGCTGCCGTCCGCGGCGGCGACCGTGCTCGCGTTGCTGGCGTGAGCGATGCCGACTGGCTCGTTCCGGCGCTCGCCGCCCACTCCGACCGCCTCGCCCGCGCCTACGGCGTTCCGCGCCGGCTGCAGCGTCACGATTCGGTCGCGCTGACCTTCGACGACGGCCCGCATTCCGAGGGCACGCCGGCCGTGCTCGCCGAGCTTCGGCGCCGCGGCGCGCGCGCGACCTTCTTCCTCGTGGGCGAGCAGGTTCGCCGCGCACCGGAGGTCGCGCGCGCGGTGGCCGACGAGGGCCACGAGATCGCGCTGCACGGCGACCGGCACACGTTGCTCTTGCGCCGTCGCGTCGCGTCCTTCGCTGCCGACCTCGACCGCGCCGCCGAGTCGATCGCCGAGGCGACCGGGAGGGCTCCGGTGCTCTACCGCCCTCCGTACGGGGTCTTCAGCTCGGGCGCGCTGCGGCACGTGCGCTCGCGCGGGCTCGAGCCGTGGCTGTGGTCGTCGTGGGGGCGCGACTGGGAGCGCCGCGCGACGCCGGCGTCGATCGCGCGGCGGGTCGCCGCCCGTCTCGGGCCGGGCGCGGTCGTGCTGCTGCACGAATCCGATGCCTACAGCTCGGCGGGTTCCTGGCGGCGGACGGCCGCCGCGCTGCCGTCGATCCTCGATGCGGCGGCGGCCCTCGGCGTCTCGGTCGAGTCCGTGACCCAGTCGACGTAGCGGCGGACGCCCTCGGCGAACGTCGTCTCGGGCTCCCACCCGAGCTCGCGGCGCGCGCGCTCGCCTGAGACCTTGGCCGCGCGCAGGTCGCCGGCCCGCCCTTCGACGTGCACGATCGGGACGTCGCCCACGACCTCGCGCACGGTCCGCGCGATCGCGCGCACGCTCACGTCCTCGTCGCGCACGAGGTTGAAGATCCGCCCGGCGCCCGCCGGCGCGAGGGAGGCGACGACGCCTTCGGCCAGATCCTCGACGTAGACGAAACGGCGCGACTGCGTCCCGTCGCCGGCGATCGTGAGCGGCTGGCCCCGAAGTGCCTTGTCCGTGAAGGCCGCGACTACCGCGGTCGGTCGCGAGCGCGGCCCGTAGGGGATGCCGAAGCGGAGGATCGTGTGCTCGACGTCGTACAGTTCGCCGTAGCTCGCCGTGTACATCTCGCCTGCGATCTTCGTCGCCGTGTAGAAGTGCTTCGGCAGGCCGAGCGGCGTGTCCTCGTCGACGATTGCGGGGCTGGACGCGTCGCCGTACACCCAGACCGTGCTCGCGAAGACGAAGCGGCCGCGGCCGTAGTCGCGCACCGCCTCGAGCAGCGTCTGCGTGCCGCGGACGTTCACGAGGTCGGTGCGCGCGGGCTCGCGCGCCACCAGGTCGACGTCGGCGACCGCGGCGAGATGGAGGACGGCGTCGCAGCCCTCGACCGCCGCGCGCACGTCGTCGTAGACGCAGAGATCGCCCTGAGCCAGGTCGACCTCGCCGGGCGCGCGGTACGGCGACGGCACCAGGTCGAAGATGCGCGGATCGTGCCCGTGCGCCTCCAGCCGGTCGACGACGTGGGAGCCGATGAAGCCCGAGCCCCCGGTGACGAGGACCTTCAACCGGCCTCTCCGGGCCGGTAGTACAGCGGCACGCACCAGTGGTTCCGGGCCACCCAGTCGCTCGTCGGGAGCTCGTCCGAGCGTCCGAAGAGGCGATGACACGGCTCGTCGTAGACCTTGCCGGTCGAGCGCTCGATCGGCTCGAAGACGATGTACTTGTAGAAACCCGAGGTCATTCCGTCGGGCAGCTGCACGCGCGAGGAATACAGCGGGTCGAGGTGCGCGCGCGCCGCCTCGTTCTTCCACCGCACGATCTCGTCGAGCCTTCCGGTCTGCACGATCCCGAGCGCCGCCGTGAACTCGTTCATCCGGAAGTTCAGGCCCGGCGAGTCGTAGTCCGGCTTGCCGTAGTTCCGGAACGCGCGGGCGAGCTCGATCGCCTCGGCATGCCGTGAGACGAGCATGCCGCCCTCGCCGGTCGAGATCGTCTTCGTCGCCGCGAACGACCAGACGCCGACGTCGCCGAAGGTGCCGGCGCGCCGGCCGTTCCAGTCGGCCCCGTGCGCGTGCGCGCAGTCCTCGATCAGGACGATGCCCTCGCTGCGGCAGAGCTCGACGATCCGCTCGACCTCGAACGCGAGGTGGCCGCCGATGTGCACCAGGAAGACCGCGCGCGGGCGGTGCTTCCGCACCTTCCGCTCGAGATCGTCGAACGACATGCAGAGGTCGTCGCGGTTGCAGTCGACGAACTCGACGTGCGCGCCCGCCTGAACGGCGGTCAGCGGCGTCGCCATGAAGGTGTTGGACGGGCAGAGCACGGTTTCGCCGCGCACGCCGGCCCACTCGAGCGCCGCGAGTGCCGCGCCGGTCCAGCCGTTGAACCCCACGGCCTCGAGGCCGTTCCACCGGCCCCACGCCTCCTCGAACTCCACGGTCAACGTTCCCTCGCTCCACCGGTCGGCGTCGAAGATGCGATCCCACAGCTCGTGCAGGCGCTGCCGGTCGCGATGGTCGAAGCCGATCGCGAAGCGGGCGAGGTCCGTCGTGACGTCCGAACCGAGCATGCGGGCAAGCCTATAGCGGCGGTCGACCGGCGCCGCCGCGTATCTACACTGGCCCGCGTGGACGCGCAGGCGCTCCATGCGCTCGAGCTGCCGGCGATTCTCGAGCGGCTTGCAACGAGCGCGGAGACGGAGCACGGGGCGGCGGCGGCGCGCGCGCTCACGCCGTCGAGCGATGCGGCGCTCGTGGCCGAGCGCCAGTTGCTGACCGCGGAGGCGATCGCGCTCCTCGACGCGGCCGCGGAGCCGACGCTCGCGGGTGCGGCCGATGCGCGGGATGCGGTCGTGCGCGCGGAGCGCGGCGGAACGCTGCAGCCGCGCGAGTTTCGCGCGATTTCCCGCTCGATCCACGTCACGCTCGAGGCGAGGCGCGTCGTCGGCGAGAGCTCCGGGCTCGCGCCGCGCCTGCATGAGCTGCTCGAGCTCGTTCCGCCGTCGCTCGGCGGTCTCGCCGCGCCGATCGACCGCGCCGTCGAGGAGGACGGCTCGGACCTGCGGGACTCCGCGTCGCCCCTGCTGCGCAGGCTTCGCTCCGAGCTGCGATCGGGCGGTGCGCGGGTGCGCGAGGAGCTCACCCGTGTCGCCCGCTCGGCAGCCGTTCGCGACGCGCTCCAGGAGACGTTCCTGGTGGAGCGCGGCGGGCGCCCCGTGCTCGCCGTTCGCGCCGCCGAGCGCGCACGCGTGCCGGGGATCGTCCACGACGCGTCGAGCACCGGCCAGACACTGTTCGTCGAGCCGTTCGCCATCGTCGAGCTCTCGAACCACCTGTCGGAGGTGTCGGCCGCGGCGCGTGACGAGGTGGAGCGGATCCTCTCGGAGCTGTCGTCCGCGGTGGTCGCGCACGGGGACGGCCTTCGCGCTCTCGCCGAGCGGTCCGGCGCCGTCGACCTCGCCCTCGCGGCGGGGACGGTCTCGCGCGGCTGGCGCGGTGCGCCGGTCGAAGTGGCCGACGAGGTACGCCTGGTCGGCGCGCGGCACCCGCTGCTCGATCCCGCGCAGGCGGTGCCGATCGACCTCGACCTGGGCCCGGTGCGGGCGCTCGTGATCAGCGGCCCGAACACGGGCGGCAAGACCGTCGCGTTGAAGACGCTCGGGCTGGCCGCGCTGCTGCACCAGAGCGGCCTCCGTCCACCCGCCGCGGAGGCGACGCTGCCGGTCTTCGACCGCGTGCTCGCCGACATCGGCGACCGCCAGTCGATCGAGATGAGCCTCTCGACGTTCTCGGGGCACATCCGGCGCATCGTCGAGATCCTCCAGGCCGCCGGCCCGCGCTCGCTCGTCCTGCTCGACGAGGTCGCCGGCGGCACCGATCCCGACGAGGGATCGGCGCTCGCACGGGCGCTCGTCGGCCGCTTCGCCGGCCAGGCGCGGCTGACCGTCGTGACGACGCACTACGCGGAGCTCAAGGAGTGGGCGAGCTCGCGAGCCGACGCGGTCAACGCCGCGACCGGTTTCGACCTCGAGACGGACGCGCCGCTCTACTCGCTCGCGCTCGGACGCGCGGGAACGTCGCACGCGCTGCGGATCGCGGAGCGCCTCGGCCTCGACCCGGCCGTCGTCGCCGACGCGCGCAGCGTCGCCGGCCCTGAGCGCCTGCGCACGTCGGAGCTGCTGGCCGAGGCCGAAGCAGCCGAGCGCGCTGCGACCGGGCGCCTCGACGAGCTGCAGCGGTCGCTCGGCGCGGCACAGGCCCGGGAGGTCGAGCTCGAGCGCGAGGTCGCCGCCGTCCGCGACTCGCGTGAACGTGCGCGTGCTGCCGCGATCGCCGAGGCCGAGAGCGAGCTTGCGGACGCTCGCGCCGAGCTCGCCCGGCTGCGCCAGGACCTGCGTGCCGCGCGCCGGCACGAGCGCGAGCGCCAGCGCGAGGCGCCGAACGCGGAGCGCGACCGCGACCGCGCCCTCGGGCGGGCCGCGGAGCGCGCCGCGCAGGCCGACCGCGCGGTCCGCCGGGTCTCGCCGCCGCCCGCTCAGCTCGCGCCGCTCGGCGTCGGCGATCCGGTCGAGGCGCCAGAGCTCGGCGTCCGCGGCACGATCGCGGCGATCCGCGGCGACGAGGCAGAGGTCGTCGGCGCGACCGGGCAGCGCCTTCGTATCTCACTCGATCGCCTGCGGCCGTCGGCGGAGCCCTTGCCGCCGCCCGTGGCCGCACCGGTGCAGGTGCGTGCGACTTCGGCCGGGCAGGATGCGTCGGACGAGCTCGACGTCCGCGGCCTGTCGGGCGCCGAGGCCCGCGAGCGGGTTCGGGCGTTCGCGGACGAGGCCGCGCTGGCGGGCATTGCGACCGTGCGCGTCGTGCACGGCCGCGGGACGGGGGCGGTGCGCGCCGCCGTCCGTGAGGAGCTCGCTCGGCATCCGCTCGTCGACCGGGTCGAGCGCGACTCGAACGACGGCGCGACGCTCGCGCATCTCGGCTAGCGCGGTGCCGGCATTCGCGCCGGGACCGTGACGATTCGGTGCCGAATGCGCGCGGGACACTGTCGGTGCGCGCGCCCCGCCGGTACCTCTGGAAGACCTCGTTCCCTTCCAGAGATCGGAGTCGCCCATGCACCGAGCCACCGTGCTCGCAGCGATCGCCGCGGCCGCGGCCGCCGCAGTCGTCCCGTTCGCCCGCGCCGCGTCGCCCGACACCGTCGTCAGCCAGGTCTACGCCGGCGGCGGCAACGCCGGCGCCACCTTCACGAACGACTTCGTCGAACTGTTCAACCGCGGATCGTCGGCAGTCGACCTCACCGGCTGGACCGTCCAGTACGCCTCCGCGAGCGCGGCGTCGTGGCAGGCGACACCGCTGGCCGGGTCGCTCGCGCCCGGCCGGCACTACCTCGTCCAGCTCGGCTCGACGGCCTCCGTCGGCGCAGCCTTGCCCACGCCGGATGCGACCGGCACCACCAACCTCGCAGCCTCCGGCGGCAAGGTGGCGCTCGTCCACGGCACGACCGCCCTGGCTTGCGGCGCCTCCGCCGGCAGCTGCGCGGCCTCGGTCGTCGACCTGATCGGCTACGGCTCGGCGTCCGACTACGAAGGTGCCGCGGCCGCGCCGGCGCTCGATTCGACGACCGCGGCGCTCCGTGCGGGCGCGGGCTGCACCGACACCGACTCGAGCACGGCCGACTTCACCGTGGGGACGCCGCTGCCGCGCAACACGCAGGCCGCGGTCGTCTCGTGCTCGGGCACGACCCCGCCTCCGGCGTCGGGCACCTCGCAGAACGCGGCCGTCGACCTCGACGTCGAGCCGGTGCTGACGCTCTCGCTCGAGCGGGCTGCGATCAGCTTCGGGCAGGCCGTCGCGGGCACGACTCCGGCGCCGGTCTCCGAGCGGGTCACGGTCACCTCGAACGACGCCGCCGGCTACGCGCTCACCGTCCACCGCACGGCCTTCACGCCCGGCGACCTGCCGCTCGGCCTCTCGGCGACGGCGCCCGCCGGCGGGCAGCTCGGCGGCTCGCTCGGCGGCGGCCTCGTGCCGATCCCGATCGCCCCGGCGGCCGATCTGCTGATCGGCACGACAGCAGCGGCGACGGGGCCCGGCGGCGCCCAGTGGCCGACGTCGGTCGGCTTCGCCGCTCCGCTCCCGGCGGTCGCTTCCGGCCGCTACGCAGCGACGCTGACGTTCACTGCGATCGGTCGATGATCGGCGCTGCACTCGTCGCAGCGTTCGCCGCGTCCGCTCTCGTGCCCGTGCAGGCGGGCACGAGAGCAGGCGCTCCGCCGCTCGCGCTCGCCGCCTCACCGCTTCGCGTCGTGCTCGCCGGCACGGGGTGGTCGACGGTCCGCGTCACGAACCCGAGTCGCGCGGGCATCACCGTCGACACCGCGACGAGCGGCTTCGCGCTCGACCTCGGCGGCCGGCCGCGCGTCGCCCCCGTCACCGCCGGCGCCGCGCCGGCGTGGCTCACCGTCGCGCCGCGCCGGTTGCGCCTGCGTGCCGCCGCTTCGGCGCTCGTCACCGTGTCGGCGCGCATCCCGCACGGCGCGTCTCCGGGCGAGCACGACGCGCTGCTCCTTCTGCGCACACGAGCGCGCGCTCCCGGCTCGGTGCCGATCGTGATGCAGGTCGGCGTCGTGATCGTCGTCCGCGTCCACGGTCCAACGATTCACAGGCTCGAGATTCGCGCGCTCCGCGTCCGGCGCGTCGCGGGGAGACGGACACTGCTGCTGACGCTGCGCAACCGGGGCAACGTGTCCGAGGTGCTTCCGGTTCGTCGATTGCGCGTCCTGCTGAGAAGCGGGCGCCGGGTGCTCGCAACGCTGCTGCCGCCCCGGCGTCACCTCCTGCCGCACTCGAGCGGCGTGATCTCGATGCGCTACGCGGGCGGCGCCCGCGGGATCGTCGTCGCGGTCGTCGAGCTGCGCCGTCCGCGGGCCGGCGTCGCCGTCCTCCGGCGAAGCTTCAGGATCCGGGTGTGACGCGGAGGTGGAGGGGGTAGCCTTTTTGGATGGCGATCGCGCCGGTCAGGCTCAAGCCGCGTCTCCGCGGCGTGTTCCACGAATTCGGCTTCTACGCTGCGATCGGTCTCGCGATCCCGCTCACGCTCACGGCCGAGCCGGGCCGGGCCCGGATCGCGGCGATCGTCTTCGCGTCGTGCGTCGCGATGTGCTTCGGCGCGAGCGCGCTCTATCACCGCCCGTTCTGGTCGCCGCGCGCGCGGTCGTGGCTGGCACGGCTAGACCATGCGGGTCTCTATCTGCTGATCGCGGGGACGTACACGCCGTTCGGGTTGCTGGTGCTCTCGAGGGGTTGGGCCGTGCCGGTGCTCGCGATCGTCTGGTCCGGTGTCGCCACCGCGATCGTCCTCAAGGTCTGCTGGTCCACTCAGCCGAACGCAATCGCGGCGGCGATCGCAATCGGGCTCGGCTGGGTTGGCGCCGTCGCGTTCTCGCAACTGCTCAAGCTGCCGGCGGTGGCGCTGCTGCTCGTCGTCGCCGGCGGCATCGCGTACACGGTCGGCGGCGTGATGTACGCGCTGCGCCGTCCAGACCCGCTGCCGCACGTGCTCGGGTACCACGAGGTCTTCCACGTGCTCACGCTCGTCGCCGTGGGCTGCCAGTACGCGGCGATCGCGTTCTACGTGCTCCCGCGAGGTTGACAGGCCGCAAATCATCTACACTTCCCCGCGAATTGAGCGAGTCTGGATGGTGCCGGTTTGCGCCTTCTTGCCGTTCATGAGTATGGCGAGGAGGTGGAAGAGATATGGCAACCGGAACCGTGAAGTGGTTCAACGCTGACAAGGGCTACGGGTTCATCACGCCTGATGAGGGCGGAAAGGACCTGTTCGTGCACTTCAGCGCGATCCAGGGCAGCGGCTACAGGTCGCTCGCCGAGGGCGCGAAGGTCGAGTACGAGGCGCAGCAGGGCGAGAAGGGCCCGCAGGCGGCGAACGTCAGCCTCGTCGCGTAAGGCATCCGGACCGGTCGCGGCGGGCACCTGCAGCCCGCCGCCCGATCCGCTTCCCGCACACCGCGGAGACGAGAGAGGAGGTTCACCATTCCGCAGAAGGAAGAGAAGGTCGAGATGACCGGAGAGATCGTCGAGGCTCTCCGCAACGGCATGTTCAGGATCGCCCTCGACAACGGGCACGAGACGCTCGGGTACACGGCCGGCAAGATGCGCCGGTTTCGCATCCGGATGAATCCCGGCGACCGGGTCCGTGTCGAGCTGTCCGCGTACGACCTCGACCGCGGGCGGATCGTCTACCGGCTCCGGCCGGGCGACGAGCGCGAGTAACCGGCCCCGGCGTCCGTTAACGTCCCGCGCGACGGGGTCGGCCGCGACGGGAGGAGCCGGGAATGACATCTGATCTGATCGCACAACTGGATGACGCGCGCGAGCGCTGGCACACGCTGCGCCATCCGTTCTACGTGCGCTGGGAGCGCGGCGAGCTCAGCCGCGAGGACATCGCCGTCTACGCCGGCCAGTACCGGCATGCGGTGGTCGCGCTCGCCGACCTCGCCGCGACGGCCGGCGACACCGAGCATGCCCGTGAGGAGCGCTCGCACGTCGCGCTCTGGGACGACTTCGCGCGCGCCTGCGGGAGCGAAGCGGCCGAGCCGACGGCCGAGACGCGGGCACTGGTCGACGCGCTCGCCGGGGCCGAGCCGGGAGCGGAGGCGGACGCCGTCCTCTACAGCCTCGAGGCCTCGCAGCCGCCGGTCTCCCGAACCAAGCTCGAGGGCCTCGTGTCGCACTACGGGTTCGCCGCCGACGCGCCCGGCACGGCGTACTTCCGCGTCCACGCAGTGCTCGACGACGAGCACGCGGCGCAGGCGGCGGTCCGGCTGCGGAACGCGAACGGCGACCCGACCGCGGCGCTCGCGCGCGCGGAGAGAGCGCTCGTCGCGAACTGGGAGCTCCTCGACGGCGTCGAGCGACTGCTGGAGCCGCAGGCGGCGGCGATGGCGTAGCCGGGGCGTGCCTACCGCGCGCCGAACTCGCGCTCGGCGCAGGCCCGGCAGTAGAACGCGAGCGCGGGCGGCTCGTTCGTCTCCGGATCGTCCGTCCGGTAGGCGCGCCAGCCACGCCACGTCTCGCCGCTCCAGCGGCCGCATTCGTGGCACGCGATCAGGTTCAGCGGCTTCCCGTCGCGGCTGTCCGTGCGCTCCCGGCTCTCCCCCGTCCCCACTTGATGAGGATGGCACCGATCGGGCCGCGCGGCTACTGGCTTTTTCGGCGGCCCTGGTTCCTCCGACCGTCTAGGAATCCCCTGGCCTCGAACGAGGGACGAGCGGCGGCCGTGCGATGATGGCCGCGACGGAAGCCGACGGGAGGAGGTTGGCATGAAGGGTGCGGACAAGCCAAAGAAGGGCCAGAAGAAGGCGGCCCAGAAGACGCTCAAGGAGAAGCGCACCGAGAAGCGGGCCAAGGAGGCTCGGAGGCAGTAGGCCTCCGAGCTCCGAGGACGCCGCCGCCGACCGTTACTTGACCGTGAAGTGGCCGAACATGGTCGACTCGTGCGGCGGGCAGTAGAACTTGTACTTCCCCGCCTTCCAGCTCACGTTGATGGTCTTCGTCCCGACGAACGGCACCGCGGTGAAGTCCTTGGCGTAGCCGTTCGGCCCGTCCATCGAGAAGGCGTGAATCGACGCCTTGTCGTGGATAACGAGCTTGTACTTCCCGGCCTTCAGTGTCTTCACGACCTTGTTGTTCTGCTTCAGCGTGATCGTGAAGCCGGGACCGACCGTGCCGACGAGCGTCGGGGTGGCGGCCGACTTGCCGAGCGCCGAGCCGACGGTGACGGCGGCCACGGCTGCGGCGACGAAGACGATCAGGATCGAGCGGTTCATGGGCAGAGTCCCCCTTTCTCTGGATTCCCTGCCTACGCGCGGGCGGCGGCAACCGGTTTTCGAACCGGCACCACGGGCGGGACGAACGGCCGTCCGCGCGTGAAGATCTTCGTGACAGGTCCCTCATGGGCGATGCAGAGCCGCCCAATGGTCAGCGTCGTGCAACCCGGCGCGGAGCACGTGCCGAGGAGACGCGCCATGACGCAGGAATACCCCTGCCGGCCGGAGGCAAAACTCCCTGCTCAGCCCGGGGCGGCGCCGATGCGGCGCAGGAAAGCGCCCATCGACGGGAAGAGGTCCCGCGCGAACCCGCGCGAGCGCGGAATCGCGGAGTTGAGGCCGCCGTCGAGCTCGAAGAGGGTGTGCGTCGCGTGCACGACGGTCCACGTGAAGTCGTGGCCGGACCGGAACTGCTCGAGCCGTTCGATGCAGAGCTCGGTCGGGACGTTCCGGTCGTCGTCGGCGAACACCCAGTGCACCGGGATGTGCAGGCGGGCGAGCGACGCGCCGGGATCGAACCCGCCCGGTCCGTTCGCGCGCACCTGCGCGACGAGCGACGCGCGCGAGCCACTCGGCTGCGTCTCTCCCCGGCCCGCGAGCGCGCCCCACAGGTCGGTCTGGTCGACGCTGACCGTCGGCCCGGCGAGCGGGATCGCGAAACGGATGGCGGCGTCGCGCGCGGCGGCGAGCGCGATCACCCAGCTCGCCTGGCTGTCCCCGACGAGGCCGACGCGCGCGCGGTCGATCTCCGGTAGCGCCCGCAGGTATCGCACCTCGGCGTCCGCGTCTCGCGCGAGCACGTCGAGCGCGTGCGGGGTCGCGCGCTCGCCTGGATACGCGCCGCCCGACTGCCCGACCCCGCGCTTGTCGTCGGCGAGCACCGCGATGCCGAGCAGCTCGCAGTAGGCGGCGAACACCTGAAACTCGTCGCGTGCCTGCGGCCCGGAGCCGTGGGTCATCACCACCGCGGCGAACGGCCCGCGGCCCGGCGGCAGCGTCAGCGTCGCGGCGAGTGCGCCGATCCGGATCTCGCGCTGTCGCAGCGCGACGCGCACGTAGCGGATGCCGTGCCACGCAATCGCCGTCGACGTGACCGCGATCGATCCGTCGCCGGAAGTCTCGCCGAGGCGCCGCCCGGCCGTCGTCAGTCCCGGGCTCAGCCCGTGGACGTCGCCCGAGGGCAGCTCGACGAGCCACGTGGGCAGTCCCTGCGCCTGCACGATCGCGACCGCGTCGCCCGAGGCCGACCGGTAGAGGCCGAGCGCGTCGAGCGCCGCCGCGCGGCCGGGTGCGAGCGCGAACGTCCCGCGCAGCCGCCCCTGGGTGACGGTTCCCGCGAGCCTGCCACCTCGCAGGCGGCCGTCGAAGGCGATCCCTCCCGGCACGACGAAGCGCACGCGCGTCCCGTTCGACGTGGTGTGCACGACGGTGCGCCCGGCGTGACCCGGCCCGAGTGCGACGGTCGCGCGACCGGCGGACAACGCGAGCGACACCTGTACGGGCTCGGCCGAGGCCGGGAGACGGAACGAGCCGACGAAGCTCGCCGCCTGAGCCGCCGGTGCGCCGGCGAGGAAGAGCAGCGCGACGAGGGCAGGCCTCACCGTGGGCCCCGTCGCAGCGACCGCTCCACGCGCGCGGCCCAGGCCGACTCGAGCTCGAGCCGCTCGATTCCGTAGCGCAGGACGTGGCGGTGGAACCAGTCGTGGCCCTTGCCCGTGTTGGTCGGCCCGATCGCCCGCAGTCGTGTGAGCGACGCTTCGGTGTCGGCGCGAAATTGCTCGACGTGGCGCAGGACGACGTCCGGCGTTGTCAGGCCGCCGACGAAGAGCTTCAGGAAGAACGTGTCGCGTGCGCCGGGCTCGACCGTCTCGAGCCACGCATCGAGCGCACGCCGTCCCGCCGGCGCGATGCGGTACACGCGGCGCTCGGGCCGCCTGGCCCGCGGCGCGCGGCGCGCGACGGCGAGCCCGTCCGCCGCCAGTCGCGGCAGCACGGCGTAGAGGCCGCTTCGCGCCGGCGACCAGACGTGCGCGATCGCGCGTTCGACAAGCTTCTGCAGCTCGTAGCCGGAGCGCTCGCCCTCGATCGCGAGCAGCGCGAGCACGGCGGCCTCGGTCGTCGTCAGCCGCGCGACCGTCGGTTGGGCGCGGGTCGGCACGGCCTCGATCCTAACAGTCCATTCTGGACTAATGCGGCCTGGCAGACGGGCTGCGCCGCGGCACGAGCACGAGCAGCGCGACCGGCGCGGCGAGTAGCGCCCACATCGTCCTTTCGAGGCCGACCGCGGCGGCGAGGGCGCCGAGCGCGATCGGAATCCCCGCGCCGACGATGCCGCCGAGGCCGCCGACCGCGACGGCGGTGCCGCTGCGTCCCGGCAGTGCGTCGTACAGGCGCGCCTGCGGGATCGCGTACCAGCCCGAGTTGAGCAGGCCGAGCACGGCGACGAGCGCGAGCTTCGCAGGCACCGATTCGCACAGCAGGAACGCCGGGTAGACGGCGAGCGCAGCGGCGGCGCTCGAGCGGAGGTACGCGAGCCCGTCGACGCGGCGGAGAACGACGAGCAGGGCCGCGTCGCCGAGCAGTCCGGCGCCGGTCCAGACGGCCACGGCGGTGGCCGCCAGTTCCGGCGACGTCCGCACGACGTCGACGAAGTAGAGCGCCAGGAACCCGTAGAAGACGTCGAGCAGCAGGTCGGACGCCTCGAGCGTGGCGAGCCAGCGCGCCACCTCTCCGCGCCGAACCGCGCGTACGACGTCGACGAGTGCGGTCCTGAGCGGCCGCGTCTCGGCTGCGGCCACCGGCGCGCTTCGCGCCGAGAAGGCCACGACGAGCGACGTCGCGGCGAGCGCACCGAGGGCGCCGCGCCACCCGGCGCCGGCGAAGCCGGCCGCGACCACGAGCAGCGGCCCGGCGACGTAGCCGATCGAGCCGGCGAGCGTCCACCGCGCCATCGCACGCTCGCGGGAGCCGGGGAACAGGTCGACGAGCGACGCCTGCGCGAGGCTGACGAACGCGCCGGCGGCCGCGTAGCCGAGCAGCAGCGCGGCGAGCAGCACCGCGAATCCCGGCGCCACCGAGATCACCGCGAAGGACACGGCGACGCCGGCGCCGCCGGCGACCAGCACCCGGTGGCGCCACCGCGTGTCGCCGAGCGCACCGATCAGCGGGTCGAGCGCGCAGCCGACCAGCGCCGGCAGGCCGAGCGCGACACCGACCTGCGTGTAGCTCAGGTCGAGGTCGTGGCGGAGCAGCGGCCACGCGGCCGTGAGCGCGCCCCAGACGAGCTCGTCGAGCAGCTCGATGACGAGCAGCAGGGCAGCCACGCGCACCGCTGCGCGGCGACCCGGTGCGCCGGCGGATCAGCTGGGCGGGCGCGCTGCGTGCATCCGCCACATCATATGAGCAAGGATCGCGAACTGCATGATCGCGCGCCTGCGCCGGTCTCGGGTCGCGGCGCGTCTACGGTCGGCGGCGATGCTCGCGTACCTCGCCAGGCGGATCCTCTGGGCGATCGTGCTGATGCTCGCGGTGACGGTGGTCACCTACATCATCTTCTACGCGATCCCGGCGGATCCGGCGCGGCTCGCCTGCGGGCAGCGTGCGACGCCGGAGTGCGTTCAGCGGGCAGCTCACTTCCTCGGTACCGACCGGCCCGTGTACGTGCAGTACCTGATGTTCCTCGACCGCCTGGTCGTCCACCATTCGCTCGGCCGGTCGTTCACGAACCGGCAATCGGTCAACGCGACCGTGACGACCGCGGCGCCCGTCACGGCGTCGCTGGTGTTCGGTGGGGCGATCATTTGGATGTTGATCGCGTTGCCGGTGGGGATCCTGTCGGCGTTGCGGCCGCGGTCGTTACTGGATCGAATAGCGATGGTGTTCGTGCTGGTGGGGATCTCGGCGCAT
>DATIOD010000056.1:0-51629 GCA_035473635.1 Gaiellaceae bacterium | reverse complement strand
CATCTCGATCAACGGTACGAATCGGCGCGCCGGCCGCAAGGCCGCGGACGCCGAATTGACGAAGTTGTTGCGGTTCAGGCGGCGGCGGGCCGCCGGCGCAACGGTGTGAGGTCGATCACGGCCGTGCCCGCAAAAACCCAGACGACCACCGCCATCCACGGGATCCCGATCACGTCGGTCTGCAGCCCCAGGAAGAGCACTGCGCTGAACGAGGCGGCGAGCCACGGGATCCAGAGCAGCCGCGCGAACAGCACGAGCGACCAGGCGACGAACACCGCCCCACCGAGAAGGCCGAGGTCGACCCCGAGCTCGGTGTAGGTCGACTCCCCCGCCTCGATCGTCACGTGCGTCCGAGCTGCAGTCACTCCGGAGTTGCCGAGCCCGAACCCGTACGGGTGGTGGAAGACGGTGCGTACACCGTCGCGCAGGCTGCGCAGGTGCTCGCGCGACGAAGACTCGTTCGCACTCGTCGCGTCGTTGCTGACGTTGGGATGCGCCGCCGCGTTTCGCTCCTGCTGCCGTTGCTCCGCCGGCGTCAGGTGCGCGCGCGGCGCGAAGTGGGAGTAGCCGTCGACGAACCCGATGCCGACCACCGCGACCGCGGCGGCGAGCAGCAGCGGCAGCGCCCGGCGCTGGAGCACGGCGAGGACGATCAGCCCGACGACGAGTGCCGCCAGCGCTGCGCGCGTGTGGGTCCAGAGGAGGCCGGCGAACAGGAGCACCGCGATCGTCACGGTGTAGCGGCGGCGCAGCGACAAGGCGAGCAGCGCGACGACGAGCAGATACGCGGTTGCGAGCGGAGAGAGGAACGTCGACGTCAGCCGGCGGAAGACGACGTTGTTGCCGGCGTTGTAGATGAAATTCTCCGGCAGGTGCGAGAGGCCGACGTACGAGAGCCCGAGCTGGTGCTGGAACCAGCCCGCCGACCCGCGCCAGAACGACAGCGGGACGAGGTAGACGTCGAGGAGGCCGTATGCAGCGACGGCGGCGGCAGTCGCCACCACCGTCGTGACGAGCCGGTCGCGCTCGGCACGCGAGAGCGCGAGCCCGCGGCCGAGGAAGTACGCCTCGACCGGCAGGAGGTCGTGCCTCGCGCCATAGAGGATGCCGGCGTGCGTGGCGCCGCCGCCGAGCGCCGACTGGGGAATCACCGCGTACGCGACGACGAAGCCCGCGAACGCCAGCGCGAGGAGGTCTGCCGCAATCGGGCGGAACATCTCGGTGCGCCGGTCGACGATCACTGCGATCAGCGCGCCGGCGAGCAGGACGTCCTTCCACGAGGCGATCACCGTGAGCGCACCACCGCGCACACCCGCGCGCCAGAGCTGCGACATCACCAGGTTGTGCAGGGCGAGCCCAACGACGAGCACGTGGAGCGCCCAAACCGGGCGACGGAGGCTCACTGCGGGCCGACCGCGATCAGCGTCATCCCACGGTTGAGTACACGGACGCTGTAAGGGAACAGAGACGCGAGCTCGCGCGGGCCGAGCAGGTCGAGCGTCGCGTCGAAGCCGCGCGCCCGGATCGCCCGATCACGGACGCTGAGCGGGAGCCAGTGCACGAGCGGCAACCGCGTGTGCACCTCGATTGGGAAGAAGCGGTTCGGCGTGGTGACGAAGACGCGGCGCGCGACGCGGGCGAGCTCGTGGACGAACGCCCGCTGCGCCTCGCGCCCGCCGTCGACGTGCTCGACGACCGCATTCGAGAAGCCGAGGTCGAACTCCACGTCCGCGAACGGCAGCCGGCGCCCGTCGGCCTCGACGGCACGCACCTGCGGGAACGCAGCGCGGAAGCGATCGAGCTCGGTGTTGCCGACGGCGGTGATCTGCTCGGGCCACGGGTACCGGGCCTCGAAGAAGTTGTCGGTCGACCCATCGCCGAAGGGCGCGTTCGTGACGCCGACGTCGACGACGGTCGTCGCCGGGCCTGGATCGAGCAGCTCGAGGAACAGGCGCAGCTTCTGCTCGCGGCTCCGCAGCGAGATCCGCGAGGCGAGGCGCTCCACCATCGGCGCGAGGGTACTGCCCTTCTAACATCGCCGCATGGACGTGACGGCGGAACTGCGGCCCCGGGGCCCGTACTCCCTCCGTCTGTCGGGCCGGCTCGGGAGCGACCCGACACGCACCGTTCGCGGCGGGCGCTACGACGCGACGATCGTCGTCGACGGGAGGGTCGAGCGCGTCTCGGCGGCGCAGGCACAGGACGGGCGGATTCACGTCCGCGCGCAGAGCGACGAGGGCGTCGAGCATGTCCGCTTCGTGCTCGGGCTCGACGACGATCACTCGGAGCTCCTCCGCCGCTTCTCCGACGACCCGTTGATCGGCGAGGCGACGCGCCGCCTGCGCGGGTTGCGGCCGCTGCGCACGCCGACGGTCGCACACGCGCTGCTGCGTGCGGTCAGCGGCCAGCTGATTCAGGCGCGTCGCGCGCGCCAGATCGAGGCGAACGTGATCCGGCGCACGACGTCCTCCGCATACGGGCTCCACGCGCCGCCAACCGCAGCGGAGCTGGGACGCCTGGCTCCGGCTGAGCTGTCCCGCTTCGGGCTCGGCGCACGCCGCGGGACCACGCTCGTCCGGCTGTGCCGCACGCTCGATCTCGAGTCGCTCCGGCGCCATCCCACCGACGCGGTCGCCCGGCGGCTCGCGCGCGAGCCCGGCCTCGGCCCGTGGTCGATCGGCGTCATCTGCCTGCAGGGCCTCGGGCGCTACGAGCGCGGGCTCGCACGCGACCTCGGCCTGGTGAAGCTCGTCTCACTGCTGCGCGGCCGGCCCGCCGAGCCGGAGGAGACGGACGAGCTGCTCGCGCCGTACGGCGAGTGGGCCGGGATCGCGAGCGTCTACCTGCTCGCGTCGTTCCACGCGGGTTACATACGCTTTCCGGATGCCGGAGTCGCCGCCTGAGATCCGTGTCAGCGACGATCCGGCCGCGGCGGTCGCCGAGCTGCTCGCGGCCCAGGCGAGGCACGGCGGCTCGATCGTCCTGACCGGTGGCACGACACCCGCCGCGGCCTACCGGATCGCGGCGGAACAGGCGCCCGACTGGCGCCGTACGACCGTGTGGTGGAGCGACGAGCGGTGCGTGCCGCCCGACGACGAGCGCTCCAACTACCGGCTCGTCAAGGAGCAGCTGCTCGACCGGCTCCAGAGTGAGCCGCACGCCGTCCACCGCATTCGGGGCGAGCTGCAGCCGGCCGACGCGGCGGGGGAGCTCGATCACGCACTGCACGGCGTCGACCTCGACCTCGTGCTGCTCGGGGTCGGGCCCGACGGTCACATGGCGTCGCTGTTCCCCGGCTCCCCGCAGCTCGACATAGAAAACCGCCGCGCGACGAGCGGGCCGGCGGGCCTCGAGCCCTGGGTCGACCGAGTTACCCTGACGCTGCCGACGCTGCTCGGCGCAGGCCGGGTCGTCGTGCTCGTGACCGGGGCGGAGAAGGCGGAGGCCGTCGCACGGGCGTTTCGCGGCGAGATCACGCGCGACGTGCCGGCCAGCCTGCTGCGTCTGGCCGCGGTCCCGGTCGAGGTCTATGCAGACGAGGCCGCGGCGGCGAGGATAGAGCCGTGAGATCGACCGCCGACTCGAGCCCGGTGCTGAAGGACGTCCTCGACATCGAGCGGCCCGAGCAGCTCAAGGCGCTCGGCCACCCGCTGCGGTTGAAGGTGCTGCAGGCGCTCGGCGAAGCCGACCGGCCGCTCACGAACCGCGAGCTCGCGGAACGGCTGTCGGTCGACCCGGGTCACCTGCACTTCCACGTGAGGATGCTGCACCGGGCCGGGCTGATCGAGCGCGCACCCGCGGGCGGGCGCGAGAAGCCGTACGTGCCCGTCGCGAAGCACCTGAAGGTCGGGCCGGAGATCCGCGCGGCCGGGCTCGCGAGCGAGTTGCAGTCCGCGCAGCTGCACGACGTTCAGCGCGGCTTCGACCTCTACGCGGCGAAGGGCGAGTTCAGGAGCGCGCAGGTGCACTCGAAGCTCGACCCCGAGACGGTGCGCAGGCTGCTGAACGAGCTGATCGAGAAGCTGACCGAGCTCGAGGACGAGTCGCAGCCGCTGCTCTCGATCACGATCGCCTTCCACCCGGCGATCGAGCAGGGCGAGGACTAGATGGTCGACCCCGTGGCATCAACCATCTAGGGCAGCACCACCGAGGGCGGCAGCTCGGCCGCGAGCCCGCGCCGCCGTGCGAGCCGCGCGAGGACGAGCGCCGTGTCCGCGACGGCGACGTCCTCGAGGTAGTCGTCGCGGGCCTCGAACGACCTGACCACCGACGCGAGCGCGGGTTGTAGCCGCACCTCGTCGCCGTCGGCGATCGCGGCGAGCGCGTGCGCGACGTCGTCAGGAAAGTCGTCGCGGCCGGCAAGCCACGTTGCGTGCTCCCGGGCGCTGCGGGCCTCACCGGTCGCGAGCAGCGCGAGCGCTGCGGCGTAACGACCGATCGGCGACGGCGCGCGGTCTACGCCGAGGGTCAGCGTCCATGCTGCCAGCTCGGAGACCGCGCCCTCGTCGCCCGCGAGCAGCGACGCCTTGAGCGCGCCGACCGGGCGGCCCCAGGCATCGACGGCCGCGCCGAGATCCCAGCTCTCCCGCCAGCGGTCGGCAGCGCGGCGCAGCCACGCCCCGGCGTCGGGCGAGCCAGCCATCAGCAGCGCGAGGCCCGCCGCATAGGCGACGTTGCCGAGCCGGACGACTGCGCGCTCGTCGAGCTCGCCGTGCGGCGACTCGTAGCGCGCGCGCTTCTCGCCGGCGAGCGCCTCCCAGTCGGCGGTCACGTCGCACGGCGTCCGAGCACGGCGGAGACCGGCAACCGCTCGCGGTACTCGGGGCGAAGGCGCGCGCGCAGCGTCGCCTCGAATTCCTCCCGCCGGTCGCCGACGCGCTCCGGCGAGGCGAACGAGGTCGAGTAGGCGAAGCCGATCAGCTCGTCGACCGTCCACGTGCGCTCGGCGACGACTCGAAGCTCGCAGACGTCGGAGAACGGCGAGGCCGCGAGCGCCTGCTCGTACCGGATGCCCGGCGCGCGCATCGGCGGACGGTCGCCGAGCAACTCGCGCGCGATCTGGAGCACAGCCGACATCGCCTCGCTGTCGTCGAGCGAGTCGCCGAGAAGCGCGACGGCAGACGTCACCGAGCGGAGCTGCTCGAGCACACGGCCGCCGTCGAACCAGTGGATCGCCCGGCCGATCGTGACGAGCCGGAAGGTCCCGAACCGGCCGCCGACGTCCTCCGCCGCCGCCTCGACTGCAACGACGTTCGGAGGCGCGAAACGCGAGAGCTCTTCCAGCATCTCGATGTCGTTGTCGACCGCGATCACCTCTGCGACGCGCGGCGCGAGCGGGATCGCGATCGTCCCGGGCCCGCAGCCGAGGTCGAGCAGCCGCCCGGTGCCGTCGAGCCCCGCGGCGTCCGCGAGCTGGTCGAGCAGCTCAGGCGGATAGCCCGGGCGGAAGCGGGCGTAGTAGGACGCGGTGCCCCGGAACATGGACGCGCCATGATCTCGCGCCGGGATCGCGGCTGCTGCCGAACCCGTGCCCGACGCGACACCATTCCGCCGATGGATCGGCTATTGTGAGATCGGCGCAACGCGGGAAGGCTGACGGACGCGGGCGCAACCCTTTGAGGAGGCGGCACGGCGGGTGTGCCGCAGGCTTTGCAAGAGATCATCACGCATTCTCCGACAGAGTCGGATGGAGCGGCGGCCATGCGGGCCGACGCCCTCCGCGCAGAGGCCTGGACAGGCGAACCGTTCGTCCATTCGGGCGAGGATCCCGAGGTCGTCCTTGCGCCCGGCACGGCACGCCGGCGCGCGCTCGACGACGCGCTCGCGGAGATGCGCGCAGGCGCGACCGCGCCGTCGTTCGAGTGGAAGGTCCGCTACGCGCTCCTGCTCGGGCTCGAGCGGGTGCTGTCGGAGCGACCGCCGCACCTCCAGTCCGGGACCGAGCTGCGACGCCACCAGGTCGATGCGCTCGCCGGCATGCTCACCGAGCTGATCGCCGCGACCCAGAAGGCCGAGCCGAACGGGAACGGGAACGGCAACGGCACCGTCGGCGAGGAGCCTGACGAGGACGACGAGCCCGAGGACGAGCTCGAGCTCGCGAGCGGCGAGCTCGACGACGAGCTCGACGTCGCCCCTGCCGCCGACGATCCCGGCGCGATCCGCCGGTACCGCTTCCGCCACCCGACCGCGTCGGGGAAGACGATCGCCGCCGCGGGCTTCGTCGAGGCCGCGCGCACCGAGGGCGTCCTGATCCTCACGCACCGCCGCCTACTCGTCGACCAGTTCCGGCGCGAGCTGCGCGACCACGGCTACGGCGACCGACTCACGGAGGCCGTGCTCGCGGGCCACACCGCCGCCCGGGTCGACAACCCGATCACGATCCAGACGTATGCGTGGTTCGCGCGCCACGTCGACGAGATCGATCGCGACGCGTACCAGCTCGTCATCTGCGACGAAGCCCACACCGCGCTCGGCGAGAAGACGTCGGCCGCGATCCGCCGGCTCGACGGTCCGATCTACGTCGGCATGACGGCGACGGAGGAGCTGATCGCCAAGCAGGTGTCGGACGTCTTCCCCGCATCGGTCGACGACCTTCCGCTGGCGGACGCCGCGCGCCGCGGGCTGATCGCGCCCTTGCGCTGCCTGCGCGTGCCGCCCGTCGCCGCGATCAACCAGGTCCCGATCGTCGGTGGCGACTTCGAGGAGCGCGCGCTCGCCCAGGCCCTCGACCACGAGGCCCTCAACATGGCCGCGGCGACGCTGTACCGCGAGCGCTTCGACGACACGCCCGGCATCGTCTACGCCGCCGGCGTCGAGCATGCCTACAACCTCGCAACCGCGTTTCGTGCGGCGGGGATCAAGGCGGAGGCGGTGTCGGGGCGCACGCCGCCGGTCAAGCTCGCCGAGATCCTGGCCGCGTACGAGCGCGCGGAGATCGACGTGCTGATCAACGCCATGCTGCTCGCGGAGGGCTGGAACTCCCCGCGCGCGACGGTGGTCATGCACCTCGCGCCGACCGCGTCGAAGCGCGTCTATCAGCAGCGCATCGGGCGGATCATGCGGATGCACCCGCGCAAGGAAGCCGGCATCGTCGTCGACTTCACGCCGAAGGCCGCGACGCACAACGACCGCGTCGTGTCGCTGCACTCGCTGCTCAGCGCCGACTTCTACCGCGAGGGCGCCCGTGTCACGCCGGCGCCGCGCCGCCGCGTCCAGCGCCGGGCGCGCCGCAAGCTGACGCCGGCGGCGTGGCTCGTGCCGGTCACGCCCGACGTGCTCCGCCGCCGCGTGGTGATCGCGCGCGAATGGCAGCGCGTCGACCCGAAGTTCCTGGACGAGGACGAGCAGGAGTTCTGGGGTGAGATCGCGGGACGCCAGCTGCGCTTCGACGAGCGGGCCGCCTTCGTCGAGAAGCTGACGCAGCGCGGCGCGTCGAAGCGGGCGATGGAGACATTCCTCGCGACCGCGGCGGCGCAGAACCCGAATCGCCGGCTGCGCCTGATCGCGCTCGCCGACCGCGTCTCGATGCGCGTGGAGCGCGCCGACTTCGACGACCTGGTCACGCTCGTCACGCTCGCGCCGCCGTGGGAGAAGGACCGCGCGGCCGGCGTGCGCACACTGCTGCGGGCGGTCGCCGACGGCAAGCCAGACGCGCCGGACCAGATCCTGGCGCGCTGGACGTGGCGCCTGTCGAAGGCCGTGCGCAAGCAGCTCGACCGCAAGGCGTCGCAGGAGTACCCCGACGCGAAGCGGCTGCTCGGCGCGCTCGCGAACTCGCGTGGGCATCGCCACGAGGAGAACGCTGCCAAGCTCGTCAACGCCGCACTCG
Organism: Gaiellaceae bacterium; assembly: GCA_035473635.1. GTDB lineage: Bacteria > Actinomycetota > Thermoleophilia > Gaiellales > Gaiellaceae > PALSA-600. The sequence goes on along the minus strand of DATIOD010000056.1, from coordinate 43,801 downwards.
AGATGCCGAAGGAGGTCGCCGCGGCGCTGCTCGCCTCGGCGGAGGGATACACGCCGCGCGCGACGCAGCTGCTCGAGGCGGCGCGCGAGCGGCTCGGCACGATCAACGAGGTCGCGGGATGGATCGCGGAGAGCCTGCCCCAGCCGAAGACCGGGCCGACGCGCGCACGCCGCCGGCGGCGCCGCAAGAAGAAGCCGGGCGAGGTGGTGCCGCAGGCGCAGGGGCAGGAGACGGAGAGCGGCGAACAGGCCGCGGCCGCCGACGCACCCGAGGAGCAGGCGCCGAAGAAGAGGCGCAGGCGCAGGCGCAGGCCGGTCGAGGGCGCGCAGCCGGAGGCGGTCGCCGAGGTCGAGCCGCCCGCGGCCGAGGGCGCGGCGGACCCGACGCCGGAGCAGGACGCGGCGTAACGCCGGCCGGGCACACTGGTCGTAGCACCAGTGCTGCTCCTGATCGCACTCGGGTTCCTCGCAGGCATCGCAACGGCACTGTCGCCGTGTGTGCTGCCGGTGCTGCCGGTGCTGCTCGCCGGCGGTGCGTCGGGCCGGAAGCCGGTCCGCATCGTCGCCGGCCTGATCCTGAGCTTCAGCTTCTTCACGCTCTTCGCGACGTGGCTCCTCGAGAAGCTCGGGCTGCCGGACGACCTGCTCCGCAATCTCGCGATCGCGGCGCTGTTCGTGATGGCCGCCGTGCTGCTGGTGCCCCGGTTCGCGCTGTTCCTCGAACGGGCGCTCGCAGGCTTCTCGCGCCTCCGGCCTGCGGACGCGGGCGGCGGGCTCTTCCTCGGCGTGACGCTCGGCCTCGTCTTCGTTCCGTGCGCGGGGCCCTTCCTCGCCGCGATCACCGCCGCCGCGGCGAGCGAGAACTTCGGCATCTCGACGATCGTGGCGACGCTCGCGTACGCCCTGGGCGCAGGCGTGCCGATGCTCGCGATCGCCTACGGCGGCCGGGAGGCGGCGGGCCGCCTGCGGGCACGGGCCGGTCAGATCCGGTTCGTCTCGGGCGTGCTCGTGGCGGCCGTCGCCGTCGCGCTCGTCCTGCACCTCGACGACCACCTGACGAGCCTCCACGTGCCCGGGCTCACCGGGCTCGAAAACCGGGTCGCAGGCTCCTCGGCCGGCGGGAAGCAGCTCGCCAAGGTGCGCGGCGGCCGTTCCGCGCTCGCCGCCGTGCAGACCTCCGAGCCCGGCCTACCCGACTTCGGCGCCGCACCGCCGCTCCATCCGGACGGTGCATGGATCAACAGCAAGCCGCTGACGATCGCCGGGCTTCGCGGCAAGGTCGTGCTGGTCGACTTCTGGACGTACTCGTGCATCAACTGCCTGCGGACGCTGCCGCACCTGAAAGCGTGGTACGCGGCCTACCACGCGAAGGGCCTCGTGATCATCGGCGTGCACACGCCCGAGTTCGCGTTCGAGCACGTGACGTCCAACGTGCGCGCGGCGGTGAAGCGGCTCGGGATCACGTACCCGGTCGTGCAGGACAACCGCTACAAGACCTGGGACCTCTATGCCAACCAGTACTGGCCCGCCGAGTACCTGATCGACCGCACCGGCCGCATCCGCCACACACACTTCGGCGAGGGCGAGTACGGGCAGACCGAGCAGCTGATCCGGCGGCTGCTCGCCGACTCGGGCCCGAAAGCGCGCACGGTCGCTGACGCGACGCCGAACGAGCTGCTCACACCCGAGACCTATCTCGGGTCGGCGCGCATCTCCAACTACACGGGATCGCAGATCGTCCCGGGGCGGCTCGTGAGGTACCTACCGACGCTCTCGCTGCCGCAGGACGCGCTCACCTACGGCGGCGCGTGGCGGGTCGCGCCCGAGCAGGTCGTCGCGGGACGCGGCGCGTTCCTGCGCCTGCATTTCCACGCGAAGGACGTGTACGTCGTGCTCGGCAGACGCGGCACGGTGCGCGCGCTGATCGACGGCCGTCCGGTGAAGACGATCCGCGTCAACGCCTACCGGCTGTACACCCTGCGGTCGTCGAACACGGTCGCCGACGCGACACTCGAGCTGCGCTTCTCGCCCGGTGTCGCCGGCTACTCGTTCACGTTCGGCTGACGTCGTCGTCGTCGCCGCCGATGCCGTTCTCGCGCTCGCGCAGGAAGCGCGTGAGCTCGGCGGCGAGCGCGTCGCCCGACGGCAGGTCGGCCTGCGCGGCAAGCTCGTCGACGCGCTGCTCGAGCTCGGCCACGTAGCTCGCGGTGTCGGCGTCGGACGCCACGGCCTCGCTCACCTGGTGGCTGTAGGCGTCGGCGGCCTCGTCGAGCTCCTTCGTGTCGACGTCGGCGTCCAGCAGGCCGGCGAGCCGCTCGACCAGCGCCTTCGCGGCGCGCGGCGACGGCGTGAGCGAGACGTAGTGCGGCACGGCTACCCAGAGGCTCGCCGACGGCAGGCCCGCCGACGTGCACGCGTCGTGCAGCACGCCGACGATCCCCGTCGGCCCCTCGTACCGCGACGCCTGCAGGCCGAGCCGCTCGATCAGCTCGGGATCCGTCGCGCTGCCGGTGACGGGCGCCGGCCGCGTGTGCGGCACGTCCGCGAGCAGCGAGCCGAGCGTGATCACGAGCTCGACTTCGAACTCGCGCGCGACCTGCGTGACGAGCGACGAGAACGCGCGCCAGCGCACGTTCGGCTCGACGCCGAGCATGATGATCACGTCGCGCCCTGCACCGGGCAGCGGCGCGAACAGAAAGTGGTTCTCCGGCCAGTCGATACGGCGCGCCTCCCCGTCGATGAGCGACACGGTCGGCCGCGTCGCCTGGAAGTCGTAGAAGCCCTCGGGGTCGATCTCGGCGAAGCGGCGTGCCGCCCATGCGCGCGCGAGGAACGCGCCCGCGAGCGACGCGCCCTGCCCGCCGTCGTTCCAGCCGCGAAACGCCGCGACCATCACGGGATGCTCGAGCTCGGGACGCTCGTCGATGCGCAACTCGTCGGTCATCGGTCCATCCTATGTGGGGCGCCGTGGCCGCCACAGCGCATAGACGAATGCTGTCGCGACTGCCCACACCGTCGCCGCGACCGTGACGTGCACGAGCACCAGCCACCAGGGGAGATGCGTCCGGTACTGGATCTCGCCGATCGTCATCTGCAGCGCCAGCAGACCGAGCAGCACGAGCGCGCCGCGCACGTGCCGGCTGTGGCCCCGGACGAGCCAGAACAGGAGCACGGCGAACGACACGCCGAACACCGCTGTCGCGCGCACGTGCCAGTACACGGCCGGCTGGAACGACCAGAGACGCCGAACGACCGCGCTGCCCGGATGCGGGCCCGATGCAGTCGCGAGCGTGCCGCTGACGATCAGCACGCAGAGCGACACCCAGACGCCGAGCGACCAGACGCGCACCCACGACGGCACGAGGTCGAGAGCGCGCGGGCGCACCTCGACGGCGAGCGCTACCGCCAGCGTCAACACGACCACCGACAACAGGAAGTGCGACAGGACGAGCCAGGGATTGAGGTGGTAGTGGATCGTGATCGCACCGAGCGGTGCCTGCGCGGTCGTCCCGAGGAAGACAAGGAAGGCCGTCACGCGCACCGAGGTCGACGTCTTCGCGGCGAGCGAGCCGAGCCACGTGGCCAGCGTCGCGAGGATCGTGAAGAAGGCGACGACCCGGTTGCCGAACTCGATGGAGCTGTGGAAGCTCCGCGGTTCGAAGTGGTGCGGCTGACAGCCGGGCCAGTGCTCGCAGCCGAGCCCGGACCCCGTCAGCCGGACCGTCGCGCCGGTCGCGACGATCAGGACGAGCATCACCGCGCTCGCCAGCGTGAGCCGGCGGAACGCGGGCGCCGAGAGCGCAAAGCCGCGCGCGCGGCGAAGCGACTGCGCGCCGACACTCATATCGCCGACCACTGTATCCGGGTCATACGAGCGCCACGCCCGCGCCGGCCTCCACCGAGCCGACGCGTGCGAGAAAGAGCTCGGCGCGCGCAAACTCGGCCTCGAGCGACGCACCCCGGTCGCGCGGCAGCGAGACAAGCAACCCACCGGCCGTCTGCGGGTCGTAGGCGAGCTCGACCAGCTCGTCGGCGACACCGTCGCACTCCATCGGAGCGAACTCGCGGTTCGCGCGCGTCCCTGCAGTCGACACGCCCGCGCGCGCCGCCTCGAGCGCGCCGTCGAGCGCCGGCAGCCGTGACGACTCGAGTACGACCTGGACGCCGCTCCGGCTCGCGAGCTCGTGCACGTGCCCCGCGAGGCCGAAGCCGGTGACGTCGGTGACGGCGGTCGGGCCGACGCGCCGCACGACGTCTGCGGCGTCGCGGTTGAGCGTGCGCATCCATCCGATCGCCGCGTCCGCGGAGGCGAGCCCGCGCTTCGCGCCACCCAGCACCAGCGCCGTCCCGAGCGGCTTCGTCAGGTAGAGGGTGTCACCGGCGCGCGCGCTCGACTTCGTCCACACGCCGTCGGGCCGGACCGTCCCCACGACGGCCAGTCCGTACTTCGGCTCGGCGTCGCGAATCGTATGGCCGCCTGCGAGCAGCGCGCCGGCCGCACGCACCTGCAGGTCGGCACCGTCGAAGATCGCGCGCACCATCTCGGTCGGCAGCTCCTCCGGCAACGCGGCGACCGACAGCGCCAGCAGCGGCGCGCCTCCCATCGCGAACACGTCGTTGAGCGCGTTCGTCGCCGCGATCGCGCCGAAGTCCTCGGGATCGTCGACGATCGGCGGGAAGAAGTCGATCGTGAACACGAGCGCACGCTCGTCGTCGAGCCGGTAGACGGCCGCGTCGTCCGCCGGGTCGAGACCGACGAGCAGGTCGTCCGCCTCCGCCGGGACGAAGCCGCGCAGGAGCTCCTCGAGCCGCGAGGCGGAGTACTTCGCCGCGCACCCGCCTGCCGTCGCGAGATCGGTCAGCTTCGTCGCGCTCATCCGGCCCAGCGTAGTGGCGGCAAACGAGCGGCGGCGGCCGGAGGGGGCCGCCGCCGCGAGGGGGAGAGGAACGACGTACGCCGCCTCATTCGCAGCGCGCGCGTGAAGTCCTTTAGGGTCGCTCGCGATGCGGAGCGCACTCGTCACCGGCGGGTCCTCGGGAATCGGGCTCGCGATCGCGCGGATGCTGCGCGAAGAGGGCTTCGCCCTCACCCTCGCCTCCCGCACCGCCGAGAAGGTGCAGGCAGCGGCCGCCGAGCTCGACGCAGTCGGCCTCGCCGCCGACCTCTCCCGGGAGGAGGACTGCGTGCGCATCGTCGCCGAGCACCGCGAGCGCCACGGCGGCATGGACGTGCTCGTCAACTCGGGCGGGCTCGGGATCGCGGGCACGGTCGAGTCGCTCGTGACGAAGCACGTCGACCTGCAGCTGGGCGTGAACCTGCGCGGCCTGCTGCTCGTGACGCGCGAGTCGATCCCGCTGCTCAAGGAGTCGCGCGGGTGGGTCGTGAACCTCGCCTCGATCGCGGGCACGACCGCGACGCCCGGCCTGACCGTCTACGGCGCGACGAAGGCGGCGGTGATCGCGCTGACGAACTCGCTGAACGCGGAGCTCGACGGCGTCGGCGTTCGCGCGATCGCGCTCTGCCCCGGCTTCGTCGACACGCCGATGGCCGCGTGGTCGGGGCTCGAGGCAGCCGAGATGATCCAGCCGGAGGACTGCGCGGAGATCGTCCGCGCGTGCCTGCGGCTGTCGCCGCGCGCACGCATCCCGCAGGTCGTGATCGAGCGCGTCGGCTCGTCCGCCGGCGTCGGCTGATCTCAGAGTCTCGAACGTCTACGAAGAAGGGGCCTCCGGCCGGGTAGCGCCATTGATGCGGCGGGGGCGGTGGCCCTGAAGAGGGGGTCGGTGCCGGCTCCCCACTGGCACCAACGAAACTTCGCCCGGGAGCCTAGAGCGGCCCCTCCCACATCCCAACGCCGTGGAAGGACCCGGCCACGCCGGCGACGATCGACAGCACGAGCACGATCGTGTTGCGGCGGCGGAGCAGCAGAGCCAGCTTGGTTGCCACAGAAAACACCTCCTTCCTCTAGAACCGGAAGTCCTGGAGCGCTTCGGCGGCGCGGCGGTACAGGACCGCTGCGCGGCGCTCGTCGCCCCTCGTCGTCGCCAGGTCACCCTGGGCGATCCAGGCCGCGGCCCGATGGGGCGCGGACGAAAGCTGGGACAGAAGGTCCTCGGCGGAGGCCAGCTCCGCCTCCGCCTCGTCGAGGCGCCCCTGGTCGAGGAGCGACCGGCCGAGCACGAGCTGCGCGTTGCCGACCTCGTCGAGCATGTCCTCGCGGTCGCCGATGATCTGCAGCGCGTGCCGCGCCTGCTCCTCGGCCCGGACGGCGTCGCCGGTGCGCAGGTGGACCTGCGCGAGCGACGAGATCGCCTTCGCTGCATCCTCGTCGCGGCCGATCTCGAGCGCGACCGCAAAGGAGTGCTTCAGGTGCTCGACGGCCCGCTCGGGCCTGCCGAGCAGGAAATCGAGCCCGCCGAGGTTGTTCAGGAGCCGGCCGACGTTGGCGCGGTCGGCGAGCTCCTCGTACTGGGCCTTCGCCTTCTCGGCGTACGTGCGTGCGAGCACCCAGTGGCCGTCGCGCTCGGCGAGCACCGACGCCTGGAAGTACGCCTGCCCGAGGGCACGGCTGTCCTGCATCGCATCGGCGAGCTCGAGCGCGCGCTCGATGTCCTCCCGCGCGGCCTCGAAGTCGCGCTGCCGGCGGTAGCAGCGCGCCCGCCACGCGAAGATCGCGAGCCGGAGCTGGTCGCAGGGCATGCCCGAGCGCTCGGCGAGCGTGAGGGCCTCGCCGAAGAGCGCGACCGCAGTCGCGATGCTCTGCAGCAGGCAGCGGCAGACGCCGATCCGGTAGAGCACCTCGGCGCGGTCGACGTCGGAGAACTCCGAGCGCTCGACGAGCGAGCGCGCCTCGGCGAGGCGCTCGAGCCCCGTCCGGACGTCGCCGCTCTGGGCGAGCGCGATTCCCTCGCCGTTCAGCACGCGGACGTGGAGCTCCACCGCGCCCGTCCCCAGCACGGCCGGAAGCGCCTTCGCGTACTCGGCGACCGCGTCGTCGAAGCGGTGCTCGTCGAGCAGCGCGTCGGCGCGCGCGAGGATCGTCTCGGCCCGCGCCCGCTCGTCGGCGGAGACGCCGCTCTGCAGGAACGAGGAGTCGACCCCGAGCCGGACTGCCAGCCATTCCACCGTCTCGACGGTCGGCTTCGTCTTGCCGCGCTCGATCTGGGAGATGTACTCCTTCGAGAAGCGATCGCCGGCGAGCTGGCCCTGGGTGAGGCCGGCCGCCACGCGCAGCTGGCGCAGGCGCTCTCCGAGCCGCGGGGTACGCGGGACGCCGGAGGTGAGCGATGCAGTCGTCTTCGAAGTCATGACCGGGCGGCGAGCCATGCGAAGCGCACAGTGTTGCCGATACTTCACTCGGTTGCAATGCCCACTTTCGGACATCCCCCAAAAGGGGCATTGATAGGGGGATCTTTGGTGAAGTAGACGACTTCGCAATCACTTGACCGAGGTACTTGACAGACAGGCCTCGGGCTCGTACAGTGAGGCCACCTTGCACCGAAGCCGACGCCAGGTCGACGTGCAGGGGGAGCGCCAGTAGGACGTAGCGCCGGGAGTTGACGTCTGGGCCGCAGAGCCGTTCTTCTCCCGAGTGCCGCCCGAAGCGGGCGCACCGCCTGACCAGGGAGGGCCCCGGGTGCCGCAGCCGGGGCTCTCTCTTTTTTGCGCCGTCGATTGACGGGTCTTAGGCGTGCATCCAGCGGCGGCGCTCGTGGCGGACGCGCTCGAGGTCGCCGTCGAGCAGGTTGCCGAGCCGCTGGTCGATCGTCACGAGCAGCCCACCGGCGACGAAGATCCAGGCCTCGGCGCGGGGATCCCGGTCCCGCGCGACGACTCCGCGCGCCTGGCCGTCCTCGATCAGCCCGGCGAAGAAGGCGTGCACCTCCTGAATCTGCTCGCGGAGAGCCTTCGCGATCACGGGGTCGTCCCCCGCTTCGTTCAGCGCCTGGATCCACAGGTCGATCAGGCGGATCTTCTGGCGCTTCTCCATGAAGGCGTCGGACACGGCTCCGAGGCACGTCTCCGGGCTCGCGGCGATCGCCGCCTCGGCGAGCTCGCGGAGGACGCGCCACGCCTCGTCGAGACACGCGAGATAGAGGTCGCGCTTCGAGCCGAAGTGCCGGTAGAGGATCGGCTCGGAGATGCCCGCCTCCCGTGCGATCTCCGCGGTCGTCGCGCCGCGGTAGCTCGAGACCGCGAACACACGGCAGGCGGTGTCGAGCACCGCCTGCCGCCGTTCGTCGGCGGTGAGCCTGACGCGGGTCTGCGTCACGCGGACTCGATCGCCGGCGCGGGCTCGGCCACCGGATGGTGGGCGTGGACGTTCTTGCGGATCGTCGCCACGGCGACGATCGCGCCGATGAACGCGAGCAGCGCGGCGACGCGCAGCGCGTCGTGGAAGCCGTGGAGGAACGCGAGCTGCGGCGTGGACCCGGACTCGAGCGCCGTCGTCGTGCCCGAGGCGACGATCGCGCCCATGACCGCGATCCCGAGCGAACCGCCCACCTGGCGCATCGAGTTCAGGACGGCCGATCCGACGCCCGCCTTGTCGACGGGCACCGAGCTCATCGCGGCGGCCGTGACCGGCGTCATCGTCGCGCCCATTCCGATACCGCCGATGATCAGCCCCGGCAGGATCGCCCAGAAGCTCGCGTCCGCGCCGAGGCGCGAGTAGTAGAGAAGCATGATCGACAGCAGCGTCATCCCGCCGCCGACGAGCCAGCGGGAGCCGACCCGGTCGGACAGCTTGCCGGCGCGCGGCGCGAGCAGGATGATCAGCAGCGTCATCGGGAGGAACGACGCACCCGCCTGGACGGGCGAGTAGCCGAGCACGTTCTGCATGTAGAGCGAGACGTAGAAGAACGTCCCGAACATCGCGAGGCCGACGAAGAGCATCGAGGTGTTCGCGCCGCTGAACGTCCTGCTACGGAAGAGCGAGAGGTCGAGCATCGGCGCGCGCTGGCGCAGTTCGAGCACGAGGAACACGGCGAGCGACACGGCCGCGGTCGCGAACGCACCGAGGATGACAGCCGACGTCCAGCCGTAGCGATTCGCCTCGATGAACGCGAACGTCAGGCTGAACAGCCCGAGCGCCGAGGTCACGAGCCCCGGCAGGTCGAGCCGCTGGTCGGCGGACGTGTCCTTCGACTCGTCGATCAGGAGCGGAGCCAGGAGCAGGCCGGCGATCCCGATCGGCACGTTGATGAAGAAGATCCAGTTCCAGTTGACGTGCTCGGTCAGCAGGCCGCCCACGAGCGGCCCGATCGCGAGCGCCATCGCCGAGACGCCCGCCCAGATGCCGATCGCCGTCCCGCGCTGGCGCGCCGGGAAGGTGGCGGTGATGATCGAGAGCGTCGCCGGGTTCATCAGCGCGCCGCCGAGCCCCTGGACGACGCGCGCGGTGTTCAGCATCGTCCCGTTCGAGGCGAGGCCGCAGGCGAGTGACGCGCCCGTGAAGACCACGAGCCCGGTCATGAAGATGAGCCGCCGCCCGAGCAGGTCGGCGAGCTTCCCGCCGATGAGCATGAACGCGGCGAACGTGAGCGCGTAGCCGGCGACCACCCACTGCAACTCCGAGAACGACAGGCCGAGCGACCTGCGGATCGACGGCAGCGCGACGTTCACCACCGTGTTGTCGAGCATGATCATGAACAGCCCGACCGACACGGCGGCGAGCGTCCACCACTGCTTGTTCTCGGGCGTCACCAGACGCTGTCTCATCCCGTACTCCTCCCTCGCTCCAAGTTAGCGCTCACTAACTTAACAGACTCGACCGGCTCCACGCGCCGCGTAGGCTTCGCCTCCGTGACCGACGCCGAGATCGTCTGGCGCCCCGACGCGGAGACCGTCGAGCGCGCCAACGTGACCCGCCTGCTCCGGCGTGCCCGGGCCGGCGACTACGCCGAGCTCGTGCGCCGCTCGTACGAGGAGCCGGAGTGGTTCTGGCCGCTCGTCGTCGACGACCTCGGGATCGAGTTCTCGCGGCCGTTCGAGCAGGTGGTTGATCTCTCTCGCGGCCCCGAGTGGGCGACGTGGTTCGTCGGCGGACGCGTCTCGATCGCCGAGAACTGCGTGCACCGCTGGGCGAGGCGCACGCCCGACGCTCTCGCCGCGGTCGGGCTCGGCGAGGACGGCGGACGCAGCACACTGACCTTCGCTGAGCTCTCGCGCGACGTCACGCGGCTCGCCGAGGAGCTCGCGGCGCTCGGCGTGGGCCCCGGCGACCGCGTCGCGATCTACCTGCCGATGTCGCCGGAGGTCGCCGTCGCGTCGCACGCGGTCGCGCACCTGGGCGCGATCCAGGTGCCGGTCTTCTCCGGGTTCGCGGCGCCGGCCGTCGCCGACCGCCTGCGCGCGAGCGAGGCGAAGGTCGTGATCACGCAGCGCTCCTCGTCGCGTCGCGGCCGCGTCGTGCCGATGCTCGAGACCGTCGAGCAGGCGCGCGAGCAGGCGCCGACCGTCGAGCACGTCGTGCTCGCGCCGTTCGCGCTCGACGCGCGGCCCGGCGAGCTGCCGCCGCTCGAGGTGGAGTCGGAGACTCCGTACCTGCTGACCTACACGTCGGGCACGACCGGCGCGCCGAAGGGCGTCGTGCACGTGCAGGGCGGCTTCCTCGTCTCGATCGCGCGCGAGGCCGCCTACCAGGCCGACCTCCACGCGGGCGACGTGATCCACTTCGCCACCGACCTCGGCTGGATCATGGGCCCGTGGACGCTGGTCGGCGCCGGCGCGCTCGGCGCGACGATCGTGTTCGCGGAGGGCGCTCCGGACTGGCCGACGCCGGATCGCCTGTGGCGGACGGTCGAGAGCGAGCGGGTGACGTCGCTCGGGCTCTCGCCCACACTCGTGCGGGCGCTCGTGCCGCACGGCGCGCCGCAGACCGACCGGTCCAGCCTGCGCACCTTCGTGACCACCGGGGAGCCGTGGAACCCCGAGCCGTACCGGTGGCTCCATGAGGAGGTCGGCGGATCGCGGGTGCCGGTGATCAACTGCTCGGGCGGCACCGAGGTCGGGGCGTGCTTCCTCTCGCCCACCGTCACCGGGCCGATCAAGGCGTGCTCCGTCGGCGGTCCCGCGCTCGGGATGGCGATGGACATCGTCGACGAGCACGGCGCCTCGCTCGTCGGCACGGGCGACGTCGGCGAGCTCGTCTGCCGTCGCCCGTACCCGGGGATGACGCGCGGGTTCTGGCGCGACCCGCAGAAATACCTCGACACCTACTGGTCGAGGCTCCCCGGCGTCTGGGTGCACGGAGACTGGGCGACGGCCGACGAGGACGGTTTCTGGTTCCTGCACGGGCGCTCCGACGACACGCTCAACATCGCCGGCAAGCGGATCGGCCCGGCCGAGCTCGAGTCGGCAGCCGTCGGGCACCCGGCAGTGCGCGAGGCAGCTGCGGTCGGGATGCCGCACGACGTCAAGGGCGAGACGTCGTGGATCTTCTGCTGCCTGCTGCCGGGCGTCGAGCCGAGCGCGGAGCTCGAGCGCGAGATCTCGGCCGCGGTCGCCGACCGGCTCGGCAAGGCGTTCGCACCCGGACGCGTGCTGTTCGTCGAGGCGCTCCCGAAGACGCGGTCGGCGAAGATCGTGCGCCGCGCCGTGCGCGCGACGGCGCTCGGCGCCGACCCGGGCGACCTCTCGTCGCTCGAGAACCCCGAGGCGCTCGACGCGATCGCGGCGGCGGTCGCGTGACGAGCCCTGACCGCGTGCGTGCGGTGCTGATCGGCACGCTGGTGGTGGCCCTCGTCATCAGCATCGCCGCCAAGGAGACGACGTCCTCGTTCCTCGGCTGGCTCTCGTTCGCAGTCTTCCTCGTCGCCGTCTTCCTCTACTTCCAGTGGCGGCGCGCCCTGCACAATGTCCGCAAGGGCGATGAGACTCGCACTCGCACAGATCAATAGCGTCGTCGGCGACGTCGACGGGAACGCCGCGCGGGTCGCCGACTGGCTGGAGCAGGCGCGCGCCGAGCAGGCCGATCTGGTGTTGTTTCCCGAGCTCGTCGTCACCGGCTACCCGGCCGAGGATCTGCTCCTGCGCCCCGGGTTCGTGCGCGCCGCGCGCGAGGCGGTCGAGGAGATCGCGCGCAGGACGCACGGGATCACCGCGCTCGTCGGCGCTCCCCACCTCGACGCCGACCTCTACAACGCGTGCTTCGTGCTCGCGCACGGCGAGGTGCGCGCCGTCTACCGCAAGCGGTACCTCCCGAACTACGGCGTCTTCGACGAGGACCGGTACTTCGCGCCGGGCAGCGACCGGATGCTGCTCGCCTTCGGCGACGTGCTCGTCGGGCCGACGATCTGCGAGGACCTCTGGCAGCCGGGCCCGCCCGCGAGCGAGCTCGCGCTCGCCGGCGCGCAGCTGATCGCGAACATCTCGGCCTCGCCGTTCCACGTCGGCAAGGACCGCGAGCGCGAGGCGATGCTGCAGGTGCGTGCGCGCGACAACACATGCTTCGTCGCGCTGTGCAACTCGATCGGCGGCCAGGACGAGCTGATCTTCGACGGCCACTCGGTGGTGATCGACGACAACGGCGACGTCATCGCGCGCGCCGCCGGCTTCGAGGAGGAGCTGCTCGTCGTCGACGTCGACCCGGAGTCGGCGATCGGCCGACGGCTGCGTGACGTGCGCCGCCGCGCGCTCGCGCGCGGACGCCGGATGCGCCCGGTCGAGCGGGTCGAGCTCGGGTCGCCGCGCGAGCAGGGCGACGCACGTCATCCGGAGCCGAAGCCGCAGCTCGACGACCTCGAGCAGATGCGGCTCGCGCTCGAGCTCGGGCTGCGCGACTACGTGACCAAGAACGGATTCGGGGACGTCGTCATCAGCGTGTCCGGCGGGATCGACTCCGCGTTGACCGCGGCGCTCTGCGTCGAGGCGCTCGGCCCCGAGCGCGTGCACTGCGTCACGATGCCCTCGCGCTACTCCTCCGAGGGCACGCAGGTCGACGCGAAGCGCCTCGCCGACTCGCTCGAGGTCGACTTCCGCGAGATCGCCATCGAGCCGATCGTCGAGTCGTTCACCGCAGCGCTCGCCCCGTCGTTCGAGGGCCGCGAGCCCGATCTGACCGAGGAGAACCTTCAGGCGCGCATCCGCGGCACGCTGCTGATGGCGCTCTCGAACAAGTTCGGCTGGCTCGTGATCGCGGCCGGGAACAAGTCGGAGCTCTCCGTGGGGTACTCGACGCTCTACGGCGATCTGGCCGGCGGCTTCGCGCTGATCAAGGACGTCTACAAGACGGACGTGTTCCGGCTCTCGCGCCACCTGAACGAACGGGCGGGACGCGAGCTGATCCCGCAGTCGATCATCGACCGGGCGCCGAGCGCGGAGCTTCGGCCCGGCCAGCTCGACGAGGACTCGCTCCCGCCGTATCCGAAGCTCGACCGCGTGCTCGAGGCCTATGTCGAGCTCGACCGCTCGCGCGAGGAGCTGTCGGAGGACGGGTTCGACCGCGACGTCGTCGAGCGCGCGCTCGCGCTGATCGACCGCGCCGAGTACAAGCGACGCCAGGCCCCGCCCGGCGTCAAGCTCCGGCCGAAGGCGTTCGGCCGCGACCGGCGCACGCCGATCACGAACCGCTGGCAGAACTAGCGCGCGCTCGGCGGCGCCGTCTCAGCCCGCCACGAGCTGCTGGAGCGCCACGCCGAGGATCGGCACGGCCAGCGTCAGCGCGTAGCTCGTCCATCCGACCACGACCAGCGTGCGGCGCGTTCGCTGGGGCCGGCCCTCGCGGATCTCCGCCTGCAGGCGCGGGCCGAGCACGAAGTTGTGCAGGTAGGAGACGACGACGAGGCACACCGCCAGCACGACCTTCACCCAGAACACGATCTGGAACGCAGGCCGGTGCTCCCAGTCGCGCGCGGCGAGCGCGATCCCCGACAGGGCGGCGACGAGCAGCGCCCCGTAGCCGAGTGGGCGCCAGCGCAGGCCGAGCTCGCGCATGGCGCGCCCACGGGCGGGATCGTCGAGCATGCGCACGACGGGGACGCCGACGAAGATCAACGCCGTCGAGCCGCCGACCCAGACGGCCGCGGCCAGCAGGTGCACGGCGACGAGGACGCCTTCCACGCGGCGCCAATCTAGACGCCGTGTGGAAGGCGCGGTCTCCTAGCCGCTCGGCAGGGGGCCCGCGGGCGACCCGGCCCGTGCGCCGCGAGACCGCCAGCAGGCAATCGCGCACCACACGGCGAGTCCGCCCACGCCCCAGCCGAACAGGCCGCGGTCACCGAGACTGAGCCCGACCAGCAAGTTGAGCACGATCAGCGCGAGGAGCCCGAGCTCCATCCGCGGGATCAATGCCAACCGCCCCATGGCTGTCCGGGCTTGCTCGAGGCGACCGCCGGCCCAGGCAGCTCCGCTCCCCGCCCCTACGAGGCCGGAGCTGCCGACGCGAAACCCGTCCCCGCCGAATCCCTCTCCGCGCGCGGCCGGCCCCTCCGGTCCGCGGCGGTCGAAGCGGGGTTGCAGATCTCTCGCCACGGCATCGATCCTGCGTGTCGGCCGGGCCCTGGGCATCGGCCGGACGGGCGATTTCGGGGTCGTCCTCAGGGACGACTTGGCTCGAGCGCGGCCCGGATATGGCCGATCATGCCGAGCGGCGTGATCCGCTCGGTCGTCCGCTCGAGCTCGTCGAGCGTCCACCAGCGGAAGCCGGCGACGTTCTCTTCCTCGAGGTCGATCGTCGGGTTCGGCTCGTGGGCGGCGACGAGCACGAGGTACACGTGGCTGCGCTGGTTGAGCAGGCGCAGGTCCCAGGGGAACGTGCGGTCGTGCACCCAGAGCAGGGCGCCGAGGTCGAAGGCGTCGAGGCCGAGCTCTTCGCGGAGCTCGCGGCGAAGAGCGGCCTCGTGGTCCTCGCCCTGCTCGATCCCGCCTCCCGGCGTCGCCCACCAGGTCGCGCCGGTCCTCGGGTTCCGGAACTGGGCCAGCAGAACCCGGTCGCGAGCGTCGACGAGGAGTGCCCGCACCGCCTCGCGCCGCTCGGGCACGAGCCAGTCGCGGAGCGCCTCGAACCAGCGAAGCCGCTCGGCGTACGGCACGGCGGCGTTCGCCGGCGACGTCGAGGGGAGCACGAAGAGCCCGGTCGAGCCCAGCGTCCGCCACTGGGGCCCGAGCTCGGGCCGCTCGCCGAACAGGCCGCGGTAGGCCTCCTTGCCGACGAAGGCGACCGCACGGGGCTCGAGCTCGTCTGCGACCCGCTCCAGCCGCTCGCGGTCGAAGTCGCCACGGCGCAGGTCGCCCGAGCCGGGCGTCGTCCGGTAGGCGGCGTTCGTCGCGCCGAGCCCGAGTGAGAGCAGGTCGAACTGCCGGCTCGGCTCGAGCAGCCCGGGCGTCAGCCCGGCGTCGTGCAGGAGCCGCCAGAAGTCGTTGCGCGGGTTCGCGAAGTGGGCTGCCGCGGCCGCCGACACACGGCCCGGGTTGATCCCGCAGAAGACGCAGCGGAGCCCCGACGCGAGCACGTCGGGAACGGCGCTCGGGAGGGTGTCGTCAGGGGGTGTGCCGGCCACGCGGCCGACAGCGTGGCATGCGCTGCGTCCACGTCGCCGTGCAGACCCACGCGCTCGGGAGCGGCGGTGCGGGACGGCGGCCGGTCGCGGTGGCGTTCCGCCGCCGCGTCCACGTCCGGCAGATGCGCGTCACGCCGCCTCCTGCTCCGGCCCGCGGGCGTCGAGGCGTCGCTCGAAGAGGCGGCGCAGCTCCTCGCCGCTCTCCGGCGGCCTGCGCCGCACCGGCCGCAGCACGCTCACCTGGTCGCTTCGATGGGCGCCGTAGCACCGGGCGTAACACTCAGCCTCGCTGAGCACCCTGAGCCTCATCGCCCGACAATCTAGGTCCGGGGTCGGACGGAACCGCCTGCGCCTCTAGAGGTAGCGTTCGGCGCCGTGGTGGTGGCGAAGCCGAAGGTGTTCGACTACGCGGTCGAGGTCGACCGCGGCGGGCGCATGACCGTGCCCGGCGGCGCGCAGCTCGAGCCCGGCGAAGGGTGGTCGCCGGACCACCTGCTGCTCGCGGCGCTCGTGCGCTGCTCGATCGACAGCCTGAGCTACCACGCGCGCCGCGCCGGGCACGAGGTCTCGGCGTCCGGCTCCGCGCACGCGATCGTCACGCGCCGCGAGACCGACGAGCGCTACGCGATCACGGAGGCCGACGTGCGCATCGACGCGCAGCTGCGGCCGCGCGCGACCGACTCGGCCGAGCTGACGGCGAAGGCTGAACGGGACTGCTTCGTCGGTGCGTCGCTTACGATCGCACCGAGGTACGAGTGGCACGTGTCCTGACGACAGTTGAAGCGGTGCGCGCGCGGTTCTCCGCGCTCGACCAGCCGCTCGCGTTCTTCGACGGCCCCGGAGGGACCCAGGTGCCCGACTCGGTGATCGAGGCGATCGCCGACTACCTGCGCGAGTCGAATGCGAACATCGGCGCCCCGTACGGGACGTCGCGCCGCACCGATGCGCTCGTCGAGCGGTCGCACGAGGCGGCCGCCGAGTTCCTGAACGCAACACCGGAGGAGGTGGCGTTCGGGCCGAACATGTCGACGCTGAACTTCTCGCTCACGCGCGCCGCCGCGCGCGGCTGGCAGGCGGGCGACGAGATCGTCTGCACGATGCTCGACCACGACGCCAACGTCTCGCCGTGGCTCGAGCTCGCGCACGACCTCGGGCTCGTCGTGCGCTTCGTCGAGATCGACGCCGAGTGCAGGCTCGACCTCGATCACCTGCGGAGCCTGCTCAACGAGCGCACGCGCGTCGTCGCCTACCCGTTTGCGTCGAACGCGGTCGGGACGATCACGCCGGCCGCCGAGATCGCCGCGCTGGCGCACGAGGCCGGCGCGCTCGCGTGGGTCGACGCGGTGCACTACGGCCCGCACGGGCCGATCGACGTGCAGGCGGTCGACGCGGACGTGCTCATCTGCTCGCCGTACAAGTACTACGGGCCGCACATGGGGCTCGCGTTCGGCAAGCGCGAGCTGCTCGAGTCCTGGCGGCCGTACAAGGTGCGGCCCGCCTCGAACGACCCGGTCGGCCGGCGCTTCGAGACCGGGACGAGCCAGCACGAGCTGCTCGCGGGGTTCGTGGCGTGCATCGAGCACATGGAATGGGCCGGGTGGGACTTCATCCTCGACCACGAGCAGACGCTCGGGCAGCGGTTCCTCGACGGGCTGCCGGAGACCTGCGAGCTCTACGGGGTGCCGACGATGGACCGGCGCGTCTCGACGTTCGCGTTCAACGTGGCCGGCCACGAGTCGCAGGACGTCGCGGAGCGCCTCGGCGACGCCGGCTACGCCGTGTGGGCGGGCGACTACTACGCGGTCGAGGTGATGAAGCGCCTCGCCCTACCGGGCGGCGCCGTCCGTGTCGGCATCGTCCACTACAACACGGCCGACGAGGTCGACGGCCTGCTCGACGCGCTGCGCGCGCTGTAGCCCCTAGCCGGGGTAGGCCGAACCGGCTGCGGCTGCCCAGGGCGAGCCGGGCGTCCGGCGGATCGGATCGGGGTCGATGCCCCGCGCCTCGGCGATCGCCAGCGTGAGCAGGTGAAAGCGGACGATGTCGACCACGGGGTGGCGCGTCGGGACGAGCGTCGTCTCGCACCCGAGCGTCTCGAGCGCGCGCGCCGCGTCGTGCGCCCGCTCGGCCGCGCGGCCGTCGCCCTCGAGCACGAACGCGCGCACCGACTCGTCCACCGCGGCGAGGTGGCCGTGCAGCAGCTGCTCGGTCTGGTGCGCGCCCGCCGAGACCCACGCACCCTCGCGCAGCTTCAGCACCGCCTCCTGGGCCGTAGGCCAGTCGCGCCCCGCTCCCGCGACGAGGATCTTCTCCTGCGCCGGCGCCTCGACCTCGAGCGTCAGCGCTTCCGCGACCGCGGCCGGAAGCCACGAGGGGTCGCCGCCGTGGATCGCGTCGATCGCCGCGACGGCGCACGTGTAGCTCGCCGTGTGGCACCACGAGCGCTCGACCTCGGGCGTGCAGACGATCACCTCGTCGGCGACGTCGGCCAGCGGCGACGATGCCTTGCCGCTGACGAGCCAGACGCTGCCGGCGAACGCGCGCGCCGCCTCCAGCGTCAGCTCGGTCTCGCCCTCGTGGGAGACGCAGACGAGGACGTCGGCCTGCGGCGGCGAGAGCACGGCCTCGAGCGCCTGCACCGCAGATCCTCCTGTCTGTGCGGCGTGGAACGACGTCCCGCAGCCCGTGTGCACGACACGCGCGCCCACCGGAAGCCGCGGCCCAGCCGGCACCTGCCGCAGCCACTCGGGCTGCGCGAGCACGGCGCGCCGCATCTCGCTCACGCCGCGTCTCCGAGCCGCTTTCGCATGTAGACGCCGACCTCCGCATAGCCGAGCGACCGGTAGAGCCCGCGCGCGACCTCGTTCCCGCCGAACACGTTCAGCGCGACGCCTTCGAGGCCACGCCGTTCCGCCTCTTCCTCGGCGAACTCCATCGCCGCCCGCCCGTACCCGCGACCGCGGTACCGGTCGTCGACCTCGACCGCGAAGACGAACAGCATGCGGGCATCCTCGGCGTCGCGCTCCGCGACCCAGAGGTCGCCCACGCGCTCGCCGTCCGCCTCGAGCGCGTAGACGAGCTGCTCCTCCGACGGCTTGCGGTCGGGAAACAGCGCCTCGACATCGGCGGCGGCTCTTCGGCGCGCGGCTTCGGCGCCGACGCCGCCGTGCACGCGCATGCTCTCCTCGTAGCCCGCCTGCGCAGCCTGCAGCCAGGGCTCGAACTCGTCGTCTCTGAGTGGCCGCACGGTGACCGCCGGCCCACGGTGGGTGTCGCTCATACGTGCGTCTATAGCATCGCCGCGTGCCCGAGTTCCCGTGGACGCACCACGAGCGCGTCCGTTTCAACGACTGCGACCCGATGGGCCACGTGAACAACGCCGCCTACTCGACCTACCTCGAGCAGGCCCGCATCGCGGTCCTCGGCGGGCTCGAGCCGTTCATCCTCGCGCGCGTCGAGATCGATTTCCGCGCCGAGCTCCGCGCAGGCGAGGAGCTCGAGATCCGCTCCCGCTGCCCGCGCATCGGCACGAAGAGCTTCGACCTCGAGCACGAGCTCTGGGCCGACGGCCGCCTCGTCGCCGAGGCGAAGAGCGTCCTCGTCGGCTACGACTACGGTAAGGGCGAATCCGTCCCGCTCTCCGCCGACCTGAGGAGGAAGCTCGCCGCATGAGCGTCTACCAGCGCAATGTCCTTTCGAACGGCCTGCGCGTGCTGACCGCACCGCTCTCGAGCGCACGGTCGGTCACCTGCTACGTGATGCTCGCGGCCGGCTCGCGCTACGAGCACGCCGGAAACCGCGGGATCGCGCACTTCGCCGAGCACATGTTCTTCAAGGGCACAGAGCGGCGGCCGACGGCCAAGGACATCGCGCTCGAGGTCGACGGCTTCGGCGGCGAGTTCAACGCCTTCACCTCGAAGGAGTACACGGGCTACTACATCCGCTGCGCCGGCGAGCAGCGCGACCAGGCGCTCGACGTGCTCGTCGACATGGTTCGCAACTCGAAGTTCGACGCCGAGGAGATCGACCGTGAGAAGGGCGTGATCGTCGAGGGGATGAACATGTACTTCGACACGCCGCGCGACTACGTGGGCTCGGTCTACGACGAGATCCTGTTCGGCGACAACCCGCTCGGCTGGGAAGTGCTCGGCACCAAGGAGACGGTGACCGCGGCGACCCGCGACACGTTCACCGACTACCTCTCGAGCTGGTACAAGCCGGCACGCATGGTCGTCGGCGTCGCGGGGATGATCGGCGACGATCTGATGCCGCGGCTCGAGGAGCTGCTCGGGGACATCGAGCCCGGCGACACCGGTACGCCCGCGCCGAGCGCGATCGAGCACTCGACCGAGCCGCGCGTCCGCATCCATCAGAAGGACTCCGACCAGGCGAACATCTGCCTCGGCGTGCCGAGCTACCCGCTCGACCACCCCGATCGCTACGCGCTGCAGCTGCTCGGTACGGTGCTCGGCAGCGGCATGTCGTCGCGGCTCTTCCTCGAGGTGCGCGAGCGACGCGGTCTCGCGTACTACGTCTACGGCCTCAACAACTCGTTCACCGACGCGGGCACGCTGGTGTCGCAGGCCGGCGTCGACCTGAAGCGCGCCGACGAGGCTGCGGGCGTGATCGCCGACGAGTTCAAGCGGCTCGCGGGCGAGCGGGTGCCGGACGCGGAGTTCGAGAAGGCGCGCGCGCTCGCGAAGGGCCGGTTCGTGCTGCAGACCGAGAGCCCGAACGGGCTGCTGCTCTTCGGCCTTCGCCGCGAGGTCGTGGAGGGCGAGGCGATCGAGCCCGACGAGCTGCTCGCGCGGCTCGACTCGGTCACGGTCGACGACGTCTACCGCGTCGCGCAGGACGTGATCGGGACGCAGGGGCTGCGACTCGCGGTGATCGGGCCGTTCGACGATCCCGCCGTGTTCACGGAGCGTCTCTAGAAAAAGCGTCGCACGCCGCGGAAGTCGCTCGTCCGCACGGGAACGACCCGCACCTCGCTCGCCGAGTTTGGCGACTCGACCATGCGGCCGTGGCCGATGTACATCGCGACGTGCCCGACGACCGGGTGCTCGTAGAAGAGCAGGTCGCCCGGCAGCGCCTGCGCGAGTGAGACCGGGCGGCCGGCCGCGAACTGCGCGTCGGCGTCGCGCGGGATCGTGATCCCGTGCACGCGGTAGACGGCCCAGGTGAGGCCCGAGCAGTCGTAGCCCCAGGGCGAGAGGCCGCCCCACAGGTAGTGCAGGCCGACAAACTGCTCGGCGGTCTTCACGAGATCGGCCCGCGTGCGCGGAAGCGTCCGCGTGGCGGCGGCAGGAACGGCGCCGGCCGTGACCTGCGAGCCGAGGCCGACCTGCGTGCCGCCGCGCAGGCGCACGCTCCGTGCTGTGACGACGAGACGGGCGGCGCGCGGCGGGCCGAGCTGCCACGTGCGCACCCAGCCCGGATAGCCGCGCGCGTCGAGCGGCGAGGGCTGGTCGGGCACGGCGACGTGCGTCCAGCCGCCCTGCCGGCCCAGCACGAGCACCCGCTCGCCGTACAGCACCTGCGTCGGCATGTGCCCGACGAGCGCGAGCCGCTCGCCGTAGGTCACGGCGGGCGTCGGCCAGACGTGCGGATCGAGCGGCAGGTGCCCGGCCCCGGGCGCCTCCCAGACGTTCGCGACCGGGACGCGCACGGTCGCCGCCGGGGCGGGCGCCACCGCGAGGATGGCCGCTGCGGCGAGCGCGGGCAGCACTCGCCGCAGCGTACAGCCGTGGTCAGTCCTGGCCCTGCTCGCTGTGGCCGCGCTCGCGGATCTCCTCGACGACCTTCGGATCGGCGAGCGTCGTCGTGTCGCCGAGGGGGCGGTTCTCGGCGACGTCGCGAAGCAGCCGGCGCATGATCTTGCCGGAGCGTGTCTTCGGCAGCTCCGGCGTGAACACGATGTTCGCCGGCTTGGCGATCGGGCCGATCTTCTGCGCAACGTGGTTGCGGAGCTCCTCGAGCTTCTCGACGGAGCCGTCACCGCCGCCCTTCAGCGTCACGAACGCGACGATCGCCTGACCGGTGGTCGCGTCGTTGCGCGCGGCGACCGCGGCCTCGGCGACGTCCTTGTGGTCGACGAGTGCGGACTCGACCTCGATCGTCGAGATCCGGTGGCCCGACACGTTCATCACGTCGTCGACGCGGCCGAGCAGCCAGAAGTCGCCGTCCGAGTCGATGCGCGCGCCGTCGCCGGCGAAGTAGACGTCCCCGTACTTCGACCAGTACGTGTCGCGGTAGCGGGCGTCGTCGCCGTAGATGCCGCGGAGCATCGCGGGCCACGGGCGCTTTAGCACGAGGTACCCCCCGCCGCCCGGCCCGACCTCTTCGCCCACCTCGTTGTAGATCGCGGCCTCGACGCCGGGGAACGGCCGCGTCGCCGAGCCCGGCTTGGTCGTCGTCACGCCCGGGAGCGGCGTGATCAGCACCATCCCGGTCTCGGTCTGCCACCACGTGTCGACGATCGGGCAGCGGTCGCCGCCGACATGCTCCGAGTACCAGATCCAGGCCTCGGGGTTGATCGGCTCGCCGACCGAGCCGAGCAGGCGCAGGGACTTCAGGTCGTGCTTCTGCGCGTGCTCCGGCCCCCACTTCATGTGCGACCGGATCGCCGTCGGCGCCGTGTAGAGGATCGTGACCCCGTAGCGCTCGACGATCGACCACCAGCGGTCCTTGTCGGGGAAGTCGGGCGTCCCCTCGTACATCACCGAGGTTGCGCCGTTGCACAAGGGGCCGTAGACGATGTAGCTGTGGCCGGTGATCCAGCCGACGTCGGCCGCGCACCAGTACACGTCGGTGTCGCGCTTCAGGTCGAAGATGTAGTGATGCGTCGTCGCGACGCCGACGAGGTAGCCGGCGGTCGTATGCGCGATTCCCTTCGGCTTCGCGGTCGTACCGGACGTGTACATGAGGAAGAGCAAGTCCTCGGCATCCATCGGCTCGGGCGGGCACGTCGCCGGGTCGTCGGAGCCGCGGACGTCGTGGTACCAGGCGTCGCGACCCTCGGTCATCGCCACCTCGTTGCCGGTCCGGCGCACGACGAGGCAGCGCTCGACACCAGGGGCGTCCCCCATCGCCTCGTCGGCGATCGTCTTCAACGGCACCGTCGTCCCGCGCCGCCACGCCTCGTCCTGGGTGATCAGGACCTCGCAACCCATGTCGTTCATGCGCGACGAGAGCGAGTCGGCCGAGAAGCCGCCGAACACGACCGTGTGCGGCGCGCCGAGGCGCGTGCACGCGAGCATGGCGATCGGCAGCTCGGGGACCATGCCCATGTAGATGCCGACCGCGGTGCCCTTCTTCACGCCGAGCCCCTTGAGGGCGTTCGCGAACGCGACCACCTCGCGCTGCAGGTCGGCGTACGTCAGGTCGCGCCGGTCGCCCTCGGGCTCGCCTTCCCAGTGGAACGCGACCGTGTCGCCGCGGCCGGCCGCCACGTGGCGGTCGACGCAGTTGTGCGACACGTTGAGCTGCCCGCCGAGGTACCACTTCGCGTACGGCAGCTCCCACTCGTAGAGCGAGTCGTAAGGCCGGAACCACTCGACCCGCTCCCGCCCCTCTCGTGCCCAGAACGCCTCGAAGTCCTCGTCGTAGATGTCGGGCTTGGCGTTGGCCGCAGCCGCGAACTCGGGCGGCGGCGGATAGCGGCGCTCCTCGAGGAGGAGCGTGTCGATGGCCTGGCTCGTCGTCGTCTCCATGGACCGAAGCCTATGCGTGGCGCGTGCGCGGCATCGGCGACTTCGCCGTCCGCCGCCAGGAGATCGGCGCGCCGACCGGGAGCACCGACCGGCCCTTCATGCCGTTGATCACGCCGGCCGCGGACGCGTACCAGGCGACGGCAGCGGTGATGATCCCGAACCAGCCGCCCCAGTGGAACCAGCCGTTGTTTGCGTTGCCGTGCGCCTCGTCGAAGTAGGCGATCACCAGCAGGATCTCGGTGATCTCCAGGGTAAAGAAGACGCCGAAGACGGCGGCCGACACCTGCGTCGACCAGAGCAGCATGTACGTGTTGAAGATCGCGAACGCGAGCACGTACCAGGCGAGCGCGTTCGGGACGTCCGCCCCGGCGAACGAGCCGCCGAAGGTCTTCGAAACGGTCGCGAGCACGACGAAGATCCCGAGCGACATCCAGAAGCCGCCGTAGGTCGAGAACGCCGTGGCGCCGAAGACGTTGCGGTTGCGGAACTCCCACATGCCCGCGAGCAGCTGGATCAGCCCGCCGTAGAAAAGCGCCAGCCCGACCCAGATCAGGTCGGGGATGAACGTCGCGTTGTGGCCGCTCAGGATGAAGGTCGTGAGCGCGAACGCGGCGAGGCCGAGCGGCGCGGGGTCGGCGGCAGGGACCGCCTCCACCAGCGTCGGGGCAGGGCGCGTCTCGGCGTAAGTAGCCATTGACACCCTCCTTGCAACTATGAAAGAACGGATTCCGTTGCAAACGGTACCCGTGCGACAGCGCGGGAAAACATTGCGACTGCGAGGCGAGGGTGTTAGGGCGCGAGGTCGTACGGATACCGCGTCAGATTCTCGGCGCCGTCCGCGGTCACGAGCACGAGGTCCTCGAGCCGCACGCCGCCGTAACCCTGCCGGTAGAGCCCCGGCTCCACCGTGACGACGTCGCCGGCGCGCAGCGCCTCCTTCGAGGCGAGCCCCATGCCCGGCTGCTCGTGCACCTCGAGGCCGACGCCGTGCCCGAGGCCGTGGAAGAAGCCGTCGGAGAGCGTCTTTCCGGGCTCCTTGGTCCGCTGAGTCGGCTCGCCGGCCGCCTCGAAGATGTCGCACGTCAGGTCGAAGACGCCGCGGCCGCGGGCGCCGTCGCGGATCGCGGCCACGGCCGTGTCGAGAGCCTGCTTGCAGAGCGAGTGCCAGCGCGCCACGTCCTCGGGGACGTCGCCGACCACGAACGTGCGGGTCATGTCGGCGAAGCACGCCGTCTCGTTGTCGCGCGGCCACACGTCGATCACGATCGGCACGCCCGGGCGCACCGGGCCGCTGCCCATGTCGTGCCCCACCGCGCCCTGCGGGCCGGGCGCGACGATGAAGTCGTCTGCCGAGGTCCCGTTCGCCGCGAACGCCTGCGCCATCGCTGTCTTGATCCGCTCGACCGTCAGCGCCTCGCCGTCGACCGACAGGGCGTCGCCGTTCGGGGTCGCGCGCCGGAGCAGGTCGCGCGCCGCGTCCATCCCGGCCTCCGCCGCGCGCTGGGCGCGCCGGATGCCGGCGAGCTCGGCCGCCGTTTTCACACGCCGCCGCTCGTCGAAGACGTCGTCGGCGGCCGTGAGCTCGACGCCCTCGGCGCGAAGGGAGTCCGCGAGCCAGACCGGAAACCCTTCCGGGACGGTCGCGATGCTCACGCCGAGCGCCTTGACCGCACGGACGGGGATCTCATGGCGGAGCTCCGCGTACGTCTTGCCGGCCGCGATCAGCTCGTCCGATCCGAACTCCTCGTACGGGTGGAGCTCGTCGAGGCCGAGCCCGGACATGCGCGCGATCTCCATCGCCCCGATCACGACGTGCCTGACGCCGCCGACCTCCGCGTAGAGGAACGGGTCGGGGATGCCGAGCGTGACTTCGTGCCGCAGCTCAGGGCAACGGAACGTGTCGCCGTACACCAGGACGTCGGTCACCGCCGTGACTCTAACGAGCTAACTAGGATCAGCGGAATGGATCCGTACGGCCGAGCGCTCGAGCTCGTCGACGTCTACGACGCAGAGCTTCGCGACCTCCTGCCGGACGGAGCGGAGATCTTCGACGCCCACCTCCACCTGGGCCACGACATCGACGGCATGGTCGGCGACTACGACCGGCTGGAGCAGCTGATGGCGCGCTACGGGATCTCGCGCGCGTTCATGTTCTGCCTCGACGAGCCCGACCGGCACCCCGGCTTTCGCGCCGCGAACGATCGGACGCTCGCCTTCGCCGAGCGGTCGGAGGGCAGGCTCGTGCCGTTCGTGCGGCTCGACCTGAACGAGACGCCGATCGAGGAGGCGACCCGGTGCCTCGACCTCGGCGCCCGCGGCATCAAGCTGCACCCACGGGCCCAGAAGTTCACCGCCACGGACGAGCGCCTCGGCCCGGTGTTCCGGCTCGCGTCGGAGCGCGGGGTGCCGATCCTGATCCACGCGGGGCGCGGACTGCCGCCGATCGCGGACGGCCTGCACACGCTGATGGAGGCGAGCCCGGGCGCGACGCTGATCCTGGCTCACGGCGGCATCGCCGACCTTGCGAGCCTCGCCGGCCACTTCGCAGGGCATCCGCGCACGTTCTTCGACACCTCCGTGTGGAGCCCCGTCGACCTGCTGGACTTCTACCGCCGCGTGCCGCCCGAGCAGGTGCTGTACGCGAGCGACTTCCCGTACGGCCAGCAGCCCTCGTCGCTCCTGATCGCGATCCGCACGGCGCGCCTCGCCGGCTTCGGCGACCGCGAGCTCCGGGCGATGCTCGGCGGCACGAGCGGCGCGCTCGCCGACGGTGCCGAGCTGCCGGCTCCCTCCGCGCCGGTCGGCCGCGCGGTGCTCGAGCAGCCGATGCAGCTCGCGCGCATTCACCAGTATCTGTCCATGGCGACGCCGCTCCTCTGGTCGCGGCAGCCCGACACGGTCGGGGTGCTCGGGCTCGCGATCAACGCCTGCGCCGAGCACGACGGTTACGCAGCGACGGTCATGCGCATCGAGGACCTCCTCGTCGCGGCGCGTGACCTCTGGTCCGCGGTGCCCTCGTTCGAGGACGAGGCTGCGCAGCGCGACGCGACCCGACTCACCTTCCGCCTCGTCCACCTCGCCGACATCGAAGCGGTGACCGCGGCTGCCTGAGCTCGCCGTCAACGGACACACGTACACGGTCGACGCGCCGGTGGGCACCACGCTCGCCGAGGCGATCCGCGACCGCCTGTCGCTGACCGGAACGAAGGTCGCGTGCGGTGAGGGTCAGTGCGGCGCATGCACGGTCCTCGTCGACGGCACGCCGACACTGTCGTGCATCACGCTGGTGCACTCGGTCGACGGCGCCGAGGTAACGACGATCGAGGGACTGCGCGACCACGCGATGGTCGAGTCCTTCGTGCGCGCCGACGCGCTGCAGTGCGGCTTCTGCACGCCCGGCCAGATCGTGAGCGCCGTGGCGCTCGTCGAAGCGAACCCGAGCCCGTCGAGCGAGGAGATCCGGCACGCGATGGCCGGGAACCTGTGCCGGTGCGGTGCGTACCCGAAGATCGAGGAGGCGATCCGATCGTGGCGAGACTGATCCGTACCGAGAAAGAGGTCGAGGGACGCTACGAAGAGGTCTGGGTCGTCGTCGAGGAGGACGCGCTCGACCAGTGGCCGACAGGCCCGCTCGAGGTCGTGGGCCGGCCGGCGACGCGCGACGACGGGCTCGTCCGCGCGCGCGGCGAGGCCGTGTACACGGCCGACCTGAAGCTGAACGGGATGCTGCACGCAGCGGTCCTGCGCTCGCCGCACGCCCGCGCGCGTGTCACGCGCATCGATCTCGCCCCGGCGCTCGACCTGCCCGGTGTGCACACGGCGATCGGGCCGGGCGACATCGACGTGCTCGTCGACGAGTGCAACTACCAGGGCGCGCCGATCGCCGCCGTCTGCGCCGACACGCTCGCGGAGGCCCAGACCGCGCTCGAGGCGATCGAGATCGAGTACGAGGTGCTCGAGCCGCTGCTCGACTCCGACGAGGCGGTAGCGCGCGGCTCGGTGCTGGGCGATCCGAGAGTGCGGAGTCGCGGCGACCTCGACCGCGGGCTCGCGGACGCGGACGTCGTCGTGACCGGAGAGTTCCGGACGTCGGTCGTCCTGCACAACTCGATGGAGACGCACCAGTCGGTCGTGCAGTGGGTGAACGACGGCGTCGACGTCCACATCTCCACGCAGTTCATCTGGGGCGTGCGCCAGGAGGTCGCCGGGAAGCTCGGGCTGCCGGCGGACAAGGTTCGCGTGGTCTGTCACTTCATGGGCGGCGGCTTCGGCTCCAAGAACGGTGCCGACGACCACACGTTCGTGGCCGCGGAGCTCGCGAGGCGCACCGGCCGGCCCGTGAAGTGCGCGTTCACGAGGCGCGACGAGCACCTCGCCGCGGGCAACCGCAACGCGACCATCCAGCGCCTGACCGTCGGCGCGAAGTCGGACGGGACGCTCACCGCGCTCGGCGGCGAGTACGTCAACGCCGTCGGCTGGAGCGGCTGGTCGTCGCCCGTCGACGGGCCGATGCACCTCCTCTACGCGTGCCCGAACGTGCGCTCGACGACGTCCGCGGCGAAGCTCAACCAGCCGCCGATGAAGGCGTTCCGCGCACCCGGGTTCGTCGAGGGGACGTTCGGCCTCGAGGCCCTGCTCGACGAGCTCGCGGCCAAGCTCGACCTCGACCCGCTCGAGCTCCGCCGCCGCAACCACGTCGACTTCGACCAGCAGGACGACCGGCCGTTCAGCGGCAAGAACCTGCTCGAGTGCTACCGCCGCGCCGAGCCGCACTGGGAGCGGCGGCACGACGTGCGCGCACGCTCGACCGACGTCGTCAAGCGCGGGGTCGGGATGGCGTCGCAGATCTGGTACGGCGGCGGCGGCCCGCCGTCGTACGCCTGGGTGCGCGTCGGCTCCGACGGCCGCGCGACCGTCGTCACGGCGATGCAGGACATCGGCACCGGCACGAAGACCGCCATGGCGCAGATCGCCGCCGAGGAGCTCGGGATCCCGCTCGAGCACGTGACCGTGGCCGCGGGCGACTCGGCGCGCGGCCCGTACGCCTCGATCTCGGCCGGATCGTCGACGATCCCGTCGATGGGCCCGGCGGTGCGGGCGGCGGCCGCCGACGCGAAGCGCCAGATCGTCGAGATCGCCGAGCAGCGGGGCAACGCGGACATGCCGCTCGCAGAGGTCGTCGCGCTGCTCGAGGACGCGCAGATCCTCGGCAAGGGCGCGCGCGGCCCGAACCCGACCGGCATGCAGGTGCTGACGTTCGGCGTGCAGGTCGCCGAGGTCGCGGTCGACGTCGAGACCGGCGAGGTCTGGGTCGAGCGGATCGCTGCGATCCACGACGTGGGGCGCGTGATCAACCCGCTGGGCGCGTCGAGCCAGATCGAGGGCGGAATCATCCAGGGGATCGGCCACACGCTGTCGGAGCAGCGGCTGCACGACCCCCGCACCGGCGCGATCCTGACCACGAGCTTCGACGCCTACCGGATGCCCACGATCGCGGACGTGCCCGAGATCGTGAGCGAGCTCGTCGACGTCCCGGACGAGCAGCTGACGAACCTCGGCTCGAAGGGGCTCGGCGAGCCGCCGATCGTCCCGACCGCCGCCGCGATCGCGAACGCGATCCGCGACGCGACCGGTGCCGACGTCAGGCAGCTTCCGATCACGCGCGAGGAGATGCTGCGCGCGCTCCACGAAGCGGAGGAGCGGCAACGCGAGAGCGAGCGGCGTGGAGCTAAGGCGCCCGTCTAGCGTCGCCGAGCTCGAGCCGGCAGGTAACAGCCTGTTGCTTGCCGGCGGCACCGAGGTGGTCCCGCTGCTGCGGGCCGGCATCCTCGAAGCCGAGGAGCTGGTCGACGTCCGCGGCATCGTGCCCCGCGGAATCGACGGGCGCACGATCGGCGCCGCGACCACGCTCGCAGAGCTCGAGGCGTCGGCGGCGGTCCCGGACGTGCTCCGCGAGGCCTGCCGCCTCGCCGCGAGCCCGCAGCTGCGGAACGCCGGAACGCTCGCCGGCAACCTGCTGCAGTCGACGCGCTGCTGGTACTGGCGGCTGCAGTGGCCGTGCCGCCTGCACGGCGGCGACACGTGCTTCGCGCGCGCAGGCGAGCACCGCGAGCACGCCGTGTTCGCGAACGACTTTTGCGCCTCGGCGCACCCGTCCGACGTCGCCGCTGCGCTGCTCGCGCTCGATGCGAGCGTCCGCACGGACCGCCGCGAGCTGTCACTCGCCGATCTCTACCGCGTGCCGACGCAGGACGACCGCCGCACGACGACGCTCGAGCCGGGCGAGCTGATCCTGTCGGTGGACGTGCCGCCGTGCGAGCGGTCGGCCTACCTCAAGGCGATGGAGCGGAAGCTGTGGGCGTTCCCACTCGTCGGCGTCGCCGCCGTGCGCAGCGGTGGCGCGACGCGGATCGCCCTCGCCGGCGTCGCACCGGTCCCGTGGCTGCTCGACGAGCGCGGGCTCGACGCCGCGACTCCCCTGCCCGGCAACGCGTACAAGCTCGAGATCGCCGCGGCGCTGGTCAAGCGCGCGACCGCCCAGATCGGTGCCTGAGGCGCGCACGCGGGCGTCGCTGCTCGCGGTCGGGTTGGTGGCGCTCGCGGCGGCCGGGTGCGGCGGCTCGAAGCAGGCCGCGAAGCTCGACGCGCACGGCTGCCTGCCGGTCGACGCCCCCTCTCCGACCGAGCGCAGCGAGTCGAAGCCGACGGAGAAGCTCGACCCGTCGAAGCGCTACGACGTCACCCTCGACACCAACTGCGGCTCGTTCACCGTGCGCCTCGCGGTGCCCACGTCGCCGAACACGACGGCGTCGTTCGCGAACCTCGTGCGCAAGCACTTCTTCGACGGGACGGTGTTCCATCGCATCGTCCCCGGCTTCGTGATCCAGGGCGGCGACCCCACGCAGCGAGGCGACGGGGGCCCCGGGTATTCGACCGTCGACAAGCCGCCCGCGGGCACGACCTACCCGCACGGCCTCGTCGCGATGGCGAAGACGCAGATCGAGCCGCCCGGCACCGCCGGCAGCCAGTTCTTCGTCGTCACCGCGAAGGACGCCGGGCTGCCGCCCGACTACGCGGTGCTCGGGCGTGTGGTGAAGGGCCTGCCGGTCGTCGACCGGATCGGCACGCTCGGCGACGCCAATGAGCAGCCGACCGAGACGGTCGAGATCCAGCACGCCACGCTGCAGACCTCGTGACCCCGTGAGCGTCGCCGCGATCGTGCTCGCGGCCGGCGCGGCCAGCAGGTACGGACGGCCGAAGCAGCGGGAGCTCCTCCCCGCCGTGCTCGCGGCGCTCGCCGGCTCGCCGGTCGACGAGGTCGTCGTCGTCGCCGGTGCGCACGAGCTCGAGCCGGACGGGCGCGCCCGGCTCGTCGTCGCGGCCGACTGGGACCGCGGGCCGGGAGCATCGCTCCGGAGCGGCCTGCGGTCGCTCGGCGCGGAGGTGACGCACGCGCTCGTCGTCCTCGCCGACGGTCCGGAGCTCGACCCGCGTGCGGTCGAGCGGATCGTCGAGCACCGGAACGACGCTCCGGTCGTCGCGGCCTCGTATGAGGGGACGCGCAGCCACCCGGTCTCGCTCGCCCGCGCCGTCTGGGTCACCGTCCCCGACGACGGCGCCCGGGCGCTCTCGCCCCTGCTCGTCGACTGCTCCGACCTGCGCGCGCCGGGCGACGTCGACTATCCGCGCTAGAGGCCTGTAGCTAGGTGAGCGGCGTGCGGAGCGCCGCGAGCCGCTCCTTCAGCTCCGGCGACATCGGCTCGCTGACGGCGACGCGCACGTAGTGGCGCAGGCGCTCCTCGAAGCGATAGCGCTTCGCGCACCAACTGCAGCCGTCCAGGTGCTTCTCGGCCGCCGCGACCTCTTCCGAGGAGAGCGCGCCGTCGAGGAACGGCTGCATCATCTCCTCGCACTTCTCGCACCAGTCGATCACGCTGCAACCGCCTTGTCGGCGAGGTTCTTCTTCAGGATACGCCTTCCACGATGCAGGCGTGACATGACGGTGCCGATCGGGATGTCGAGGATCTGCGCGGCGTCCGCGTAGGAGAACTCGCCGATGTCGACGAGGACGATCACGTCGCGGAAGTCGTGCGGCACGTCGGCGAGCGCGTCGACGATCGAGTCCTGCGAGAGCCGCTCGAGCACGCGATCGGTGTCGGCGTTCCCGTCGGGCGCCGACTCCACGAGCCGGTCGTAGAGGAAGTAGTCGCCGGCCTCGTCGATCGACGTCGTCTGCGGTGTGCGCTGGATGCGCCGGCCGCGGTCGATGTTCAGGTTGGTGAGGATGCGCAGGAGCCACGCACGCAGGTTCGTGCCGGGCGTGTACTGCCGCCACGAACGGAACGCGCGCTCGTACGTCTGCTGCACGAGGTCCTCTGCCTCCTCGCGCGAGCCGACCAGCCGTCGGGCCACCCGGTAGACCTGCTCGCTCAACTCGAGTGCCTCCTCCTCGAAGCGCACGCGAGCGCGCGCCTCTTCAGCGATCCGGCGAGATTCGGCGGCTGTCGATGGGCTGTCGCTCATCCGGACGGCCACCCTAGCAAGGGGTTCAACGACGGCCGGACGCGCGCGATTCCCTACGCGAAGAGCTGCTCGCGGAACCCGCCGCGCGCCATCGCGGCGAGCAGGTCGGCCCGCGTCGTGCGCTCGTCGTCGAACGACA
This sequence comes from Gaiellaceae bacterium, assembly GCA_035473635.1. Classification (GTDB taxonomy): domain Bacteria; phylum Actinomycetota; class Thermoleophilia; order Gaiellales; family Gaiellaceae; genus PALSA-600. The sequence goes on along the minus strand of DATIOD010000056.1, from coordinate 11,927 downwards.
GCGTCACCTGTCCCATCAGCGTCGCGTTCGCCGCCTCGAGCCCATCGTGGCCGTCGAGGACGCCGGCGAGCCGCATCACGCAGCGCTCGCAGCGGATGCCCGACACCTGCAGCGTCTCGGTGACGAGCGCCATCGCGCGTTCAGGCTACCGACCGGGCAACGACGTCCGCGGCCGCCTCGAGCGCGGTCGCGAACTCGAGCTGGCGGTCGGCTTCGCAGCGCTCCGGCGCAATCCGGTCGAGCCGCGCCGCCGAGCCGAGACGCGCCGCCGCCGGGCGCACGAGCTCGAGCAGCTCCGCGCCGAGCTCGGCCGCCGTCGCAACCGAGCCCCCGCCGGGATGTAACAGGTCCGCGCGCGGGCCGAAGCGAGCCGCGGCCCAGCGGTTCTGTGCGTAGTCGCCGCGTCCGCGGTCGGCAAGCAACCGTCTACCAGGCAGCCCGCCGTCGAGCGCCGTCGCGCACAGGGCCTGCAGGAGCGCGGTGAAGGCGGCGGCGAGCGCGACGTCGGTGGGCTGGTCGGGCGCGCGCACCTCGAGCGTGCCGAAGCGCGGGTGCGGGCGGACGTCCCACCAGATCCGCGTGTAGTCCTGTGTCACGCCGAGCCGGACGAGCCGCTCGACCCACTCCTCCCACTCCGCGTACGAGGCGAAGGGAGGCGGCGCCGACGCGCGCGGAAGCTCGGCGAGCACGAGCGCGCGGTTCGACGCCATCCCGGTGCGCTCGCCGGCGAGCCACGGCGAGTTCGCCGCCAGCGCGAGCACGACGGGCAGCCACGGCAGGATCGCCTCGAGGCAGCGCCAGCAGTCGTCGGGCGACGCCATGCCGACGTGCACGTGCAGCCCCTGCACGCCCTGGCGCCGAACGCTGATCCCGCCGTAGCGCTCGAACGACGTGTACCGCTCCTCCTGCACGATCGGCTGCGCCTCGGGGCGGGCAAACGGGTGCGAGCCGGCCGCGGCGATCGCGAGCCCGTCCGCGCCGGCGGCGTCCGCGGTCGCGCGCCGGAGCTCGACGAGCGCCGCCTCGACCTCCGCGACGTCCGAGCAGACGCCGGTCGTCGTCTCGAGGACCGATGCGAAGAGCTCCGTCTTGACGGCGCCCGGAAGCTCGCGACCGGCGACGCCGGCGAGGATCGCGTCGACGGCGCCGACCTGGTCGAGCGTCGTCGCATCGAGGATCATCAGCTCCTCCTCGACGCCGAGCGAGAACGGTGCGCTCTCGCCGAACGTATGTGGGATCACGACGCGGCTTTGACGCCGTGCACCGGCCGGCCGGCGGCGACCCACGCGTAGTACGACGCGCTCGGCCCGTAATCCGCGAGGTAGCCGATGATCCGCGGGTTGCGGCCGACGTCGCGCGCCCGCGCGGCGTGCCGCAGCAGGTTCGGGTCGTCGAACGCCTCCCACACGAGCACGAGGTGCGCCGCCGTCATGAATTCCGCGACGAACGTGCACCCGGAGGCCGGGCACGGAAACGGGTCGGTGCGGACGCAGAACCACCCGTCGTGGTCCCCGCTCTCGTCCTGCCACAGCTCTTCCTCGGCGACCGAGACGTCGTCGAGAATCGCCTGCCCGCGCTCCATCGCGGAACAGGGTAGACGCTGGAGCTGATTAGACCGGCCGCGGCCCGGGCAGGCGGGCGGGCCGCGACCGGCCTACTGTTCGGGCCGCCTGAGCGACCCGTGAACGGCCTCTCCGGGGGAGCAGATGTGGCCGTTCATGCTGTTCGTCACCGGACCGCCTCGGGCGCGTTGCCGAGCTTGACGGTGACGGTCTTTTTCTGTCCGTGGCGGTAGAGCTCGAGGCCGACCTTCTCGCCCGGCTTGTTGCGGGCGATCGCCTCGCGGAGCTGCTCGGGCGTGGTCACGGGCACGTGATCGACCGAGACGATGATGTCGCCGCCGAGCGGGTAGGTCTCGCCCTGGACGACCACGTCGGTCGAGCGGCCCTTGATGCCGGCCTTGTCGGCGCCGCCGCCCTTGTCGACGCTGTCCACCATCACGCCGCTCTTCGTCGGAAGGTTGAAGAGCTTCGCGATCTGCGGCGTGATCGCGACCACGCGGATCCCGAGGACCGCGTGCTCGACCTTGCCGCTCTTGATGATCTGCGCGGCGACGTTGCGCACCGTGTTGATCGGAATCGCGAAGCCGATGCCGATGTTGCCCTGCTCGCCGGTGGTGCCGGTGGAGATCTGCGAGGTGACACCGATCACGCGCCCGGCGGCGTCGATCAGCGGGCCGCCGGAGTTGCCGTGGTTGATCGCCGCGTCGGTCTGGATGACGCCGTCGATCTGCAGGCTGTTCGGCGCCACGATCTGACGCTGGAGTGCGGACACGACGCCGGACGTGAGCGTGCGCGTGTACCCGAACGGGTTGCCGATCGCGTACACCTGGTCGCCGACGCGGACCGAGTCGGAGTCTCCGAGCGGGAGCGGCGTCAGCGCACGCGAGTGCGTGTCGATCTTCAGGACGGCGATGTCGGTGGACGGGTCGGACCCGACCACCTTGGCGTCGAGCTCGTCCCGGCTCGAGAACGAGACCTGGACGCGCGTCGCGCCGGAGATCACGTGGTAGTTGGTGACGATATGACCGGCCTTGTCGATCACGAAGCCGGAGCCGAGCGACTGCTGGGTCTGCGGCGTCGCCGGGAAGCCGAAGGGGTCGGTCGTCTGCGTCGAGGTGGACGTCGAGGTGATCTGGACGACGCCGGGCGCGTCGCGGTGGTAGATGGTCTCGGGCGTGACGCCCTTCGCCGGCGCCTGGAGCGAGGCGTTGGCGACACCGGTCGACCCACCGACCGGTGAGACCTGCTGGATCGTGGTGTGGCTCCCCAGCTTGCCGAGGAGCGCCGCGCCGCCGAGCGCCGCAGCCCCGCCTACGAGAGCGACCGCTGCCAGTTCGGCGGCGCGGACCGAGAGGATGCGACTACGCGCCACGCCCCCGTTATAACGGCACGATGTTGGTCAAGCGTGAGGGCCGATTAACACGCGATTAAGGGCTGAACGGCTTCGGTAAACGCGTGCGCGCGGGGCTCGAGCGGTCGACCGGTGTCGCGAACGCCGTTCCTGACATGCTCGCCCAGACGCGATTGCCTCGGATGCGTCACCGTCGATGGAGCGCCAGCTCGACCCCGCCCGGCTCGGAGACCACCTCGATCGGCTCTACCGCGCCGCCTGGGCGCTCGCCGGCTCGCGCGAGGACGCCGAGGATCTCGTCCAGGACACATATGCCCGCGTGCTCGCCCGTCCGCGTCTGCTTCGCAACGACGACGACCTCGGCTACCTGCTCCGCACGATGCGCAACACCTTTCTGAACCGGAGGCGGACCGAGAGCCGACGCCTGCGGGCCGAGCCCATGCCCGAGCAACTCGATCGCATCGCCGATCCGCAGGCCCGGCAACCGGAGGAGGAGCTCGCGGTAGGGGAGCTCTATGCGGCGATCGCAGCGCTCCCCGACGACTTCCGCGACGTTCTCGTCGCGGTCGACGTCGCCGGGCTCTCGTACAAGGAAGCTGCACACGCATTCCGCATCCGCGAAGGAACGGTCATGAGCCGGCTCTTCCGGGCACGGCAGCAGGTCGTACGCCGCCTGGAGGGGCGCTCAGCCTGACTTCGTGGTGTCGACCGCGCCGACCAGCACCTTCTCGCCCGACGATCGTTGATCGCCGTCTGCCCGTTCACGCGTCACCGAGAACGTCGGGAAATCCTGCGGTGACACGCCCGCCCAGAGCGTGACCTTCCGCCCCTCGTTGAACGTTCCCACCGGCACGAGCACGCCCGCGCGATTGCGGAGCCAGGCCTCGTAGAAGCGTCCGCCGTCGAGGCGAGGCAGTCCTGTCGCATCGAGTGTGATCCGCCATCCCGACGAGGTCTTCGTCAAGGTCGCTCGGCCGCCGGCGCCCGGTTCGAGCGCGGTCGGTCCCAGCGCCGCCGTGAAGCGCTGACTCGTCGTTCCCGTCCCGAGCACGCTGAAGCCGATCACCGCAGCCACGGCTGCTGTCGCAAGCGCGCCGACGAGAACGAGACGGCGTCTCGGTGCAGTGGTTCGTACGCGCTTCGCCTCGACGCGTTCACGCAATGCGGCCGGCGCCGCGACCGTCGCCGCGGCGTTGCGCGTCAGGCTCACCGCCCGTTCTTGCTCGGCCAGCAGCGCGGTGAGCTCCCCGGATCCTGCAACCCGTGCCTCGACCGAGCCGCGACTGTCCGGCGGAAGCGATCCGTCGGCAAGCGCGGCGAGCTCCGCGATCTCCCGACCGACGTCCTCTTCTGCTCGACGGCGTCTCATCGGCACGGCCATCCGCAGGGTAACCCGGAGTGCCCGCGCTTCGCTCGGTGGGGGCACGGCTTTCCGTGGAGGGACTTCATACCTCTCGAGACACCGATCGGACGCCCGTATTCCCGCCGGCCGAGGGCCGTCTCGCCGGGGAATGAATCGAGGCGAGCGGTGTCCTTCGACGTATGCGGTTCAGGACTGACTCGAGAAAGGACACCGAGATGAACATGCTGATCGTGGCCCTCGACGCCGTCGCACCGGCGAGCGTCGCTGCGGCCGAAGTCCTCGTCGTCGCGCCGGCGCTCACGTCCGGGCTGCGGCGCTGGGTGTCGGACGAAGACGCCGCTCGCCACCGTGCCGGTCAGGTCGCACAGGCCTTCGTCGACCAGCTCGGACGGGCCGGGGTTCACGCCGAGGGCCGCATCGGCGATGCGGATCCGCTGCTGGCGATCGCCGACGCGTTGCCGACGTTCGCAGCCGACGAGATCGTGATCGCGGGTCGCCCGGAGCGCTCCGCCAAGCTCGTCTCGCGTGCACGCCGCCGCTTCGCGCTTCCGATCCGTGCTGCCGAGGCACCTCGTCGCGCGGCGTAGTCACCGCGGGAATAGCCGCGGGGTCGCCGGTGTCTGACAGCTACGAACGACAAACGACCAGAAAGGAAGTAACGACATGAGACATCACCTGGGAATCGATCGGCGCTCGGTTTGGCCGACGCGCCTGGCGGCTGCCACGATCGCGGCGGCCGGCGCGGCCGGAATCGGGGCCGCGTCGGGAAGCGCCTCGGCACACGGGCACGCGTACAGAGCCTCGCACCACGCGAGTAGCTCGAGCGCCGTTCAGGCGAGCCTCGAGAACGGGCTGCTCTCGATCGAGGGCAGCAGAGGGAACGACGCCATCGCCCTCCGGCTGAAGGCCGGCGATCCGGCCACGATTCAGGTCGACGCCGGCGACGACGGGTCCGCGGACTTCGAGTTCCCGCGCGCAAGCGTTGCGCGGATCGCGCTCGATGCCGAGCAGGGCGACGACGTCGTTCGCGTCGACGAGGCCAACGGCGTCTTCGACGACAAGATCCCGACGACCCTCGACGGCGGCGCCGGGGACGACAACCTGTCGGGAGGCTCCGGAGCCGAGACACTGCTCGGCGGCAGCGGCGACGACCGGATCGACGGCAACAAGGGCAACGACCGCTCCGCCATGGGCTCCGGCAACGACACGTTCGTCTGGGATCCGGGCGACGGCAGCGACACCATCGAAGGTGAGGACGGCTACGACACGATGCTCTTCAACGGCGCAGCCGCCGCTGAGAAGGTCGATCTGTCGGCGAATGGAAACAGGCTGCGGTTCTTCCGTGACGTCGCGAACATCACGATGGACACCGCCGGGGTCGAGCGGGTCGTGTTCAACGCCCTCGGCGGCGCCGACGTCGTGACCGTCCACGACCTGAGCGGCACCGACGTGAAAGACGTCAGCGTCGACGAGAGCAGCCCGGCGGGCAGCGGCACCGGTGACAACGCAGCCGACCAGGTGATCGTCGAGGGCACGGCCGGCAACGACCGGGTCGCGATCGTCGGCGGGAACGGCGAGGCGCGTGTGGTGGGCCTCTCCGAGACCGTCGACGTCTCGGGAGCGGAGCCCGCGAACGACACGCTCACGATCGACGCACTCGACGGCAACGACGTCGTCACCGCCTTCAGGTTGTCCGCGAGCGCCGGAAAGCTTGCGATCGACGGCGGGAACGGCAACGACCTGCTGATCGGAGGCGGAGGCGACGACGTACTCGCCGGCGGGGCCGGGAACGACGTGCTGATCGGCGGCCCGGGGCGGGACACGCTCGACGGCGGGACGGGGAGCAACGCCCTCATCCAGTAACCGGCACGGACGGGGCGGTGACGCCTCGGCTCGAGGAGGGGTCAGACCGGGTGGGCGGCTGCAAGGCCGCCCACCCATTCGCCGAGGCGTTTCTGTGTCTATGGTCGCCTCCGGTGAAGGACCTCTTCCTGCTCGATCCCGGCGTCGTCTACCTGAACCATGGCTCGTTCGGCGCATGCCCGCGGCCGGTCTTCGAGCGCTACCAGGCCTGGCAGCGCGTGCTCGAGCGCGAGCCGGTCGAGTTCCTGGCCCGCGAGCGCGGATTCGGCGACCTCTTCGAGCAGGCGCGCCTGCGGCTCGCCGCGTATCTCGGCGCCGATCCGGCGAACGTCGTCTTCACGCCGAACGCGACGACCGGCCTGAACGCCGCCGTCCGCTCGCTCGACCTGCGACCCGGGGACGTCGTGCTGATGGGCGACCGCGAGTACGGCGGCCTGCTACGGCTCTGGGAGTTCGTAGCCCGGCGGACCGGCGCGCGGATCGAGCGCGTCCCGTTCGAGGAGCTCGACCCGGGCCCGGGGACGCGCGTGGTCTTCTGCTCGCACGTCGAGTGGACGAGCGGCCGGGTGAACGACGTCGCCGAGCTCTGCCGGCGGGCCCGGAAGGCCGGCGCCGTCTCGATCGTCGACGGCGCGCACGCCCCCGGCCAGATCGAGCTCGACCTGGAGGCGATCGGCGCCGACGTGTACGGCGGCAACTGCCACAAATGGATGTGCGCCCCGAAGGGGTCGGGCTTCCTCTACGCGCGGCCCGAGCTGCACGGCCTGATCGATCCCACCGTCGTCTCGTGGGACTGGGAGGACGGGGCGCCGTTCGCCGACGTCCACCGCTGGCAGGGGACGCGCGACCCGAGCGGCTTCCTCGCGGTGCCCGAAGCGATCGACTTCCAGGACGCCCACGACTGGCCGGCCGTGCGCGCGCGATGCCACCGCCTGCTCGAGCGCGCGCGCGAGCGGCTGCCGCTCGAGCCGCTCACCGACCGCTTCGTGCAGATGCTCGGGTTCCGCATCGACCATCCCGACGCGGGCGAGCTGACCCGACGGCTGTACGCGGACCACCGCGTCGAGGTGCCGGTCTTCGAGTCGGCGGGCGGCTGGGTGCTCCGCGTGTCGGCACAGGCCTACAACGACGACGAAGACATCGATGTCCTGGCGGAAGCGCTTGCATCCGTCGGGGTCCGATGAGAATAGTCCCACCGTGGGCACCTCCTACCGCGACGCCGCCGCCTTCCGCACGGAGCTCCGCCGCTTCCTCCGGCGCAGCGAAGAAGCAGCCCGGCAGGTCGGGATCACGCCCGGCCAGCACGTGCTCCTGCTGCAGATCGCCGGCTCGGACGACGAGCAGACGACCGTCTCCGAGCTCGTCGAAAAGCTCAGCCTCACGCAGAGCGCGGTGACCGAGCTCGTCCAGCGCGCCGAGCTCGCCGGGCTGGTCGCGCGGCAAACGTCGGCCGCCGACGGACGCGTCGCGCACCTGCGGCTGACCGACCTCGGCGCGGACTCGCTCGGCCGCGTGCACTCGGCGCTCGGGCCGGAGCGCGCCCAGCTGCGGCGCATGATCGACCGGCTCGAGAAGAGCTGACTACACGTCGCGCGTCGGGAGGCGCTCCTCGCCGTCCGCGTCCACGCGGTAGGCGGCCGCGCCCGGGCGGCAGGTGACGATCTCGGTCAGCTCGGTGCCCTCGAAGTACAGCCCCACGCCGTCGTCCGCTGCGAGACCGGGCGGGAACCCGCCGTCGATCAGCTCGCGGTAGCGCGGGCGGCGCCGCTCCTCGCCGTCGTAGTGCGGGCAGGCGCTCCCGGCGAGGAAGCCGAGGCCGTCGCGCATGCCCTCGAGCTGCGGCCCGAACGAGTCGGTCACGCCGGCCTCGAACCAGCAGATCATCCCGGCGCTCCCGCCGAAGAGGACGACCCCCGCCTCCCACGCTTCGCGCAGGAGCGCGTCGATGCCGTGCACGCGCCAGATCGCAAGCATGTTCGCCGTGTTCCCGCCGCCGACGCAGATCGCGTCCTGGTCGAGCACGCGCGAGCGCAGGTCCTCGGGCGGCCACGGGAACGTGCGCAGCACAGACATGTCTGCATCGCGCGCGAGGAACTCGAAGTACATGGCGACCGTGGAGTCCGATTCAGCCGTTGCGGTCGGGACGAGGAGCAGCCGCGGCCGCTCCTTGCCGGTGAGCTCGAAGATGTAGCGGTGCAGGCGCAGCGACTGCTCGCGTGTGTCGCCGCCCCCGCCGAGGCCGACGATGTGCCTCCCGCTCGCCACGGGGCGAGTCTACGTTCTGGTTGAATCGACGACATGGCCTCGCCGTCCAAGCTCGCCGTCGGAGACACGTCCTACGACGTCTTCCGGATCGGCGAGCTGCAGGCCTCGTACGACATCGCGCGCCTGCCGTACACGCTGCGCGTCCTGCTCGAGAACGTGATGCGAAACGGCGGCGATGCCGACGTCGAAGCCGTCGCCCAGTGGGACGCGAACGCGGAGCCGTCGCGCGAGATCTCGTTCACGCCGTCGCGCGTGCTGCTGCAGGACCTGACCGGCGTGCCGGCGGTCGTCGATCTGGCCGCGATGAGGAACGCAATGGCCGACCTCGGCGGCGATCCGAAGCGCATCAACCCGCTGATCCCGGCAGAGCTCGTGATCGACCACTCGGTGCAGGTCGACCTGTTCGCGTCGAGCCGGGCGTTCGCGCGGAACGTCGAGCTCGAGTTCACCCGCAACCGCGAGCGCTACGCGTTCCTGCGCTGGGGGCAGCAGTCGTTCGACAACTTCTCGGTGGTGCCGCCGGGCACCGGCATCTGCCACCAGGTGAACCTCGAGTTCCTCGCGCGCGTCGTTGACGACCGCGACGGCGTCGCATTCCCCCGACACGCTCGTCGGCACCGACTCGCACACGACGATGGTCAACGGCCTCGGCGTGCTCGGCTGGGGCGTCGGCGGGATCGAGGCCGAGGCCGCGATGCTCGGCCAGCCGCTGTCGATGCTCGTGCCGCAGGTGGTCGGCTTCGAGCTCACGGGCGAGCTGCGCGAGGGGTCGACCGCAACCGACCTCGTGCTCACGGTCACCGAGCGGCTACGGCAGGTCGGCGTCGTCGGCAAGTTCGTCGAGTACTTCGGCAAGGGCGTCGCCTCCCTGTCGCTCGCCGACCGTGCGACGCTCGGGAACATGTCGCCGGAGTACGGCGCGACCTGCGGCTTCTTCCCGGTCGACGAGGCGACGCTCGAGTACCTGCGGCTCACCGGCCGCAGCAACGAGCGGATCGCACTCGTCGAGGCGTACTGCAAGGACAACCTGCTCTGGCACGACCCGAGCGAGCACGCGACCTACTCGGAGGTCGTGACACTCGATCTCGCGGACGTCGAGCCGTCGCTCGCGGGCCCGCGCCGTCCGCAGGACCGCGTCCCGCTGCACGACGCGAAGCGCTCGTTCCTCGAGCAGCTCGGCTCGTTCGGCGTCGACTACACGAACGGCTCGCACGACCGCGCCGTCGCCGACACTTTCCCGGCGTCCGACCCGACGACGGAGCAGCAGCCCGGCGGCCGGCCGGAGCCGGTCGCGGACGCGGGCGCCGTCGCGGTCGCCGACCCGCCGAAGCCCGATCCCGTCCGTGTGAGCATGGAGGGCGAGGAGTTCGAGCTCGATCACGGCTCCGTCGTGATCGCGGCGATCACGTCGTGCACGAACACCTCGAACCCCGCGGTGATGGTGGCGGCAGGGCTGGTGGCGAAGAAGGCTGTCGAGCTCGGCCTCACCCGACGCCCGTGGGTGAAGTCGTCACTCGCCCCGGGGTCCAAGGTGGTGACGGAGTACTACGAGCGCTCCGGGCTCGACCACTACCTCGACGAGCTCGGCTTCCAGACGGTCGGCTACGGCTGCACGACGTGCATCGGCAACTCCGGCCCGCTGCCCGACGAGATCTCGGAGGCCGTCGTGAGCCACGACCTGGTCGCGTGCTCCGTGCTCTCCGGGAACCGGAACTTCGAGGCGCGCATCCACCCCGAGGTGAAGGCGAACTACCTCGCATCGCCGCCGCTCGTCGTCGTCTACGCGCTCGCCGGGCGAATGGACATCGACCTCGAGTCCGAGCCCGTCGGTCAGGGCTCCGGCGGCGAAGACGTCTACCTACGGGATCTCTGGCCGAGCGCGGCCGAGGTGCAGGAGACGATCGCGGCGTCGATCGACGGCGACATGTTCCGCCGCACGTACGGCGACGTCTTCACCGGCGACGAGACCTGGCGCGGCATGCCATCGTCCGAGAGCGAGCTGTACGCCTGGGAGCCCGACTCGACCTACGTGCGCCTGCCGCCCTACTTCGACGGCATGCCGCGAGAGCCCGGGACGGTGCCCGACGTGACCGGCGCGCGCTGCCTCGTGTGGCTCGGCAACTCGGTCACGACCGACCACATCTCTCCCGCGGGGTCGATCAAGCCCGACTCGCCCGCGGGCCGTTACCTGATCGAGCACGGCGTCGAGCGCAAGGACTTCAACTCGTACGGCGCGCGCCGCGGCAACCACGAGGTGCTCGTCCGCGGGACGTTCGCCAACGTCAGGCTGCGCAACCTGCTCGTCCCCGGGTCGGAGGGCACGTGGACCGTGCACGTCCCGACGGGCGATGAGATGTCGATCTACGACGCGTCGCAACGCTACCTCGCCGAGGGCACGCCGCTCGTCGTGCTCGCCGGCAAGGAGTACGGATCCGGGTCGTCGCGCGACTGGGCCGCGAAGGGCCCGAACCTGCTCGGCGTCAAGGCGGTGATCGCGGAGTCGTACGAGCGGATCCACCGCTCGAACTTGCTGATGATGGGGATCCTCCCGCTGCAGTTCCCGGCCGGCGAGAGCGCGGAGTCGCTCGGGCTGACGGGCCGCGAGGAGTTCTCGATCACCGGCGTGCGGAACGGCGAGGCCGACGAGGTGGACGTGCGTGCCGGCGACGTCGAGTTCCGCGCGCGCGTGCGGCTCGACACGCCGCGCGAGCGCGAGTACCTGCAGCACGGGGGCATCCTCCCGTACGTGATCAGGCGCCTCCTCTCGTCGTAGTCGTCACCGGCCCGCCGGGCGCCGGAAAGACCACCGTCGCGGAGGGTCTGCGCGCCGAGCTCGGCCTGCCGCTGCTCGCGAAGGACGCGCTGAAGGAGGTGCTCGGGGATGCGCTCTCGATTCGCGGCAGCACCGATTCGAGGCGGCTCGGGACCGCGGTCTTCGAGCTGCTCGGCACGCTCGCGCGCGAGCTCGTCGACGCCGGCGTCTCGTTCGTCCTCGAGGGGAACTTCACGTCCGGCTCCGCGGCGCTCGCCGCGCTGTCCCGCGCGCGGGTCGCACAGGTACACCTCTCCGCCTCCCCCGAGACGCTGCGTGCGCGGCTGCTCGAGCGCGACGCGCACCGCCACCCGGTGCACTACGACCGGGAGGCGGCCGACGAGATCGCCGAGCGCACCGCGCGCGGCGACTGGCAGCCGCTCCCGCTGGGCGGAGCGCTGTTCGAGCTCGATGCGACCCGGGCGATCGACGTCGCGGCGCTTGCAGCGAAGATACGCTTGTCGCACCGGGGTGCCCCGCGGGGCTGAGATCACACCCGTCGAACCTGATCCGGTTCGCACCGGCGAAGGGAGCAGCGTGAGCGACACCGACACACCGAACTGGGGGATCGAGCCGGTCCCGGACCGGCTGCGCGTCCTCGGCACGTTCGACGGCTTCCTCCTCTGGGTGAACCTCTCCGTGTCGCTGCTCGTGATCGTGGCCGGCGCGTTCCTCGTCCTGCCCGCCTCCGAGTTCGGGCTCGCGCTCTCG
>DATIOD010000055.1:0-70436 GCA_035473635.1 Gaiellaceae bacterium | reverse complement strand
CGGGCGTCGGCGCCGACGAACGACTCCTCCAGTGCGACCGCATCCGGCTCGTGCTCGGCGATCAGCGTGCGGACGCCGTTGAAGATCGTCAGGAGGCGCGCCTCGATTGGCTCCCGCGGCGCGGTTCGCCACCACCCGTGGCAGGTGGCCCGGAGGCGCCCGTCGCTTCCGTGGACGATCCCGTACCCGCATGCAGCCGTCCCTGGGTCGATGCCGAGGACCTTCACGAAGCGAGGTTAGGCGCCGGGCCGGACGTCTCCTGCCTCTCCTTCCGGTGCCTGGCACGTTGGTGCCTGGCACGTTGGTGCCAGGCACCTTCTGGCGGGCACCCGCCCCAAACCGATCGGCGGCGTTCGGCGTACCGTCGGGCACATGCGCTCCGCGCTCGTCCTGGCGGTGCTCTTCGCGCTCGGGCTCGTGACCGCCGCGGTGGCCGCCAGGCCCCATGCGGCGCCGGCGGTCGACGGCACGCTCTCGGCCTCGGTCGGCCCGGGCTTCTCGATCTCGCTGACCCAGAACGGCTCGCCGGTCACGAGCCTCGCGCCCGGCACCTATGACGTCTCGGTCTCCGATACGGCGACCGCGCACAATTTCCATCTGAGCGGGCCGGGCGTCGACATGATGACGTCGGTCACCGGCACCGAGTCGCCGACCTGGTCGGTCACGTTCTCGGCCGGCAACTACCACTACCAGTGCGACGCGCATCCGACCCAACTGCACGGCGACTTCTCCGTGGGGTCGCCCGGCGGCACGACCTCGACGGTCGGGACGACGACCATGCCGCCGCCGCCGCCGGCGACCGGCACGACGACAACGGCGACGACCACCACCACCACGGCCACGCCGACGACGACGGCAGCGACGACGACCGTTTCGACCACCGTCTCGACCACGACGACCGCGCAGACGACGGTCGCGTCGAGCACCACGGTCTCGCGCCGGGCCGCCACGACGCTCGCGGCGCGGATCGGCAAACTGCACGCGACCCGCTCGAAGATCTCGCTGACGGTCACCCTGACACGGCCCGCGCGCGCAACGGCCGACCTGTTCGGCCGTCACGCGAAGCGCCTCGCGCACGTCTCGGTCGCGATCCGCCGAACGGCGAAGCTCACGCTCCGGCCGCGCAGGCCGCTCTCGCCCGGGCTCTACGTCCTGCGGCTGCGCTTCGCGACGAGCGGGCGCACCGTCGTCATGGCGAAGACGGTTCGGGTCGCCTGAGAGCTAGCCGGCGACGGCCTCGAGCACGCGCTCGGGGATGTCGAAGTTCGCGTAGACGTCCTGCACGTCGTCGTTCTCCTCGAGCGCGTCGACGAGGCGCATCACCTGCCGCGCCTTCGCTTCGTCGTCGATCGAGACCGTCGTCTTCGGGACGAGCTGCAGCTCGGCCGACTCGATGCTGAAGCCGGCGCCCTCGAGCGCCTCGCGCACCGCCGAGAGCACCTCGGGTGGCGACGTGACGTGGAACGTCGAGCCGTCGGGCTGGACGTCGTCGGCGCCCGCGTCCGCCGCCGCCAGCAGCAGGTCTTCCTCGTCGGCGCCCGACGCCGAGACGGCGACGACGCCGAGGCGCTCGAACTGCCACGCAACCGCCCCGGTGGCGCCGAGGTTGCCGCCGTGCTTCGCGAACAGGTGGCGCACGTCGGCGGCGGTCCGGTTCCGGTTGTCGGTCAGCGCCTCGACGATCAGGGCGACGCCTTCCGGCCCGTACCCCTCGTACACGATCGTCTCGAACGCGTCGGCATCGGCGTCCGCGCCCGAGCCCTTCGCGATCGCGCGGTCGATGTTGTCCTTGGGCATCGAGTACGACTTCGCCTTCTCGATCGCGTTCTGCAGCGCGAGGTTGTTCGCAGGATCGGGGCCGCCCTCCTTGGCCGCGACGAGGATCGCGCGCGAGAGCTTCGAGAAGAGCTGCCCGCGCTTCGCGTCGGCGGCGCCCTTCTTGTGCTTGATCGACGACCACTTGCTATGCCCGGACAAGCCGATCCTCCTTCGCCATCGTCAGGAACCGCGCGTGCAGCCGCGTGTCACCGGTCAGCTCGGGGTGGAACGACGCGACGAGGAACCGCCCTTCGCGCGCGAGCACCGGACGGCCGTCGAGCTCTGCGAGCACCTCCACATCCGCACCGACCTCCTCGATCCACGGCGCACGGATGAACACCGCCCGTACCGGCGCGTCCTCGCCGGCGACGACGAGGTCGGCCTCGAACGAGGCGACCTGGCGGCCGAACGCGTTGCGGCGAACGGTGATGTCGACAAGGCCGAGGTGCTCCGAGTCGAGGACGATCATCCCCGCGCAGGTCCCGAAGACCGCGCCCGGGAACCGGCGGATCGCCTCGTCGAGCCCGTAGAGGCGCATCAGGTGCATGAACGTCGTCGACTCGCCGCCCGGGATCACGAGACCGTCGAGCGAGTCGAGCTCCTCCGGCTTGCGCACCTCACGCGTCTCGACGTCGAGGCGCCGCAGCATCGCGACGTGCTCGCGGAAGTTGCCCTGCAGCGCAAGAACGCCGATCTGGAGCGGCTTCACGCCCGCAAATGGTATCGGTCAGACGCGCACGTACCCACCGCCATCGCCGCGCGACACCGCGCCGTCGGCGCGGAGGCGCTCGAGGTGCGCGAGCGCCTCGGCGATCGCGAACCGGCGCTCGACGGTGGACAGCGTCCTGCCGAACAGCTCGAGCGAGACCTCGTACGCGCTACGCGGCTCGCCGTCGAGCGCGTCGAGCGCCGCGTCGAGGCGCTCCTCGTGGTGCGCGCGGATCTCGCGCGCACGGCGCGCAGGATCGGCGATCGGATCCTTGTGGCCGGTGTAGGCGATCCGCGGGGCGAGCTCCTCGATCCGGCGCAGCGTCTCGAAGTAGTCGGCGAGCGGGTCCGGCCGCGAGTTGGGGTACAGGCCGATCGTGGGGGTGATCCCGCCGAGAATCGTGTCGCCCGCGATCAGGACGCCGTCGCGGAAGAGCACGATGTGCCCGTCGGCGTGACCGCGGAGCACCTCGACGTGCCAGCCGTCGACGGCATCGCCGTCGTCCACCAGCTGCGGCGACTCGCTCCAGTGGATCGCGGACGCGAGCCGGTCGGACTCGCGGATCACGTTCTCGACGTCCACTGCCGGCATCCCGTTCGCGACCCAGTGCGCGGCGAGGCGCGCGGCCGAGCGCCCCGGCCCCCACGCCGCGAGGCACTGCGCGTAGTCCTCCCGCCCCTGCACGACCTGCGCACCTGTGAGCGCTGCGACGTCGCGCGCGCCGCCGACGTGGTCGGGGTGCATGTGCGTGACGACGATGCGCTCGAGCGGGCCGTCGAGCTCGTCGAGGATCGGCCGCCAGCGAGCCGCGGGGTCGTCGGCGCCGAGGCCGGTGTCGACGAGGGTCCACCCGCCGGACGAGCGCAGGAGGTAGCAGTGAACGTGGTCCAGCCCGAACGGCAGCGGGAGCGTGATGCGGCAGATGCCTTCCTCGAGCGCGACCACGCGTGAGAAGCTAGCTCCCCCGATGGCACCCCTGCTCGAGCTCGACGGCGTCTCGGCCCGCTACGGGCAGATCCAGGCCCTGCGCGGGATCGACGTCACGGTCGACGAAGGCGAGATCGTCGCATTGCTGGGCGCGAACGGCGCCGGCAAGACGACGACGCTGCGCGCCGTCTCCGGGACGGTGCGCCGCGACGGCGAGATCACGCTCGCCGGCAAGCGGCTCGGGCGCTCGCCCGAATCCGTCGCGCGCGCCGGCATCGCCCACGTTCCCGAGGGTCGCGGCATCTTCGCGGAGCTGTCGGTCTGGGAGAACCTGCGGATGGGCGCGTACATGCACCGCCGCCGCCCCGACTTCGCGGGCGTGCTCGCCTACTTCCCGTGGCTCGAGATCCGCCGCCACCAGCAGGCGGGGACGCTCTCGGGCGGCGAGCAGCAGATGCTCGCGCTCGCGCGCGCGTTCCTGCAGCGGCCGAGGCTGCTGATGCTCGACGAACCGTCGCTCGGGCTCGCGCCGCTCGTGACGCGCGAGGTGTACCGCGTCGTCACCGACCTCAACGAGAAGGAGGGGCTCGCGGTGCTCGTCGTCGAGCAGAACGCCGCCATCGCGCTGACCGCCGCACGGCGCGCGTACGTGCTCGAGACCGGCGCGGTGGCGGTCGCCGGGACCGCCGACGAGCTGAAGGCCGACGACTCGGTGCGCACCGCGTATCTGGGGTACTGACGGACAGATGCAGCAGTTCTTCCAGCAGTTGGTCTCCGGCCTCGCCGACGGCGCGATCTTCGGGTCGCTCGCCCTCGCGCTGGTGCTCATCTACAAGGCCACCGAGGTGATCAACTTCGCCCAGGGCGAGATGGCGATGTTCACCACGTACATCGCCTGGTCGCTCTACACCCACCACGGCTTTCCGTACTGGTGGATGTTCGCGACCACGCTGCTGATCGCGTTCGTCGGCGGCGTGGCGGTGCAGAGGGTCGTGATCCGGCCGCTCGAGCGTGCGAGCGTGCTCACGGTGGTGATGGCGACGATCGCGCTGCTCGTGATCTTCAACGGGCTGGCCGCGTGGATCTGGTCGCCGCAGCTGCAGTTCTTCCCGAGCCCGTTCCCGCCGACCACCTGGGTGATCGGCGGCGTGCACATCTCCAAGCAGGACGTGGGCACGCTCGGCGTCGTGCTGGCGTGCGTGCTCGTGCTGTGGGCGTTCTTCCGCTTCACGAAGCTCGGCCTCGGCATGCGGGCCGGCGCCGTGAACCCGGATGCCGCGCGCCTGCTCGGCGTACGGACGTCGTGGCTGCTCGCGCTCGGATGGGGCTTCGCGGCCGTGCTCGGTGCGGTGAGCGGGATGATGGTCGCGCCGAGCGTGTTCCTGACGCCCAACATGATGCAAGCGGTGCTGATCTACGCCTTCGCGGCGGCGATCCTCGGCGGCCTCGAGAGCCCGGTCGGCGCCGTGGTCGGCGGCCTCGCGCTCGGCGTCACGCTGAACCTGCTCGGGACGTACGTCGACTGGGTCACGCCCGAGCTGCGGCTGCCGGTCGCGCTCTTCGTGCTGCTCATCGTGCTGCTGCTGCGGCCGGCGGGCCTGTTCGGGAAGGAGGTCGTCCGGCGCGTATGAGGCTGCCGCTCGGCTGGATCGGCGTCGCCGCGCTCGTCGTGTGCGTGATCGCCGCGCCGTTCCTGCTGACCCACTACCGCGTCTACCAGCTCGCGTTCGTCGGGATCTACCTGATCGCACTGCTCGGGCTGAACATCCTCACCGGCTTCACCGGGCAGATCTCGCTCGGCCACGGCGCCTTCATGGGGATCGGCGCGTACACGACCACGATCCTCGTCGTCGACCACGGATGGCGCGACCTCTGGACGATCCCGCTCGCCGGTCTGGTCGCGGGCCTTGTCGGGGTCGCGTTCGGCATCCCGGCGACCCGCTTCTCCGGGCCGTACCTCGCGCTCGCCACCTTCGCGATCCCGCTCGCGTTCATCGGCCTGCTCAAGCACTTCAACGGCTTCACCGGCGGCACGCTCGGCAAGTCGCTCCCGCAGCTCCACGCCGAGCTCGGCTTGAAGACGAACCCGTCGCTGTGGCTCTACGTGGTCTCATGGATCATCGCGTTCGTGATGCTGGCGGCGGCCTACCTCGTCGTGAGCGGCCGCCTAGGCCGCGCCTTGCGCGCGGTTCGCGACAGCGAGGTGGCGGCGACCGCGAACGGCGTCTCCGTCACGGCGATCAAGACGGCCGCGTTCGGCATCTCCGCGTTCTTCTGCGGGATCGCCGGCGGCCTGTTCGCGATCGGAATCACGTACGTGAACCCCGACACGTTTCCGATCGACCTTTCGATCCTCCTCCTGACAGGTGTCGTGATCGGCGGCGCGGGCTCGCTCGGCGGCATGGTCTTCGGGGCGCTCTTCGTCGAGTTCATTCGGATCAGCTGGGGCCCGGGACTCGTCCACCTTCTGAGCCGCATCACGAGCCTCGAGGTGAACACGCATGCGCCCGGCTCGCCGCTCGTGATCTACGGGCTCGTGCTGCTGCTCGTGCTCTTCGCCGCGCCGGCCGGCGTCGCCGGCCTCGTCCGGCGCCTCACGGCGCGCTGGGCCTAATTGCCGGTCCGAGAACTGGCCTTCAATTCACCCCGTCGCCCGCCTATCATCCGGCGAGCACTCCCCCCAGGCGACTCCCCCAAAGGAGACCACGCATGAAAAGAACGTCCCTGCTACTCGCCCTGGCGCTGGTTGCGTCGGCCGCCGTCGTGATGACGGCCGGTGCCGCGCCGACGGCGACCCCGGGCGTGACGGCGAAGACGATCCTGCTCGAGGGCACGTTCCCCCTGAGTGGGCCCGCTTCGGGCTACGCCCCGATCCCGGCAGGCATGGGCGCGTACTTCTCGTACGCCAACGCGCACGGCGGCGTGAACGGACGGAAGATCATCTGGAAGTACCAGGATGACGGTTACAACCCTGCGAACACCGTGCAGATCACGCATCAGTTCGTCGAGCAGGACCATGCGTTCGCGCTGGTCGGCGGGCTCGGCACGGAGCCGCAGACCGCCGTCCGCCAGTACCTGAACGACAACAAGGTCCCGCAGCTCTACGTCTCCACCGGGGCGACGACGTTCGATCGCGACTTCAGCGAGTACCCGTGGACGCTCGGCTGGCAGCCCGATTACGAGGCGGAGGGTGCGATCTACGGCAAGTACATCGCGAGCAAGCTCCCGAACGCGAAGGTGGGCGTCGTGTACCAGAACGACGACTACGGCAACGACTACCTGCGTGGGCTCAAGGCCGGCCTGACGCAGGAGAACCTGCCGCAGCTCGTCGACGCCGAGCCCTTCGACGTGACGTCGCCGAACCCGGCGGCGCAGATCGCGAAGCTGAAGGCGTCCGGCGCCGACACGCTCGTGATCTTCATCACGCCGACCGGGACGATCCAGTCGTACGTGATCGCGACGAAGCTCGGCTGGCACCCGACCAACGTGTTCACGAACTCCGTCTCGGCGACGGACACGTTCCTGACAATCGCGACGAAGTCCGGCTCGGACATCACCGCCGGCACGATCACCACCAACTACGGGCTCGACCCGAGCAATCCGGTCTACAACAAGGCGCCCGGGATGAAGCTCTACCGCGCGATCATGGCGAAGTACGACCCCAAGGGGAACGCCAACGATCCGCTCAACCTGTACGGCGTCTCGAAGGCGTGGGCCACCGTGCAGCTGCTGAAACTGGCCGGCAAGAACCTCACGCGCGCGGGCCTGATGAAGGTCGCCCGCAACCACACGTTCAGCCCGGCCACCAAGAACGGGAACCCGTTCTCGCTGCCCGGCATCATCGAGCAGACGAGGGGCGGCGATCAGTACCCGATCTCACAGGTGACGCTGGTCAAGTACCAGAACAACACCTTCGTGCCGTTCGGCAGCCTGATCAACGGCCGCGGCAAGTAGCCCGACCGAACCAGTTCGATTCGCGAGAAGGGCCGGCACTGCCGGCCCTTCTCGTTTCACTAGAGTCCGCGCATGCCTGAAGCCGTGATCGTGTCCGCCGCGCGCACGCCGATCGGTCGTGCCGCCAAGGGGTCGCTCGTCGACGTACGGCCCGACGACCTCTGTGCGTTCGCGGTGAAGACCGCGCTCGCGAAGGTCCCCAGCTTGTCGCCGGAGGAGATCGCCGACGTCATGGTCGGCTGCGGCTTCCCGCAGGACCGCCAGGGGATGAATCTCGGCCGCCGCGTGGCCCTGCTCGCCGGGCTGCCGGAGACGGTCCCGGGCACGACGGTCAACCGTTTCTGCGCGTCGAGCCTCCAGACGATCCGGATGGCCTTCCACGCGATCAAGGCGGGCGAGGGCGAGGCGTTCGTCGCCGCAGGGGTCGAGTCGATCTCGCAGGTCGACGGGTACCCGAAGTCGCACGAGGAGCTGCATCCCGCGCTGTTCGGCGACGACGCGCCGATCGCCAACGTCTACATCCCGATGGGATTGACGGCCGAGAACGTCGCGGAGCGCTGGGACGTCTCGCGCGAGGACATGGACCGCTTCGCGCAGCGCTCCCAGGAGCGCGCGGTCGCGGCGCAGGACTCCGGCTTCTTCGAGCGGGAGCTCACGGCCTACAACGGGGCCGTGGCCGACGACGGGCCGCGCCGGTCGTCGACGATCGAGAAGCTCGCCGAGCTCGAGCCGGCCTTCAAGCCGGGTGGGAAGGTCACCGCCGGCAACTCGTGCCCGTTGAACGACGGCGCCGCCGCGGTCGTCGTGATGTCGGAGCAGCGCGCCGGTGAACTGGGCATCAAGCCGCGGGCGCGCATCCTGGCCTCGAGCGTGTCGGGCGTCGAGCCCGAGATCATGGGCGTCGGCCAGATCGAGGCGGTGCGCAAGGCACTCGGTCAGGCCCGCATGACGATCGACGACGTCGACGTCGTCGAGCTCAACGAGGCGTTTGCGGCCCAGGTGCTGCCGGTGTGCCGGGAGCTCGGCATCGACCCCTTCGGCGAGAAGCTGAACCCGCACGGCGGAGCGATCGCGCTCGGCCACCCGTACGGGATGACGGGCGCCCGCATCATGAACACGCTGCTGAACGACCTCGAGACGCTCGACGCGACGATCGGGCTCGAGACGATGTGCGTCGGCGGCGGGCAGGGGATGGCCATGCTCGTCGAGCGCCTCTAGCGCCCGGCCGCAGTGGGCGCCCTCGCGCTCGTCCTGGCCCTCGGGTCGTCGGTCGTCTGGGGATCCGCCGACTTCGCCGGCGGGCTGCTGACGCGGCGGCTGCCGGTCTTCGGGGTGACGATCGTCTCGCAGGCGGCCGGGTTCGCCGCGCTGCTCGTCGTGCTCGCCGTGCGCGGCACGATCGACGGCCGGTCGTTCGCCATCGGCCTACTGGCAGGCCTCGGGGGCGGTGCAGGGCTCGCGGCGTTCTACCGGGCGCTGTCGCTCGGGACGATGAGCGTCGTCTCGCCCGTCGCCGCCTGCGGCGCGGTCGTCCCGTTCGGCCTCTCGCTCGCGACGGGCGAGCGCCCGGGCGCGATCGCGCTGGTCGGCGCGTGCGCCGCACTCGCCGGCGCGGTCCTCGCCTCGACCGAGGAGCGCCGCGCCGCGGCGCCCGAGCGTGGGCGGGCGATCGTCCTGGCGGTCGTCGCGGCCGTCGCGCTCGGGCTCTTCGTCTATTTCCTCGGGCTCGGCAGCCGTGAGGGCGACCCCTGGTCGACGCTCGTCGGCGCGCGCGTCGGCTCGCTCGCGCTGCTCGTCGTCGTGGCCGCTGCGCTTCGCGCGCCGGCGCGGATCCCGCACGCGTCCCTCGCCGCGGTCGCGGCGGTCGGGCTTGCCGACGTCTCGGCGAATGCGCTCTTCGCCTTCGCGAGCGGCCACGGGCTGCTCGCGCTCGTCTCGGTGCTCGGCTCGCTCTATCCCGTCATGACCGTCGTGCTCGCCCACGTGATCCTCGGCGAGCGGCTGACGCGCGCGCAGCAGCTCGGCGTCGCCGTCGCGCTCGGTGGCGTGGCGGCGATCGCGGCCGCGTAGCATCGCGAGTCGATGGCCGAGCAGGCGCCGCTGATCGTGCCCGAGCGCGTCGAAGCGTTCCTCGACGCACACGGCCTCGGCGCCGGCCCGCCGGCGTTCACGCGCATCGGGGACGGCGGCGGCTCGAACTTCACGTTCCTCGTCGAGCGCGGCGGCGAGCGGTACGTGCTGCGGCGGCCGCCGCGGCCGCCGCTGCCGAGGTCGGCGCACGACATGGTGCGCGAGGCGAAGCTGCAGCTCGCGATCCGCGCGGGCGGGTTCGGCAGGCTGCCGGAGATCGTCGCCGTCTGCGACGACGAGTCGGTGCTCGGCGTCCCGTTCTACGTGATGCGGTTCCTCGACGGTCACGTCGTCACGCAGGAGCTGCCGGCCGGCCTCGAGACCCGGGCCGCGCGCCGGCGGCTGGGTGACGACCTCGTCGACGCGCTCGTCGAGATCCATGCGGTCGACGTGACGTCGCCCGAGCTCGCAGCATTCGCCCGCCCGGGGAGCTACGCGGAGCGGCAGGTGCGTCGCTTCGCGGAGCTCTGGGGGGTGAATCAGACGCGGCCGATTCCCGACGTCGAGGAAGTCGGCCGACGCCTCACGTCGTCGCTGCCGGATCCGATCGCGACGACCGTCGTCCACGGCGACTACCGTCTCGGGAACATGATGGTCGCGCGCGCCGAGGCGACGCGGATCGAGGCGGTGCTCGACTGGGAGATGGGAGCGATCGGCGATCCGCGCGCCGACGTCGGCTACCTGCTCGCGACCTACAGCGAGCCCGGCGGCAAACCGAGCGCGCTCGGCTCGTCGCCGGTCACCGCGTCGGAGGGCTTCCCGTCGCGCGCCGAGCTCGTCGCGCGCTACGCGGAGCGGAGCGGCCGCGACCTCGGCCCGCTCGCGTGGTTCGAGGCGCTCGCGCTCTGGAAGGCCGCCGTCTTCTGCGAAGCGATCTACGGCCGCTACGTCCGCGGCGAGCTGGGCGCCGAGGACTCCCGCGCCGCGATCTTCGAGCTCGGCGTCCCCGCCCTCGCCGCGGCGGCGCTCGAGGCGCTCGAGGCGTAACCGCCGACGTCGGCGTAACCGCCGGGGTCAGACCCGGGTCAGACCCTTTGTAACGGCCGCCGACCCGAAACGCCTGCAACATCGCCGCGAAAGGTCCGGTCGCGGCATGGCGCCAGCGGCCACCGGTGGACATGGCGCGCGCGGACGCGGCCGGTACGGCGCGGGGTCAGACCCGGGTCAGACCCGGGTCAGACCCCTGCGGCTTCCGCCACCGCACGCAGCGTGGCGACGTCGCGTGTCGAGACGAGCAGGCTCGTCGCGCCCGACTCGCGCCACGCGGCGAGGCGATCGGCAATCCGCTCCTTCGGGCCGACGAGCGCGACCTCGTCGACAAACGCGTCCGGGACCTTCGCGGTCGCCTCGGCTTGCTGCCCGCCGAGGAAGAGCTCCTGGATCTCGCGCGCCTCCGCCTCGTAGCCATAGCGCGCGAACAGGTCGTTGTAGAAGTTCTTCCCGCGCGCGCCCATGCCGCCGATGTAGAAGGAGTAGTACGCCTTGAGCGCGTCGCGCCCGCTCTCGACGTCGTCGGTGACGACCGCCGGGACGCACGGCGCGATGTCGAAGCCGGGCCGCGCGCGGTCGACGGGGAACACTGCCCGCGCCTGTTCGGGCGACCAGAAGATCGGGAGCCAGCCGTCCGCGATCTCGAACGCGAGCTCCACCGCCTTCGGCGCGAACGCCGCGATGTAGATCGGGATCTCCGCGCGCAGCGGGCGCGCCATCAACCGCAGCGGCTTGCCGAGACCGGTGCCGCCGCGCACCGGGATGTCGTAGTGCGCGCCGTGGTGCTCGAGCCGCTCCCGCCGCAGCGCCGCCCGGACGATCTCGACGTACTCGCGCATCTTGCCGAGCGGCTTCCCCCACTCCTGCCCGTGCCAGCCCTCGACCACCTGCGGCCCCGACGTGCCGAGCCCCATCAGGAACCGGCCGCCCGAGAGCAGGTCGAGCGTCGCCGCGGTCATCGCGGCGTTCGCCGGCGACCGCCCCGGGAGCTGCATGATCGCGGTGCCGAGCTTGATGCGCTCCGTCAGCGCGCCCAGCCACGCGATCGGGGTGACGGCGTCGACGCCCCACGCCTCCGCAGCCCACGCCGAGTCGTAGCCGAGCCGCTCCGCCTCCTGCGCGAGCTCGATCAGCTCGAGCGGATTCGTCCCCGGCTGCGCGTACCCCATGTAGAAGCCGAGGCGCATCGTGCGATGCTAACGGCATGACCGTCACCGATTGGGCTCCGCCGACGGAGCGCCTCGAGCAGGTGCGCGCCTTCATGGACGAGCGCGTGCTGCCGAGCGAGCCGATCCTCGACCGCGAGGACGAGACGTCGGACGCGCTCGTCGCGGAGCTCCGCGACGAGGTGCGCGCGCTCGGCCTCTGGGCGCCGCACGTCCCGACCGAGGCCGGAGGCACCGGCACCGGCTTCCTCGACTACGCCTACTTCAACGAGCACATCGGCCGCTCGATGTGGGGGCAGCTCGTCTTCGGGTGCCAGGCACCGGACGCCGGCAACGCAGAGATCCTGCACATGTTCGGTACCGACGAGCAGAAGCAGCGCTGGCTGCAGCCGCTCGTCGCCGGCGAAATCCGCTCGTTCTTCTCGATGACCGAGCCCGAGGTGCCCGGCTCCGACCCGACGACGCTGCGCACGCGCGCGGTGCGGGACGGCGACGAGTGGGTGATCGACGGGCACAAGTGGTTCTCGTCGGGCGCGGAGGGCGCGGCCTTCGGGATCGTGATGGCGGTGACCGACCCGGATGCGCCCCGGCACGAGCGCGCAACGCAGATCATCGTCCCTGCCGACACGCCCGGCGTCGACGTCGTGCGGCCCGTACCCGTGCTCGGGCACGCCGGCCGCGGCTGGACGACGCACTGCGAGGTGCGCTACACCGGCGTCCGCGTCCCCGTCTCGAACACGCTCGGCGGCGAAGGCGCCGGGTTCCTGATCGCGCAGAAGCGGCTCGGCCCCGGGCGCATCCACCACGTGATGCGCTGGCTCGGGCAGATGTAGCGCGCATTCGCGCTGATGTGCACCTACGCGCTCGACCGCGAGGCGTTCGGCGGCCCGCTCGCCGACAAGCAGACGGTGCAGACCTGGATCGCCGACAGCTACGTGCAGATCCAGGCGTGCCGGCTGCTCACGCTCGACGCAGCCCACAAGATCGACGCCGGCGACGAGGCCCGCGTCGAAATCTCGGCGATCAAGTTCTTCGCCGCGCAGGCGCTCCACGACGTGATCGACCGCGCCGTCCAGGTGCACGGCGCCCGCGGCCTGACCGACGAGACGCCGCTCGGGCACATGCTGAGCGTCGCGCGCGCCGGCCGCATCTACGACGGCCCCGACGAGGTTCACCGCATGGTCGTGGCCCGCCGCGTGCTCAAGGCGTTCGCGGACGGCGACGGGTGGGACTTCACATAGATACGTGGAGTCCCTGCGCGGAAAGCTGCTGCTGTCGTCGCCGTCTCTCGTCGATCCGAACTTCCGCAAGACCGTCGTCCTGATCGCCCACCACGACGAGGACGGCGCGATGGGCCTGGTGCTCAGCCGCCCTTCCGAGGTGAGCGCCGCCGAAGCGGTGCCGCTGCTCGAAGGGCTTCCCGGCGCGCAGGGCCCGGTCTTCGTCGGCGGCCCCGTCCAGCCGCACGCGTTCATGGTCCTCGCCGAGTTCGACGACGTCGAGGACAGCGTCGCGCCGATCTTCGAACGCATCGGCTTCATGAGCGCAGACGCCGAACCGGAGATGCTGTCGATCCGGCGCGTCCGGCTGTTCGCGGGCTACGCCGGCTGGGGCGCCGGCCAGCTCGAGGCGGAGCTCGAGGAGCCGGCCTGGATCGTCGTCGAGGCGGAACCGGCCGACCCGTTCGCCGACGATCCCGACGCGCTGTGGCGCGAAGCGGTCGCGCGCGCCGGCGGCTCGGTGTCGCTGATGAAGAGCATGCCGTACGACCCCGGGCTGAACTAGGAACGGCGGAGCGGCGGCAGCCCGACGCGCTCGCCCTCGCGGCGCGGGCCGGGCAAGGTCGGGAAGCGGAACGCCGCCGGGTCGCGGCCCGGCTGCACGAACCACGCCTCGCCGCTCCGTCCGCTCGTCGCCGCGCGCCAGACGGCGTCCGCGACGGCCTCGGGCGCGACGAGCGGGAAGTCGGCGGCAGCGAACGCGTCGCGCTGCGCGTCGATCATCGGCGTGTCGGCGATCCCGGGGCAGACGGCGTTGATCGTCACCGGCTCGAGCTGCGGCGCGACGCTGCGCACGAACCCGACGAGCGCGTGCTTGGTGAGCGAGTAGATCGCGTCGCTCGGCATGCCGGTGAGCCCGGCGAGCGACGCGGTCACCACGATCGAGCCGCGCTCCATGACCCGTGCGAGCCGCCGGACGCCGTAGACGACGCCGTCGACGTTCACGCCGAGCGCGCGACGATACTGCTCGTCGGACAGCTCCCGCACATCCACCTCGCCCGTGAGCACGCCCGCGTTGAGGCAGGCGACGTCGACCGGCCCGACCGCCTCCCAGGCCGCCGGATCGGAAACGTCGAAGCCGTCGACGAGGTCGAGCGGCTCGACCTCGTACCCCTCGACGGAGAGCCGCGCGGCGATCGCGCGCCCGATCCCGCCCGCGCCGCCCGTCACGAGCGCCTTCACGGCTCGAGCACGACCTTGCCCCAGTGGCGACGCTCGGCGATCAGCGCAAGCGCGCCACCCGCGTCCTCGAGCGGGAAGTGCGCGCCGATCACCGGGTCTATCTCGCCGGCTGCCCACAGCCCGAGCAGCTCGAGCGCGCACTCGCGCACGTAGCCGGGATCGAGCTTCATCAGGCGCCCGAGGTAGATGCCGACCACGCCCGCGTTGCGACCGACGAGCCACTGGACGCTCGGGTCCTGCCAGAGCCCGCCGGCGAACCCGACCGCGACGACGACGCCGAGCGGGTTGAGCAGCGACAGCGAGCGCGTGAACACCTCGCCGCCGACCGGGTCGATCACCACGTCGGCGCGCACGTCGTCGAGCTCGTCGTAGCCGATCGCCTCGTCGGCGCCGTTGTCGCGCGCGACCGCGCGCTTCTCCGGCGTGCTGGCGGTCGCGATCACGCGCGCACCGAGGTTCTTCGCGAGCTGCACCGCCGCGCACCCGACGCCCCCCGATCCGGCATGCACGAGCACGGTGCTCGCCGGCGTGACGCGAACCTGCCGGTGCAGCGGGATGTACGCCGTGAGGTAGGTGAGCAGGAACCCCGCGCCGGCTGCGTACGACGCGGCGTCCGGCAGCGGAAACGTCCAGTCCGTGTCGACGGCGACGCGCTCCGCGTACCCGCCGCCACTCGCGCGTGTGAGCGCGAGCACACGCCGCCCGTCGAGGTCACCCGAGACCTCGGAGCCGGGGACGAACGGCAGGTCGGGCATCTGCGGGTACATCCCGTTGCGGATCAGCAGGTCGGCGAAGTTCACCCCGGCGGCACGCACGTCGACGACCGCGTCGCCCTCCGGCTCCGGAACCTCCTCGACGGTGAGCTCGCCGCCGACCTCGCGCAGGACCGCCGCCCTCACCGCTCGGGCCTCTGCGCGAAGCGGTGCAGGTCGAGGCCGTAGAGGTCGCTGTCCTCGAAGATCCCCTCGACGAGGAGCTCCCAGCCGAGTCGCCGATAGAGACGCGGCGCGGGCCGGTCGTCCCGGTACGTGGTCAGCAGCGCGCGTTCGTTCGGGACGCCGAGAAGGAGCGCGTCGTGCAGCGCGGCGCCGTGGCCGCACCGCTGCGCCGCTGGGTCGACGGCGAGCTCGACGAACTCGAAGTGCCCGTCGAGCCACTGCTCCACGATCTCGGCGGGTGCGCCGGCCGCGACCTGGTCGGTCCACCACTCGCCGCGGCGACCGGTATAGCCGTAGGCGAACCCGACGCACACGCCGTCGTCGAAGGCGACAGCGCACCGGAAGCCCTCCCGCGCCGCGTGCGCCGGCAGCTGCTCGTCGCGGAAGCGCTCCACCTCCTGCTCGGTCTCGTCGTAGCCGGGCGCGCTGAACGCGTCGCGGTAGACCGTCGTCAGGTCGTCGACGAGACCCGTGAGCTCCTCGCCGTCGGTGACCAGCTTCAACGTCCGGTCCAGCGCGCCTCGCGCTTCTCGAGGAACGCGGCGACGCCTTCCTGGCCGTCCTCCGAGGTGAGGCACGCTGCGAACGCCTGCACCTCGCGCTCGTCGTCGCGTGCGTCGCGCGTGTCGTGGAGAAGCGACTTGATCTGGTGCAGTGCGTGCGGCGACTGGCGCGAGAGCGGCTCGGCGTACCGCGCGATCCCCTCGTCGAGGTCGTCGACGACGAACTCGACGAGGCCCCAGGCCTCGGCCGTCGCGGCCGGGATGCGCTCACCGGACATGACCAGCCAGCGCGCGCGTCCGGGTGCGATCAGCCGCGGCGCGCGCTGTGTGCCGCCCCCGCCCGGAAGCAGCCCGAGATTCACTTCTGGGAACCCGAGCTGCGCGTCGGCGTGCGCGATCCGGAGATCGCACGCGAGGGCGATCTCGAGCCCGCCGCCGAGGCAGTACCCGTGGATCGCGGCGATCACAGGTACCGGAACGGACTCGATCAGGTCGGCGACGGGCTGGATGCCCGCCGGGCGGCCGCCGTCGTCGCTCCCGCCCTGAAAGCCGCCGATGTCGGCTCCGGCCGAGAACGCCCGGTCGCCGCGGCCGCGCAGGACGACGACGCGCACGTCGTCGTCGAGGTGCTCGAGCTCCGACCAGAGCGTCTCGATGATCCCGCGGTTGACGGCGTTGACCGGCGGGTTGTCGAGCCAGACGGTCTTGATCACTGGGCCGGCGCGGTCGCGTCCTCGAGGGCGAACATCTCGCGAAGCTCCGTCTTGCGGAACTTGCCGACGCTCGTCTTCGGGATCTCTGCCACGAACTCGAAGCGGTCCGGGAGCCACCACTTCGCGAAGTCGGGTGCCAGGAAGTCCCGCAGCTCCTCCGCGGTCGCGGACTGCCCGTCCTTGAAGACGACCACCCCGAGCGGGCGCTCGTCCCACTTCGGGTCGGGCACGGCGATGACCGCGGCTTCCGCAATCGAAGGGTGCGCCATCAGCGCGTTCTCGAGCTCGACCGACGAGATCCACTCGCCGCCCGACTTGATCACGTCCTTCGAGCGGTCCTTGATCTGGATGAAGCCGAGCGGGTGGATCGTGACGACGTCGCCGGTGCGGAACCAGCCGTCGTCCGTCCAGCGGTCGGCCTGCTCGGGCGTGTCGTAGTACGCAGCCGCAACCCACGGGCCGCGCGTCTCGAGCTCGCCCATCGCCTCGCCGTCCCAGGGCAGCACCGTCCCGTCGGCGTCACGGTGACGCAGCTCGACGAGCGGGAGCGGACGTCCCTGCATCGCGATCACGTCGTAGCGCGTGTCGGGGTCGGCGTTCGCGAGCTCGCCGGGGAGCTGCGCGGTCGTCGCGACGGGCGACGTCTCCGTCATGCCCCAGCCGTGCACGACGTCGAGCCCGTGCCGTTCCTTGAAGCCGGCGATCAGCGCGCGCGGTGCGGCCGACCCGCCGACGAGCATCCCCTTCATGCGCGAGAGGTCCCACCGGCCCGGGTTCGCGTCGAGCAGCTGCAGGATCCCGAGCCAGATCGTCGGCACGCCGGCCGTCCACGTGACGCCCTCTTCCACGAACAGGTCGAGCAGGCTCTCCGGGTCGAGGAACGGCCCGGGGTAGACGAGCTTCGAGCCGAGCATCGTCGCGAGGTACGGGTAGCCCCAGGCGTTCGCGTGGAACATCGGGACGACCGGCAGGATCACGTCGTGATCCGAGATGCCGAGGCCCATCGGGTTGCCGGCCGCGACGCCGAGCGTGTGCAGCATCGTCGAGCGGTGCGAGTAGAGGACGCCCTTCGGCAGGCCAGTGGTGCCGCTCGTGTAGCACATGGCGGCGGCCTCGCTCTCGTCGAGCTGTGGGTCGACCCACTCGTCGGGATCGGCCGAGGCGAGCAGCTCCTCGTAGCCGTCCTCGACGACGAGGACGTGCTCGATCTGCGTCTCGCCCTTGAACTGGTCGAGCAGCGGCAGGAGGCTCCTGTCGACGATCACCGCGCGGTCGCCCGCGTGGCGCGCGATGTACGCGAGGTCGTTCGGGTGCAGGCGCAGGTTCAGCGTGTGCAGGACGAACCCGCCGCACGGGATGCCGAGGTACGCCTCGTGGTGGACGAGGTGGTTCCAGCAGAGCGTCCCGACGCGGTCGCCGCGCTCGAGCCCGAGTGACCTGAGCGCGACCGCGAGCGCACGCGCGCGCCGGCACGACTCGCCGTACGTGCTGCGCTGCATGCTCTTGTCGGGCAGGCGCGTGACGAGCTCGGCGTCGCTCCAGTACGCCTCGGCGCGCCGGAGCAGCGTGGGCAGCGTCAGCTCGTAGTCCATCATCAGGCCGTTCATCCGAGCTCTCCCCGCGACATCGACTGGCGGCGCTCGAGGTCGCGCTCCTCGTCCACGAGCTTGCCGTCGCGCTCGACGTACCCGCCCTTGCCGCCGACGATCAGCAGCACGAGGTCGTCGTCGGCGCGGTTCGAGAAGCGACGCGGCGTCGTCGACTCGACGTGGACGAGGCCGCCCTCCCCCACCTCGTGCTCGACGCCGTCGAGCAGCACGGTCGCGGTGCCGCGGTGCACGAAGTAGAGCTCGTCCTGGACGTCGTGGTAGTGCTCCGGGCCCTCGTAGTGGGGAGGCATGATGATCGCGTTGACGCCGAACGCGGAGACGCCGAGCGGCTTCCTGATCTTGCGGAACCCGTAGCCCTCTCCGAGGGCGTCGATGGAGTTCACCGAGTAGCTCATGGGCGGATCCTACGACCGGAAGAGGAAGCGCGTCAGCACGCGGTCGCGCGCGCGGTCGGGCAGCCACTGCACAGCCGCTCGCCGCTTCGCGTCGGGGCCGATCAGGTACCGCGTCCGCGGCTTCGACGCGGTCAGCGCGTGCTCGATCGCCTTCGCGACCGCCTCGGTCGGGACGGCGTGCGCGGACGAGCGCTGGGCCGCGAGACGGCGGAACTGCTCCGCGCGGGCCCCGTAGTACTCGGCCGCCTCCGGCGGCAGCTCCTCAATCGAGCGCTGCGGCTTCGTCCACATCGGCGTTGCGATCGTGGCCGGCTCGATGATCGCGACGTGCAGCCCCCAGGGCTGCAGCTCGACGCGCAGCGAGTCGGCCATCGCCTCGAGCGCGAACTTGCTCATCGCGTAGGCGCCGAGGAACGGGAGCGCCGACCTCCCGGCGACCGAGCCCACGAGCACGACGCGTCCGCGCGAGCGCCGCAGCAGCGGCAGCACCGCCTGCAGCACTCGCAGCTGCCCGACGACGTTCACGTCGAGCTGGTGCGCGAGCTCGTCGGGCGGCAGGAACTCGAGCGGCGAGGCGATCGCGATGCCCGCGTTGTCGACGAGCCCGTCGAGATACTCGATGCCCGCGACAGCCTTCGCGACCGCCTTGCCGTCGGTGACGTCGAAGACGAGCTCGCTCGTCCCGGGCGGAGCGTCCCCCGCGTTGCGCACCGACGCGTAGACGGTCCACCCCGCGCCGACGAGGCGCTCGACGGTCGCACGGCCGATGCCCGTGGAGGCGCCGGTTACGAGGACAGCAGGGATGCGGCCACCTCGGCGCGGTGCTCGCGGCCGTAGCCGAGCGCGCCTTCGAGCCAGAGCGCCCGCTTGTAGTAGCGGTGCAGCGGGTGCTCCCACGTGAAGCCGATCCCGCCGTGCGCCTGAATCGATTTCTCGCACGCGAGCACGGCAGCCTCGGCCGCCTGCGACTTCGCCGCGGCAACCGCGAGGTCGACCTGCTCGTCGCCCTCGGCGACGCACCAGGCCGCCCAGTACGCGAGCGACCGGCCGAGCTCGACGGCGACGTACGCGTCGACGAGCGCGTGCGAGATCGCCTGATAGGCGCCGATCTTCTTGCCGAACTGCTCACGCGAGCCTGCGTAGGCAACGGCGAGCTCGACGGCGTGCGAGCCGATCCCGACCGCCTCCAGCGCGAGCGCCGCGAGCAGCCGCCGCCGCACGTTCGCCCAGTCACCGGTCGCGCGCTCGACCCCGTTTCGCGACAGCCGCCCGAGGCCGAGGGTCTCGTCGACGGTCGCCACGGCATCGCCCTGCGCGCTCGCCGACTCCATCGCGGGCGTGAGCACGCGCTGTACCTGCGCGAGATGCGGGACGTAACCGTCGATCTCGATCGACCAGACGTCGTCACCCGGCTGGCCCGCGACCTCGTTCAGCACGAACGGTCCGTCGTAGAGGACGCGGCCGAGCTCCTCGAAGAGCACCGCCCCGTCGAGGAAGCTGAACTCGCCGCTCCGGAGCATCCCGACCCAGCCCAGCTCCGTGAGCTGCGGCATCGTCGGCGCCGGGTTTGCCTCGAGAAACGAGCGCGCCTCGCGGCGGAGGTCTTCCTGCTCCGAGGTGAAGGAGAAGTCCATCAGCGTGACCTCGGCATACCGAGCACGCGCTCGGCGACGATGTTGCGCAGGATCTCGCTCGTGCCGGCCTCGATCGTGTTGCCGCGCGAGCGGAGCTGCTGGTACTGCCAGTAGCCGTCGGCGTACCCGCCGCCGTCGGTGAGCTGCGCGTGGGAGCCGAGGATCTCGAGCGCGAGCTTCGTCAGCCGCTGGTTGTTCTCCGACCAGACGAGCTTCGACGCGGACCCTTCGGGCCCGGGGATCCCGGTCTTCTGGAGCGTCGTCAGCGCCCGGTAGTTCGTGTAGCGCAGCGCCTGCAGCTCGACCCACTCGCGCGCGATCCGGTCGCGCAGGATCGGGTCGCTGACCTCGCGCTCCTTCGCGAGCGCGAGCAGCTTGCGGACGGCGACGTCCAACGTCGCCGCGAGCGCGAAGCCCAGCGTCCCGCGCTCGTGCAGCAGCGTCGTCATCGCGACCTGCCAGCCGCCGCCGATCTCGCCGAGCAGGCTCTCCTTCGGCAACTGGACGTCGGTGAAGAAGATCTCGTTGAACTCCGGGTGGCCGGTGATCTGCACGAGCGGCCGAACCTCGACACCGGGCGCGTGCATGTCGGCGATCACGTACGTCAGGTTTTTGTAGCGCGGCTCGTCGGGCAGGCCGAGCCCCACGAGGATGCAGAAGTCGGCGATGTGCGCGAACGACGACCAGACCTTCTGGCCGTTGACGAGGAAGTGGTCGCCCTTGTCCTCGATGCGGGTGCGCGCCGCCGCCAGGTCGCTGCCGGCGTCGGGCTCCGAGAAGCCCTGGCACCAGATCTCCTCGGCGCTCAGGATCTTCGCGAGATAGCGCTCCTTCTGCTCCTCGGTGCCCCACGCGATGATCGTCGGGCCGGCCATGCCGAGCCCGATCACACCGAGGTGCGACGGCGCCTCGGCGCGCGCGAGCTCCTCGAGGAAGATCGCCTGGTGGCTGTACGGCGCACCGGCGCCGCCGTACTCGGACGGCCACGTCAGGCCGGCGTACCCGGCCTCGCCCAGCGCGCGGCTCCAGTCGCGATCGGCGTCCTCGAACCGGCGCGCGCCGCGCTCGCGCGACCCGGTCGGCAGGTTCGCCTCGATGAACGCGCGCACCTCCGCCCGAAAGGCTGCCTCCTCCGGCGTGTCACGCAGGTCCACGGCGCGATCCTAGCCTGCTACTCGCGGAGCGTCATGCAGGTCGACGTCGCGTAGGCGACCAGCGATCCCTCGTCGTCCGTGACTCGGCAGTCGGTGAGCGCGATCGTACGCCCTGCCTTGAGGACCGAGCCGACCGCGGTCAACCGTCCTTCCCACACCGGCTTCAGGAAGTTGATCTTCAGCTCGACGGTCGTGAAGCTCTCGCCGGGACCGAGGCGCGTCGCGTTCGCGCAGCCCATGGCGGCGTCGGCGAGGTCGCACAGGATGCCGCCGTGGAGCGTGCCCGGCGGGCTCGTGTGCTGCGGGCCTGCGACGAGCTCGAAGGTCGCGGTCCCCTCGCCGACGGCCGTCATGCGCATGCCGATCAGATCGCCGATCGGCGCGCCCGGAACCTCGCCGGCGATCATCCGCTGGAACAGCTCGACGTTGCTCACGGCGTCAGCACCGTGCGCACCACCTCGCCGCCCTGCATTGCGTCGAGCGCCGACTGCCACTCGTCGAGCGGCCCGACTCGCGTGACCATGCCGGCGAGGTCGAGCTTGCCTTCCAGCGCCCACGCGGCGAGCCGCGGGAAGTCCTGCTCGGCGACATGGTCGCCTCCGTGCGAGACGAGGATGCGCGCGCGCTTCGCGAAGAGGCGCGGAAGCTCGAGCTCGCCGCGCTCGCCCGCGGGCGAGAGCCCGATCAAGACATACGTGCCACCGGCGGCGAGCAGCGACAGTCCCTGCTCGAACGTCGCCCGCCGGCCGACGACGTCGAAGACGTAGTCGACCGGGCCCGGCTCGGTGTCGGTCGCGCCGAACGCGATCGCCTGCTGCTGCTTGCGCCGCTCCGTGTCGAGCGCGCGGATCTCCGAGGCGCCCGCGAGGCGCGCGCCCTGCACGACCGACAGGCCGACGGCGCCGCAGCCGATGACCGCGACCCGCGCCCCCTCCCAAACCTTCGCCGTCTCGAGCACCGACAGGACGCCGGTCGCGACGGCGCAGCCGATCAGGCACGCCTGCTCGACGGGAAGCTCGCGCGGCACCGGCACCGCCGCCACCGCCG
Source organism: Gaiellaceae bacterium (assembly GCA_035473635.1). Lineage (GTDB taxonomy): Bacteria > Actinomycetota > Thermoleophilia > Gaiellales > Gaiellaceae > PALSA-600. The sequence goes on along the minus strand of DATIOD010000055.1, from coordinate 48,286 downwards.
GCACGACCGTCCGCGTCGCGAAGGTGCCGGTGCGGAGCACGGGCGTGAGCACCGCGCCGTCCAGCCGGCGCAGGCGCCCGGCCGCCGCGGGCGGCGCCTTGCACTGGCGCGGGGCACCGCGCCTGCACGCCGCGCACGCGCCGCACGCCGTCTTCCAGCCGAGGACGACGCGATCCCCGACGGCGACCGACCCGACCCCGTCGCCGACCGCCTCGACCGTGCCGGCGCCCTCGTGCCCGAGCAGGACGGGATACGGGTGGCCCCAGCCGTCCTCCTCGATCACGTGCAGGTCGCTGTGGCAGACGCCCGTCGCCTCGATGCGCACGAGCACCTCGCCGGGCTGCGGCTCGTCGACCTCGATCTCCTCGAGCGCGACGCGCCCGCGCTCGCTCAGGACGACGCCGTGCTCAGCCACGTGCGGTCGAGTTCCTTCACCGAGCCGACGCCGGCGAGCGCGAGCGTCAGCTCGAGCTCCGCCATCAGGTTCTGGACGAGCTCCTCGACGCCGCGCTGGCCGCCGACGGCGAGCGCGTACGCGTACGGCCGGCCGAGCAGGACGGCGTCGGCGCCGAGCGCGATCGCCTTGACGATGTCCGCGGCGCACCGGATGCCGCCGTCCATCAGCACGACTCCGTCCGGGAGCGCGTCGCGCACCTCGGCGAGGGCGTCGAGGGCCGCGACGGCGCCGTCGACCTGACGGCCGCCGTGGTTCGAGACGATCACGCCGTCCATGCCGTGCGCCAGCGCGCGCTCTGCGTCGTCGGCCGTCAACACGCCCTTGACGAGCAGCGGCAGCGAGGTCTGCCCGCGCAGCCAGTCGAGATCGTCCCAGGCCAGGCCGAGGTTGGGGAAGTGCGTCAGCATCGTCGCGGCCGCGGTGAGGATGTCCTCCTCAGGCGGCTTCGCGAGCCGCGAGAGGAAGACCGGGTCGCTGAAGTAGACGCCGCAGCCCTCGCCGCCGAGGAACGGCAGGTACGACGCCCGCAGGTCGCGCGGGCGCCAGCCGAGGGTGAGCGTGTCGAGCGTGACGACGATCGCCGAATAGCCGGCGGCCTCGGCGCGTGCGACGAAGCTCGCACACAGCTCGCGATCGTTCGGCCAGTAGAGCTGATACCAGCGCGGACAGCCGGTCTCGGCGACCTCCTCGAGTGAGTGCGTCGCGGCGCCCGACAGGATCATCGGCACGCCCGAGGAGGCACTCGCGCGGCCGACGGCCGGCTCGGCGTCCTGGTGCGCGATCGAGAGCACGCCGATCGGCGCGAGCAGGAAGGGCGCGGCCGACCGGAGCCCGACCACCTCGACGGAGAGGTCGCGCGAGGTATGACCGGCGAGCATCCGGGGGCGGATGCGGTACCGGTGGAAGGCGTCCAGGTTCGCCCGCATCGTCGACTCGCCGCCCGCACCGCCGGCGATGTAGCCGTACGCGGCGGGATCGAGCTTCGCCACCGCCGCCCGCTCCCAGTCGTCCGCTGCGATCGGCCACTCCGGCGGCTGCTGTGCGATGTAGATCGCGTTCTGGATCATCGAGCCCGAGAACGACACGCCTCGATCCTAAACTGGCGCACGTGGACGGGACCGCGCGGCTCGAGACATTCAGCGACGGCGTCTTCGCGATCGCGGCGACGCTGTTGATCCTCGACGTCAACCTGAGCGGTGGAGGATCGGTTGCGCATCAACTGGTCGACGCGTGGCCGTCGTACGCCGTCTACGCGATCTCGTTCCTGACGCTCGGCATCGTCTGGGTGAACCACCACACCGTGTTCACGCAGATCGGCCGGGTCGATCGGACGTTCCTGTTCATCAACGTCGTGTTCCTGATGGTCGTCGCCTTCACGCCGTTCCCGACCCGTGTGCTCGCCGAGCACCTCAAGGACGGGTCGAAGGCAGCCGCCATCGCCTACGGGCTCACGTACACGGCGATGGCGATCTGCTACGGCGCGCTCTGGTACTACGCCGCCCGGGGAGGCAGGCTGCTCGCCGACACGGCCGACCCGCGGCTCGTCTCCGGCATCTCGCGCTCGTTCGCGCCGGGCATCGCGATCTACGGGGTCGCGACGGCGAGTGCGTTCGTGTCGGCGTACCTCGCGGTCGTGCTCTACGCGCTAGTCGCGCTCTTCTACGTTCTCGAGAGCTCCATCTTCGGCCGCGCCGCCGAATAGGCTGCCTTCCGTGATCGCCTGCCCGACCTGCGGCGCCGAGAACCCTGCCGGCAAGCGGTTCTGCGGCGACTGCGGAGGCGCGCTCGGCAGTCGCTGCCCGGCGTGCGGCGCCGAGAGCCCGCCGGGAAAGAACTTCTGCGGCGAGTGCGGGGCGGCGCTCGCCGGGCCCGCGACTACTGCAGCAGGCCCCGCTGCCGAACGTCGACTCGTCTCCGTGCTGTTCGCCGATCTCGTCGGCTTCACCACGCTGGCGGAGACACGAGACGCCGAGGAGGTACGCGACCTGCTCTCGCGCTACTTCGACACCTGCCGTCGCCTGATCGGGCGCTACGGCGGCACGGTGGAGAAGTTCATCGGGGACGCCGTGATGGCGGTCTGGGGAACGCCGATCGCGCGAGAGGACGACGCGGAGCGCGCAGTGCGCGCCGCGCTCGATCTGGCGGCCGCCGTCGAGGTGCTCGGCGCCGAGCTCGCCGCGCCCGGCCTCGGCGCGCGCGTCGGCGTCGACACCGGTGAGGCTGCGGTGACGCTCGGCGCCGAAGGGCAGGGCATGGTTGCCGGGGACCTCGTCAACACGGCGTCGCGAATCCAGTCCACGGCGGCGCCGGGAACGGTCCTCGTCGACGACGCGACGAAGCGTGCGGCGGAGGCTGCAGTTGCCTTCGAGGACGCGGGCGCGCACGAGCTGAAGGGGAAGAGCGGCTCCACTCACCTCTGGCGTGCACTCCGCGTGACCGCGCGGAGCCGCGGGGTGAGGCACGCCGACGTGCTCGAGCCGCCATTCGTCGGCCGCGAGCGCGAGCTGCGGCTCGTCAAGGAGCTCTTCCATGCGTCGGCAGAGGAAGGCAAGGCGCATCTCGTCTCGGTGGTCGGGATCGCCGGCATCGGCAAGTCGCGCCTCGGCTGGGAGTTCGAGAAGTACCTCGACGGCCTGCTCGAGACAGTCTGGTGGCACCGCGGCCGCTGCCTCGCGTACGGAGACGGAGTCGCCTACTGGGCGTTGGCCGAGATGGTGCGCATGCGCGCCGGGATCGCGGAGGACGAGCCGGCCGAGGCGGCGCGGGCGAAGCTGCACGAAGCCCTCGCCGACCACATCGCGGACACCGACGAGCGCGAATGGCTCGAGCCGCGGCTCGAGCATCTGCTCGGCCTCACCGAGCGCACCGCGCCGGATCGGGAGGACCTCTACTCGGCATGGCGCCTCTTCTTCGAGCGGCTCGCCGAGACGCTGCCGACCGTGCTCGTGTTCGAGGACCTCCAGTGGGCCGACCCGGGCCTCCTCGACTTCGTCGACTACCTGCTCGACTGGTCGCGGAGCCACTCGCTCTTCGTCCTCGCACTCACGCGTCCGGAGCTTGCCGACCGGCGTCCCGGCTGGGGTGCGGCGACGAGGAACTCGACGACGCTCATGCTCGAGCCGCTGTCGGAGCAGGCGATGGATCAGCTGCTCGAGGGGCTCGTGCCGGGCTTGCCCGCCGACCTGCGCGCGCGGATCCTCGATCGCGCAGAAGGCGTGCCGCTCTACGCCGTCGAGACCGTGCGGATGCTGCTCGATCAGGGTCTGATCGAACGGCAGGGCGACAGCTACGCGGTCACGGGGCCGGTCGACTCGCTCGAGGTGCCGGAGACCCTGCACGCGCTCCTCGCCGCCAGGCTCGACGGGCTCTCGGCCGAGGAGCGGCGTGTGCTCCAGGACGCCTCCGTGCTCGGCAAGAGCTTCACGAAAGAGGGAGTGGCGGCCCTCTCGGGCCTCGATCCGGACGATGCCGACCGCGTGCTCCAGTCGCTCGCGCGCAAGGAGATCGTCTCGCTCCAGGCCGACCCTCGCTCACCGGAGCGCGGCCAGTATGCATTCCTGCAGGACCTGCTCAAGCGCGTCGCGTACGAGACGCTTGCGCGCAGGGAGCGGCGAGCTCGACACCTCGCCGCCGCCGCCTACCTCGAACGAGCGACGGGCTCCGCCGAGCAGGAGGCGGTGGCCGTCGTCGCCGCCCACTACATCGACGCCTACCGCGTCGCACCGGAAGACGCCGACGCACCGGCGATCAAGGAACGAGCTGCAAGTCGGCTCGCGGAGGCGGGCGAACGCGCGGCGGCGCTCGCGGCCTCCGCCGAGGCGCAGAGCTACTTCGAGCAGGCGGCGGCACTCACGGATGACGGGCTCGCTCGAGCCGACCTCCACGAGAAGGCAGGGATGGCGGCGATCGAGGTCGGCCCGTTCGACGACGCGATCCCGCTCTTCGCGGAGGCGTCACGCCTCTACCGCGAGACGGGTGAGCTCCACGCGGCCGCCCGCGCCGCGGCCTGGCAGGGCTGGGCGACGTGGCAGGCCGGCGATCTGGAGAGCGGGTCACAGCTGCTGGAAGACGCTCTCGAGTCGTTCGCGGACGAGGAGCCAGATGCAGACCTCGCCGCCCTCGCCGAAGTCCGGGCGCGCCTTCGCTTCTTCCTCGGCGACGTGGAAGGGGCTTCGGTGCGCGTGGAGCGAGCGCTCGAGATCGCGGAGGCGCTCGAGATTCCGGCAGTGCTCGCAGAGGCGCTCGACACCAAGCATCTGGTTCTCTCAGCAGCCGGCCGGCACGAGGAGGCACTCGCGCTTCTCAGACATGCAATCGAGATCGCCGAGCGGGCCGACGCGTGGCAGGCATTCAACCGCGCGCTCTACAACCTCTCCTACAACCAGGCGACGCGCGACGACTTCCTCGGCGCGAAGCGGACCGACGAGCTCTCTCTCGCGCACGCTCACCGTCGTGGCGACCGGGTCGCGGAGACGCTCACCAAGGGCCATCTCGTCTACTCGCAGCTCGCGCTCGGCGAATGGGACGAGGCAGAGCAGCTGCTGGCGGAGCTCGCAGTCCGACTCAGCGACCGGAACGTCCTCGACCGCATGAACGGCTCGACCGTGCTGTTGACGGCGCGCGGCGAGGCCGAGGCAGCGCGCCGTATGCTCGACGCGAGCAGCGCCGGACGCACCTCGGCCGAGGTTCAGTACCGGGTCGCGTACCTCTGGTCGGAGGCGCTGGTCCTCCGCGCCGAGGGCCGCCCTGCGGAGGCGCTTGCCGCAATCCAACGCGCGTTGACCGACGAGAACCGAATCCCGCCGCGTCATCCCCTCACGAAGGGGCTGCTGATCACGGCGGGGGAGATCGCCGTGGAGCTCGGCGACTACGAGAACGCCTTCTCGCTGTTCGGCGAGTGGGACCGCATGCAGCCGAGCGACCGAACGCCGGCGCTCGAGGCGCACCGCGAGCGCTTCCGCGCCGCGGCGGCCGATTCGCGCGGCGAGCACGATGTGGCAGAGGCCGCGTACGTCCGCTCGATCGAGCTCTTCGGAGAGCTCCACTGCCCCTTCGAGCTCGCGAAGGCGCAGATCGAGCTCGGCGCGCTGCTCGACAGGATGGGACGCCGCGACGAGGCGGAACCGCTCTTCGCCGATGCGCGCGCGACCTTCGAGCGGCTGCGAGCGAAGCCCGCGCTCGCTCGACTCGACGCGGTCGAGCGGCCACGTTCGCCGGCTTGACGCGCGTCATTGCCCGCGCGAGTGCGGGTCGACCCCCGCGAACGTGAGGAAGTCCGTCATCCGGAACGTCCCGCTCTTGCTCGGGAGCGTCGGCGTCCAACCCGGCTGCGCCGAGAGGTACGACGCAGGGTCGGACTGGAGCAGACCGACGAAGACCTCGGCGACGATACGGCCGCCAACCGGACCGAGGTGCAGTCCGTCCGCGATCACCTCGGCCTCCTTGAGCACGTAGTACCAGAGCGGCGTGCTCTCCTCGAAGCCGACACCCAGCTGATCGAGCTCGCGTAGGTCCGCGGCCGAGAGCCTCGGCACGCCCATCGTGCGCGCGACGCTCTGGCCGGAGGGCAGCTCCCACGTCAGATGGCGAAGGAGGTTTCGCTGCGGCAACGCGGTCGGCGCGTCGTGGCTCGCGATCGCGCCGAGCGGCAGGTTGAAGAGCGGTGTCGACAGCTTCGTGTCGATCTTCTTGTTCGGCTTCACCTCACCATCGCCGAAGTCGAAGAACGTCTGCCAGCCGATGAAGCGACGCGGTGCGCGGGCACCGCCGCGGCAGTCGCCCGGGTCGGCCGATCCCTGGATGGACGGGTCGAACACGAAGGCGAAGAACGGCTGGCCGTGGTCGCCGGCGAGGTTCGCGCGGTACGACGGCCGCACCATGCTGTGCCCCATCCGGTACGTGCCGGTCTGGAACTCGACCGGCATGAACGCCTCGCTCGGCAGCGGTCTGTAGTAGCGACGCCCGTGCCGCAGGACGTCGTCCACCATCGACTGCCCGACGATCTGCGGCAGGAACTCGTGCAGCACGAGCCAGTGGTAGTGCCAGGTCGTCAGCCTCCGCGCCTCGGCGAACACGAGCGAGGAGTCGAGCGACGCCTGCTCCGAGCGGACCAGATCGACAGCGCGGTTGTGGAAGAGCAGGAACGCGCACTGGAGGCCCGCGATCATCAGATTCTCGTCGTTGCGCGGGTCGCCGATCACCGCCGTACCGTCGGCGCGCCGCGGCAGGTCCTCGAACAGGCCGCCGCTCTCCACCTTCAGCTTGATGTGGTCGTCGGGCTCATACAGCTCCTGCTGCGCGACCGGCCCGGCGCCGTAGACCGAGTCGAGGTCGAGCGCAGGCGTGCGGAAGTTGCGGGCGTTCTCGGGCGGCGTGGCCTGGCCGAGCTTCGACCCCGCGTCGAAGGTGATGTCGTGGTCGAGGAACTGCCCGAAGAAGGTCGTCCCGGCGGTGTGCGTCGGGTTGTTCGGGTTGTTCGCGCTCAGCGATGGGTCGACGATCAGCGCCTTCGGCCCTGCCGAGAGCTGGTCGGCCGCGTCGAGGAGGCCGCCCGGCCGCCCGAGCTCGACGAGCGCGCTCTCCACCGCCGGCGTGTGCTCGGCGAACGGCCGTAGCCGGAAGATCCGCCCGAAGTGGTCGGCGCGCTCGGCCGCGCGCGCTGGAGGCGCCTTGGGCGCCCCCAGCGCTGCCGCCGGATTGAGTGCCAGGGCACCTGCCCCCGCCCCCATCGTGCCGAGGAACCCCCGGCGGCTGATCGTGCGATCGCTCTTGCTCTTCATCTCAAGTCCCCTCCCGCTGGTCACTGACCTACAGCGACTACCTCGGAGACGCGCCCGGACGACAGGTCGGCGCGCCGAATCACCTCCCGAACCGCATCCTCAGAGCCGGCTTCACAGAGGTGGAAGCAGGTCTCGTCTGCAGGCACGAAGATCGACTGGAGGTAGCGAACGGGCGTGCCTTCTCGGCTCATCGCTTCGGCGGCGAGGCGTGCGCGGTCGGCGTCGCGCCGGACGGAGCCGGCGTTGGACTGCGCGACGTAGAGCTCGACGAGAAACGCGGTCACCCCTCCGAAGGTACGAGGCGGCGGCCGGCCCCGAAATACCGGAAACCCTGAAACTTTCGATGCGCGCTTTACAAGAACGGAGCGAGCCGGGCGCGCGAGCGCACCCCCAGCTTCGCGTAGACGTGCGAGAGGTGCGCCTCGATCGTATTGACGGTGACGTGGAGCGCCTGCGCGATCTCCTTGTTCGCGAGCCCGTCGGCGGCCAGCTTCGCCACGCGCCGCTCGGCTGGGGTCAGCTCGCCCGTCGCCTGGGGCCGGCGCGCCCCGACACGCTCGAGCTCGGAGCGCGTCCGCTCGGCCCAGCCCGGCGATCCCAGCGCGTCGAAGCTCGACACGGCGTGCTCCAACGATTGCCGCGCCGCCCCCCACTTGCGCATCCGCCGCTGCGCCCGTCCGAGCGAGAGCAGCGACCGCGCGCGGTCGAAGTCGAGCCCGACGCGCGCATAGTCATCCGCGACGGCCTCGAGCTCGGCCGCCGCACGGTCGTCGTAGGGCGGCGCCAGGAGCGCGATCGACGCGGCGCAGCGCCGGGCGCTCGCCGACGCCCACGGATGCTCCTGGGGCTCGGCGAGCCGTCGCAGGCGGTCGGTGACGGCGGCGGCCTCGTCGAGCGCACCGAGCTCGGTCAACGCCTCGACCAGATCCGTCGCCGCCGGGAACGCCCCCACCTCGTCGACCTGCTCGCGCACCGTGTGCTCCCACACCGTGCGGAGATGCTCCACGGCGGCCTCCGGGTCGCCGTCGAGCAGCGCTACGATCCCGGCCGCGCGACGCGCCTCGAGCTCCTCCCAGCGCGCACCCATCGCCCGCGACCGCTCGAGCGTGAGCGCGATCCAGTGCCGGGCCCCGTTCGGATCGCCGCGACCGACTGCGAGGAACGCACGGCAGCGTTCGTACATCGGCCAGCCGAGGAGCTCGTCGTCGGACGTGTCGGCCCACTCGTCGAGGAGCGCCTCCGCGGCGTCCCACCCGCCGGCGCGCAGCTCGAGCTCGCAGCGATGGAGGCGGATGAGCGCGTACGAGACCGGCTCGCCGCGCTCGTCGGCGACGTCCCGCAGCCGCGCCAGCGTCGTCCGCGCACGTTCGACCTCGCCCCGCCAGACGAGCCGCTCGGCGGCGATCCGCTCGGGCGACCCGGCGAGGTAGAAGACCGCGTCGGAGACCTCGACGAAGCGCCGGCAGATGTCGTCGATCGGGCAGCCGCGCAGGCAGCGGGCCCAGCTCAGGCTCGTCAGCGCAAACCGCTCGAGCTCGGCGGCCCCGGCCGTGCGGGCTGCGAGCACCGCCTCTTCCGCGCGCGCCTCCGCCTCTCGGATGCGCTCGACGCCGATCGCCGCCCAGTTGCTCGCCAGTTCCGCCGCGATCGAGGCGTGCAGGAGCGGGTCCTCGGCGCTCTCGTCGAGCGCGAGCTGGAGATAGTCGAGGCTCTCGTCGTTGTGCTCGATCGCCCCGCCCTCGCTCAACAGCACGAGTGCCTGCGCCCGTGCGCGGCCCGGCGGCAGCGAGTCGAGCTCGCCCGCGACGAACGCCGACAGCCGCTTCAGGTCGCCCGAGACCTCGATGTAGCGCGCGAGTTGCAGCACGCGGTCGCTCCGCTCCGGGTCGTCGGGAGTTGTGACGCGCAGCGCGTGGCCTGCCAGCACGACCGCGTCCTGAGCCGCGCCGCGCGCGCCCGCGCCCGCGGCCGCAACCGCCAGCGTCGCCGCCAACTCCGGGTCCGGCCCGTCGGCGGCGAGTGCGAGGTGCAGCGCGTGCAGCTCGGAGTCGCCGAGGGCGCGCGCCAGCACGAGGTGCATCGCCCGCTGCTCGCGCGCCCGGGCACGGCTCCGCGCCGCCGCGGCGAGCAGCGGGTGCGACGGGCGGACTCGATCGCCTTCGACGACGAGCAGGCCCGCGCCGACCGCGTCGTCGACGGCGAGCTCGTCCCCGATCTCGGCGAGCTGCGACAGGCGCAGATCGCCGCTCAGCGCCACCGCGAGCAGGAGCCGGCGCTGGCCGCGCGGGAGCCTCGCCACACGCGTGCCCAGGAGGTCCTCCACCACCTCGGGAACGGCGATCTCGTCGGCCGTGGGCGGTACGCCGCGCTCGACGAGCGAGCGCCCGATCTCGAGCGCGAACAGCGGGTTGCCGAGCGTCGTGTCGGCGATGCGGCGCAGGTGCTGCCGCGGCAGGTTGAGGCCGAGCCGCTCCGAGAGAAGCCGCCGGATCGCCCCGAGGCTGAGCGGGCCGACCGCCACGGTCTCCGTCCGGCCATCGAGCGTCCGCTCGAGCGCGGTCGGTGTGCCGGGCCGGCGGGCGAGCAGGAACGCGACGGGCGCCGCCTCGACCCGGTCTGCGGCGAACGTGAGGCTCTCCACCGACGACGCGTCGAGCCACTGGAGATCGTCGACCGCGACGACGACGGGCTCGAGCCGCGCCAGCTCGCGCAGCGCGTTGAGCAGGGCCAGCCTGATCGCGTGCGCCTCGGGTGGCGCATCCGCAGGCTCGGTGCGCAGGAGCGCGACCTCGAGCGCGCGCCGCTGCGGTGACGGCACGCCGAGGCCGCGCAGCTCGACGCCGTCGAGCAGGTCGATCAGGCCGGCGAACGAGAGCTCGGTGTCGGCGCCGCTCGGACGCGCGCGGAGGACGCGCGTCCCGTGCGCTTCGGCGGCGCGGATCCCGGCCTCCCAGAGCGTCGTCTTGCCCGCGCCCGGCCCTCCGGTGACAACGACCGCCTCGGACGGACGGTCCGTTGCGAGGAGCCGCTCGAGCTGGGCAAGTTCCGACTCGCGGCCGACGATGTGGTCGAGCTGCTGCGTTCGGTTTCCCCCGTTTCCTCACCGAATGGCTTACTACAAACCGGTCGCGGATGCACGGCGTCGGAGGGACGCTCTTGGCAAAGTGCGGGCGTGCCGGAGAACCACTTCGGAGAACGGGTGGCCGCGCGCTACGACGAGTCGAGCGCCGAGATGTTCGATCCCGCCGTCGTCGAGCCCGTCGTCGACCTGCTCGCCGGCCTGGCGGGCGACGGCGCCGCGCTCGAGCTCGGGATCGGCACCGGCCGAATCGCCGTCCCCCTCGCGGCGCGCGGCGTGCGGGTGCACGGCATCGACCTGTCGGAGGCGATGGTCGCCCGCCTGCGCGAGAAGCCCGGCGCCGAGACGATCGGCGTCACGATCGGCGACTTCGCGACGACGAGCGTCGACGGGACGTTCTCCGTCGCCTACCTCGTCTTCAACACGATCATGAACCTCACCAGCCAGGACGAGCAGGTCGCGTGCTTCCGCAACGTCGCCGCGCACCTCGAACCAGCCGGCTGCTTCGTGATCGAGGTGTCGGTTCCTCAGCTGCAGCGACTGCCCCCGGGCGAGACCTTCCAGCCGTTCGCCGTCACACCGACGCACCTGGGCATCGACGAGTACGACGTCGTGTCGCAGGGGCTCGTCTCGCATCACTACCTCGTGGCTGGAGGCGACGTCGACGTGAACTCGATTCCCTTCCGCTACGTGTGGCCGGCCGAGCTCGACCTGATGGCGCGCCTCGCGGGGATGACGCTGCGCGATCGGTTCGGCGACTGGCAGGGAGAGCCGTTCACGGCGGAGAGCACGTCGCACGTCTCCGTCTGGGAGAAGCGCGCGTAGAGGGCGTGTCGCGGCCCTTCCGCACCGCGGCGGCGTACTACCCGCGCTACCGCCCCGGTTATCCGCCGGAGCTGATCGCGCGGCTCGCGGAGGCAGCCGGTGTCGACCGTCAAGCGCGCGTGCTCGACCTGGGCTGCGGGCCCGGCTCGCTCGCGATCCCACTCGCGGCGTACGCGCGCGAGGTGGTGGCCGTCGACGCCGAGCCAGAGATGATCGCCGAGCTCCAGCGCGCGGCGCCCGCGAACGTCACCGCCGTCGAGGGACGTGCCGAGGACGTCGACGAGCGCTGGGGCTCGTTCCGGCTCGCGACGGTCGGACGCGCGATCCACTGGTTCGATGCGCCACTCGTGCTCGACAACCTCGCGCGGCTCACGTCGACGGTCGCGCTCTGCGCGGACGACAGCCGGGACTCGGTGGCGCAGACGCTCGCGCTCTCGCTCGCCCGAGAGCTGATCGACGAGCCTCCGAGCGAGCGGTCGAAGCCGGGGTTCCGCTACGAGGAGATTCTCCGGAGCAGCCCGTTCTCGGAGGTGGAGATCGTCTCGGTCGAGGTCGAGCGGACGTGGACGGCGGACGAGCTGATCGGGTTCGCCTACTCGACCTCGTCGGCATCAGTCGAGCGACTCGGCGACCGGCGGGCGGAGTTCGAGCGGCGCCTCCGTGAGCAGGCGAAGAGCTCCTATCGCGAGCGCGTCGGCGTCGATGCGGTGATCGGCCGGCGGCCCTAGCTGTCGGTGAGGCGGGCCCGGACGCGCTCCGCCAGCACGAGGTAGGCCTCGTAACGGTGGTACCGGGGGTGATCCGGCTCGAAGCGCGCCGGCCGCTGTCGGACGGACGGCTCACCGATCACCTCGCCGTTTCGGAACTGGTCGCGCGTCAGGTCGACCTCCATGCCGCCCGGAAGCCGGTTCCACATGTGCGCCTCGATCCGCTCACCGTTCAGGAAGACGTCGGCGCCGAGCACGTCTCCGCCGAAGATGTCGTGGACGACGAGGGTCGTGACGTCGCACTGGCCGCGCGACGGGTTCTCCGGCGTCCAGCCGTCGTCCTGGTCGGCCGTGTCGAGGGCCCAGCTGGCTCTGATCGCGTCCTCGATCCGAGAGAGCGTGTGGAACGAGTGGGCCCCTTGAGCCAATGTCGGACGACTCTACGATCTACCGGGCGCCGCCGCCCACCGGAAACGAGCGACCGCTCACCGAGAGGGAGGTTGCCCGTTCGCCGGTCGAGGGAGCACGCTCTCAGCGGCAGGCCCGGAGGCAACGAGGTAGGAGGCAGGCATGGCGAGGATCAGCTACGACGAGCCGACCGCCGCGGCGTTCAAGGCGGTCCGCGAGATCCCGCGCGACGGGCTCGCGGAGTGGCGCGAGGCGGTGCGACGCCACCTGCGCCCGTCGCAGGGGATGACCCTGGTGGACATCGGCGCGGGAACCGGCGCGTTCTCCGCAGCCTTCAGCGACTGGTTCGGCCTCACCGTGCTCGCAGTCGAGCCGTCGGCCGCGATGCGGGCTCAGATCGCCCGGTCGCCGGCCGTCCAGGTGCTCGAGGGCGATGCGAGCGCCCTCCCGCTGCCGGATGCAGCGGCGGACGCCGCGTGGCTCTCCCTCGTCATCCACCACATCACCGACCTCGAAGTCGCGGCACACGAGATCCGCCGCGTGCTCCGCCCCGGCGCCCCAGTCCTCATCCGACAGGGCTTCCCCGACAGATACGCGCCCTCGGGAGACCTGAGATACGACCGGATCGAGCTCGTCCGCTGGTTCCCCGAGACCGCCCGCACGGCAAAGACGTTCCCCTCCCTCGAGGACACGTGCCGGGCGTTCGCGGCCGCGGGATTCCGTCGGGACGCGCTCGAGCAGGTTCGTGAGACGAACCCGGGCCGCCTCGCCGACTTGCTCGGCCAGGTCGACACCCTCCGCCATGCCGACACCACGATGCGCAACCTGACCGACGACGAGTTCCTCCGCGGCAAGGAACGCCTCCGCCGGGCCGTACGACGCGAGGACACGGCGAGCCCTGAAACCCGGAGCAACTGGCTCGATCTGCTGGTCCTGCGCTGATCCGTAAAGGCGACGGGTGCGGTGCCGCAGACTGCGTGCAGCCTGGCCGAGAATCGGTCTCGGCTCCGGTAGACCAAGTTCCCGAGGAGTCCCGGGCGGCGTCGTCAGCGACACTCGTGAGCGGGGTTCCGCGTGCTCGCCGTTCGACGCTTCCGGCACGGGCTTGGCGGCATGCTCGTGCTCCGCGGTGGTCGGCCGCGCGCGGCGATCGCAAGCTGGCGCCGCCTCCACTCGTCGCTCAACTTCGGCCTCGTCACCGCGCGTCGACGACCCTGATCCGATGACCACCGACGGTCGTCTCCGCGTCACGAGAGCCGCTCACCGAGACGTCGACCGGGTGGGGTTCGGCGGGCCGGCGCGTCGGCAGCCAGCGATGGCCGACGCGGGCGACGATGAACGTCCGTGCGCGTTCGCCGACGAATCCGAGGCCGCCAGGTTCGAGCGACCCGTCGAAGAGATCGATCCCGAGCCGATCGAGGCCGCGTCCGATCTCGGACTGCTCGCCGACGAGCCCGATCTCCGAAAGACCGAGGAGCTCAGCCGCGTCGAACTCGCCGGTGCGATCGTTCTCCTCGAAGCCGAGGTGAGCGATCAGCTCCACTACGTTCTGCCCGGGATCGTGAAAGTAGAACGCCAGCGCATTCCAGAAGTCGAAGTCGAAGACGACGTCCTCGATGTCTCCGCCTTCGAGGAGCTCGACTCGGCTCGCCGCCCACTCCCGGGCGGCCTCGAGACGGTTTCCGGGCACGAGAAACGCGAAGTGGTAGAAGGGCTCGCCGTCCGACTCCTGAAACTCGAGGACGGTCGCGCCGACCCGCACGGCGTCCGCTCCCGCCGGCTCGAGCCCGAGCGTCGACAGGTAGAACGCCCGCAACTCGTCAATGCGGTCGCGAGGAGCCTGGAGCACGGCGCGCAGAAAGTTCATTCCCTGTAGAGGCGCCTAGCGGATTCGAACCGCTGTAAACGGCTTTGCAGGCCGCTGCCTAACCACTCGGCCAAGGCGCCCGAGTCGGCCATCGTATCCGGGCCGCAGCCCGGCTCACCTGGCTCGACGCAGAGGCGCCGTATACAGTCGCTTCTGCTTTGTCCCTGCAGGAGCGCACCGCCACCGAGCGCATCCAGGCGGCCCGGGAGCGCTACGTCGCACGCGGGCTCTCGACGCCGCCGATCTTTGTCGAGCGTGCCGAGGGCGCACGGATCTGGGACGTCGACGGCCGCGAGTACATCGACTTCGCCGGCGGCATCGGCTGCGCGAACGTCGGTCACTCGCTGCCCGCCGTCGTGCAGGCGGTGCACGAGCAGGTCGACCGCTACCTGCACCAGTGCGCGATGGTCGGCATGTACGAGCCGTACGTCGAAGTGTGCCGCCGGCTCGCCGAGCTCTCGCCGTGCCGCGGCGGCAATCAGAAGACCTTGCTGCTGAACTCCGGTGCGGAGGCGATCGAGAACGCGGTGAAGATCGCGCGCGTTGCGACGGGCCGCCCGGCGGTGATCGTCTTCGACAACGCGTTCCACGGACGCACGCTGCTCGCGATGACGATGACCTCGAAGGTCGTCCCCTACAAGAAGGGGTTCGGCCCGTTCGCGCCCGAGGTCTACCGCACGCCGGCGCCGTACCCGTATCGCGGCGTGAGCGAGGACGACGCGATTGCGGCGCTGAAGCGGCTGTTCAAGGGCGACGTCGACCCGCAGTCGGTCGCGTGCGCCGTGCTCGAGCCCGTGCAGGGCGAGGGCGGCTTCATCCCGATGACGCCGGACTTCCCGCGGCGGCTGCGCGAGCTGCTCGACGAGCACGGGATCCTCTACGTCGACGACGAGGTGCAGTCGGGTTGCGGCCGCACCGGGCCGGTCTGGGCGATCGAGCACTACCAGGACGCACAGCCCGACCTGCTCGTCAGCGGCAAGACGCTCGGCGGCGGGCTGCCGCTCGCCGCGGTCACCGGCCGCGCGGACGTGATGGACAGCGTGCCGCCCGGCGGGCTCGGCGGCACGTTCACGGGCAATCCGGTGTCGTGCGCGGCGGCGATCGTCGTGCTCGACGTGCTCGACGAGCTGAGGCCGCAGGCCGAGCAGCTCGGCGAGCGCATCCGCGAGCGGCTGCTCGTAATGGCGCCGGCGGGCGCCGACGTGCGCGGGCTCGGACCGATGCTCGCGCTCGAGCTGCCCGAGCAAACGGCGGACGAGGCCTCGCGCATCACCGCTGCGGCGCGCGAACGCGGGCTGATCCTGCTCTCGTGCGGCATCTACGGCAACGTGATCCGGATCCTCGTCCCGTTCACGGTGTCGGCCGTGGAGCTCGACCGCGGCCTGAACATCCTCCAGGAGTGCCTTGGCGGCTGAGGTTCGCGTCGAACAGGCGCGCAAGACCTACGGCGACGTGGTCGCAGTTGACGGAGTCGACCTGACCGTCGCCGAGGGAGAGTTCTTCACCTTGCTCGGGCCGTCGGGCTCGGGCAAGACGACCACGCTGCGGATGATCGCCGGTTTCGAACAGCCGGATTCCGGCCGCATCGTGCTGGGCGGCGAGGACATCACCCGGCGCCCGCCGTACGCCCGCGACGTGAACACGGTCTTCCAGGACTACGCGCTCTTCCCGCACATGACCGTCGCCGAGAACGTCGGCTACGGGCTGAAGGTGAAGGGCGTCCCTCGTCGCACGCGCTCGGCGCAGGTCGCGCACGTTCTGCAGATGGTGCGGCTGTCCGACTACGGGCCGCGCAAGCCGGTTCAGCTCTCGGGCGGGCAGCGCCAGCGCGTAGCGCTCGCGCGGTCGATCGTGAACCAGCCCAAGGTGCTGCTGCTCGACGAACCGCTCGGCGCGCTCGACCTCAAGCTGCGCCAGGAGATGCAGGTCTTCCTGAAGGCGCTCCAGCAGGAGCTCGGGATGACGTTCATCTACGTCACGCACGACCAGGAGGAAGCGCTGACGATGAGCGACCACCTGGCGGTCTTCAACGAGGGCCGGATCGAGCAGGTCGGCGCGCCGGCCGAAGTCTACGAGCGGCCGGCGACGGAGTTCGTCGCCGGGTTCGTCGGCACGTCCAACGTCCTCGAGCGCGACGGACGCAGGTTCACTGTCCGCCCCGAGAAGGTGCGGCTCGTCAACGCCGGCGAGCGCGAGGGCGAGCCCGGGCACATCCGCGACGTCGTCTACCTCGGGGCGGTCACACGCTACGTCGTCGACCTCGACGGCGGCGGCGAGCTCGTCGCTCTGCAGCAGAACCTCGAATCGTCGTCGGCGGAGGCGCTCGAGCAGCGCGGCCGCCCCGTGCGCCTGACCTGGCGGCCGGAGCACACGTTCACCATCCCACTCCCCACCGAGACCCCCGTGCAAGGAGGAACCACATCGTGAGAAAGGTTCGGAAGACCCACCTGCTCCTCATCGCGCTCGTGGCGGCGCTGCTCGTGCCGGCTGCGGCGGTGTCGCGCGGGAACGGCTCGAGCCTGCCGACGAAGATCGGCAAGGGCGAGGGCTCGCTCAACCTGATCGAGTGGACGGCGTACAGCGATCCGAGCTTCGCGAAGAAGTTCGAGCAGCAGACCGGCTGCACGATCCACCGGAAGGACGCGGGCAGCTCGAACGAGATGGTCGCGCTGATGCGGTCGGGCGGCGGAGGCGGCGGCGGCCAGTACGACCTCGTGTCCGCGTCCGGCGACGCCAGCCTGCGGCTGATCTACGGCGGCGACGTGCAGCCGGTGAACGTGCGGCTCATCCCGGCGTGGAAGAGCTTCTTGCCGGCCTTCAAGTCGCCGGCTCACAACACGGTCAAGGGCGTGCACTACGGCGTCTCGGTGCAGTGGGGGCCGAACACGCTGCTCTACAACACGTCCAAGGTGAAGCCCGCGCCGAGCGGCTGGGGCGCGATCTACTCGGGCAAGTACAAGGGCAAGCTGACCGTCCCGAACAACCCGATCCAGATCGCCGACGCAGCGCTCTACCTGCAGCAGACGAAGCCGAGCCTCGGCATCAAGGACCCGTACGAGCTGACGAAGGACCAGCTCGACGCGGCCGTCTCGCTGCTCAAGCAGCAGAAGCCGATGCTCAAGCGCTACTGGAACTACGCCACCGACGAGATCACGTCGTTCAAGAACGGCGACGTGTGGATGGGCGCCGGCTGGCCGTACCAGACGCTGCAGCTCCAGGGCGCAAAGGCCCCGGTCAAAGAGATCGTCCCGCTGCCGACGACCGGGTGGGCCGACACGTGGATGCTCGCCAAGAAGGCGCCGCACCCGAACTGCGCCTACCTGTGGATGCAATACGTGACGACGCCGCCCGTCCAGGCGAAGCAGGCGCTGGTCTTCGGCGAGACGCCGGTCAACCCGAAGGCGTGCGTCTTCATGAACAAGCTCGAGGCCGGATCGTGCGCGAAGTACCACCTGAACGAACCGGCGGCGTACTACACCAAGATCAAGTTCTGGAAGACCCCGGTCGCGCAGTGCGGCTGGAAGTCCGGGAACGACTGCCAGGACTACAACGCCTGGCAGCGAGCCTGGACGCAGATCACTGGTTAGCAGGGAGACCTCTAGCCGGTGAGCGTCGACGCACAGGCTTCACGGGGAGCGGGCCCGCCGGTTCGGCGGGCCCGCCTCCGCGTGGGCGCCGCGCTGTGGCGTCGTCCGTGGCTCAAGGGCCTGGGCCTGCTCGGGCCGCCGATCGTCGCATTCGGGATCGTCTACCTGGGGTCGCTCGCGGTTCTGCTGGTCTCGTCGTTCTGGACCGTCGACTCGTTCACCGGAAAGATCGTCCACACCTGGACGCTCGACAACTACCGGCAGATCTTCTCGCTGTCGGACCCGACGTACCTCCGCATCGCCGGGCGGACGATCGGGATCGCGGCCGCGGTCACCGTTACCGACGCGATCCTCGCCTTCCCGCTGGCGTACTTCATGGCGCGTGTCGCAACGCCGCGTGTGCGCAGCCTGCTCTTCGTCTTGATCCTGCTGCCGCTCTGGTCGAGCTATCTCGTGCGCATCTACGCCTGGCAGACGATTCTGTCCGGCGGCGGCGTGCTCAACTGGTCGCTCCGCGAGGCCGGCCTCCCCGCCCCGAACATCGCCTACTCGAACTGGGCGATGTGGCTCGTCTTCACGTACGTGTGGCTGCCCTTCATGGTGCTGCCCGTGTACGCGTCGCTCGAACGGATCCCCCACTCGTACATCGAGGCGTCGCGTGACCTCGGCGCGCGCGGCTTCCGCACGTTCCGCGCAGTGATCCTGCCGCTCGCGCTGCCCGGCGTCGTCGCCGGGTCGATCTTCACCTTCTCGCTCACGCTCGGCGACTTCATCACGCCGCTCCTGATCGGCGGCACCGGCTCGAGCTTCATCGGCAACGTCGTCTACGAGAACATCGGCATCAACGCGAACATCCCGTTTGCCGCCGCGCTCGCAGCCATCCCGGTGGGCGTCATGGCCGTCTACCTCGTGATCGCGCGGCGCCTCGGCGCGTTCGAGGCGCTCTGATGGAGAAGCGCTCGACCCGGATCGGCCTCGGGATCTGGACGGCGCTGGTCATCGCGTTCCTGTGGTTCCCGCTGGTGCTGATCGGGATCTACGCGTTCAACAAGTCGAACGTGCAGAGCTGGCCGATCCCCGGCTGGACGTTCCACTGGTTCCACGTCGCCTGGTCGGACCCGGACGTCCGCGACTCGCTCAAGCTCTCGGCCGAGGTGGCCGTGATCGCGACCACCTTCGCGCTTGCGCTCGGCTCGATGGCTGCGTTCGCAATCCACCGGTTCTCGTTCTTCGGACGCGAGTCGGTCTCGTTCCTGCTCGTCCTGCCGATCGCGCTGCCCGGCATCATCACGGGAATGGCGCTGAACTCGTTCTACGTGTTCGCCGGCGTGCCGTTCTCGATCTGGACGATCGTGATCGGACATGCGACGTTCTGCGTCGTGGTCGTCTACAACAACGTGCTCGCGCGCCTGCGCCGTACGTCGCCGTCCCTGTACGAGGCGTCGATGGACCTGGGCGCCGACGGCTGGCAGACGTTCCGGTACGTCACGTGGCCCGTGCTCTCGACGGCTCTCATCTCCGGCGCGCTGCTCGCGTTCGCGCTGTCGTTCGACGAGGTGATCGTCACGACGTTCACGGCGGGCGCGCAGACGACCCTGCCGATCTTCATCCTCGACAACCTGCGTCAGGGGCAGGAGCTGCCCGTCGTCAACGTCGTCGCGCTCGTCGTGATCCTGTTGACGATCATTCCGGTCGCGATCGCACAGCACCTGACACGCGAGACCGGGATCCTTCGCACCGAGTAAGGAGGCGTGCACATGGCAACCACCGAGGCAACGCTCGACGTCCTGAACCCGGCGACGGGCGACCGGATCGCATCCGTGCCGAACATGTCGGCGGACGAGGTCGACGCGGTCGTCGAGAAGGCCAAGGCCACGCTCCCGGAGTGGCTCGACGCCACGCCGGGCGAACGCGCCGAGCTGCTGTTGAAGCTCGCCGACGTGATCTCGGACAACGCGGAACAGCTCGCGCAGATCGAGTCGCAGAACGTCGGCAAGCCGATCGGCCTCGCCCGCGAGGAGATGCCGTTCGCGGCCGACAACCTGCGCTTCTTCGCCGGTGCGGCGCGCAACCTCGAGGGGAAGTCGACGGGCGAGTACATCAAGGGCTACACGTCGATGGTCCGCCGCGAGCCGATCGGCATCGTCGCCGGCATCTGCCCGTGGAACTACCCGCTGATGATGGCGGTGTGGAAGATGGGCCCGGCGCTCGCGGCCGGCAACGTGCAGATCCTGAAGCCGTCCGAGCAGACGCCGATGTCGCTGCTCCGCTTCGTCGAGCTCGCAGGCGACGCGATCCCGGAGGGCGTCCTGCAGGTCGTGACCGGTGAAGGCGTCCCCACCGGCGAGCGCCTGGTCGACCATCCCGACATCGGCCTGGTCTCGCTCACCGGAGATGTCGCCACGGGCAAGCTGATCGCGCGCAACGCGGCCGACACGCTCAAGCGCGTCCATCTGGAGCTCGGCGGGAAGGCGCCGATGGTCGTGTTCGACGACGCCGACCCGGCCGCGGTCGCCGAGGGGATCAAGGTCGCCGGCTATGCGAACTCCGGGCAGGACTGCACCGCGGGCTCACGTGTGCTGGCCGGGCCGAAGATCTACGACTCGCTGCTCGAGGCGCTCGTGCCCGCCGTCGAGTCGCTCAGGGTCGGCGATCCCGCCGACGGCGACGAGATCGAGATGGGCCCGGTGATCTCGAAGGATCAGCAGGACCGCGTGCTCGGCTTCCTCGAGCGCGCCAAGGGCGCGACCGTGCTCACGGGCGGCGGCACGAACGGCGGCCGCGGCTTCTTCGTGCAGCCGACCGTCGTCACCGACGTCGGGCAGGACGACGAGATCGTGCAGAAGGAGGTCTTCGGGCCCGTCGTCACCGTGCAGAAGTTCGGCGACGATGCCGAGGCGATCGCCTGGGCGAACGGCGTCTCGTACGGGCTGGCGGCGTCGGTCTGGACGCGTGACGTCGGCCGCGCGCTGAACGCCGCGCGCAAGCTGCAGTTCGGCTGCGTCTGGATCAACGACCACCTCGTGCCGCTCGCGTCGGAGATGCCGCACGGCGGCTACAAGGGCTCCGGGTACGGGAAGGACATGTCCGCGTACTCGATGGAGGAGTACACCCAGATCAAGCACGTGGTCGCGAAGCTCGACTGAGCCCGTAACCCGGTGCCAGGCACCGAGGTGCCTGGCACCGATTCTTCGCCGCTCAGAGCGCCTTCAGCTCGGCGAGCTCCGCGGCCGTCGGCACCCACTCGCCGGCAGCGGCGTTCGCGCGCACCTGCTCGGGCTTCGTCGCGCCCGCGATCACCGACACGAGCGGCGCCACCGCGAGCAGGCCGCCGATCGCGACCTCGAGCAGCGAGACGCCGTGCGCGTTCGCCCATCCTGCGAGGCGCTCGACGCGGTCGAGCGTGTCGTTGTCGATCGACCTCCCGTGGAGTCGCGTGCCCGCCTCCGGCGGCCGCTCGCGCGACACCTTCCCGGTCAGCAGGCCGCTCGCGAGCGGGAAGTACGGGATGAACCCCAGCCCGAGACGCTCACACGTCTCGAGCAGGTCACGCTCGGCGTCGCGCTCGAGCCACGAGTACTCGCCCTGCTCCGACACGTACGGCAGCTCGAGCGACCGCGCCAGCTTCGACGCCCGCTCGACCGTTGCGGCTGCGTAGTTCGAGGTTCCGACCGCGCGCACCTTCCCTTCGGCGACGAGCTCGGCGAGCGCGCCGAAGGTCTCCTCGAGCGGCGTGTCGGGATCCTCCTCGTGGTGCTGGTAGAGGTCGACATGGTCGGTCTGGAGCCGCTCGAGCGACGCATCGACCGCGGCGCGGATGTAGTCGCGCGAGCCACGGCGCGTCGCACCGTCGCCCATCGACTTGCCGAACTTCGTCGCGAGCACGACCTGGTCGCGGCGGCCGTCGAGCGCCTTGCCGATCAGCGTCTCGCTGCCGCCGCCTCCGCCGTAGATGTCCGCGGTGTCGAAGAAGGTGACGCCGGCGGCGAGGGCGGCATCGATCACCGCCCGTGTGCCCGCCTCGTCGACCCGCCCGCCGAAGTTGTTGCAGCCAAGGCCGACCACGGTCACCTCGATCGGTCCGAGCGCGCGCGTCCTCACGGCTGCCACGTCTCCCCGAGCACGCGCAGCCAGTTCCGGTGCGTCACCTTCTCGACGGCGTCGTCGTCGTAGCCGGCGGCGCGCAGCGCCTCGACCAGCTTCGGGAAACCGGCGACGCCGCCGAGCTCCTCGGGCACCGCGGCGCCGTCGAAGTCGGAACCGAACGCGACGTGGTCGATCCCCATCCGCTCGGCGAGGTAGTCGACGTGCCGAACGATCTCCGTGATCGGCGTGTCGTGCACCTGGCTCCCGTCCTCGCGCAGGAACGTCACCGCGAAGTTGACGCCGACGATGCCGCCGGAGTCGCGCACGGCGTCGAGCTGCGCGTCGGTGAGGTTCCGTGAGGCCGGGCAGAGCGCGTGCGCGTTCGAGTGCGTCGCAACGAGCGGCGCGTCGCTCGCCCGCGCGACGTCCCAGAAGCCGGCCTCGTTGAGGTGGGACAGATCGACGAGCACGCCGAGCCGGTTGCATGCGGCGACGAGCCGCTTCCCCGCCGCGGTGAGCCCCGGACCGGTGTCGGGGGAGCCGGGGAACACGAACGGGACACCCTCGGCGAACGCGTTCGGCCGCGACCAGACGAGCCCGACGGAGCGCAGCCCGCGCTCGTACCAGCGCTCGAGGTCGCTCAGGTCCGGCGCCAGCGGATCTGCGCCCTCGAGGTGCACGATCGCCGTGATCTCGCCGTCGCGGAAGTCGTCGACCGAGCTCGCGCGGCGGACGGGCAGCGCGCAGAGCGTCTCGTACAGCTCGTCCGCGATGCGCGCAGCCTGGGGCTGCGGGATCGCCTTCGCGAGCGGCACCGCGTACGGGATCTCGGTCGGGTCGTCCTGACGCGGCGAGGGGACGTACAGCGCGAAGAAGCCGCCCGCGTACCCGGCTGCACGGCCCCCCTCCAGATCCATGTGCGGGCTGTCCTCGCCGCGCCACCGGTGCAGCACGAGGTCGTTGTGCCCGTCGATGACCATCGCGGCATCCTACGTGCGGGTCTGTCAGGCTCTGCCGCCGTGGCGTCGGAGCGAGTGCGGATCGTGGTGGCCGAGGACGACGAGCAACTCGCTGCTCTCGTCGAGCAGCTGCTCGACGACGACGGCCGCTTCGAGGTCGTCGGCCGCACCGCCGACGGCGACGAGGTCGTGCGCCTCGTCGAGCACCACGCTCCCGACCTCGTGTTGATGGACATCGGGCTTCCCGGGCAGGACGGGCTCGCTGCGACGCGCGCCATCCATGCACGTGACGCGACCCGCCACGTCGTGATCTACACCGGCTCGTCCGACTACGGCGACGTCGCCCGCTCGGAAGAGGCCGGCGCCGTCGGCTACCTGCACAAGGACGCGCTCGCGTCGCCCGACCTGCCGGACGCGCTGCACGTCCTGCACACGAACTACGTCAACAGGCTGCCGGACGAGCTGTAGGCCTGCGCCGCTCCGGCTCCTGACTGCCCGAGCAGGTTGGCGATCGCCTCGACGCAGTCCGGGTCGAACTGCCCGCCACTGTGCTCCTGCAGCTCGGCCAGCGCCGCCTCGATGCTGAGCCGCGTGCGGTACGGGCGGCCGCCGGTCATCGTCTCGAAGGCATCGGCGACGGCCAGCACGCGCGAGGCGAGCGGGATCTCCTCGCCGGCAAGCCCGGCCGGATAGCCGGTGCCGTCGTAGCGCTCGTGGTGGTGCAGCACCCATTCGGCCTCGGTGTCGAGGTCGGCCGCGAGCAGGATGGCGTGGCCGATCGTGACGTGCTGCTCGAGCTCGACGCGCTCTTCCGTCTCGAGCGCGCCCGGCTTCTGCAGGATCACGTCGGGCAGGCCGATCTTGCCGACGTCGTGCACGAGGCCCGCGAGGCGCAGGCGCTCGAGGCTCGCAGCCGGGATCCCCACGCGCGCCCCGATCCCCACGGCGAGCTCCGCGACCGTCTCGCAGTGGTTCCTCTCTCCGCTGTCCTTCGCGTCGATTGCGTGCGCGAGCGCCGCTGCGAGCGCGCGCTGATTCGCGGTGGGAGCGGCAGAGTCGGTCGCGCCGCCCCCGGTCTGCTCCAGCCCCGGGCGATAGATGACGGCGAGCAGCATGTTGCGCTTCGCCTCGTAGAGCGCGACGTCTGCCTGGTGGATGAGCACGCGCGCGCTCTCCGTGTTGGCGGACTCCGTGATGCCGACGCTGAGCGCGCGGCCGCCTGTCGCCTCGGTCGCCGCCCGCTGAACGTTCTGCGCGATCGTCAGCGCGCTCCACGCCCGCCTGTTCGGCAGCAGCACCATGAACTCGTCGCCGCCGGTGCGGTAGAGCGAGCCCATGCGCTCGACCTCCATCCGCACGGCGCGCGCCACCGTCTTGATGAACTCGTCGCCGGCGAGATGGCCGCGCTCGTCGTTCACGCGCTTCAGGCCGTCGAGGTCGAGCGCGAGCAGGCTGAACGTCGAGCCGGTCCTCGAGCGGCGCTTGATCTCCCGCGCGAGGTGGTCGTAGAACATGCGGTGATTGCCGAGGCCGGTGAGGCTGTCGGTGTGCGCAGCGTCCTGGAGGCGCAAGACCTCGCGCCGGTTCTCGATCGCGTAGCGAAGGCCGGCGAGCCCACGCGCGATCTGCACGAGCCGCCAGATGCCGATCGCCAGGACGAGCGCGAGCGCGATCGCCTCGAGCAGCTCGAGGAAGCTGTTCGGCCACGGGCGCGTCGGGAGGATTCCCCTCGCCGTGCGCAGGTTCGCATCGGACGACCGAAGCAGCGTGCCCGCCTGCTCGAGCAGCTGGAGGCGGGTCGCCGAAGGCGTGCCTGCGGCGAAGGCGTGCGAGACGAGCGCGACGGCACGCGCGTGCTGCGTCTCGGCGTCGATCAGGCGAGACGCGCAGTCGCCGGAGGCGAGACCGGCGGCCCGGTCGATCCGGCGCGTCTGCCCCGCGGCGAGCGGGGCGAAGGAGGCGGCCGCTGCGCGCCGCTCGGCCGAGGTGGGCAGCGTCTCGACCGAGGCGAGCACACCCCGCTCGCGCGTCGAGACGAACCGTGCGTCGGCGATCAGCCGAGCGACGGAGTCGCGCTTGGCGTCCTGCCGCCAGGCCGAGACGGCGCCGACGGCGCCGATCACCGCCCCTGCCGCTCCGGCCAGGATCCCCAGGATCACCAACGTGCGCAGGACACGCACTCTCGTTTCACCTCTCCACATGTGCCGCAAGTTTTCGACCGCCCGCTCGCCTCGGCGATTGGTCTCACGCAGCGTCGCGGCGGCCCGGTGCCGCGGCAATCCCCCGCCTGGGTGTCTCGCGCCCCCCGGCGCCGCACACGGGGCCGGGGCTACCGTACGGGTCGTGCGTTCAGCTCTCCGCACGCGAGCTGGCTACGACGAGTAGCACCCCTGTGGGGTCGAGCGACTCGGCCGTCGCACTGCGGCTGCTCGCCGCCGTCGCGGCGCTCGCGGTCGGGGTCGCGGCGATCGTCGTGGTCGTCCTCCTGCTGCACGACACGCCCGGCCCGGTCGCGACGACCACCTCGGTCGCCCCCACCGCGAGCTCCTCCGCCTCGGCCTCCTCGGCGACGCCGTCGACCGGGTTCCCGGCACCGCCGCCGGGGGCAACGGTCTTCACGCATCAGGACGGCGGCACCGTGCTCGCGCTCGCCGTCACCGCGCAGGGGAAGCGACTCGGGCTGCAGGCGTCGGTGGTGGGACAACAGGGCGGCGGCACGAGCGGTCTGCAGGTCTCCTTCGCGAGCGGGGGGCACGTCGCCTCCGCGGCCGCGTGCGGCCCCGGCTGCTACCGGGCGACGCTGCCGTCATCGGCGACGCCTCGGGCGATCGACGCTGCCGTGCTCGGCAAGGGGCTCGACACCCGCTGGCACCAGCCGCTGCCGGCGACGTGGCCGGCGCCTTCGGGTGCGGCGCTGCTCCGGAGCGCCGACCATGTCTGGCGGTCGCTCCGGTCGCTCGCCTACGTCGAGCACCTGGCGTCCGATCCACGACACGCGATCACCAGCACCTGGCGCGTGAATGCCCCGAACCGCGCCGCCTACCAGGTGCTCGGCGGCTACGGCGGCATCATCATCGGCGGCAAGCGCTGGGACCGGCCGCCCGGCGGACGGTGGATCGAGTCGGTGCAATCGGCGCAGCTCACGCAGCCGGTGCCGTTCTGGGTCGGGTACCGGAACGCCCACGTGGTCGGGAGCAGCACCGTCGCCGGGCACCCGGTCTGGCTCGTCTCGTTTTTCGACCCCGGCACGCCGGCCTGGTTCCAGGTAGCGCTCGACAAGCGCACCTCGCGGACGCTGAAGCTGCAGATGATGACGACGGCGCACTTCATGCACGACACCTACAGCGCCTTCGACTCGGCCCAGCCGATCACGCCTCCGTAAGTCCGTTGCCAGGCGGTGCCAGGCACCACGGTGCCAGGCACCAGGGTGCCTGGCACCGCTTCAGACTGATCGAAATCGTCGATCGGCCGTGATCCACGAATCGATACCTTCTCCTGATGGCTCAGACGCCCGTGATCGAGCACCGAGCTGAGGCCGATCCGGTTCGCGAAACCGCACGCCGCCTGGTCGAGAACATCGAGAGCGTCGTCGTCGGCAAGCGCGACGAGGTGGTGCTCGTCCTGGCCGCCCTGATCTCCGGCGGCCACGTCCTGCTGGAGGACGTCCCCGGCACCGCCAAGACGATGCTCGCGCGCTCGCTCGCGCAGACGATCGAGGGCGGCGAGTTCGCCCGTCTGCAGTGCACCCCGGACCTGCAGCCGACCGACGTGACCGGGCTCTCGATCTACAACCAGCGCACGCGCGAGTTCGAGTTCCGCCCCGGGCCGGTGTTCGCGAACGTCGTGCTCGTCGACGAGGTCAACCGCGCGATGCCGCGGACGCAGTCGGCGCTGCTCGAGGCGATGGCCGAGCGCCAGGTGACCGTCGACGGCCACACGCGCCTGCTCCCCGACCCGTTCTTCGTGATCGCGACGGAGAACCCGATCGAGCAGGAGGGAACGTTCCCGCTGCCGGAAGCGCAGCTCGACCGCTTCGCCCTGCGGGCCGCGCTCGGCTATCCCGACGAGGCCGAGGAGGTCTCGATCGTCCTCGCGCAGCGGCACGGCCATCCGATCGATCAGCTCCGTCCGGCCGTCACCACCGACGAGGTGCAGCTCCTGCAGCGCGCGACCGAGCACGTCTACATCGACGAGCTCGTGCTTCGCTGGACGGTCGAGCTGGTCCGCGCGACGCGAGACGTCGAGGGTGTCGCGCTCGGCGCGTCGGTGCGCGGCAGCCTCACGCTCGAGCGGACCGCGCGCGCGTGGGCGCTGCTGCAGGGGCGCGACCATGTCGTGCCCGACGACGTCGAGAAGCTGTTCCTGCCGGTGCTCGGACACCGGCTCGTGCTGACGACGGCGTTCCTCGCCGAGACCCGCGGGCTCGGCCGCGAGGCCGCGCTCGCGCAGATCCGCGACCGAACGCTCGAGCTCGCACCGCCGCCCGCGCCGGGCTGGGACGGATAGGCCGTGCCCTCCCGCGAGCGGCGAACCTTCCCGCTCGTGCCACGGCGGCGCCGCACCGGCCTGCCGTTCGGCGACCTCCCGGGCCGCCGCCGCGGGCACGGCTCCGAGGTGATCTCGCACCGCCCCTACGAGCCGGGCGACGCCGTGTCGGCGATCGACTGGTCGGCGACCGCGCGGCTCTCCGCGGTCACGGGGGCCGACGCGTTCGTCATTCGCCAGAAGGCGGCCGACGAGGCGCCGCGCGTCGTGCTCGTCGCCGACCGCCGCCCGGCGATGAACCTCTATCCCTCGACGCTGCCCTGGTTCTCGAAGCGGCAGGCGCTCACCGAGGCGATGCTGTCGATCGTCACGAGCGCCGAGGCGGCGCGCGCCGACGTTGCGGCGCTCGAGTTCGCCGGCGACGAGGCATGGTGGCTACCGCCGGGCCGCCGCGAGCGCGGGTGGCAGGTCGCGGAGCGCGACCGTTCGGCCCCGTTCGAGGCGCCGGAGGACACGCTCGCACAGGCGTTCGAGTTCCTCGGCCGCCGCCGCGCGAACCTGCCCGCGGGCAGCTTCGTGTTCGTGCTCTCGGACTTCCTGGTTGCGCCGTCGACCGAGACGTGGCTCGACGCGCTCGGCCACGGCTGGGACGTAGTGCCGGTGATCCTGCAGGACCCGCTCTGGGAGCGCAGCTTCCCGGCCGTCGCGGGGGTCACGGTGCCGGTCGTCGACCCGCGTGACCACTCGACGGCGCTCGTCCGGCTGCGGCGCCGGCAGGCCATGCGGCTGCGCGACGACAACGAGCAGCGCTACGCCGAGCTGATCGACCTGCTCACGTCGCTCGGCCTCGAGCCGGTGACGATCACCTCGAGCGACTCGGCCGACGTCGACAACGCCTTCGCGGCATGGGCGGAGGAACGAAGGCGGCTGCAGTGGGCACGCTGACCCGCGTCGCCGTCGTCGGGTTGCTGATCGTCGCGGCGGCGGTCGGGCTGCTCGCGCTCGGACGCAGCGTCTCCTCGCCGCGCGCGGGAGCGACCTCGGCGACGACCGTCCGCACGAGCTTCGAGCCGCCGGCGGTGCAGTTCGGCGATCCGCTCACGCTGCACATCGCCGCCCGCTTCGACAATCGAGTCGTCCTCCCCGGCACGTTCCGGCTGACGAGCAGCGTGGCGCCGCTCACGCAGCTCGGCCCCACCGTGACGAAACGGACGAGCCGTGGGCACCTCACCGTCATCTCGGTGTCGATCCCGACGGTGTGCGTCGTCGAAGCCTGCGTGAAGCGGCCCGGCGAGACCCGCGTCCGCCTTCCGATCGTCGCGGGCCACGTCACCGGCGTCGACGGCCGCGTGCGTGCGGTGACCGCGACCTGGCCGCCGCTCCTGATCGGCAGCCGCATCGTCTCCTCCGACCTCTCGGGCTCGTCGCCGGTGCTGCGCGCCGACACCTCCCCGGCCGCGCCGACGTTCAGGATCGCGCCGGGCCGGCTCGCGCTGCTGCTCGACGCGCTCGCGGTGCTACTCGCCGCAACGGGGATCTGGCTCGCCTCGCGGCAGGTGCTCGCGATCGTCCGCAAGCGGCGTGAGGCGGCCGAGGCCGACCAGCTCGACGTCGCGCTCCGGCAGGTGCGCCAGTCGGAGTCGCGCCCCGCTCCCGACCGGCGGCGCGCGCTCGGTCAGCTCGCGCGCATCCTCGACCGGCGCGGGCTTCAGCACGTCGACGCGACGAACGACCTCGCCTGGTCGCGTCCCTCCCCGACGACCGAGGGCGTCTCCGAGCTCGCGGGGCGCGTCGAGAGCGAGACCCGCTCATGAGCACGATCCCGCTCACCGACGCACGGCGGCTGATCGGGCTGGGCCGCGGCGCGCGCGTCGCGGCGCTCGTGCTCGCAGTGCTGGCCGTTGCCTTCGCGCTCGTCTTCGTGCTGTCGTCACGGCACCCGGGCACGCACACGATCGTCCCGCTGCCGTCGAACGCGGACACCGTCGTCGTGCTCGACCTGTCGGCCAGCATCTCCACCGACACGTACTCGCGCATCGGCGGCACGCTGCAGGCGCTCTCCGACAGCGGCCGCAGGTTCGGGCTGATCGTCTTCTCGGACGAGGCGTACGAGGCGCTCCCGCCGGGGACGCCGTCCGCCGACCTCGCGCCGCTCGTCCGCTACTTCACGCTGCCGCAGCAGACGACGCCGGGATTCCTGCCGACCTTCCCGAAGAACCCGTGGGCGCGCGACTTCACCGCCGGAACGCGCATCTCGGCGGGGCTCGACCTCGCGCACCGACTCGCGCTCGAGACGAGTCGCCCGGCGACGGTCGTGCTCGTGAGCGACCTCTCAGACTCGCCGAGCGACCTGACGCGCCTGACGACGGTGCTGCTCACCTACCGCCGTGACGGCGTGCCGATGCGCATCGTCGGGCTGAACGCGTCACCCGCGGACACGGCGCTCTTCAAGCAGATCCTCCCCGCGGGCACGGCGATCGTGAACGCCCCGACCCTCGAGCAGGCGCCGCCGCATTCGCTCACGCCCTTCCCGTGGCGGCTGGTCGCGCTCGTCGCCGCGGCGGCGATTTCGCTGGCACTCCTCACGCTCTGGCGGCAGCGGCTCGACTGGAGAGCGGCGTGACCGCGCTGAAGCTCGTGCTCGCGGGCGTGCTGATCGCGGCCGCGGTGTTCGTGGCGCTGCTGGCGGCGGACGTCCGCTCGTGGCCGGCCGCGCTCTCGAGCGGCGACGCGGTCTACGCCGCGGCGCCGAGCCGCGCGTCGTGGGCGCCGCCGACGCGCCTCGGGCATCTGTCGCGATCGGTGCTCGGCGTGGCGCCCGACGTGACGTATCGGCGGGCTCTCCGCCTCTATCGTCTGAGCGCAGGCCGCCAGCTCCGTCTCGACAACGCGCTCGACGTCTCCACCGAGCGCGGGCAGGCGCAGGACGCGCTCGGCGTGGTTGCGCGCGGCGACAACGGGCCGCGGAGGTCGCAGGCGCGCACGCTGCTCGGCGTGCTCGCGTTCAGCGCCGTCGGGCAGGGCGGCGGGCCCAGCGAGCTCAACCAGGCAATCCTCGACTTCGACGACGCGATCCGCGCCGACCCGACCAACGAAGCCGCCAAATACGACCTCGAGCTGCTGCTGCGGCTGTCGGCGGCGAAAGGTGTGCGCGTCGCCCCAGGCCCAGGCACGCCCGTCGACACCGAGGGACGCAAGGGCGCCGGCACGGGCGGCGGCGGCTCCGGCTACTGATGACGCTGCTCACCCCACTCGCGGCGCTGGCCGCGCTGCTCGCGCTCCTCCCCGTCGCCGCGGTGCTGCTCGGACAGCGGCGAGTCGCCGCCGTCCGCTCGCTGCTCGGCCTCGCTCCGCCGGGCCGCCGGGCGAGCATCGTCCGCGTCGTGATCGCGGCGGCGGGGATCGGCGTGCTCGGGCTCGCCGCGGCTCAGCCCGCGCTGACCCGGAAGGCGAACGCGCAGGTGCGCCGGGACGTCGGGGCGCTGTTCGTGATCGATACGTCGCGCTCGATGGCCGCATCCGCGACGCCGACGTCGCCCACGCGGCTCGATCGCGCCGCCGAGGACGCCGTCCGCCTCCGGCTTGCGATCCCGACGGTCGCGTCCGGCATCGCAACGCTCACAGACCGCGTGCTGCCCGACCTCCTCCCGGTCGCCGACAGCGATGCGTTCGCGGCGGTCGCGCGGCGGTCGGTGCAGATCGAGAGCCCGCCCCCGCGCTCGTTCTCGACGCGCGCGACGACCTTCAGCGCGCTCTCCGACGTCACCGCCGGCAACTACTTCGTCCCGGGCACGTCGAAACGGATTGTCGTGCTGTTGACGGACGGGGAGAGCAATCCGGTGGACGTGAGCTCGCTCGCGAGCGACTTCGGCCCGTCGGGCAAGTACCGCTTCGTCGCGGTGCACGTCTGGAGCCCGAACGAGTCCGTCTTCGACAGCGACGGCACCGCGGAGCGCGCCTACCAGCCAGACCCGACGAGCACCGACGTGCTCGACAACCTCGCGGGGAGCCTCTCCGGCCGGTCGTTCCAGGCGCGCAACCTCGGCGCCGCGACTGCGTACCTGAAGGCGCTCGCGGGCTCCGGCCCGACGGCGGCCAGCCCTGCACGCATCCACCGCACGGTCGCGTTGACGCCGTACTTCGCGGTGCTCGGGCTGCTCCTCGTCGTGCTCGCCGTGCTGCCTGGCCAACTCGCCCCGAGAAGCGTACGATCGTTCGCTCGATGAACTACCGCGCTCGCGCCGCGATCGTCGCGACAATCGCCCTCGCCGCCGTCTTTGGAATCGCGCTCACCTCGGCGCTCGCCCGGGGGAACGCCGACGCCAACGTCGGCTGGGGGGGCTTCGGCAACACACCCGACGAGAACCGCCACTCGCCGCTCACCGAGATCACGACGGGCAACGTCGACAAGCTCGGCCGCGTCTTCACGGTCGACTTCCGCACCATCGACGCGAACATCCGTCGCGGAGAGCAGTCGTACCCGGTCGAGGCGAACGGGACGCTGTACATGACGACGAACGACGACAACGTCTGGGCGCTCGACGCGACGACCGGCAAGGTGAAATGGCGCTGGACGCCCGACAACGTCGCCGTCTTCCGCAACTTCGGAATCGTCGCCAACCGCGGTGTCGCGCTGTGCGACGACCACGTCTTCGTGCTGACCCTGGACATGACGATCGCCTCGCTCGACCCGGCGACCGGAAAGCTGCAGCGCCAGGTGCCGATCGCGAAGGCGGTGCCCGGAGCGTCGTCGAGCTACGGCTACTCGGAGACGAGCGCGCCGATCTGCGCGAACCACCGACTGATCGTCGGCGCTGCCGGCTCGGAGTACGGCGTGCGGGGCTTCGTGATGGCGTACCACACCGACCTCACGCCGGCCTGGGCGAACCCGTTCTGGACGATCCCGCCCGCGGGAACCGAGTGGCGGCGGTTCTCGACGCTCGCAGGCGGCGGGGTCGTGTGGACGCCGACGACGGTCGACCCGACGACGAACACGCTCTACTTCGGCACCGGGTCGGCGACGCCGCTCTACTTCGCATCGGTCCGTCCCGGCTCGAATCCTCGCGCCGACTCGCTGATCGCGG
The DNA here is from genome assembly GCA_035473635.1 of Gaiellaceae bacterium. Classification (GTDB taxonomy): domain Bacteria; phylum Actinomycetota; class Thermoleophilia; order Gaiellales; family Gaiellaceae; genus PALSA-600. The sequence continues at coordinate 15,963 of DATIOD010000055.1, read as the reverse complement.
TCGACCTCGCGACCGGTCGGATGAAGTGGTGGCAGCAGCAGATGGCGTTCAACGAGTGGTCGTACGACACCGCGCAGCCGCCGCTCGTCTACACCGGCAAGGTCGGCGGCAAGAAACAGCGTGTCGTGTCGGTCGCGACGATGGAGGGCGTCTGGTTCGCATACGACGCTGCAAGCGGACGCCCGATCTACCAGCGGATCAAGGTGATCGACCGCACGGAGCATCCGTCGCTCGAGCCGGGCAAGGCGGTGCCGGTGTTCCCGTCGTCGCTCGGCGGCCTGAACTACTCCCCCGCCTCGTACGACCCGCACACGAACTACGTCTTCAACGCGGCGGCCGAGACCGCCGCGCTCGACACGCAGGCAGAGCTGACCCCGACGCAGAAGAAGCGCAAGTTCACGCTCGGCGACGTCTTCCTCGGTCTCGAGAACGGCAACTTCGGCTCGGTGCTGCCGGGCTGGCACGACCACGGCTCGATCAGCGCGATCGACGTCTCGTCGGGCAAGCGCGTGTGGAAGTTCACTACGCCGGAGCCGGAGCGCGGCGGTGTGACGACCACGGAGAGCGGGCTCGGATTCGCGGGCGGCGGCGACGGCGTGCTGCGCGCCTTCAACCTCAAGACCGGCAAGGTGCTCTGGACGTTCCAGACCGGCCATCAGGTCGCCGCCGGCGCGTCGATCTACTCGGTCGGAGGGACTGAGTACGTCGCCATCACATCGGGCGGCACACCGACGTCCTCGAACGGCGGCACGGCGACGCAGCTGCAGGTGTTCGCGCTCGGTGGATCGGTGACGCAGTCGCCGGCACCGCAGCTCGCCACGTTCCGGGCGTCGCACCCGTCACCACAGCGCAAGCTCGCGAGCGCATCGGCGCGCGTCCGGCGTTCCGCTCCGCAGGGCAGCGCACGCTTGCAGACGCCTGCGGCGCTCGTCGTGCAGCCGTGGTCGGCGAACAGCTCGAACGTGAAGGCGGTGCAGGGACGCGTGACGCTGGACGGCGCGCCGGTCGCAGGCGCACGGGTGACGATCGACGGCTTCACCGTCCCGCGCCCCACGGCGAAGGACGGCTCGTTCACCTACGACGTCGACAACACCGTCCCGGGTCGGCACGCCGCCCGCGTCACCGGCGTCGCCTCGGCGACCGTGGGCGGACGCCCGCTCTCCGCCGGGCAGCGGAGCGCACTGCTGCAGGCGACGGGCGGCTTCACGGTCGGCTACGCGCTCGACAAGCTCGCGGCGCACGTCCAGAAGAACGGCTCGGTCGTCGTCACGGGGAGGGTCGCCGACTCGACCGGGCTCGCGCCGCCCACGGTCCGGCTGCTCACCTACCAGCTCAGCGGCACGATCACGGACGCCGACGGCAAGCCGGTGCCCGACGCGGTGGTGATCACGCGCACGCAGGACCGCGACTTCTGGACGCACTCGTCGGCAAGCGACGCGAACGGCCACTACACGTCGTTCTACTCGGCGGCCGACGAGACGTCCGCCGATCCCGTGCCGTTGAGCGTCGGCGTCGCCTCGGGAGGCATCTCCTACGGCGGCAACGTGGGCGTCAACGCGCCCTTCAAGCGGCTGAAGAGCGCCGTGCTCAACATCAAGCTCGGCCCCGGCACGAACTACACGCTCTCGACCCCGACCTCCTACGACGGGGCGGTCTACTCCGGGCTCGTCGTGGGAGTGACGGCCGGCGGCCACGTCGTCAAGCCGCTGGCGGAGCGCTGGCCGTCGAGGGACGGCTCCTTCTCGATGACGCTGCCCGCGTCGGTGCGCGGCAAGACGCTCTCCTTCTGGGAGAACCAGCGACAGTTCTTCTCCCGGTTCCCGGCGACGCCGGGCGGCTCGGTCGACCTCGCGTCGTGGCCGGCCAACCTCGGGAGCGCCGTCCCGAGCGGGCTCGCGCGCCTCACTGTCCCGGGTTGACGCCGAGCCAGCTTCGGTCGAGGTCCTCCGCGTAGGCGGCGAGCGATCGCCGGTAGCGGAGGATTGAAAGATCCGACGTCGACTCAAGCAGGACGCGCACGAGGTCGGCGACCGCGTCGCGACTGTGACCGCGGTTGTAGTTGGTCAGCGCCCGGAAGACACGCAGCGCGAGATCGTCCGGGAACCGCTCGGTCGCGGTGCGGAACGTGCGCGCGGAGTCGTCGTCGCGTCCGAGGGCGCGGTACGTGCTGCCGAGACCGAGCAGCGCGCCGCGCAGGTCGTCGTCGGTCAGGTCGCCGGCGATCGCGACTTCGTAGTGCTCGACGGCGTCGTCCTCCAGGCCGAGGCTGTCGTGCACCCAGGCGGTCTGGACGGCGATGCGCGCGTCCTTCGGGAACTCGGCCCGCAGTTCGAGCAGGATCGTGCGGGCCTCGTCGAGCTCGCCTTGCTCCCTGAGCGCCGCCGCGTGCTCGAGCCTCGCCTCTCCCTCGGGCGTCACGTCGCGATCATGCCTCTTGACACCGCTGCGTGTTTTCACAAGATGCGCGTAACAGGTATCGGTGCTGGAAAGGGGACGACAAGTGGTATGCACGATGTTGGTCGACGTGTGCGGCGACACGGGCATTCGCATGGAGTCCGAGGGGGTCGTGGGATGAGCGAGAGCGACGTTCCGACGACCCCGTCCGACGATGCAACGTTGTGGGAGGCGAACGGCCTGCCGTATTCGATCGAGGAGCCCGGCGTCGTGCTGATCTGGGACCCGGAGCCGCGACGCGGCACGCTCGCGATCGTCAATGCGGACGGGGCGCGCATTTCCCGCGACCGATTCGAGAAGCTGAGGCGCGCCTACACGCCGCTCGTGCGGAGCTGACGGCTCCGCACGACCCGCTCTGGGGGTGGTCTAGGCTTGGACGTGCTGCGGTGCCTCCGGCGTCTCCCCCAGTCAAGCGAGGGCGGCGCCGAGCGCCGCAGCTCCGTCGCTAGGCCGCGCGCCGCTCGAGGTCGTCGGGCGACTCCGTCTCGTCCGGCTCGCGCTCCTCGAGCGGCGGGTCGACGACGGCCCCGCCCGAACGCCACGGCTTGATCGGCCGCCGCGGCTCGCGGACACCGCTGCCGGGCTCGTCGTCCGGCGGGTCGTCCAGCGGCCTCGGCGGGACGAGGCCGCGGGCGATCGCCCAACGGATCGCCTCGTGTCGGTTTGGAACCTGGAGCTTCTTGTAGGTGTTCGCGAGGTGGAACCTGATCGTCTGGTCGGTCACCCAGAGGATCTTCGCCACCTCCCTGTTCGGGCGTCCCTCGGCGACCAACCGGAGGATCTCCAGCTCGCGCCGGGTCAGCCGCGCCCGCACGCCGCCGCCCGAGTCGGTCGCGCCCGTCTCCTCCAACTGAGCGCGATAGGCCTCGGTGGCCGCGCGCACGAGCTCGAGACGTTCGAGCGCGTCAACGCTGCCGTGACGGCCTGTTGCCAAAGTAGATCCGGATCGATGACGACGGCACGAGGCGCCTCGGTCACGCTCGTCCTCCCACGTTGGAGCCGACCGCAATGCCGCCGAACACGGCGACGCCGTCGAGGATCAGCACCGGTGCGTCCGGGTCGTCCTGAGCCGGCGTCCGCACGTCGACGCCGCCCGCGATCACCTTCGCGTTCGACTCGATGCGCCAACCCGGCGGCGTCCTGAGCGCAACGCCGCCGAAGAGCGTGTTGACCGTGAGCCGCGCACCCGGCGCGAGCTCGGCCTCGCGCAGGTCGACGTTGATCCCGCCGAGCCACGCAAGCATCGAGCCTCCTCTGAAGGCCTTCGCACGGCTCTTCATGTCGATGCCGTCGAGCACCGCAACGAGCGCGAGCTCGTCACTGTCCTCGTCGCCGCGGGAGGGAATGGCGCGTTTGACGAACGCGCCGGCGGCGGCCAGCCCGGCGAGGGCGCCGAGCTCGAAGAGCAGCAGTCCCCGGAGACGCATCGGGGACGAGATTAATCCCTTGACCATTCCGCTGAATCGGTTCAGTGTCGATGCGGGATCGGGCGGGTGATCATCGCCGGAATGGATCGCGACTCCGGGCGGCACGTCGTCCTCGCCGTCTGGCTGCTCGTCGTCGTCGACCTCGTGCTGGCACTCGTCACGTACGCGCGCCTGCCGGCGCGCGACCTCTACAACGTCAGCGGCACGGGTCTCGCTGGAGGCCTGTCGCGAGCGATCGTCGAGACGAACTACCCGGCGGCGCTTATCGCCGTCGCCGTGCTGCTCGCGATCGCGCCGCGACCGCGGTGGCTGGCGTGGACGGCCGGCGTGCTCTGCCTCGTCGTCGTCGTGCCAGGCGTGGTCGACATTGACAACCTCGACGCGAAGCCGGTGAACGCGCTGCCGGCGATCGGCGTGCTACTCGCGTTCGCGCTCTCGATGCGCACGCGCGTTTCGCCCGCGCGACCGGCGGGGCCGGCCCGCATTGCGCTCGCGGTGGCGGCGACGTTGATCTGCGTGGACTGGATCGCGGCTGCCCTCGGCTTCTACCTCGACGGCGTGCCGCTGCTCGGCTCGATCTTCCAGACCGGGCGCACGATCACGTCTCCCCCACCGCCGCATCCGGCGGTGCACCACGGGATCCACCACGGGTGGCAGGGGCTGCTGCTGATCCTGACGGGGCTCTTGCTCACCCGGCTTCCGCTGAGCCGGCCCGTCACGCCGTTCTTCGCCCTGCTGATCGCGTACGGGCTCGGCGACATCCTGAACGACGGCAGCACGGAGCAGATCGTCGAGCGCGGCTGGACGAGCTCGCCGTTCCCCGACGTCCTTCGACCGGCGCTCAACTGGGGCTGGGCGGCGGTGCTGGTCGGCGCGGCGGTGATCTGGGTGGTCTGGCTCCGTCATGCCGCCGACCGGCGGTGAGACCGACATCCCGCGCGACGACCGGTGGGGCGGGTGATCGTGCCCGCCCCACCGTGCTCGTCAGGACTGCGTCATGCGCGGTGCAGCGTGCCGCGACGCGCGGCGAACGCGGCACCGGCGATCACGATCAGCGCCGCGCCGGCGAGCAGCGCGTCGTCGGTCGACGGCGCCTGGAGCTCGAAGCCGCCCCCGCCGACCGATGCCGTCGGCGGTGCGGCGTAGCCGCCACCCGTCGAGGCGTCGGTGACGATCCCGGCGGCCGCCGAGTCGGAGACTGCGGCCTGCTCGTCCATGCCGACGCTCCGCGCCTCGAGCGCACGCGCGGCGGCCTGCGGGCCGGACGTGAGGCCGTACTCCTCGTTCAGCGCCTGCGAGCGGGCCTGGAGCGCGGCCGCGTCGTCGCCCTGACTCGGAGCGGCGTACCCACCGGTCGACGATGCGTCGGTGACCATCGCACCGCTCGCAGCGTCGCCGGCTGCAGCCTGCTCGTCCATCGCGAGGCTGCGCGTCTCCAGTGCAGCCGTCGCGCTCTGGGCATCGGCCGTCAGGCCGTACTCCTCGTTCAGCGCCTGCGAACGCGACTGGAGCGCGGCCGCGGCGTCGCTCTGACTCGGAGCGGCATACCCGCCGGTCGACGAGGCGTCGGTGAAGGCCGGTGCCGTCACGGCGGCCGATGCGGGGCCTCCGCCCTCGCCGCCCACGACCTGCGCGTTCGCGGCTGCGGCGCTGACTCCGATCGCGCCCACGACCGCGACGGCAAATACCGCGGCACGCTCGCGCATGCCGTGGCTCTCGACGTCGCCGAGTGCGGCCGTGAGCTCGTTCCTGTCGAAGGTCAGCACGACGTCGTCCCCGGATGCGCCGTCGAGAAGCTTCTCGAGATCGCTCCGGCTCCACGTCATGCTGATTGTCCCGTGTTCGGGCGAACCGTCCCCCGCCACGACGTCGAGCGTGAGCTCCGGCGTGGCATCCGCTTCGTGAAGGACGTCCCTGATCTCCCGGCTCGCGAAACTCACGGCGACCGCTCTTTCCGCCGGGATCCGGTCCGTCAGACGGGCTGTGCCCACTGCTTCCACGTAGATCCTCCTTTCGGTGCCGCTCGCTGCTTGCTGCAGCAATCACATGACGCCGATGGTGGCAGGTTTCTTCCGCGGCCACAACCTCGGCCGCGGCGCCACGGGTCGACGCGCTGACCGTCACGTTTTGTAGTGTCGGGCTCCCGCGGTTCCCTCCCCTCGAACCCAGGCCGCGGGCGGACGAGAGGCCAACTACGGAGCCCCGCTGCTCGGCGTCGCTTTGGGGGGCGGCGGGGCTCGAGTCCGCCCTACGGGCGCAATTGACCCAATCGGGTCGTACGACTGCGGTGCCCGGCCGGAACCCTGGTGACGGCGTCGAATTGGCCTCCGACGCCACGAGGGCCGGCCCCTTCTCGGGGGCGGCCCTCTCCTTCGACCACCGAGCGGGAGCTACTCTTCGCTCGCCGAAGGATGGGGGTCTGTTGGCACGTCTTCTCTTGATGGTTCTGCTCGCGGCGGTCGCAGCCGGTGGCGCGCACGCGGCCACGACGCGCATCGACGCGAACGGCACGGTGCTCGTCGACGGCCGCAAGGTCTTTCCGATCGTGCTTGCGAAGGGCCCGCCGCCGAACGGGACGACCCCGAGTGGCGCCAATGCAATCGCCGAGGTGACGGGCGCCGGTGCGAACTTCCTGAAGGTCGGCCCTGCCACGGTGCCGTGGACGACGGCCGACATCGACGAGGCGAAGCTCGAGGACCAGGCGGCCGCGGCGCACGGCGCCTATACCTGGATCAACCTGGCGACGCTCAGTACGGCGACTGCGGGCTCGTCGAAGGATCAGCTGCTCACGCAGGTGGTCACGGCTCTCGAGGGCGACAGCGCCTCGTCGGCGATCGGAATGTGGAAAGGCGCCGACGAGCCGTGGTTCAGCGGCATCGGCGTCTCGGCGCTGCAGCTCGTGTTCTGCCGCTCGACGGGCCGAGGCCAGCCAAGCTGGTGCGCCGGCGAGCCGGTGCTCGACCAGGATCATCTGTGGGTATCGATCCAGGCTCCTCGCGGCACCTCCACGGATCTCGCGCCGTACTCGGCGGTGACGGACGTGCACGGCGTCGACATCTATCCGGTGACTGCGGCCAACCCGACGCCGGACCTCCACCAGGTCGGAACCTGGACCAGCACGATGGGCGCGATCACGCCGAACCACAGCGTGTGGACGACTCTGCAGATCTGCGCGAGCGGGAGCGCAGGCCCTAACGGCACGTTCGTCCTCCCGACGCGCACGCAGGAGCGGTTCATGATCTACGACGCGATCATCAACGGCGCGCGCAGCCTGGCGTTCTACGGCGGCAACAATCCGGACTGCTGGAGCGGCACCGACAGCCAGTACCAGTGGAGTTGGAGCTTCTGGAACTCGACGCTCCGGAGCCTCATCGGCGAGGTGAGCGCAGCAAGTCCTCTCGCCCCTGCTCTCGTCGATCCGGGATCGACGGCCGTGCTGTCGACCGACGACCCGGCGACCGAGGTGATCAGCCGCGCAGGCGGTGCCGGTGACATCTGGGTGATCGCTGCTCACGCTGCGGCGACGAGCCGGGCCGTGACGATCTCGGGCCTGCCGTCAGGCGTGACGACGGCTGACGTCTACACGGAAGGACGAACGGCGGGTGTCGCGGGCAACGCGCTGACAGACACGTTCGGGCCGTGGGACGTGCACGTCTACCACCTCGTGCCGACGTCGCCGCCCCCACCGCCCGCGGCGCCGGCCCTGGCGTCGGTGACACCGACGAGCGGCCCCGTCGGCAGCCGCGTGACGATCGCTGGCACGCACCTCGGCGGCGCGACAGCGGTCAGCTTCGGCGGTACGGCCGCCGGCTTCAGCGTCACGTCCGACACCGAGCTCTCGGCCACCGTGCCTGCCGGGGCCAAGACCGGGCCGATCACCGTCACGACGCCGGGCGGCACCGCCACGAGCGGGTTCACGTTCACCGTCACCGCGGCGCCCCCGCCGCCGCCGCCTCCGCCTCCGCCGTCCGGGGGAGGGGGATCGGCCGGCCAGGCGGCGCCATCCGACCTGCGGCTCGCACTTTCCGCGACGGCACCGACGGCAACGGTGTCCGGCACCGATGACATCTCGGTGACCGCAGTCGACGCGGGCGGCGGCTCGACCCACGTGGTTCTGACGATCAACTTGCCGTCAGGGCTCGCGCTGGTCGGCCCGCCCGCCTTCGAGCGCGGCTCGGGTTGCGCGGGCCAGACAGTCCTGACCTGCAACCTCGATTTTCTCCAGCCGAACGCACCCACCCACGTGAGGTTCTCCGTGCGTGCCGTCTCCCCCGGCGACCAGCAGGTTTCGGCGAACATCGCCGCGAGCGAACAGGACGCGAATCCGGCCGACAACGCTGCCGGTCTGACGATCGCGGTCGCCCCGGTCGCGGCGCCGGCCGGCCCGGCGAAGCCGAAGGTTGCGCGGGCGACGCAGCACGCGGACCGGCTCGTCGGAACCCGGGGACCGGACGCGCTGCGGGGGCTCGGCGGCGGCGACACGATCTTCGGACTGGCGGGCAACGACGTGATCGACGGCGGCAGCGGCAACGACACGCTCATCGGTGGCCCGGGGCGCGACCTGCTGATCGGCGGAACGGGCAACGACGTCCTGAGCGCCCGTGACAACCAGCGTGACCGGATCCGTTGCGGCCCCGGCCGGGATCGCGTGATCGCCGACCGGTTCGACGTCGTCGCTCGCGATTGCGAGCGGGTCGTACGCCGCTAGGCGCTCTCGGCGATCGACCTGCCGACCGCGAGGTTTGGCGCGGCTCGCCGACGTACGGGCTCGGTTTTTCGGCGCCCGGCAAGGGCAAGACGCAATGTGTGGAGACGGAGACCGAAAAGCAGAAGACCGACCGGCAGCTGATCGAGCTGCTCAATGAGCTTCGTGTCGCATTGCCCGGTGCCCAGGTTCTCCTCGGATTCCTGCTCACCGTCCCTTTCGCGACACGGTTCGGGCGGGTCGGCGAGGGTGGCCGGGCCACCCTCTTCGTGTGCTTGTTCTTCACGGCCGGGGGCACGATCCTGTTGATGGCACCGTCCGTGTACCACCGCATGCGCTGGGAGGCCGGGGGCAAGAGCGAGGTGGTACGGGTCGGCCACTGGATGTTCCTGGCCGGAACGATGTCGCTCGCACTCGGGATCCTCGCCGCCGTCCTACTCGTGACGGACGTCCTCTTCGGTGTCGTCGCCGCAGTCGTGGCGGTGCTAACGCTCGGGACCGGGATCGCTGTGATCTGGTACGTCGTCCCGCTCACTCACGGCCGCAGCCCACGCGCGCGCTCGGAGGAGTAGCCGGACTGCTAACCGATCGATCTACGTCCGCGTGAGCATCAGAGCTTCGAGAGCCCTTCCTTCGCTGCGCGTTCCGCCAGTTTGCCGGGGTCGACGCCGAACTTCTCGAGCATCGCTGCGTGTTGCTCGTGGTCGATCTTCGCCGGCAGCTGGTCGAGGGCCTGCTGAACCCGCTCCGACTGACCCTGCTTCTTGATCTCGTCGATGACCATGCTCTTGTCGATCTCCATCAGCGCCTCCTCTCGTCAAAATGCACCTAGCCTTGCCGTGACGCGGGATCACCGCCGTACGAATTCCGCTCGCTGATCGTGCCGTCCTGGTCGTGGATCACATGCTCGGTCTGATCCTGCCGCGCGCGTGCGCGGCCGACCTCGACGCCCTCCTCCTTCGTGGCATGAACGCCACCGATCTGCTCGCCGCCTTCGATCTCGTTGACCCACTGACCGTCCTTGTACACCGTGTGAACGAAGCCATCAGCCATTCAAAGCCTCCTTTGGTTGCCAGCCTTATTACCCCCCGCCCCGGCCGCAAACCGGTTTCGCGCTGGTCCTCTCCGTTTCTGCGTCGGGCTTCTGGGAATAGAGGTTGGCGTGCCGCCCCGCGCTCTTTGGTCCGGTTCGATTTCGTTCGGTCTCGTCAACGTGCCGGTGCGCGTGTACAGCGCGGTGCACGAGCACAAGTTGCAGTTTCACCTCGTGCATGAGCCGGACGACGGTCCGATCGGTTACGAGAAGATCTGCAAGCTCGAGGACAAGCCGGTTTCGAACGACGAGATCGTCAAGGCGTTCGAATACAAGAAGGGCGAACTCGTCCATCTGACTGACGATGACTTCGAGGCGGTTCAGGTCGAGGGGCAGCGCACCATCGAGCTTGAGGACTTCGTTCCGTATGACGAGATCGACCCGACCTTCTTCGCGCACACCTACCTTGTCGCGCCCGACGAGGGCAGCGAGAAGACATACGCGCTGCTCCTGCGGGCGATGGAGGAGTCTGGGCTTGCGGCAATCGGCAAGTTCGTCATGCGCAACCGCCAATATCTGGGCTGTCTGCGCGTGCGCGGCAAGGCGCTCATGCTCGAGCAGATGCACTTCGCCGACGAGGTCGAGCCACCGGACGGCGTCATCCTTGATCGTCTCCCGAGCGTGCCGAGCCGTGAGCTCGAGATGGCGCTCGACCTGATCTCGGCCTTCTCCGGCAAGTGGCAGCCGAAGAAGTACAAGGACACGTATACGACCGGGCTGCGAAAGGTCGTCCGCGCGAAAGTGCAGGGCAAAGAAGTGCACCGCGCGGTGGAGCGCAAAGAGGAGGCGCCGCCCGATCTGATGGAGGCGCTGCGCGCCTCGATCGAGCAAACGCGAGGCAGCTCTCGTCAGACATCAAAGCGAGCCGCATCGCCTAAGACCAATGCCAAGCGCAATGGGAGAGCCACATCGCGGCGCTGAAGTGGGGATGACGACTCTGGAGGAGCCGACAGATCCACAGATCAGCCGGGCGGCGCGGCTCCGCGCGCACGCGACTTCAGCCGGGAAGCAAGCCGGCGCGGCGACGCAGATCGCCGGCGGCGCGCTCGTCGAGGCTGTCGGCAACCTCGCTGACGCGGCGGTCGACCACGTGCTCCTGACCGACAAGCGCGTGACCTCGGCTGCCGAGGGCAAGCGGCTGCTCGCGGGCAGCGCCGACGCGGAGGCGCTGGCCGACAAGGTCCAGCGTGTGGTCGTGCTGGCGGTGCCCGTCGTCCGCGTGCTCATCCGCAGCGCACGCTTCAGCCGCATGCCGTGGGGGATCCTCGCCGCCAGTACGGTTTCGACCGGTATTGCCGTGCGCACCGGCGTGCGCGAGCTGCAAGTTCTCGCCTCGCTCGTGGCCTACCGGCTCGAGGAGGCAACGGGCGCGCCAGGCAACCCCGCGCTCGTCAAGAAGGTTGCAATCGATCTCTACCTAAAGCCGAGACGCGCGCCCGACTTGACGGACGACAAGCTGCGCCTCGCTCGACTTACTCGCAAGTGGCTTTTCAGCGGAGTCTTCGGCAGGGCGACCTCGAAGCGGGCGGCCAGCGCGCTCGATGCAGCCGAGAGATTCGACGCCCGAGACCTTGCCGCACGCTGGGACGAATCACGGCCCGGCCCCGGCGAGACCGGTCGGCCTTCTTCGTAGGGAGAGAGCGGATGATGGGACTCGAACCCACGACCTTCTGCATGGCAAGCAGACGCTCTAGCCAACTGAGCTACATCCGCGAAGCGCGCGAAGTATAGCCGCGGCTCAGCCGAGGCTTAGAAGCCGCGCCGACATCGCGGCCGCGACCGCCTGCAGGCCCGACAGCGGCCTGATCATCACGGTGAAACCCGCGATCCGGCCTTCGTCGTCCTCCTCGAGGATGTCGATGCCCTGGAGCTCGCGGTCGCCGACGTTCGCTTCGAAGAAGAGGATCGTCGTGCGGCCGTCGCGCCACTCGTTCGTGTAACGGAAGTTCTCGAACACGGTCGCGACGAGGCGCAGCACCTGCTCGACGCTCTCCTTGCCGTGGTACGGCTTGTAGACGGCCGGACTGCGGAAGACGATGTCGTCGGCGAGCGTCGCGAGCGCAGCCGCCTCGTCACCCGACTCGATCGCGCGCCCGAAGGGATGGGACGTGCTCACGCTGCGTCCAGCGCTTCGTTCACCAGCCGGTCGGCGAGCTCGTTGTGCGCACGCTTCACGTGCGTGTACTCCACGGTGCCGAGCTCGCGCGCGAGGCGCGACGCCTGGGCGGAAAGGCTGCGCAGCGCCTCGTTTTTGACGCGGTACTCGCCGCGCATCTGCTTCACGAGCAGCTCGGAGTCCGACACGACCTCGAGCGGCTCGACGCCGAGCTCGATCGCCCTGCGAAGACCCGCGACGAGCGCGCTGTACTCGGCGACGTTGTTCGTCGCGATCCCGATCGCCTCGCCGTGCTGGGCGAGCACCTCTCCGTCGGGGGCCTCGAGCACGTAGCCGAACGCCGCAGGCCCGGGGTTGCCGCGCGCGCCACCGTCGGTGTACAGGCGGCCCTTCACGACACGAGCTGATACACGTCGAACGCCGGCTCCTCGAACACTGCTTTCCGGCTCACTCGACGTTGTCGATCTGCGCGCGCTGCAGCTTGCCGCTGTAGTCGACGTACACCGACTTCCACTCGGTGAACACGTCGAGTGCCGCCTGCCCCGCCTCGCGGTGGCCGTTCCCGGTCTGCTTCATCCCGCCGAACGGGAGGTGCACCTCGGCGCCGGTCGTGCCGGCGTTGATGTAGGTGATCCCGGTCTGCAGGTCGCGCATCGCCCTGAACGCCTTGTTCACGTCGCGCGTGAAGATCGACGACGACAGCCCGAACTCGACGCTGTTCGCCGCACGCACCGCGTCCTCGAACGAGTCGACGGGGATGAGAGCCGTCGTCGGCCCGAAGATCTCCTCCTGCGCGATTCGCATCTGCGGGTCTACCTCGGCGAACACCGTCGGGCGGTAGTAGAACCCGTGCCCCTCGATGCGCTCGCCGCCCGTGAGCAGCTTCGCGCCCTCGTCGACGCCGATCTCGGTGTAGGAGTGGATCTTCTCGACCGCGGCCTCGTTGATGACGGGGCCGATCTCGGTGTCCTCCTCCCACGGCGCGCCGATCTTCAGCTTCTCGGCGCGCGCGACGAGCTTCTGCTGGAGCGCGTCGTAGACGCCGCGGTGGACGATCACGCGCGACGCCGCCGTGCAGCGCTGCCCGGCCGTGCCGAATGCCGACCAGGTGATTCCGTCGACGGCGAGGTCGAGGTCGGCGTCGTCCATCACGATGATCGCGTTCTTGCCGCCGAGCTCGAGGTGCACGTGCTTGAGGCGGTCGGCGGCAGCCTTCGTCACGGCGACACCTGTCTCGCGCGATCCGGTGAACGTGATGATCGGGACGTCCGGATGGCGCACGAGCGCGTCGCCCGCCTCCTCGCCGAACCCGTGCACGATCTCCACGACGCCCTCCGGCAGGCCCGCCTCGTGCAACAGGTCGACGAACCGCTGCGCGAGAAACGGCGTGTCCTCCGCGGGCTTCAGGACGACCGTGTTCCCGCAGACGAGCGCCGGGCTGAGCTTCCAGGCCGGGATCGCGATCGGGAAGTTCCACGGCGTGATCGCGCCCACCACGCCGACCGGCATGCGCACGCTCATCTGGAACTTGTCGCGGAGCTCCGACGGGGTCGTGTGGCCGAACAGCCTCCGGCCCTCGCCGCCCATGTAGTAGCTCATGTCGATCGCTTCCTGGACGTCGCCGCCGGCCTCCGCCTTGACCTTCCCCATCTCGCGGGTCATCAGATCGGAGAGCTCGGGCTTCGAGCGCTCGAGCAGCTGCGCGAACCGGAACAGGATGTTGCCCCGCTCGGGCGCGGGGACGAGGCGCCAGTCCTCCCACGCAGCGCGCGCGGTCTCGACGGCGCGGTCGACGTCGGCGGCGCTCGAGCGCGGGAAGGTCTCGATCACCTCGCCGGTCGAGGGATTCAGGGATTCGAAGGTCGCGGTCGCCATCGCCGCGATCCTAGCCTCCGTTAGTCGCCGGGCGGATCGACATCCGGGAACGTGCCCGCGGCGCGTGCCCGGCGGCGGTCTCGCGTCTCGCGGCGCTCCTTGAACGAGCCGTCCTCCTGGCCGCCGCGTCGGTCGGGGCCGTCCCGGCGGTCGACGATCACCGTGACGTTCGGGTTGTCCTTGTAGTACTCGACCATCTTGTCGAAGAGCTCGCCCTCGAGCTCGCGCGGGATCACGCAGTAGATCACGGGGTCAGTCTATGACGGTCGTCGGAGCGAGGGAACAGCCTCGAAGTGCGACGCGTCCCACGTCGAGGGGAACGCCGAGCGCGCGGGGCCGCCGACGGCGAGCACCGAGGTGCCGGGCTCGAGCGCGACGGCGCACCGACGCGTCGCCGGGTCGCGCAGGACGACGACCGACCCCGCCGGGACGTCGGACTCCACGCCGTTGACGGAGAAGCGCGCGACTCCGTCGAGCACGACGTACACCTCTTCCTGGCCGCTCCCGGTCTCGTCGTGCTCGCCGATCAGCTCCTGCCCCGCCTCGCGCGCGACGAACGCGTTCAGCCCGAACGCGGTCAGTCCGAAGTGGTGCGTCAGCGGATGCCAGTCGGGATCGTCGGCGTCCCCGTCCGTCACCTTGGGGACGTCCGTCAGCTTCCTGATCACAGGCGCGCGATGTCGGGGACGATCCGGCCGTCGTCCTCCATGTGCGCGTTCCAACCCGTGAACGACGACTCGAGCCCCTGCGGGTCGTGCCCGCGGCTCTCGAGGCGCACCGGGTTCTCGGAGTCGGGCGAGACGCGGTACTGGTACCACGAGATGTCCCACGCGACGGTGACGACGACCTCGGAGTTGACGCCCGAGAGCACGACGACCGAGACCGCCGGCGCACCGAGCGACTTGCCGATCCCGCCGATCGTGCGCCGGTACTGCGACGCGTTGAAGAGATCGGCGGCCTCGACCATCGCGAGCTCCTGGTCGGTCAGCCGGCGGAGGATCGGCTCCGACGCCACCGTCTGCTCTTCCGCGCGCGGACGCGGCCGGATGAACGCCGACAGCCAGCCGGCCGGCGTCCCGCGGCGGCGGCGGTCGGTCGCGACGGTCGGCGAGATCGGGGCGCCCTCGCGGATCCAGCCGTGCTCGACCGCGACCTCCTGACAGAGCGGGCACACGTCGACGTAGTCGACGCCGCCGTTCGACGAATAGCGGACGGCACGCTCGCCCATCAGCAGCGTGCGCTCACAGATCGCGCACGTCCGCTCGACCAGAACCCGTGTGACTCGCGTCATCTGGCCATCGAGCGTAGCGCGCGTCACTCCTTTTAGGCTGGAACTGCCTCCTTTTCCTTCTTCGCAGCCTCGATCAGCTTCTGCGCGATGTGAGTGGGAACCTCCTCGTAGCGCAGGAAGTGCATGCTGTAGTCGCCGCGTCCGCCGGTCATCGACACGAGCGCCTGGTTGTAGCTCAGCACCTCGGCCATCGGCACCTCGGCCTTGATCGTGGTCATTCCGGCCTTCGGCTCCATCCCGTGCAGCCGGCCGCGGCGCGAGTTGAGATCGCCGTTGATCGCGCCGACCGCTTCGTCGGGCACGGTCACCTCGAGCTCCATGATCGGCTCGAGCAGCGTCGGCTCGGCCTTCTCGTACGCGGACCGGAACGCCATCGAGCCGGCGATCTTGAACGCCATCTCCGAGGAGTCGACGGAGTGGTACGACCCGTCGACGAGCGACACGCGCACGCCCTGCACCGGGGCGCCGGCGAGCTCGCCGTGCTGCATTGCCTCCTGGATGCCCTTGTCGACGGCCGGCCTGAAGCCCTGCGGGATCACGCCGCCGACGATCTTGTCGACGAACTCGTAGCCGACGTGGCCGTCGATCGGCTCGAGCATCACGTGGCAGTCGCCGAACTGGCCGCGTCCGCCCGTCTGCTTCTTGTAGCGGCCCTGCGCACGCGCCGAGCCCTTGATCGTCTCGACGTACGGAACGCGCGGCTGGTGCAGCTCCATCTCGACGCCGAACCGGCGCTTCGCGCGCTCGACGGCGACCTCGACGTGCATCTGGCTCATTCCCGACAGCAGGTCCTCACCGGTCTGCGGATCGCGCCGCAGCCGGAGCGTCGGATCCTCCTCGGCGAGGCGGCGGATCGCCTGCGCGACCTTGTCCTCGTCGCCCTTCGTCTTCGCCGTCACCGCGAAGCTCATCACGGGCTCGGGGAAGCCGATCGCCGGCGGCTCGAGGTCGTGCTCGGCGTCGACGAGCACGTCGCCCGTCTGCACGTCCTTGAGCTTCGCG